>NZ_JBSSEC010000002.1:0-909411 GCF_054061335.1 Hymenobacter sp. UYAg731 | reverse complement strand
GTTTCTTTCCTTTATTTCCCGTTCCTGCGATTGGGAGTGCAAAGGTAAGCAAAAGTTTTGAACTGACAAGCAAACAAGGAAAGTTTTTATTTTTCCTGTTTTGTTCGCTTTGCTGCGAGCAGCCATCGGTTAAGGCGATTCGGGGTGCAAAGGTAAGAATTTATTTCGATTTTCAAACTGCTTTCTCAACTTTCGTTGCAAAAACTGATTTGTGTTTCAAGGCCCTGAATCCGGTTGATTCGTGGCGGGGTGCAAAGGTACGGGGCTTTTTTCAAGAACCAAGACCGGCGGAAAATTTCTTTTTTGTCAGCTTCAGTGCCCACCTCCGTTCGATTTGGGAGTGCAAAAGTACGGGAAATTCTTGAACTAGCAAGTCACAACTCAAAATAAGAGGAGATATGCCGTTTTTTAGGGGTCAATAGCGCCATCACGAGCAGGTTTCAAGAAGCAATGCTGTTGACAGGCTGAAACGCCTCTTGTATTGTACGCACTGTTTTACTGCTTTCGGTGTAGATGAGAAAGGGTGGTTTCGTCGCCTATCGCGAATCGGGGTTCAATCAATGCTATATAATTATGAGACAGTTGGCGAACTATGCCTTCATTCTGCTTGCTTGCGCAACGGTAGCGGCAGTTTTGAAGATGATTATTCCCGGCCTCTCCTTTTACTGGAAAGAGTGGCTTAATAATTCCCTACGCAATAAAGTAGGTATCCCAATCAGCATGGTTTTCTATGAGCTATATTTTTGGGAATGACTATATTTTTTGGCCTTGGGATGCCTGACAATTGGTCACTATTTCGTCTTAAATAAGCCGATAAAGCAACGAGCAGTTGTATTTCTGGGATTGATAGTTGGGATGGGGATGTATTCAATCTATCAATTCTATTACTCCCTTTTCGTAGCGCACATCTACGCGAGCCATGCTGATGGGCAGCTTGGCAAAACGTGGTACTCCTGGGTTAAATTACCGCAGTCTATCGAACTACTGCTAATCCACAGTTTCACTGGGCTGGTTGGTGACTGGCTTTATTACCGGCAAATCCTTGCCGCTCCACAACAACTGACGTAGTAGTAGGCTTGGGGTATTTCAATCCGCCAAGATAATTTATCGTTGCCGTTTGTTGGTGCATCTATTGGCTTTCCCGGACCTTGCGTTATTGCGGCTTAATACGGCCGGTAACCGAGTAGATTTGAGCTAGCCAAGCCGCAGCCACTTCATGTAAGTATCCGTCGCGGCACCGCGCTTGTCTTTGCGCGCTCGTACATCCAATAACTCCGGTATTTAACGCCGCTGAGAAACACGCCTTTTTTTCGCATGAAAAAACTCCTCTTCCTGCTCCCCCTGCTGGCCGCCGGTGTCACCGGCTGCCCGTCCAACTCCCTGAAAACGGCCAGCTCCGCCGATAATCCCGACATCCTGCACGCCGCGCTGGACACGACCGTGGCCCCCGGCGACGACTTTTTCGCCTACGCCAACGGCACTTGGCTGAAAAATAACCCCATACCGGCCTCCGAAAGCAATATGGGCATCGGCAAAAAGGTGCAGGACGAGATTTATACCCGCCTGCGCCAGACCAGCATCGAAGCCGCCGGGGCGCAGGATGGCACGCCGGGCAGCAACCCACAGAAAATCGGTGATTTCTGGGCCGTGGGCATGGACTCGGTGAAAGCCGACCGGCTCGGGGCCGCGCCCCTGAAACCGGAGCTGGACCGCATCGCCAGCATGAAAACGGTGTCCGAGGTGCCGGGCGTCATAGCCCATGAAATTCCGCTGGGCGTGAATGCGCTCATCGGCCCGCGCGTGGGCCAGGACGATAAGAACAGCGACAAAATGGCCCTCTACCTGCGCCAGGCGGGCCTGGGCCTGCCCAACCGCGACTACTACTTCAACACCGACTCGCGCACCAAAAACATCCGCGCCGAGTACCTGAAGCACGTCGCCAACACCTTCAAGCTGCTAGGCCAGGATGCCGCTACGGCCCAGGCCAACGCCGCCAAAGTAATGGACATGGAAACCACCCTGGCCAAGTCTTCGCGCAAGCTCGAAGCCCTGCGCGACCCATATGCCAACTACCACAAGATGAGCATCGCGCAGCTCGACAAGCTCACGCCCGGCATCGACTGGAAAACCTGGCTGAGTCAGATGGGTAGCACCGCTATTGATACGGTAATTGTGGGCCAGCCCGAATTTTACCAGACCGTGGGGCAATTGTTGAAAACCAAAGACCTAGAAGAGTGGCAAGCTTACCTCCGTTGGCACGTCGCCCACGAGTTTGCGCCCACGCTCAGCCGCCCGTTCGTAGACGAGAACTTCCATTTCTACGGCACGGTGCTGCGCGGGGCTACGGCCATTCGCCCGCGCTGGAAGCGGGTACTGGATATGCAGGAGAACGCCTTAGGCGATGCGCTGGGCCAGCTGTTCGTAAAGGAATATTTCAAGCCTGAAGCCAAAGCCCGCTACGATACGCTGGTAAAAAACGTAGTGGCTGCCTTTGCCGACCACATTCAGCGAGTGGACTGGATGAGCGCGCCCACCAAAGTGGTGGCCCTAGACAAGCTCCACAAAATCACCCCCAAAGTAGGCTACCCCGACAAGTGGAAAGACTACTCGGCCCTAACTATCGACCGCAGCTCATTGGCTGCCAACGTGATGCGTGCCAATCAATGGCAGTACAACTACGAGTTGAACAAGCTGGGCAAACCCGTGGACCGCACCGAATGGGGCATGACCCCGCAGACCTACAATGCCTACTACAACGGCTCGAACAACGAGATTGTGCTGCCCGCCGCCGCCTTCGCCATCCCCGGCCTGCTCGATGCCGATGCCGACGACGCGCTGGTGTACGGCTACGCCGGGGCCAGCACCATCGGCCACGAGCTCACCCACGGCTTCGACGACGAGGGCAGCCAGTACGACGCCCACGGCAACCTGCACGAGTGGTGGAGCAAGGACGACCGCAAGCGTTTCAACGAGCGCGTGAACGGCATTGTGAAGCAGTTCAACGGCTACACCCTCCTCGATTCGCTGCACATCAACGGCAAGGCTACGGCCGGCGAAAACATTGCCGACTTGGGCGGCATCGTCATCGGACTTGATGCCTTCAAGAAGACCAAGCAGTACCAGGAAGGCAAGAAAATCAACGGCCTCACCCCCACGCAACGCTACTTCCTGGGCTATGCTCTGGGCTGGCAGATGCATGTGCGCGACGAAAGCCTGGCCTCGCAGCTCCTCACCGACGTGCATTCGCCCGCCCAATACCGCGTGAACGGCCCCATGGCCGACGTGCCGGCCTTCTACGAAGCCTTCGGCATCAAGCCCGGCCAGAAGCTCTACCGCCCTGACTCGACGCGGGTAGTTATCTGGTAAGGTGAATAGAAGCAGGACGACGACAAGCACGTCATGCTGAGCGCAGCCGAAGCATCTCTACCGCAGGAATAATCTAATCGACCGGATTTACTTGCGCGGTAGAGATGCTTCGGCTGCGCTCAGCATGACGTTTTTTCTTTCAGTGCAGCCTACTTCGCCACTGGCAAACTCACCGTTACGTTGGTGCCCGCACCGGGGCGGCTCTGAATCACCAGCGTGCCGCCGTGGCGATGCACGAAGGCGCGGCACAAGGCCAGACCCAAACCGAGGCCGGTGGCCTGGGGCATAGGCGACGGCTCGGGCAGCGCCGGGCCGCTCATAAGCGACGAAACGGTAGCGGCGCTCATGCCCGGTCCGGTGTCGGTGCAGCTGAGCAGGACCATGCGGGGGTCGTCGGGGTCGGGGGCGGCTTCGAGGTGAACGTGGCCGCCGGCGGGCATGAACTTCAGCGCGTTGCCCACCAGATTGCGCAGAATGGTACGGCTCATGTTGCGGTCGGCCAGCAGACGCAAATCCGGCGGGGCGGCCATGGTGATGTGCTGCCAGCTGGCGGCGGCCGTGGTTTGGTACAGGGCCTGGCACTCGGCAAACAGCTCCGTGACCAGCAGGGGCGTGGGGCGGCAGTCCAGTTCGCCGGTCTGGCTCACGGCCCAGTTCAGCACGTTGTCGAGCAGGTGGTTGAGGCTGTCGGAAGCCTGGCGCACCAGCGCGGGCAGGCGGGCCAGACCGGCCTTGTCGTTTTGGGCAATGTAGGAATCAATCAGGCTGGTGACGCCCGCAAAGGCTGTGACCGGGCCGCGCAGGTCGTGGGCCACAATGGCGTAAAGCTTGTCTTTGAATACGGCCACGGCGCGCAGCTCCTCCGAGGCTTTTTCTAGGGCGCGGTTGTTAGCGGCCAGAGCGGCGCGGCTGCGGCGCAGGTTGCGGTGCAGGTACACGGCCACCAGCAGACCACCGGCGAGAATCGCCACCGCGCCACCCAGCAGGCGGTTGTGCCAGCCCTGCTCGGCCTGCTGCGCGGTGAGCTGGCGCAGCCGGCGGGCGCGCTCCTGGGTTTCGTAGCTGACCTGGGCCGCCGCCAGGGTTTGCATGGTCTGGCGATTGTTCAGGGTGTCGTTCAGGTCCACGTAGCGCTTGTTCCACTCGTAGGCTTCGCGGTACTGGTTGTGCTCGGCCGCTTCGGCGGCCAGGATGCTGTAGGAATCGAGCACCCGCTCCAGGTAGCCGCTTTGGCGGGCCATGCTCAGGGCTTCGCGCACGGCACCATCGGCCCGGTCGGGCTGGTCGGTCTGGATGTAGTACATCGCAAACAGAATCAATTGCTCGGCCTGGTTGCGGGCCGCGTGCTGGCGGCGGCTGATGGCCAGCGCCTGCGTGAGCAGCCTTTTCACCCGGGGCAGGCGGCCCAGCTTCATCTGGTAAGTAGCCAGGCTAGATAGGTAGGTCGACTCGGCGGTGGAGTCGCTTTCGCGGCGCGCCAGGGCCAGGGCCAGCGAATCGAAGTGCAGGGCCTGCGGCACCTGCCGCCGGTAAAAGAACAGGCTGCCCACATTGCCCAGTAGCTTCATGCTGCTATGGGCCGTGACGCCCGGCCGCGCATTCAATTGCAGCGCCCGCTGGTAGTGCCGCCAAGCCGTGGTGGAGTCGCCGCGCTCGTGGTAGATGCTGCCCTGTGCGGTATAGACGCGCACCAAGGCATCGGTATCGTGCTGGGTGCGGGCCAGTTCCTGGGCTTCTTTCAGGAGGGTAAGAGTTTCCGGACCGTTGGACAGGTTGGCGTAGCAGCTGGCCAGACTCAGCAGGCTGCGCAGCAGGCCGGGGGCCTGCTCATCGGCGGGCAGGGTGCGGGCCAGGGCCACGGCGGCCTCGCCGTAGGGCAGGCCACGGGCGGGCTGCTCGTCGTGCAGCCGGTAGCACATGGCCGTGAGCAGGCGCAACCGGGTGGTATCGGGCAGGCGGGTAGCCAGTTGCCGCCGCAATACCTCGGTGCTGATGGGCACAGCCGCCCCGGCCCCGGCAGGCACCAACGATACCAACAGCCCCAGGGCTACCAGCCATCTCAGCAAAAAACCGGGCCGCGTCATAATTGGCTGCATAGTGCTAGCCAAAGATAAGCACTAGGCAGCCAACTTTCACGCTTTAATGCTATTTCAGCATTAACACATATTCCCGATTTGAGACCCCGCATCTGGCGAAAAAGGCGCTCATGCGGGATAATAATTGTTTTTACCTGATTAGTCCTGACGCCGGATAACTTCAAAAATGGATTGCAGGCATGTCAATACAATTTTTAGTCGTTGTGCCCTGAAGACATACCCGACCGGCGGAGCAGCCCGCTGGCCGGGCTATCGGCCATGCTTATTGCTGCGTGGCGTCGCGCTCGGCCTGCCGGGCCAGCTTGGCGTTGAGGCGGGCGGCGTCGCCGCGCCGCACCACGCGGGCAATGTGAATGCTGAGCTCGTAGAGCAGCAGGATGGGAATGGTAACGATAATCTGGGCCGAGATATCGGGCGGGGTGATGACGGCCGCGATGATGAGAATGACCACAATGGCGTGCTTGCGGTAGGTCTGCATGATTTCGGGCGACACAATGCCGGCCTTGGCCAGGAAGAACACAATCATGGGCAGCTCAAACACGAAGGCGCACGATACGCTCATGGTGGTGAGCGTACTCATGTAGCTCTGCATGTCAATCTGGTTCTCGATGCTGGCATCGACCACGTAGCCGGCCAGGAAGTTGATGCTGAGCGGCGCGGCGATGTAGTAGCCGAACATCAGCCCCATAATGAACAGTATCGACACGAAGAACACCGCGCCCTGCGAGTTCTGCCGCTCGTGCGGGTACAAGCCGGGCTTCACGAAGCGCCAGATTTCCCAGAACAAGTACGGAAACGCCAGCAGGATGCCCACGATGAACGAGGTGCTGATGTGCATGGTTAGCTGCCCGCTCATCTCGCGGTTCTGAATGACGAAGCCGATTTTATCGATGCACAAATCCGGCGCATGCACCCACGCCCCGAACTTGCAGAACATGCGGTAGGTCCAGAAATCGGGCCGCGAAGGTCCCAGAATCAGGTCGTGAAACAGGAAATCCTTGGCGAAAAACGCGCCGGTGGCAAACACCACCACCGAAATAGCCGCCCGGATGATGTGCCAGCGCAACGCCTCCAAGTGGTCGATGAAGGACATTTCGTGCTGTTCGCCCAGCGGTTTTGGTTGTTGCGGTTGAGGTTGCACGGAGGGGAATAGGGGAAATAGAGAGGGGGTAACGAACTAAAAGACAACGTCATGCTGAGCGCAGTCGAAGCATCTCTACCGCAGTACTAAATTTAATTAGTTGCGCGGTAGAGATGCTTCGACTGCGCTCAGCATGACCGCCTAGTGATGAGCTGCCTTACTTACGTAAAAACTTACGCAAACAGCGGGTAGTCCTGCAGCCAGGCGTTCACCTGCTGGCGCACTTGGCCGATGCGGGTGTCGTTGTCGTGGTTCATCAGGGTTTCGTCAATCAGCTCCACGATGCGGTGCATGTCGGTTTCGCCCAGGCCGCGAGTAGTTACGGCCGCCGAGCCAATGCGGATGCCGCTGGTCACGAACGGCGACTTATCATCGAAGGGCACCATGTTTTTATTGATGGTGATGTCGGCCCGCACCAGGGTGTTCTCGGCCAGTTTGCCGGTCAGGCCCTTCGAGCGCAGGTCAATCAGCATGAGGTGGTTGTCGGTGCCGCCCGAGATAATGTCGTAGCCCAGGCCCACGAAGCCCTTGGCCAGCGCCTGCGCGTTGCGCGCCACCTGCTGGGTGTAAGTTTTGAAATCATCCGTCAGCGCCTCGCCGAAGGCCACGGCCTTGGCAGCGATGACGTGCTCCAGCGGTCCGCCCTGGGTGCCGGGGAATACGCCCGAGTCGAGCAGAGCCGACATGGGGCGGATTTCGCCTTTCGGGGTTTTCAGGCCGAAGGGGTTGTCGAAATCCTTGCCCAGCATGATGAGGCCGCCGCGCGGGCCGCGCAGGGTTTTGTGCGTGGTGGTGGTCACGATGTGGCAGTGGTCGAAGGGCGAGTTCAGCAAACCCGTGGCGATGAGGGCCGAGGGGTGCGAAATATCGGCCAGCAGCAGGGCACCTACTTCGTCGGCGGCTTCGCGCAGGGCGGCGTAGTTCCAGTCGCGGGAGTAGGCCGAGGCCCCGCAGATAATCATTTTGGGGCGTTCACGGCGGGCAATGTCTTTGATTTTGCTCCAGTCGATGAGGCCGGTTTCGCGCTCCACGCCGTAGAAGCTGGGTTGGTAGAGCTTGCCCGAGAAGTTGACCGAGGAGCCGTGGGTGAGGTGGCCGCCGTGGCTGAGGTCGAAGCCGAGGATTTTATCGCCGGGGTTGAGGCAGGCCAGCATCACGGCGGCGTTGGCCTGGGCCCCGGAGTGGGGCTGCACGTTGGCCCACTGCACGCCAAACAGCTCCTTTACGCGGTCGATGGCCAATTGCTCCACCTGGTCCACGATTTCGCAGCCGCCGTAGTAGCGCTTGCCGGGCAGGCCCTCGGCGTACTTATTGGTGAGCACGGAGCCCTGGGCGGCCATCACCTGGTCCGAAACGTAGTTTTCGGAGGCGATGAGTTCCAGGCCGTGGGTCTGGCGGGTTTTCTCCTGCGCGATGAGGTCGAAAACGGCGGTATCGAGGAGGCGGGCGGGGGCGGCTGTTTGCATGGGCGTAAAGGTAATAGGGGATAAGGGAGGTGAATGAACATCACTCCCCTCCTTAGCTAAAGAGGGGATGTTTTCGCGCAGCGAAAACGGGGGTGGTTTGATTTGTTGAACGACTCGCGTGAGGCTCGGGCCGGTTTCGGGTGGGTATCGTTTGCCCATCGTTCAACGAATCGAACCACCCCCGTTCGAGCCGTTGGCTCGAACATCCCCTCCTTAGCCAAGGAGGGGAGTAATGTTCATTCCCGCCCCGTTCCCCATTTCCGTTGTTACTTGCTATCGCCTTTACTTTCTGCTATGTCCACTCCGCTTGCCGAAACCCTTACTCAACTGCGCATCGGCAATCAGAAATCCCTGGTTGACTTTTATCAGCGCAGCCGACACCTGTTTGCCCGCTGGGCGCAGCGCAAACACCAGCTCCCGCCCGACAAAGCCCACGGCCTGCTCCAGGACACCCTGCTGGACTTTTACGACCAGGTGGCCGATGGCCGCATCACCCGCATGCCCGAGGACCTGCGCGCCTACCTCTACGGCATGGCCCAGGAGCGCATCGCGGCTCAGGTGCCCGCCCACCAGCCCCTGCCCGCCGCCGAAGCCGGCCGCCGCCAGCGTCTGCTGGCCCAGTTCAACCAGCTCAGCACCGACTGCCAGCAGGTGCTCACCTACTTCTATTTCCGGGGCTACCACTTCGAGAAGATGGGCGGCAAGATGGGCTTCCCCAACGCCACCGTGGCCCGCCGCCAGAAAAGCACCTGCCTGCGCAAGCTCTACGACCTGGTGCGTGGCGGCTACGAGCCGATGAACGGCGGGAAGGCTTAATAGCTACGCGTGGTGGTGAAAGCCCGTCATGCAGAGCGCAGCGAAGCATCTTCACCGCTTTGTTGAATTGATTGGATTACTATTGCGGTAAAGATGCTTCGCTGCGCTCTGCATGACGTTCTTTTGTTAAACCGTTCCATTTCCTCCCCCTCCCTTAGCCTTGCCCATGGACCTCCGCCCTTACTTCGATGAGCTCGAACGCTTCGCCGATGGCCAGATGAGCCCGGCTGAGCAGGATGCTTTCGAGCTGCGGCTGGAGCAGGACGAGGCCCTGGCCGACGCCCACGCCGCCTACGAGCAGCTGACCGCCGACCTGCGCTGGGCCGCCGGCCACGATACCCTGCGCCTGCGCCTGCAAGCCCTCGACGACCGCATGAACGAGCGCGGCACCGCCCTGGCCCGCGCCCACCAGCTGGCCCAGCGCCGCCAACGCCGCTTGGTGGTGCTAGCCAGCCTGGGGGTACTGTTGTTGCTGGCCGCCGGCGTAGCCGCCTGGTATTTGGCCCGCCCCACCCAGGCCCGCCCCGCCCGCAACTGGGAAGCCTACTACCAGCCCGACCCCGGCCCCGCCGTGACTACCGGCCTGCTGCACACCCGCCCCCTGCTGGCCGAAGCCCTCGACCAGTACCAGTCGGGCCACTACCCGGCCGCGCTGCACTCGCTGGGCCGCGTGAGCCCGTCCAACGTGGGGGCCGATACCCTGCTCTACCTGCGCGGCCTGATGCTGCTGCGCCAGGGCCAGGGCAACGCCGCCCAACTCTACCTGCGCCGCGTGAGCGACGACAGCGCCGGCCGTGCTGGCGCGCTGGCCCGCCGCGCCCGCTACCACCTCGGCATGGCCTACTGGCAGGCCCAGGAGCTGGGCCCCGCCCTGGTCACCCTGCGCGCCGTGGCCGCCGATTCGCTCAGCCCCTACCGCGCCTCGGCCCGGCGGGCAGTGGCGGCGGGCGTGCTGGAGGGGAAGTAGGGTGCGGGGCTTGCCCCCGCCCGCCGTTGAACGAATGTTTCTGGCGTCGTTCAACGATGGGCGGGGGCAAGCCCCGCACCCTACTGCTTTTTCGCAATGAATATAAAAGGCCGGCCCGCGTGATGCGGGCCGGCCTTTTGGTGGGCTGGACAACCGCCGCCACCGGTGGCGGCCCATGTTTACCCCCTTAGGAAGCACCCGCCACCGGTGGCGGCCCATGTTTACCCCCTTAGGAAGTACCCGCCACCGGTGGCGGATGCCATTTACCTCCTTGGGGATTACCCGCCACCGATGGCGGATGCCATTTACCCCCTCGGTGAGCACCCGCCACCGGTGGCGGGCGCTGCTTAGGCTGTTTTGGGCGTAGCGGCAGTCTTTTTGGGGTTCACCCGATTGGGCAGGCTGGCGTAGTCGAAGTAGCTGCGGGCCTGCATGGGGGCGCGGCGGTGGGTGTAGCGGGCGGCGGTGTCCACGTCCCAGAGGGCTTCGGCCACGGCCAGGGCGGCGGGGCCGAGCTTGCCGATGGTGTCCTGCAAGCTGGTGCGGGCGGTGGTTTTGGCGGCGCGGGCCTTGTCGTATTTTTTGAGCAGGGCGCGGGCGGCGGGGGCCTGGGCTTTCACGGTGGCATCGGCGGCGGCTTCCAGGGCCTCGGTGTAGGCCGTGAGGCGGGTGAGGCGGGCCTTGAGCGGGGCTTGGGTGAGGCCGGTCAGGTTGTCGGGGTAGTAGGTGTCGTGCTCGTCGGCGTGGTCGAAGAGGTAGGGCTTGAGCACCTTGGCATCGGTGGTTTGGAGGAAGGTTTTGAAGGCTTCGAAGGCGGTTTCTTCGGCGCTGGTGCCGCTTTGGCTGCTGCCGCCCTGGCCCCGGCGGGCTACTAGCTCGGCGCGCAGGGCGGCGAGGGCGGTGGCCAGACCGGCCCCCTGCCCGGCAATGAGGGCATCCACGCCCGGCGCGGCCACGGCCGTGGCCGTAAAATCGGCGAACTTGACCAGGCCCTCGCGGGAGGCTTTCAGGTTCAGGAAGAAGTTCTCGTACTTGTCGTTCTGGTAGTCTTTCATGGGGTAACCGGTTGGAATGGGGGTTGGGTGGGAATGAAATGGTGGAGTTAGAGTTTCTTATCGAAGCGGCCCTGCGTGACGCGCACCGTGTCACAGCCTGGTTTGGCCAGGGTGAAATTAAAAGTGCCCGAAATGATGCCTACCTGTTTGTCAAGGCGTGTAATAATGAGTTCTCCACGGCAGTACGTGGTAGCATCAGTTGAATAATAGGTGCAGTTGGCAGCCCCGTTCACGTATCCAGCCCCGTGGTGCCCTAAGGTTCTCAATTTATAGCGGCCTGTACCTGATAGCAGGCTGTCCGAAAACACACCAATTGCGTCTTGTTTAGCTTGGCTGTTTGCGTATCTGTAAGCGGCTATATTAAGCGTACCCTGCCGATAAGTGGGGTCATACACAACGCTGTAGTTGGCCGAACCATCATAGCCCTGCGGAGTCCAAGCCTGCCCATTGATGAGGCAGCCGATGGTATTGGCCCCGGTCTGGGTGGCGGGCGGGAGTTGGTCTATCGGGTCAATGTCTTTCTTCTTGCATTGGCTCAGGCCCAGCAGGGCGGCCAGCAGCAAAATGGCGGCTTGTTTTTTCATGGCTGGGAATGGGTAGAATCCGAGATGCCGCAGTGCCTGACGGTGGAGCGCCAGTGCCCATCAAACGTAAGGGGCTTTTTGGCGGAAAGCAATTAAATATTTCTACTCATCAGACCTTTAAACTAACTTGTCACCCGAGCTTTCAGCTGCTTTAAGGGCCTTGCAGCGCACTGGCAGCCCATTGTGGCCGCTGAAAAAAGGACTTTAGCGCATTGGATAAGCCGCCGGATTATGCCTTAATAATCCCCAGTCTGCCCCAACAAGAAGCCCCGGCCGCTGACGCAACCGGGGCTTCGGGAAACAGGCGGAAACGCGCGGGGCGCGGCCCTCGCCTCAGTCCTTCACCACGCGCTGGCGCAGCACCTGCCCGCCCACGGTGGCCGTGAGCACGTAGGGGCCGGCCGCGCAGGTGGGCTGCACCCGCACGGGGGCCGCGCCGGGCGTGAGGGCCTGCTCCTGCTGCCACACGGCGCGGCCCAGGGCATCGAGCAGGCGCAGGGTGGCGGTGGTGGCGGTGGAGTGGCGGAGGGCCACGGTCAGCTCGGGGCCGAACTGCGTGGGGTAGGCGGCCAGCGTAGCCGGGGCCGCGTCGAAGCGCAGCAGCTGGGGGTCGTAGTAGTGGGCGGTGCCGTCGCGGTCGTCCTGGCGCAGGCGGTAGTAGCGGGGGCCGGCCTTGCCCTCGGCGGCATCCACGAAGCGGTAGGCGCGGGGGGCGCTGCTATTGCCGCTGCCCTCAGTGGCCACGAAGCCGATTTGCTTGAAGCTGTGGCCATCAAGCGAGACTTCGAGGCCGAAGCCCTGGTTGTTCTGCTCGGTAGCGGTGGCCCAGGTGAGGACGGCATTCGCGCCCTGACGCTCGGCCCGGAAGGCGGTGAGGCCCACCGGCAGCGGCGCAGTGATATCGCCCAGCGTCCAGCGCGAGAAGCCGCTCACGCTGCTGAGCGTGGCAAAGCCGCTGCCGGCGCTGGTGAGGCCCTTGTTCTGCCAGGTCACGCCGTTGTCCACCGACTTATAGAAGCGCAGGTTGGCGGGCGTGATGCCGTTCAGCTCGTGGGCGAAGTAGCTCATGGTCAGGCCCAGGTCGAGGCCCGTGATGGTGGGCGCGCTGATGTCGAAGTAGCGCAGAATCCCCTGGTGGCCGGCCACGCCCACCGGCGCGGTGCCCGTGATGCGCGTAACCTGCGTGAGGCCCGGCAGCGTGGAGCCCACGGCTGGCAGCATGGTCAGGCCCACGCCGCCGAAGTCTTCGAGCACGCCCTCGGCGGGCAGGCGGCGCACTTCCACGCGGCCCAGCACGTAGCTGGCGTCGGTTTCGGAGAGGTTGGCCAGCGGGTCAATCTTGAGGCGGTAGGGGCCGGTGGCGAGGATGCCGCTCAGCATTTGCACGCCGTTGTACACCTCGGCGTCGTCGGTGAAGGTTTTTACGCCGCCGCCGTTCACTTCCAGGTTGAAATAGAAGCCGCCGCTCACGGTCTGGTTGCCGGCCCCGGTCAGCTTCACCTTGCCCGTGGAGCAGGTGAACTGACCGGTGTTCAGCATGTTGCCCTTCACCTCCAGGTCGCCCAGCGTTTGGGCGAAGGTGCCGGTGCTGGTGAAATTGCCGTTGATGAGGATGTCGCCGCCCGTGTGGTTGAGCACGCCCGCGTTGGTGAGGTCGCCCAGCACCACGGTCAGGCCGCTTTCCACCACCATGAGCTGGCCGTTGCTCACCGAGAACGAGTTCAGGATGGTAGTGGCCTGGCTCACGAGGCTGTTCACGCCGCTGGTGCCGGTGTTGGTCACGTTCGTGACGATGTTGCTGCTGAGCTCGGCGCGGCCGGCTGCCACGCCCATGGCCGTGAGGGCGGCGCTGCTCACGCCGGTCAGGCTCACCTGGCGCACGGTGTTGCCGGTCACCTGGTTGGTGAGCGTGGTGCTGTTGCCGCAGCTCATCACAATGCCCTTGAAGTTCTGAGTACCCGCGTTTTCCCAGATGCCGCCGGTGGCCCCGGCCGCCCGGCCGCCGATGAAGTTGCTGCTCACCAGCGCCCCGTTGGCCCCGGAGCCGGGATGGAAGTCGATGGCCGTTTGGGCGGTCATGGGGATGGCCGTGGCATTATAATAGAAGCTGTTGCCGCTGATGGTCCACTGGTCGCCGTTGCCGGCCCCTACGAATACGCCTGTGCGGCTGAAGTTAAAAAGCTGGCTATTCAGCAGGCTGAAATTGTCGTTGGTGCCACCGCCGGCGCTGGCCGCGTACAGCAGGTTGGCTGGCAACTGGGCCGGGTCGGCGTTGCCCACGAAGCTCTGGATGATGGTGTTGTTGTCGTTGCCGCTGGTCATGCCACCGCCCACCACCACCACGCCACTGGTCAGCAGCGTATTGGAGCCCAGCACGATGGCCTCGCGCACCTCGTTGTTGGAAGCGTCATTTCCGAACACCACGGCCGGCGCGGTGAGGCTGGGCTGGCGCAGCGTGAGGGCCCGGGAGATGGTGCCATTGTTGCCATTCAGGCTGATGAAGGCACTGCCGGCCCCAAAGGTGAGCGTACCCGTAAGCACCGTGCTAACGCCGGCCGCCGGCCCAATGGTGAGCGGGTTTTCGGCGGTACCGGTTTTGGTCAGCAGCACGTCTTCGGTGTAGGCGGCGTCCAGCAGGCGCAGCTCGTAGGACTGCGGGAGGGGCGAGGGCACGGCCGCCAGCGCCGAGCTAATGGTGGGATATGCGCCGCCGGTGCCCACCGTGATAATGACGTTGGCCTGCGCCCGCACGCCCAGCATCAGCAACAGGCTCAGCAGCATACCCACTATCTGCCAGCGGCGGCGCACCCACCACGGCTGGGCCGGCAACGCCCCAAACGAATGTACCTGGGGAACAGAAGAGACGAAGTGTTTCATACAGGGGAAGAGAAAAAGAGAAAAGCCATTTGATTAGCCGCCCGGCATTCGGTTATTCTGTTCAGATAAGGCTTCGCATAATTGGCGCGGCCAGGCTGGCCCTGGATAACCATATTACCTGCGTTGCACTTCCCACATCAAACAGTATGTACCGGCAGCATGGCGAATTATCGTTAAATTGAATTTATCAAACCTAGTGCATTCAGCTACTCTCCGCAACAACCCATTCAATCACCCAAAGACATAATGCAAATTCATAATAATTTTCTATTCATTATCCTATGAATATCCATTATTGATGCCATTATATTTTCATTATCTTAATTATTTCACCATTTTTAGTAAATCCAATCAGTAGAGTAAAATCGTATAAGGTTCCTTTTTTAACAACGATTCATTTATGATTATTTAAATAGCAGCGAGACCAAAAATATAATAGTCAGCTGCTAATATCTATAAACAACCTTCCTTCATATAGTCATAATACAAAACCGCCCCTGCCATTATGGGCAGAGGCGGCTCAGGACAACAGTATTCGGGCTTCGGGCTTAGTTACCGCTTACCAATGGTGTAGGCAGGCTCGCGGTTGGGTACCAGGGTCAGTTTCCAAGTGTCGAGGTTGAGGGCCGCGAGGTGGGCCAGCTCGGGGTTGTGGCGATACACGCAGCCGGTATCGAGGCCCAGCGCGCCGGGATGGACGGCGGCTTTGGCGCGTACCTGGGCCGTAGGCGTGGGTACGTGGCCGTGCAGCAGGCGGCGGCCGCCCAGCCGCCCGGGGTCATACACGTAGCTTTTGGTGTTGAGCATGGTGGGGTAGTCCTGGCGCATTTCAGCGGGCGGCAGGGCGAAGTTGTAGCCGGCGTGTACGAGCATGAAATCGGGCAGCTCTATTTCATAAGGTAAGGTGGCCAGCCAGTTGAGGTAGGGTGCGGGGATGTCGGAGAGGCGCGACACGCCGAAGCTGCGCAGCGTGGGCAGGCGGCCGCGCGGCCCCAGCCAGTCCCAGCGCCAGCGGTGGCGGGCGGCGTCAAGTAGCGCCTGGTCGTGGTTGCCGCGCAGGCAATGCACCTGATAGCCGGCGGCTTGCAGTTGCATCAGGTAGTCGAGCACACCGCGGCTGTCGGGGCCTTTGTTCACGTAGTCGCCCAGCAGGTACAGCTCATCCTTCCGGCTGAGGTTGAGCTTTTCTTCGACCAAGTGGCGAAAGGTGTGCAGGCAGCCGTGCAGGTCGGTGGTAGCGTAGCGGCTCACAAGAAAGAGGGAATTGGCATGGGTAGCAGGGAAAAGCAGAACGTCATCCTGAGTGAAGCCGAAGCATCGCTCAGGATGACGTTCTGGTGTAGCCGCCAAATGTCTTATTGGTCGATGGCCGAATCCGAAGCGTTGGGGTCGTTAAGTTCGGCGTTGGTATCGGTGCCGGCGATGGGCTTGAGGGGCTTGGGCTCCATCTGGCCCATGCCCACGCGGGAGTTGGGGTTCAGCATCTCGTCCACGCCCGGGCGGTGGTCGTGTACGTCGAGCTCATCGACGGGGCGGCCGCTGGGCACGATGGTGTCGGTGTAGTCGTCGAGGGGTGGCAGGTCCTGGTTGGGGCGGTCGGGGCGGCCTTCGTCTGCCGAGCGCATGTTGTCGCGGGGTGGGGCCATGTCGTCGGCGGTTTCGTTCACGCCCACGGCCGTTTCGCCACCGGAGGTGTCGGAGCCGAAGCCTTCTTTGCCGTCGCGGTTGCCGAAACCGCCACGGGCCGCCTCATTCTTGGGCGGGTCGGCGTTGGGAATATGATGGCCGGCCTCCATTTCTTCGTTGGTCGTGTCGTCGTTGATGACGCGGATGGGTCGGTTGTTGGGGTCGATGGCCATGGGAATTGAGAAGCGTTGAATTGATGATGCGAATAGGGAAAGGTGTACTTTGGTTTAAGCGTTTGGGTTGTCTACCGCCCGGCTCAACTCAACTTCCCTCAATTCTTAAATATAGCAAAAATCATGTGGAACAACATCGACAATAGTCTCCGCCGCAGCTTCCGGTTCAGCGATTTTAAGACGGCTTTTGCTTTCCTCACTGAAGTAGCCGCCGAGGCCGAGCGCCTCGACCACCACCCGTGGTTCAGCAACGAGTACAACGCGGTGGAATTTCGCCTTCGCACCCACGATGTGGGCAACACCGTGACCACCCGCGACCACCGGCTGGCGGCGGCCATTGATGCCGTGGCGGCGCGGTATGAGGTAAGTTGAACGTCCAACTCCCCTCCTCACCAAGGAGGGGATGTTTTCGCGTAGCGAAAACGGGGGTGGTTATGGCGTTAAACAGCTTATCGCGCTTTCCATCCCAACGCCACCCTCCGGTGGCACCACCCCAGTTGCGACTTCGTCGCAACGTCCCCTCTTTGGTAAGGAGGGGAGTTTGATGTTCAACCTACTCTACCTTTGCCCCTATGCCCAACACGGTTCTGTACCTCGTGCCCACGCCCATTGGCAATCTGGAAGATATTACCCTGCGGGCCATCCGCATTCTGGGGGAAGTGGGCACCGTGCTCTGCGAGGACACCCGCACCAGCGGCCGCCTCATGCAGCACCTGGGCATCAAAAAACCCCTCCTCTCCTACCACCTGCACAACGAACACCAGCAGGTGCCGCGCCTGCTAGAACGGCTGGAGAAGGGTGAAATAATGGCCCTGATTTCGGATGCCGGCACGCCGGGCATCTCCGACCCCGGGTTTCTGTTGGTGCGCGAGTGCCTGGCGCGGGGCCTGGGCGTGGAGTGCCTGCCGGGCGCTACCGCCTTCGTGCCGGCGCTGCTGAAATCAGGTTTTGGGGCCGAGCGGTTCACGTTTGAAGGTTTTTTGCCGGTGAAGAAGGGCCGGCAGACGCGCCTGCAACAGCTGGTGTCGGAGACGCGGACCATGATTTTTTACGAGTCGCCGCACCGCATTGTGAAGACCCTGGGCCAGCTGGCCGAGGTGCTGGGGCCGACGCGGCCGGCTTCGGTCAGCCGCGAATTGACTAAATTATTTGAAGAAACCGTGACCGGTACGCTGGCCAGCCTGGAGGCTGACTTCGCGGCCCGACCCACTATTAAAGGAGAAATTGTCGTTGTCGTCGAAGGAAACCTTGCCCCGCCCCCCCGCGAGCCCCGCCCCGGCCGCGAAGACCGATACCGCCGCGATGCCGACAACGACGACGATGACACCGACTACGAGGACTAGGCCGCTACTCCAACAGCCGCTGGTGCTGGCCGGGCTGGGCGCGCTGCTCTTGAGCGGCGGCTGGGCTCCGTGGCCCACGGCCTGGCTGGTGCCGCTGCTGTTCATCGCCTGGGTGCCGTACCTGCTGCTGGAGCGGCAGCTCACGCTGACGGGTGCCCGCAAAGGCCGCGTGTTTGCTAGTACTTACCTCCTGCTGGTGCTCTGGAACGCGCTCACTACCTGGTGGGTAAGCTACGCCGACCTGGCCGCCGGCATTGCCGCCGTGGTGCTCAATGCGCTGCTCATGTGCCTGCCGCTCATGGCCTTCCGCCAGACCAAGAAGCGGCTGGGTAACCGCTGGGGCTACCTGTCGCTGCCCATCTATTGGATTGCGTTCGAGCAGCTGCACCTGCACTGGGACATCACCTGGCCCTGGCTCACGCTGGGCAACGGCTTCGCGGCTGCGCCGCAGTGGGTGCAGTGGTACGAGTACACGGGTTTCCTGGGCGGCTCGGTGTGGGTGTGGGTGGTGAACTTGCTGTTTTTTCAGGCGCTGCTGAAGCATTTGCCGGGGTTGGCTTTCCGGTCCATTACTGCTGGAGTTGATGCAACAGCGCCTGCTGAGACCGAGCGAAAGTCGGCTTTTGAATGGCAGCCTTCGTTTAGCACGCCGCTTTTCTTTATCCTACTGCCGCTGGCACTTTCTTACCTGATGAGTGCGGCTTATAAGGAAAAAGGCCCCACGGCCGAAGTGGTGGTGGTGCAGCCCAACTTCGACCCTTATGTGGAGAAGTTCGAGGGAGGCCCCAAATTCATTCCCTACGACGAGCAGCTCACGCGCCTGCTGGCCCTGACTGAGCAGCACCTCACGCCCGAAACGCGCCTCGTGCTCTGGCCCGAAACGGCGCTGGAAGAGCCCTATTGGGAAAACACCATCGAAAGCAACCCCAAGATTCGCCGCGTGCGCGAATGGCTGGGGCGGCACCCCGGCGTGGCGCTGCTCACGGGCATCACCACCCTCAGCTCCTATCCTAGCAAGGAGGCAGCCAGCGAAACCGCCCGCTACCGCGACGACCTCGGCTACTACGACTTCTTTAACACGGGAGCTTACTTCGCCGATGCCACCGCGCCGGTGGTATTCTACCACAAGTCGCGCCTCGTGCCCGGCGTGGAGAAGATTCCGCCGGTGCTGGCCTCGCTCATCGCCCACATCGACCTGGGCGGCACCGTGGGCAGCGTGGGCAGCCAGCCCGAGCGCACCGTGTACCCGGCCCCGACCAACGCGCCGGCCCTGCGCGTGGCCCCGGTCATCTGCTACGAATCCATCTACGGCGACTTTATCGGCGAATATGCCCACAACGGGGCCACACTGCTGGGCCTCGTCACCAACGATGCCTGGTGGCACGACTCGCCCGGCTACCGCCAGCTGCTTAGCTACGGCCAGCTACGCTGCATCGAAACCCGCCGCGACCTGGCCCGCGCCGCCAACACCGGCTTCACCGGCTTCATCAACCAGAAGGGCGAAATCACGCAGCGCGAAACCGCCTGGATTCCTACCGCCAGCCGCGCCACCGTACACCTCAATGACGAGGTGACGTTCTACGTGCGCTTTGGGGAGTTGATTGGGCGCGGCGCGCAGGCGCTGGCGGTGCTGTTGCTGCTGGGAGCTATTGTGATAGGCTGGACGCGTAAAAGCGCTGCTTTGAGGTAGTGACGCATCTTTGCGTCTCGTCTTTGAACGGCTTATGCTACCGTAAAAACTGCTTTTTCCTGCTCAACGACAAGATGCAAATATGCGTCTCTACAACGTTCAACTGCCCTTATGTCCCTCGACTTCACCCAGCTCTCCCACGACCTCGCAGCCCTGTGCCGCACCACCGCGCAGTTCATCCGCGAGGAAGCCACCACATTCGACCGTGCTAAGATTGAGCACAAGGGCGTGCATGACCTCGTGAGCTACGTGGACCAGGAAACCGAGCGCCGCCTCGTGGCCGGCCTGCGCCAGCTGCTGCCCGAGGCCGGCTTCATCACCGAAGAAGGCACCGCCGGCCCCGACGCGCACACTGGGGAGTTTGTGTGGATAATAGACCCGCTCGATGGCACCACCAATTTTGTGCATGGGCTGCCGGTGTACTGCATCAGCGTGGCGCTGGTGCAGCACCGGGAGCTGGTGGTGGGCGTAGTACACGAGGTGGGCCGCGACGAAAGCTTCCGGGCCGTGCGCGGCGGCGGCGCATTCTGCAACGACCAGCCCATCCGCGTCACCGATGTAGCCGAGCTCAACAACTCACTCATCGCCACCGGCTTTCCCTATAAGGACTTCGGCAAGATGGATGATTTCCTAAAAATCCTCGGAGCGTTTTTCACCCGCAGCCACGGCGTGCGCCGCCTGGGCTCGGCCGCCGCCGACCTGGCCTACGTGGCCGCCGGGCGCTGCGAGGGCTTTTTTGAATTCAACCTGAACTCCTACGATGTGGCCGCCGGCATCCTGCTGGTGCGCGAGGCGGGCGGCCACGTCACCCAATTTCTCACGGATGGCGACCCGCTGTTTGGCCGCGAAATTGTGGCCAGCAATCAGCTTATTCACCGCGAGATGCAGGCCGCCATCGGCGAGTTCTGGCAGTAGCGCAAACTATTCTTTTTCATCCACAGTTTACCCGCTATGCTCCTGCTTGCCATTACCTCTGTCGAAATCCAGTACCTGCTGATTGGCGCGCTGTTCATCGCGGCGGCGTTTTACGTGGGCCGCATCTTCTACCGGGCGTTTTTTAGCAAGACAGCGGCCGGATGCGCCAAGGGTTGCGGTGGGGCCTGTGGGCAGCTTGATGTGGAAAGTTTGCAGCGCACCATTGAGGCGCGCGCGGCGGCCAAATAGCGCGGCCCGCTCAGGCATCGCGCTTCCGCATTTTTTCTATGGCTTTGAGATAACCCGCCCCCGCCCCGGCTGCGTATAGCCGGGGCGGGGGCGGCTGGCGTTTAAGCTGGCCCGCGCCGCATCAACCTTACCCAAACACCCCACCGCCATGCAGGACAAAGAAGAAGAACGGTCACTTGTCAACGTTGAGAACAAACTGACCAAGGACGGCTTCACCCAGGATTTCAACGTCGTGGATGGCCGCCTGCAAACCATCGGCAACGACTCGAACAAAAGCTACGCCGCCGACGAAGTAACCATCGTGGATTTCTACCGCTTCGAGGGCGAAAGCAACCCCGACGATATGTCCGTCCTCTACGCCATTGAGGCCCACGACGGCATAAAAGGCACGATTGCAAATGCCTACGGCACCTACGCCGACTCCGATACCGACGACTTCCTGAAGCAAGTCGAAGACCTCGGCAAGAACCTGACGAAAAAGGACAAATAGCGTTAAGAGTTAAAGGTTAGGAGTTAAGAATTGCCGTTCTGACAACTCTTAACTCCTAACCTTTAACTCTTAACTTTTTCACCCCCACACCTTAGTGCCTTCTGAGCAGTTGCGGCACATCTCAATCTGGTCGCGGCCTTTGAGAAGGCTGCCGCGAAACTGCTGGTACTTGGGACCGCGCCAGAGCTGGCGGAAGGTTTCGGTTTTGAGGTCGCCTTGGCGGTACTCGGCGTCCTTGTCGAAGCAGCAGGGCACTACCAGGCCGTCCCAGGTGATGACGCAGGAGTGCCACATTTTCCAGCAATGGTCGACCAGCTTGTTTTTCAGGCTCCAGGTGTTGTCGCCGTTGTTCTGGTAGCGCGAGTAGTAGTCGATGGTGGGAATGAGCGGCGAGCCCTGCGCGTGGTCGTAAATCTGCGCGGTTTTGAACCACACGTCATCCACGCCCAACGCCTCGGCCAGCTGCTTGGCGTCGTCAATCTGGTGTTCGTTGGGCCGCACCACCAGAAACTGGAAGATAATGCGCGGCGTACTCGATTTCAGCTCTTTGCGCCATTTCACCACATTACGGGTGCCTTCGAGCACCTTTTCCAGTTTGCCGCCCACGCGGTACTGCTGGTACACGTCCTGCGTGGTGCCATCGAGGGAGATGATGAGGCGGTCAAGGCCGCTTTCCACGGTTTTGCGGGCGTTCTGGTCGTTGAGGTAGTGCGCGTTGGTGCTGGTGGCGGTGTAAATGCCTTTATCGGCCGCGTATTTCACCAGTTCCAGAAACTGCGGGTGCAGGTACGGCTCACCCTGGAAATAGAAAATCAGGTACCACAGCCGGCTGGCCACTTCGTCAATCGTGCGCTTGAACAAGTCGCCTTGCAGCATGCCCGTGGGCCGCGTGAACGAGCGCAGGCCGCTGGGGCACTCCGGGCAGCGCAGGTTGCAGCTGGTGGTGGGCTCGAAGCTGAGCGCCATGGGCAGGCCGCGCAGGCGAGCCTTGCCCGTAATCTTGCTCAGAATGTAGGAGCCAATGATTTGCGTCGCGTTCCAGACCCGCAGCGGAGTGGCTTTCGACAAAACATTGAGGCTATCAGTGAGCACGGACATAAGAAGGGGCTAAAAGCAGTAGCGCGAACTTTGTAGTTCGCGTCTCCGCGCCGGGAGAAGTTTCAGGGGCGCGGAGACGCGAACTACAAAGTTCGCGCTACTTCGGTTGCGTTCGGCCGGACGCTTATTTCTTGGTGGCCGGGAAATCGATGGCGCTGGTGTAGGTGCTGGCCTTGCCGAAGGATTGGTTGATTTCGTCCACGGCGGCGCGGCTACTCAGGCGCTTGGGCTTGGTGTTGAGGAAGGTACCATCCTCGCCCACTAGCATGTAGGTGGGTACTTCCTGCAAAGCATACTCCTTGGCCACCACCGAGCGCAGCCCTCCACCGGGAATACGCGCCTGCACGCCGGGCAGTTTTTTCACGGTCACGAGCGAGCGCCAGGCCTGCTCGTTCTCATCGAGGGCAATGTTGATGAAGGTAATGTTCTTGCCCTCAAACTTGCGCATCAGCTCCTGCGCGTAGGCCAAGTCGCGCAAACACAGGCCGTTGGTGCTTTTCCAGAAGTTGAGGTACACCAGCTTGCCGGCAAAATCGTGCAGATGCACGGTGTCGCCGGTGGCGGTGGGCAGCTTAAAATCGGGAGCCGGGGCCCCGATGGCAAAATCCTTGTGCAGGTTGAAATCGGTTTGCAGCGTGGGATAGTACTGGTTTTTGGGGTCGTAGTTGCGGAAATCGGCCAGCATGGCGGCCGACTGCTTGACATGCCCAAACCGGAACGACTCCTGCAACACCCGGCCTAGAATGACGGCCCGCGACGGGCCGGTGAGCTTCTTGCTGGCCAGCGCGTAGCAGGCCGGATAAAAGTCGGGGTCGGAACGCTGGTGGTGGTCCTGCGCCACGGTGAAATGCACGTAGTTGAGCAGAAACTCGTGGTACAACTCGCTCTGCACGGCGTTGGGCTCGTTCAGCAGGCCGGGCTCGCGCAGGAAGTTGTAATAGTCGGGGGCCATTTTCAGGCGGCCCTCGGTGTTCACCACCTGCTCGCGCAGGTCCTGAAAGGTCAGCTTGTCGTTGGCGTAGGCGTACACCACTTCGGCGTGGGCGTAGTTGTAGAACTCCTGGGTGAAGGACTGCTTGGCCGCGTGGTCTTCCAAGAACTCATACTCGTGCTTGCGGCGGTACTCCAGGAAGGACAGGAACGGGGCTTCGTAGAGCTGAATGTTATCGGGCAATACCTGAAAACCATCGTTTTCCACAAACTGGGCATCAGCTTCTACCAGATAGTTGTTGGCGTTGGCCGCTTGCTGGCGGTGGCGTTGCTCCTCGGTCAGGTTCGCGCGGTTGCGCAGCTTGGTGGCAAAGCCGGAGGGCACATCGTTGGGCTTGAAGCGGAGCGTGCCCGACATGTCGCTGCCCTTGAAACGCACGTCCATGTCGGTGCCGGGGTCTAAGAACAGCGGAGCCACATCATCACCATACACAAAATCGGCCTTGGTGGCCCCGCTCACGGGCACCACCACCTTGAAATCGCCCTTGTCGTTGAGGGGCACCCGGAACAGCCTTTCCTTGGGGTCAAGCGGATTTTCACGCAACGAAATAGCCACGGAATCGGTGGTAGGACCACTCACCCGGCCGGTGAGGGTGGCAGTACCCGCCGAGGTGGTGGCAGCAACCGAAGCCGTTTTAGCAGCGGCACCTACTACCGTAGTCCGGCCTTGGGTATGGCCCAGCAGTGGGGCCAGAACCAGAGCCGCTCCGACCAGCCGGCGCGCGCAAGTGACAAAAGATAATATCATGACAATAAAAACCAGCGCCGGGCCGTTGAAACGGTTCCAGCAGCTAACCAGACAATGGATAGAACTGACGGTGTTTACCAGGCCATTCGCGGTAAAAGCCTATCAGCAATCCGAAGATAAGGCTTTTTCGTTTATAAAATCCAAATCTAAATTTCGGCCTTTTGCGGCTGGCCCGGTGGGTGGGCGGCGAGTGGCCGCAAACATTTGTGGCCACTCGCTGATAATCAAGCTGCTTTTTCCTACCCGAACAAGCCCTGCAATACTTCGTCGAGCCGGCTCACGGCATGCACTTTCAGGCCAAACCGGGCTAAGTCCAATCCTTTGCCATTGAACTGGGACACGTACATCTGCTGAAAACCCAGTTTTTCGGCTTCGGCCAGTCGCTGGTCGAGGCGGCTCACGGCCCGGATTTCACCGCTCAGGCCTACTTCGGCCGCCAGGCACACGTTGCCAGGAATGGGCAGGTCGTTGAGCGAGGAAACTACGGCGGCGCATACGGCCATGTCCAACGCGGGGTCGTCGAGGCGCAGGCCGCCGGCAATGTTAAGAAATACATCGTGCTGGCCCAGGCGCAAGCCGGCGCGCTTTTCGAGCACGGCCAGCAGCATTTGCAGGCGCTTGGCATCGAAGCCGGTGCTGCTGCGCTGCGGCGTGCCATAGGACGTGGGCGATACCAGGGCCTGTACTTCGACCAGCAACGGGCGGTTGCCTTCCAGCGTGGCCCCGATGGCCATGCCGCTCAGGCTTTCGCCGCGCTGCGAGAGCAGGATTTCGGAGGGGTTGCTCACCTGCCGCAGGCCATCGCCCTGCATCTCATAAATCCCTAATTCCGAAGTGCTGCCAAAGCGGTTTTTGGTGGTGCGCAGGATGCGGTAGCTCATGTGCCGGTCGCCCTCGAACTGAAGCACGGTGTCCACCATGTGCTCTAGAATTTTGGGGCCGGCAATGCTGCCGTCCTTCGTGATGTGGCCGATGAGCATGACCGGCGTGCTGGTTTCCTTTGCGAATTTCAGGAACTCAGCGGTGCATTCGCGCACCTGGCTTACGCTGCCCGCGCCGCTTTCCACCAGCGTGGAGTGCATGGTCTGGATGGAGTCGATGACGAGAATGTTGGGCTGCACCTGGTCAATCTGCCGGAAGATATTCTGGGTGTTGGTTTCCGTGAGGATGTAGCAGCCGGGGTGCTGGCCGTCGGCCATGCGCTCGGCGCGCATTTTTATCTGGGCTTCGCTTTCCTCGCCGCTCACATACAGCACCTTCATTTTGCGCAGGCTGAGGGCAATCTGAAGCATGAGCGTGCTCTTGCCGATGCCCGGCTCGCCGCCGATGAGGATGATGGAGCCCGGCACGATGCCGCCGCCCAGCACGCGATTCAGTTCGCCGTCGGGGGTGAGGATGCGGGGCTCGTCTTCGGCCTGGATATCGTTGAGCGGTACCGATTTGGCGGCCTTCTTGGTATTGCCGCCGGGCACAGTGCTGGCGGGTTTCCACTGGCCGGTGGTGGTGGCCACGGTTTCCTTCTGAATTACCTCTTCGACGTAGGTGTTCCACTCGCCGCACACGGGGCAGCGGCCTATCCATTTCGAGGATTGCGCGCCGCAGGACTGGCAAAAATAGACGGTTCTGGCTTTGGCCATAGGGGTAGATTTCTGGACTGATGGGGTGTAGCAACAAGGCTTTTGGGGCCGGAAAAGTTGCTTCGCAAATGGGTTTGGGCGGGGCTATTTGCCCACGGCAAAGTGCGCGTTGTACTCCTGCACCAGCTTAGGCATGTCCTTGAATTCGGCGCCAGAGGCCTGCTGCCGAACGCGGGCGGCCAGCTCCGGGTAGTCGGCAAAAGCGGTGGCCATGAGGGTGGCGAAGGCTTTGCCGCCGTGTGGCACCTCCTGAATAGTGCCGCCGTCCGGCTGCACGAACCAGAAGTATTTATCGTGCGAGCCCACTGGAATAAACGCGGTGAAAGTTGGCGAAGGAATCGGAATGTACATGTTGGCCTTGGTGATGAAGTAGCCGTACGTTTTGGTGCTGCCGGCTGATGTCATGTTTTCGGCCAGCATGCCCAGGGGCTTGCCGTTTTTGGTGAGGGCGTCGAGGGTGTGGCCCTCCACGGTCATGGTCTGGATGCGCTCGACGGCCATTTCCTTGGCGTGCGGCGGGGGCAGCTGGTTGGGCGGCTGCTCATAGCACTCCACTTTGTCGTGCATGAACAGGTCGTAGCTGGTCACGTAGCCGCGCACCTGCTTGCCACTGACCATAGTGAAGACGACGGGCGAGAACGTAATGGGCGCGTTGCGGGCCGCGCGGAGCGAATCGACCCGGGTGGCTTTGCGCGCCGGCTGCTGGGCGTAGGCAGCGGGAGCCAGCGTACTGATTAGCAGGGCGGCCACGAGGAGACGCGAGAGTTGTTGCAGAAATTCTGTCATCGGTAGTATGTATTTTCAAATGGCTTTATGGCGCGACTACCAGTTTCTCCTGATACAGGGCATCCTCGGCGCGCACTTGCAACAGATACACGCCGGCAGCTACACCTTGCAGATTAATTTGGTTTTCGGCCTGCCGGGCGGACACGGTCCAGCGGCGCACGGTGCGGCCGCTCAGGTCGAGCAATGTGGCAGAGCGAGTGGCGGCGCTAGCGGGCATTTCGATGGTGACAGTCGCGTGGGCGGGGTTGGGGTATAGCATCAGCGGCAACAGCAAAGTGGCTGCCTTGGTGGCCAGCCCAATGTTGGTGAGGCGGGCCAGGCCAATTCGGACTTGCCCAGCTATGTAACGGAACGAGCCGTAGAGCAGCATTTTGCCATCAATGGGCTGGAAGGCCACGCCAATTACCACGTCATCGCCGTTAAAAATACTTTGGGGAATGGCCACTGGCGCGAAGCCGGTATCAAGGCTGCCATCGGGGTTGAGGCGCACCAACTCGCTGGCAGCCCGCAAGGGGTTAGCAAAGTTGCGAGAAGCCACCAAACGACCGTCGGGCTGCACTGCGAACACGGAATAATTGCTGGTTAAGCCCGAAAAGGTCGGGTCGGCCGCGCCGTCCACGGTCAGGCGCGTCAGGCCGTAGGGCGTTGCCTGGCCGTTGAAGCTGGTGAAGCCTCCGCTTACCAGCAGCCGTCCATCGGGCTGAACCAGCACACTATAGATAGCCCCAGTACCAGCGGCCGTACCCACCGTGAAGGTATTGTCGGCAGTGCCGTCGGCGTTGAGACGTACCAGCGTGGTGCCGGGGCTGTTGGTGTCATCGCTCACCACCAGCAGTTTACCGCTGGGCTGTGTCAGCACTTGCAGCACCCGGCGCGTGGCCGTGCCGGCGGCCGGCGTGAAGCTATTGTCGGGTGTCCCGTCGGCGTTCAGGCGCACCAACCCGCTCAGGCCGGTAAGGCTGCCGTAGCTGGTGAAACGCCCAAAGACCAGCAGCCGGCCACTGGACTGAGCGATGGCACCTTGTGGCTGGGCCCAGTTGAGTACGCTGCCGGTGGTGGGTCCGAAGAGGGCTGCCGTGAACCCATTGTCGACTGCCCCCGTCCCCAGCAACCGCTGGAGAAAGGAAGGTGCCGTAGGAGTGCTTAGTTGGGTGGCCAACAGATAGAAACTGCCATTAGGCTGCACGGCCTGGATTAGGCCAGTAGCGGTAGCCTGCGAAGCAAAGCTCGGGTCGAGGGTGCCATTAGCGTTGAGGCGGCGCACCGACGCGTTTGTACCCGGCACGGCGAATCCATTTAATTGGGTGAAATTTCCGTTTACCAGCAACTGCCCACTGGCCAGAGGCACCGCTTGGTTGAAAGTGCCCCGTGCTTCAATGGCCGGTGCGAACGCGTTATCCAGCAGCCCCGTAGTGGCGTTCAGCCGTACGAGGCCGGCGGTGTTCGCCACGGTATTGTATTGTGCAAAAGCGCCGCCGACCACGGCTTGACCGCCCGGCGTGAGCGCCACGGCATTGACGGTGGAACTGGCCCCGGCGGGGTCGCCATAGTTCACATCGAGCGCACCTGTAGAAGTCAGGCGGGCCAGGCGGTTGCGGTTTATGCCGTTTACCTGGGTGAAAGCGCCGCCGATGATGATGTTGCCGCTGGGGTCCCGAGCCATGCTCCGCACGGAGCTATTGGGGCCAGTGCCGGTCTGAAACGTATTATCGATGGTTCCATCCGACAGAAAGCGCGTGATACGCACGGAGGGTGCGGCAACAGACAACCCAAAATTTCCGGCTGCCAGCAGTTTACCATCCGGCTGTTGTAACAAGGCCGATATAGTACCTCCAACATAGTAAGCGGTGTTGGGTGTATTGTAAATAAAGGTCGGGTCGAAGGCCCCGCTGGGGGTCAGGCGAACCAGCAAAGGCAGGTTTTGGCCATTGAAATCCACAAAAGAGCCGCCCACCACAATGTTGCCATCCGCCTGCACCAGAATGGCCGATACCAGACCGCCTTGGGTTATGCCGGTTCCGATGTTGAACGAAGCATCCAAGGCACCGTTGGGCAGCAGGCGCACCAGTCCGCCAATTTGCGGGTTCGTGGCGCTTGGTTGGGAATTTCCGCTGCCCACCAGTATTTTGCCATCTGGCTGCAATGCGATGCTGCTGATTTGGCGGGTGGAGTTGGCCGTGGCGAAGATAAATCCGGGGTCCAGCGACCCGTTGGCGTTGAGCCGCACCACCATCGCCAAGGCTTGGCCGTTGAACGTGGTGAAGCCGCCGCCCACTAAAATTTTGCCGTCGGGCTGAAGCACAATGCTTGAAAGGAAACCGTTGGCCCCGGTGCCACCCACGTTGAACGTGGCATCGGTCGTGCCGTCAGCGTTCAGGCGTTGGAGCTTGCCCACCATTGCACCGTTCACGAAATCGAAGCCGCCCGCCGTCAGTATTTTCCCGTCGGGCTGCACAGCCAGCGCATTCACCCCCGACTGGAGCAGCGAGGCAATCGGCGTCTTCAGCACGGTGGGCTGAAAGGTGGCGTCCAGCATTTGGGCGCGCAAGACGGCCGGACCGTTTAACCAGAAAAACAGGCCGACCAGCAGCAAGCGAAAAGTAAAAGTAGAGCGCATACGTTTTGAGAGGAAGGTGAGGCTCAAAGAACGGGTAAAACGCCTGGATGCCTGCTTTCCCACCGAATTTGCCTCCCAACAACCGCCTCCCGCTTTGCGTTATTCAAACATGGCTATTCCTATTACCCTTACCCCCGCCGACCTCTCCCCCATCACCGCCTTCGCCGGCCTGCCCGCCGACACGCTGGCCTGGCTGCTGGCCCACGGCGAAGCCAGGACCTACGCGCCCAATGAGATTATCATCGATGTTGGCGCGGCGGCCGATTTTATGATGGCGGTGGTGCGCGGCGGCATTCAGTTCTACGCCGGGCAGGACGGGACGCCCACGCCGATATTTCGGGTCGAGACCAGGCAAGTATCGGGCGTACTGCCTTATTCCCGGCTGCGCGAGGTAAAAAACCAGGGCACCGCCACCGGCGAAACCGTGCTGTACCTGCTGCACCGCGACCAGTTTCCGGCCCTGGAGCAGGCCAGCCCCGAGCTGGTGCAGCGCCTCGTGGCCATTATGAACGACCGCAGCCGCGACCAGGTGCGCGGCCAGGAGCGCGACGACAAGCTGCGCGCCCTGGGCAAGCTCTCGGCCGGCCTGGCCCACGAGCTGAACAACCCCGCCGCCGCCATTGCCCGCGCCGCCCAGGCGCTGTCCAACCGCGTGGGGGCCAAGCCCGCGTTGTTTGTGGAGTTGGTAGGCCACTGCCCATCATCCGAAGCCATGCGGGCCCTCACCGGCTTAGCCGTACCCAGCGCAGAGGCCCAGCCCCCCCAAAGCGCCCTGGCCCGTGCCGATGCCGAAGACGAGTTGGGCGACTGGCTCGCCACTCACAACGTGCCCAACGGCTACCACCTGGCCCCGGCCCTGCTCGAAGCCGGCGTGACGCCCGCCGCCCTGGCCACCGTGGCCGAGTTGCTGCCGCCCGCCGCCCGCCCGGCGGCTTTTGCCTGGCTCGAAGGGCAGCTCACCACCATGCAGCTGGTGCGCGACGTGCAGGAAGCCGGCAGCCGCATCAGCAAGCTGGTGGCCGATGTGAAAACCTACTCGCACATGGACCGCGCCGGCGGCTTCGAGCCGCTCGATGTGACGGTTGGCCTGGAAAGCACGCTCAATATGCTGGGCTTCCAGCTGCGGCAGAAGAACGTGCGGGTTGTGCGGGATTTCGCGGCCGGCCTGCCACCCATTCGCGGGCGAGTGAGCAGCCTGAATCAGGTGTGGACCAACCTGCTGGATAACGCCATTGATGCGCTGCCCGCGCAGGGCGGCGAAATTACCCTGCGCACCCAGCGGGAAGGTGGCTTCGTGCGCGTATTTTTGATTGACAACGGCACCGGCATTCCGGCCGACGTGCTGCCGCACATCTTCGAGCCCTTCTATACCACCAAGCAGGCCGGCGACGGCTCGGGGCTGGGCCTCGATATTGCCCAGCAGATTATCCGGCAGCACGACGGGCGGCTGGAAGTCCAATCTGAGCCGGGCCACACCGAATTCTGCGCCTGGCTGCCGGTCGCCAACTAATCAGCCTCTTCATCATGTCCGATAAAAAACCCATTATCCTCGCCGTCGACGACGACCCGCAGGTGCTGGCCGCCATTGCCCGCGACCTGCGCCAGGAGTTCAGCGCCGAGTACCGCATTCTGCGCGTGAACTCCGGCCCCGAGGCGCTCACTACCATTAAGGAACTGTACGAAAAGGAGGAGCCGCTGGCCCTCATCGTGGCCGACCAGCGCATGCCCGAGCTGGAAGGCGTGGAGCTGCTCACGGCCTCGCGCGAGTTTTTTCCGGATGCCAAGCGCGTGCTGCTCACGGCCTACGCCGATACCGAGGCCGCCGTGCGGGCCATCAACTCGGCCCGGCTCGACCATTACCTGATGAAGCCCTGGGACCCGCCCGAAAACCTACTTTACCCGATTCTGCACGACTTGCTCACGGCCTGGCAGGTTACGCACAAGCCCAAGTTTGGCGGCATCCGACTCATTGGGTTTCAATGGTCGCCGCTCTCGCACGAGCTCAAGGATTTCCTCAGCGGCTACATGGTGGGCTACCAGTGGCTCGACTACGAAACCAGCCCCGAAGCCAAGGAGCTGGTAAAGTCTCGGGGCTTCACCTCCACCGACCTGCCGCTGGTTATCTGCGCCGATGGCCAGGCCGTGGCCAACCCCACCAAAGCCGCCCTGGCCGAGCACCTGAACATCGCCAACCAGCCTTTGCAGGACCTATATGACGTGGTGGTGGTGGGGGCCGGACCATCAGGCCTGGCCGCCGCCGTGTACGGAGCCAGCGAAGGACTTAAAACTCTCATCATCGAGCGGCAGACGCCGGGTGGGCAGGCCGGCACCAGCTCGCGCATCGAAAACTACCTGGGCTTTCCCACCGGCCTGAGTGGAGCCGAGCTGGCCTTCCGGGCCTGGACGCAGGCCGTGCGCCTCGGGGCCGAGTTCCTGGCTCCGCAGGAAGTGGCCGAACTCTGCATTCAGGATGGCTACAAAGTCCTGACCCTGAGCGACGGCCGCGAAATCAGCACCAAGGCCGTGGTCCTCACCACCGGCGTGAGCTACCGCACCCTCGATGTGCCGGGCATGGAGCGCCTGAGCGGCGCGGGTGTGTACTATGGCGCGGCGCGCACCGAGGCACGCAGCTGCGACGAGCAGGATGTGTACATTGTGGGCGGCGGCAACTCGGCCGGACAGGCGGCCATGTACCTGGCCACCTACGCCCGCCGGGTGTTCATCGTCATTCGCGGGGCTGACCTCGCCGCCAGTATGTCGGCCTATCTCATTGAGCAGATTCGCACCACGCCCAACATTGAATTGCTGCCGCACTCCCAAATCAAGGAAGTGTGCGGGCAGGACCACCTCGAAGCCGTGATGGTGGACGTGAACGGCACGGTCGAAAAACGGCCGGCCCGCGCCCTGTTCGTGTTCATCGGAGCCAAACCCAGCACCGAATGGGTGTGCGACCAGGTGCTGTGCGACGGCAAAGGCTTCCTCCTCACCGGCCGCGACCTCGTGACCGACCCGCGCTACGCCGAAGTCTGGAAGAAAGACCGGGAGCCTTACCTGCTCGAAACCTGCGTACCCGGCATCTTCGCGGCCGGCGACAGCCGAGCCGGGGCCATGGCCCGCGTGGCCTCCGCCGTGGGCGAGGGCAGCATGGCCATCAAGTTCGTACACCAGTACTTGGACGAGTAAGCGCTACCCTTAATGAAGAATGAGGAGTGCAGAATTACCACTGGGATAATTCTGCACTCCTCATTCTTCATTAAGCGCAACGTGTTAAGCTTCCAGCATTAACTGGTCAGGCAGGTTCATCAGGTAATCGCCGTAGCCGCTTTTGCGCAGCGGAGCGGCAATGGCGCGGAGCTGGTCGGCATTAATAAATCCCTGACGGTAAGCCGCTTCTTCAATCGAGCCCACTTTCAAACCCTGGCGCTGCTCAATTACTTTCACGAATTCGCCGGCCTGCATCAGGCTTTCGAACGTGCCGGTATCGAGCCAGGCCGTGCCCCGGCCGAGGATACCCACTTTCAGGGTGCCACGCTTGAGATACTCGCGGTTCACGTCGGTGATTTCGTATTCGCCGCGCGGGCTCATTTCGAGGTTCTTGGCGATTTCTACTACGTCGTTGTCGTAGAAATACAGGCCCGGGACGGCGTAATTGCTCTTGGGCTTGGCCGGCTTCTCCTCAATGCTGAGGGCTTTTTTATCGGCGTCAAATTCTACCACGCCGTAGCGTTCGGGGTCGTGAACATGGTAGGCGAACACCACGCCGCCCTGGGGGTCGTTGTTCGATTTCAGCAGTTCCTCCAGGCCGGCACCGTAGAAAATGTTGTCGCCGAGCACCAGCGCCACCTTGTCTTTGCCAATGAAATCGGCTCCCAGCACGAAGGCCTGGGCCAGGCCGTTGGGCACTTCCTGCACCACGTACTGGAAATCGCAGCCCAGGTTTTTGCCGTCGCCCAGCAGCTTTTTGAACTGCTCCTGGTCGTGAGGCGTGGTGATAATCAGCACTTCCCGAATGCCCGCCGAGAGCAGAATCGTCAGCGGATAATAAATCATCGGCTTGTCGTACACGGGCATGAGCTGCTTCGAGACGGCCAGCGTGAGCGGGTGCAGGCGGGTGCCGGAGCCGCCGGCGAGGATAATTCCTTTCATAGGTGAGAATTGTAGCCTGAACTCTGCGAGTCCGGGAGTTGGAGAATCTGGACTAACGCCCGGACTCGCAGAGTCCAGGCCACAACTTAATTACGCTCTGCAATAAACGCTTGGTTGGCCTTGAACCACGCCAGCGTTTGCTGCAAACCCTCGCGGATACGCACCTGCGGCTGGTAACCCAACAGGCGGTTGGCCTTCGAGATATCGGCCAGCGAATCGCGGATGTCCCCAGCGCGGTCCGGCCCGAACTTGGGAGCCAAATCCGACCCGGCTTCCTCGCGCAGGATGTCGTACATCTGCACCAGCGACGTGCGGTCGCCCACGGCGATATTGTACACTTGGCCCAAAGCCTCCGGATTCTGCACCAGCGCAGCGCGGATATTGGCTTCCACGCAGTTTTCCACGAAGGTGAAGTCGCGGGTCTGGCCACCGTCGCCGTTGAGCGTGGGCGGCGTGTTTTGCAGAATTGCGTCGATAAAGAGCGGAATCACCGCCGCGTAGGCTCCACCCGGGTCTTGGCGCGGGCCGAAGATGTTGAAGTAGCGCAGGCCCACGATTTCCATGCCGTAGGTCTTCGCAAACACGTCGGCGTACAGCTCGTTGGCATATTTGGTCACCGCGTAGGGCGAGAGCGGCTTGCCGATGCGGTCCTCCACCTTGGGCAGGCCGGGGTGGTCGCCGTATGTCGAACTCGAAGCCGCGTACACGAAGCGCTTCACGCCAGCGTCCTTAGCAGCGGTCAGCATCTGCACAAAGCCACCCACGTTCACATCATTCGTCAGCACCGGGTCCTTTATAGAACGCGGTACCGAGCCGAGGGCGGCCTCGTGCAGCACTACGTCCACGCCCTCGCAGGCGGCGGCGCAGGTGGCAGCGTCGCGGATGTCGCCCTCGATGATTTCCAAGCGGGAATCGCCCGAAAACAGCGCCAGGTTCTTGCGGAAACCGTTGGAATAATTGTCCAGCGTCCGCACTTTTTTCACGCCGTACTTCAGCAGGTACTCCACGATGTTGGAGCCGATGAAGCCCGCGCCGCCGGTAACGAGAAAGGTCAGCTTATCGAGCGGCTGCTCGTGGAAGGGGTTTTCGTACACTTCGTTTAGTTAAGAGTTAAAAATCAGGAGTTAAGAGTTGTAGTCCTGGTAGCATAAGTTGCCTAAGCATCAACTCCTAACCTTTAACTCTTAACTGGCGCGCTACCGTCCCGCGTACTGCTTCTGGTTGTAGTCCTGGTACGCGCCGCTCGTTACGCTGTTGAGCCACTCTTCGTTGGCGAGATACCAATCCACGGTCTGAGCCAGGCCCTGCTCGAAGGTCACGGACGGCTTCCAGCCCAACTCGTTCATGATTTTGCTGGAGTCGATGGCATAGCGCATGTCGTGGCCGGCGCGGTCGGTCACGAACTTAATGAGCTTGCGCGAGATACCCTGCGCCTGACCGGTTTTCTCGTCCACCACATCGCAGAGCAGCTCGATGAGCTTCAGGTTCTGCCACTCATTTACGCCGCCAATGTTGTAGGTATCGCCGTTTTTGCCTTTGTGGAACACCGCGTCGATGGCCGTGGCGTGGTCCTTCACGAAGAGCCAGTCGCGCACGTTCTCGCCTTTGCCGTACACGGGCACCGGCTGGCCGGTGCGCAGGCGGTGGATGGCCAGCGGAATCAGCTTCTCGGGGAAGTGGTTGGGGCCGTAGTTGTTCGAGCAGTTACTCAGCTTGATGGGCATGCCGTAGGTATGGTGCCAGGCGCGCACAAAGTGGTCGGAACTGGCTTTCGAGGCCGAGTAGGGCGAGCGGGGGTCGTAGGCTGTGCTTTCGGTGAACATCTCGGGGCCGAAGTCCAGCGAGCCGTACACTTCGTCGGTGCTCACATGGTAGAATACGTGGCCGTCGTAGCCGCCGGGCTGCCACAGGTTGCGGGCCGCGTTCAGCAGATTCACGGTGCCGATGACGTTGGTTTTCACGAAAGCCATCGGGTCGGTGATGCTGCGGTCGACGTGCGACTCGGCCGCGAGGTGAATCACGGCATCGGGCTCTTCGTTGGCAAACAGCTGGTCGATAAAGTTCTGGTCGGAAATATCGCCCTTGATGAACTTGTAGTTCGACGCGTTTTCAATGTCGCGCAGGTTCTCCAGATTGCCGGCGTAGGTCAGCGCATCGAGGTTGAGAATCTGGTGCTCGGGATATTTCGTTACGAAGAGCCGAACAACGTGGGAGCCGATGAAGCCGGCGCCGCCGGTGATGAGGATTTTCATGATGTTAATTGTTTGTCAGGCTTCACTACGCGCCGCCTGACGTTCTATATAGTTATTTCTTAACCAATGTCTGCTGCCATTTCCAGGCGCTGGCCAGCGAATCAGCCAGGGAAGTTTCGGTTTTGAAGCCCAGCCCTTCCGCAGCTTTGGTGGCATCGGCGTAGATGGCGGGCACATCACCGGCCCGGCGCGGGCCGATGCGGTAGTTCAGCTTCTGGCCGCTTACCTGCTCAAAAGTCTGCACTACTTCCAGCACCGAGTTGCCGTGGCCGGTGCCCACGTTAAAGGTTTCCACCGTTTCGCTGCCCTTGCGGTCCAGCAGGCGTTGCACGGCCACGACGTGGGCCTTGGCCAAATCCACGACGTGGATATAGTCGCGCACGTTGGTGCCGTCCACGGTATCGTAGTCGCCGCCGTTGATGGTAAGCTGCTCGCGGATGCCGGCCGCCGTCTGGGTGATGAAGGGGACCAGGTTGTTGGGCACGCCCAGCGGCAGCTCGCCAATCTTAGCCGATTCGTGGGCTCCGATGGGATTAAAATAGCGCAACAGAATGGTATGCAGCTCGTTGGTGGGCGCGGCCGATATGTCGCGCACTACGTCTTCGCACATCTGCTTGGTGCGGCCGTAGGGCGACGAAGCGGGCTTGGTGGGCGTGTTTTCCGTCACGGGCAGCGCATCGGGAATGCCGTACACGGTGCATGACGACGAAAACACCAGATTCTGCACCTTAAAGTCGGCCATCACGCCCAGCAGCGTCAGCAGCGAGCCCACGTTGTTCTGGAAGTACGCCAGCGGCTTGGCCACCGATTCACCCACCGCTTTGTAAGCCGCAAAGTGAATCACGCCCTGAATGTCTTTCTCCGATTCGAACACGCCGCGCAAGGCCGCCGCGTCGGCGCAGTCGATGCGGTAAGTCGGCACCTTCGCGCCCAGAATCGACTCGATGCCGGCCAGGGCCGACTCTTCCGAGTTACTGAAATTATCCACGATAACCGGCTGATAGCCCGCCTGCTGGAGCGCCACCACCGCGTGGGAGCCAATGTAGCCGGCACCGCCGGTAACGAGAATCTTGCTCATATTCTGTGTTGTCAGTTCTACAGGCTCCAGTATTGCAGGTCCTTCATCTTGCCGCGGTATAGGCCTTTGATGTCGACCAGCACGGCATTGTCAGAAGTGATGGACTGGAAGTAGGCTTCGTCCTTCGAGGCGTAGGGCGTGTGGCTCACGGCCACAATTACGGCGTCGTAGTCGGTGCGCACATCATCGTTATGGGTCAGGCGGAAGCCGTATTCGTGATGCAACTCATCGGAATCGGCGTGCGGGTCCACGATATCCACGTTCACCGAGAAGTTTTTCAGCTCCTGAATTACGTCGGCCACTTTCGAGTTGCGGATGTCCTCCACGTTCTCCTTGAAGGTGGCACCCATCACCAGCACGCGGCTTTTGGCCACGTCCTTGCCTTTCTTAATCATCATCTGCACCGTTTTGCGGGCGATGTAGGCTCCCATGTTATCGTTGGTGGTGCGGCCCGACAGAATAACTTTGGCGTCGTAGCCCAGCTCTTTCGCCTTGTAGGTCAGGTAGTACGGGTCGACGCCGATGCAATGACCGCCCACCAGACCGGGCGAAAACCGCAGGAAGTTCCACTTGGTGCCAGCGGCTTCCAGCACTTCGTAGGTGTTGATGTTCATGCGGTCGAAAATCATCGACAGCTCGTTCATCAGGGCGATGTTGACGTCGCGCTGGGTGTTTTCGATGATTTTGGCGGCCTCGGCTACGCGGATGCTGCTGGCGCGATGCACACCGGCCTTCACCACCAGTTCGTACACTTTGGCAATCACGTCGAGGCTCTCCTCGTCGCAGCCGGCCACTACCTTCACGATGCTCGTGAGGGTGTGCTCCTTGTCGCCGGGGTTGATGCGTTCGGGCGAGTAGCCCACTTTAAAATCGACCGGAAACTTCAGGCCCGAGAGCTTTTCCATCACCGGAATGCAGTCTTCCTCGGTGCAGCCGGGATATACGGTGCTTTCAAACACCACGTAGTCCCCCTTTTTCAGCACCTTGCCCACCGAGCCGGACGCGCCGAGCAAGGGCTTGAGGTCGGGCTGGGCGTGCTCGTCGATGGGCGTGGGCACGGCCACGATGTAGAATTGCGCCTGGCGCAGCACTTCCAGCGAATCGGTGAAGGTGATGTCGCAGCCATCAAAGTCCTCCTTTTCAAGCTCGCCGCTGGGGTCGATACCAGCTTTCATCTGGGCCACGCGGCCGGCGTTGATGTCGAAGCCAATCACCTTGAGTTGCTTGGCAAATTCGAGGGCAATGGGCAGGCCCACGTAACCGAGGCCGATGACGGCCAGGGTGGCCTCTTTGCGCAATAGTTGGTCGTACACTGCTGGAATTATGAGTGATGAATTATGAATTATGAGTTTGCCCGGGGCCGCTTGGCCACGCCCGGGGCCACGGGGCGCACCGACTGCTGGTCGGCGCTCAACTCGTATTGTTCGCTGCTTTCGGGGCAGGTAGCACGGCCGTTTTGGTCGAAGGTCAGGCGGTGGCCGTTGGCGCTCATCCAGCCCTGCGGGCGGGCGGGCGTGCCGTATACGAGGGCATAGGCCGGAACGTCGTGCGTGACCACGCTGCCCGCGCCCACGAAGGCGTAGCGGCCCAGCCGCGTGCCACACACAATGGTGGCGTTGGCCCCAATCGTGACGCCCTGCTCCAGGTGAGTGGTCTGGTACTGGCCGGGGCCTTTGCGGGGCACGGCGCTGCGCGGGTTTTTCACGTTGGTGAATACCACCGAAGGGCCGAGGAATACATCGTCTTCGCAGACCACGCCGCCGTAGAGGCTCACGTTGTTCTGCACTTTTACGTTGCGGCCCAGGGTCACGCCATCGGCCACGAACACGTTCTGGCCCAGGTTACATTCTTCGCCGATGTCGGCCCCGGCGCAAACGTGGCAGAAGTGCCAGATGCGGCTACCCCGGCCTATCTGGCACCCCTCGTCGAGGATGGCAGTGGGATGGGCGTAATAATCGGGGGTGGTGTGGGGCATTCGGGGCAGTCGGGCGGTTTAGCCCGCAAAGGTAAGGACAAGGGCGGGGTTGACTTCGTACTTTTGGGTAATTCCCTTATTGTGCTTGCATTATGGCCCAGCCTGCCTTCCAAACCGAACCCACCAGCTACGTTTCGCCCGAAGAATACCTGCGCCTGGAGCGTGAGGCGGAATTCAAGCACGAATATTTTCAGGGCGAAATCCGCGCCATGGCCGGGGCGGGCTACGCCCACAACCTGATTTGCGCAAACCTGACCATAGAAATTGGCAGCCAACTACGCGGCAAAGGCTGCTCGGTGGTGGGCAGCGACCAGCGCCTGCAAATCATGAGCGGCAGCGCCTTCGTGTATCCGGACCTGACGGTGGTGTGCGGCAAGCCGGAATTCAACGAAGCAAAAAAGCCCGATACACTGCTGAACCCCACGCTGCTGGTGGAGGTGCTTTCGCCCACTACCAGCCAGTACGACCGCAGCGAGAAATTCATGCTCTACCGCCAGGTGCCCAGCCTGCGCCAGTACCTGACGCTGGACGCGCAGGCCATCCACGCCGAGCTACACACCCTGGATGACCTGGGCCGCTGGGTGCTCACTGAAACCCGCGACCTGAGCACTGCGCTGGATTTGAGCAGCATAGCCTGCGAGGTGTCAGTAGCGGAAGTGTATGCGGGAGTAACTTTTTAAAGCTTCACGCACACGTTTTGCGCCTCGGTGAAAAACCGGAGTGCCTCCAGCCCGCCCTCGCGGCCGACGCCGGAGTTTTTCATGCCGCCGAAGGGCGTACGCAGGTCGCGGTGCAGCCAGGTATTTATCCAGACGATGCCGCTGTGCAGCTGGTGCGCCACGCGGTGGGCACGTTGCAGGTCGCGGGTCCAGAGGGTGGCGGAGAGGCCATAATCGGTGCTGTTGGCCATCATCAGGGCTTCCTCGTCGGTGTCGAAGGGCGTGAGGGTGACCACCGGGCCGAAAATTTCTTCCTGGTTGGTACGGCAGTCGAAAGGCAGGTTTTCGAAGACCGTGGGTTCGAGGAAATAGCCGTTTTCGCAACGGCCGGGCACGGTGGTGCGGTGGCCGCCAGCGAGGAGTACGCCGCCTTCTGCGTGCGCCAGCTTGATGTAAGCCAGCACTTTATTTAGGTGGGCTTCGCTTACCAGCGCACCCTGTCTGGTGTCGGCTTCGAGCGGGTCGCCAATTTTCTGGTCCTGAAGCTGCTTCAGAAACTCAGTTTTGAAGGCCTCGTAAATGGGGCGCTCGATGAAAATGCGCGAGCCGCACAGGCAAATCTGGCCCTGGTTGGAGAAGCTGCTGCGGATGCTGGTGGCCACGGCGGCGGCCAGGTCGCAATCGGTGAAGATGATATTCGGGTTTTTGCCGCCCAGCTCCAGGCTGAGCTTTTTGAACATGGGTGCGGCGGTGGCAGCCAGGTGCCGCCCGGTGGCCGTGCCGCCCGTGAAGCTGATGGCCTTAATGCCCGGATGCTCCACGATGGCTTGTCCGCAGTTCGGCCCATTGCCGTGGATGATGTTGAGGACGCCCGCCGGCAGGCCGGCTTCAATGCACAATTCACTGAGCAAAAACGCCGTAGCCGGGGTTATTTCCGACGGCTTGGCCACCACGCAGCAGCCCACAGCGAGGGCTGGCGCAATTTTCCAGGTGAAGAGGTAGAGCGGCAGGTTCCAGGGCGAGATGCAGCCCACCACGCCCACGGGGTGGCGCACGGTGTAATTCACGGCCACGCCTTCCTGCACGTGGGCCTCGGTGGCGAAATGGCCGGCGGCAGTGCCGAAGAAGTGGAAATTGGAGGCCGCCCGAGGAATGTCCATCACGCGGGCCAGGCTCAGGGGCTTGCCGTTGTCCTGGCTTTCGGCACGGGCCAGGCGGTCGAGGTTGGCGTCGATGAGGTCGGCAATTTTTACCAGCAGGCGCCCCCGGTCTTCGGCCGGCAACTTGCGCCAGGCGGGCAGGGCGGCTTCGGCGGCGGCCACGGCGGTGGCCACGTCTTCGGGGCCGGAGTCGGGAATCTGGCCGTAGACCTGGCCGGTGGCGGGGTCTACATTGTCGAGGTAGTGGCCGGCCTGCGGTGGCACCAGCTGGCCGTTGAGGTAATTCTGAATGCGAAGCATGGGGCGAACTTACGACCCGCTCGCCCCCGAATTTGCTCAGCTGCGGGGCGCTGCCTCCGCTAAATCCGGCACGTCCACGGTGGGCAGGTTGGTATCGGCGATAAAATAGAGGGGGCGCTGCCGCACGTTGGCCGACATGCGAGCCATGTACTCACCGATGATGCCGATGGCAATGAGCTGCACCCCGCCCAGAAACAGGATGCTCACCATCAGCGAAGCCCAGCCCGGCTCGTAGTCGTGGCTGATAAACCGCGAGTAAAGCGTGTAGAGCATCACCAGAAAGGCAATGCCCGACACGGTGAAGCCCATGAGCGTGGCCGCTTTCAGGGGCACGTCGGAGAAGGCGGTGATGCCATCTAGCGCCAGCCGAATCATCTTGCGGTAGGTGTAGCCGGTTTCGCCCCCGGCGCGCTCGGCGCGGTCGTACTCCACGAAAGTCTGACGGTAGCCAATCCAGGAAATCTGGCCGCGCAGAAACTTGTTCTGCTCGGGCATCTGCCGCAGCCCTTTCACCACTTTGTGGGAAATGATGCGGAAGTCGCCGGTATCGACCGGGATAGACACATTGGTGATGCTGGCCAGAATGCGGTAGAACAGGCGGGCGGTAAACTTTTTGGCCACGCTCTCGCCCTGCCGGGAGCGGCGCTTGGCGTATACCACTTCGTAGCCAGTGCGCAGCTTGCGGTAGAGCTCGGGAATGAGTTCGGGCGGGTCCTGCAAGTCGGCATCGATGATGACGACGGCCGCACCATTGGCGTTGTCGAGGCCGGCCGTGACGGCAATCTGGTGGCCGAAATTGCGACTCAGGTCGATGTAGCGCACCCGGGAGTCGCGGGCGGCCAGGTCCAGGAGCAGAGCCAGCGACCGGTCACGGGAGCCATCGTTGACGAAAATCATTTCGTAGCCGCCCGTCAGGCCCATGCCTTCCAGCACGTTGCGCACGCGCGGGTACAGCTCCCCCAGGGTACTTTCCTCGTTGTAGATGGGGATGATGACGGAGAGCTCCAAGGGGAATAGATGCGAGGTAATGATGGGACCAGCCAGCCCGGCCTTATCAAATCAAATTTAGTGTGTTTCGGGCGGGCTCGCTGCCAGCGGGAAGCCGTTCAGCACGGGGTGCCCGGCACTGTCCAGCCAGTACACGTTGGTGGTACGGGGCCGAATCAGCAAATCATCGACAATAATGTCGCTGCCCGCCATTTCCACCTTGACGCGGTTGGCCGGGTTCAGCAAGTGAACGATGGTGCTGTAGCGCACCCAACTGCCGCTTATTTCGGTGCTTCGGTTCAGGGTTTCGCTCACGTAGGCCACCTGCTGGCCATCGGGGGCAAATTGCCAGTAGCTAATGGAGGGCAGCCAGTCATTGTTTTTGGCATACGCCCATACGCTCAACTCGTAAGTGGCGGTGTCGGTGGGTAGGGCGTTGGGCAGCGGCCCCTCGAACAACGGCAGCGTGCCCCGGCGCAGGTGCGCGGCCCCGGACTGCGTAAAGCCCACCTCGCCCGGGGCGTGCTCCTGCTCAAAGGACTGCCATACCACGGCGGCCCCGGGCTGGGTGCGCCACAGCGCGCCTTCGTGCAGCAGCGTGGGTTGATGCTCGGCAAACCATTTTTGCTCGCGCTCGGGGCGGTCGGTGGCAAAAGCGCTGATGGGCAGCTCGTAGAGCTTCACCTGCTTGTAGCGCCCCAGCAGCTTGCCGCCGCGCCGGAGCAGGGCAGTTTCGGCGGGCCGTAGCGAATCGACGGCGGAGGCCACCACCAGCAGGGGGCGCTGGTCGGGCAGTTGGCGGGTCCAGCGCTTGGGGGTAAGGTCGGAGGAGAAGAGCTCCAGCAGCTGCAGGGTTTGCTCGACGCTGGTGCGCGACATCATGGTGGCGGCCAGCGGCAGGTGCAGGTTCAGCGAGGCCCGGAAGCTCTCGTAGCTGCTGGTTTGCGTGGGCTCCAGCCCAAATTTTTCGGAGCCCAGCGAATAATACGGGAGCGGCACAATGGCCTGGAAACTGTCGGGGTAGCGGCCCACCTGGCCCAGGGCTTCCACGTAGCCCTCATTGGTGCAGAGGAAATCGTCGGCTATTTCATTGTTGGAAAACATGGGAGCCACCCAGTTCAGCTGGTACTTGGCTTCCATGCCCCAGATGCCGATGGCCACCACCAGCAGCAGGGTGCCGAAACGCGCCAGCCGCCGCTGCCGCAGCAACCGGTATAGCTGCCAATACTGAACGGCGGCCCACACCCCAATCACGAAATAAAACAGCCACGCAAAGCGCCCCAGCGCCCGGAACTGCTTGATGGCCGGCAGCAAATCGGGCAGGCCGGAAAAGGGCTCAAACACAAACGGCCACGCCATGGCAAACAGCAGAATGGGCACCACCGCCCACGTCGTAGCCCGTAGCGGCGCGGGCAGCACCGGCCGCAGCACCAGACCCGGCCGCCACCGCAGCAGGTAGCCCACGGCCCGGAAAATCCAGAACAGCAGGGCCACTATCACCGGCAGGCCCACGTAGTCCCAGCCTTCGGCAATGGTGGGCTCGCTCTTGAAAATGAACTGGAAAGCGGTGGCGAACGGCTCGACGGTGGGGCCGAAGACGCTGGCAAAGTTGGTATGAAACGCCAGCAGGCCGTAGGGATTCACCGGCCGGTCGTGCATGGTATCCAGCAGCGAAATGATGACCCGGAACACCACCAGCGGCGTGGTACCGGCCACTAGCAGCCAGGCGGGCAGGCGCCACCAGTCACGCTGGCGGCCCAGTTGCTGCAGGGCCAGCACCCCGGCCGTGACCACCGGCAGCAGGAAGGCATGCAGCAAGTAGTAAGGATGCACAAAGCCCAGCAGTATCACTACCAGCACGTATACCGCCAGCCACATGACCCGCCGCGCCCCGGCGGCGCTCAGCCGCACCTGCAGGTACCACAGCAGCGGCACCACGAAAGGCAGCGCCAGCGTGAGGTGCCCGGTGGTGCGCAAAAACTGGGGCGACAAAAACACGATGACCAACGCCGCCGCCGCCGCGAACACCCGCCCCACCGAACTGCGCCGCAACAGCGCGTAGACCAGCGCCGAGGCCGGCAGCGACGACAGCAGCACGGCCAGGTTCATGGCGGCCACAATGCCGCCGCTGCTGATGCCGAATACGCCTTTCCAGGCTTTCAGGAGCCAAGCCAGCAGCGGGAAGCCATCGGTGTAGATAAATAGCTCACCGTATGGGTAATGCATACCGGTAAACTGCATTCCGTGGTCGTAAAGCACGTAGTAGAGCAGGGCGTAGTAGCTTTTGAGGCCGTCGCCGCCGGGGGCCAGAACGTAGGTGGCCGGGTGCCGTAGCACGTTGCCAAAGAGCAGACACATCACCAGCAGGTGCGTGAGCAGCAGGCCCGCAATCGTGATTTGCTCGGGGTAACGGAGCCAGAAGTGGCGTAGTCGATTTATCATTTCTCGGAAGTTGGTTCCGTCGGAACGTCGGGGGTCCAGCTGCGGGCGGGGTGGCGGTCGGGGGTGCCCAGGGCATCATCAGTGGCCTGCACCAGGTAGGGCGGGCGGCCCTTGGCCTGCTCGAAAAGCTTGCCGATGTACTCGCCCATAATGCCCAGCACTAGCAGCTGAATGCCACCAATAAAGAGTACGCTCAGCAGCACCGAGGCCCACCCAGACACGGCCCGGTTGGTGAATATGAGAATATAAAGCGCGTAGAAGGCATACAGAAAAGCCAGCCCTGAAACAATGGCCCCGGCCAGCGTGGCCAGGTGCAGCGGCCGCACGCTAAAGGAAGTAATGCCGCTGAGCGCCAGCTTCAGCATCTTGCGCACGGTGTACTTGGTTTTGCCCCGGAAGCGCGGCTCGGGCGTGTAGTCGATGCGCTTCTGCCGGAAGCCCACCCAGTGAATAAAGCCCCGGAGGAATAAGTCGATGTCGGGGCTGGCCTGAATAACGTCCACCACCCGGCGGTCGAGCAGGCGGTAGTCGGCGGTGCCGGGCTCAAAGTTCACGCTCGACAGCGTGTTCATCGTCTCGTAGAAAGCACGCGACGTGCGGCGCTTCAGCCAGGGCTCACGGGCATCGTCGCGGCGGCGCGTGTACACAATGTCGTAGCCCGCCACCCATTGCGCCAGCAGCTCGGGCAGTAGGGCGGGCGGATGTTGCAGGTCGGCATCAAGGGAAATAACGCAGTCGCCGGTGGCATAGGCCAGGCCGGCGCGCAGGGCACTTTGGTGGCCAAAATTGCGCGACAGCGAGACATAGTGCAGCTCGGGGTCGGCGGCGCACAGCTCGTGCAGCACCCGGGCGGTGCCGTCGCTGCTGCCGTCATTCACAAAAATTACTTCGCGCTCGTAGCGGCCGGTCAGGTTCAGCTTCACCTGCCGGGCTATTTCGGGCAGGTTTTCTTCCTCATTGTAAGCGGGGATGACAACCGAAATTTTCATAGATAACCGAGGCAATAAATACAATGGGCAGAACCCGTGGCCGGCCAATGCGCAACGCGCCGGCGGCCCGCTACCCGGCAAGAAGCACTACCAGCCAGCGGCCGCGTCAAACAGCCTAAAAAACCGGAGCGATGAGAGGAAAGGAAACCAAGTAGGAGTACCGGGGCAAAGCCGGGACGGTATTCCGAATGGTAAAGGTAGCTGCCCGCACCGTGAATGAAGCAGGGCTGAGGCGTACATTTGAGTCACAAGCCCGACCAAAATAGCTTGGGCAAGATTCCCGTGACGATGATGAGATATTGCGGGCTTGGTATTGCCCTTTGCCTGTTGGCCGGGGGCGCGGCCCAAGCCCAGGCCCAACCGGACACCCTGCGCCATGCCGACTGGCAACTGTACTGGGCCGACGAGTTTAACACCCCCGGCGACAGCAGCGTGGTGGCCGGGCACTGGCAGTTTGCCTACCCTTGGGGGCGCAACCTGGGCGGTACCGAAGGCCAGTACTACACCGGCGAGCAGGTCGCCGTCGATTCGGCCGGGCTACTGCACTTGCGGGCGCGCCACCGCCCGGCCCCCCGAAGCTACAGCATCGGCGGCAGCACGCCCCGGCTGCTGCCCTACGATTCGGGCATGCTCTTCAGCCGCTCGGGCAACGACTCGTTAAGGCTGGTAGACGGCGATGGCGACCGGCCGGACTTCATCTACGGTTTGTTCGAAATTCGCTGCCGGCTGCCCCAGGCGGTGGCTTCCTTTTCTTCCTTCTGGCTCTATGGCAACCCCGATGAAGTGGACGTTTTTGAAGCAGGCTCCCCCCCAGAGCTCATTTCCAACAACGTTGTGCTCTGGAGCCATAGCTTTTGGCGCCTCGGGAAACCCGGTTTGGCTAATGAAGCTTCACAAAGCCTGTTCTATTGGCCGGGGCCATCCCGACTAACTGCTAATCTGCATACCTACGCCGTGAGCTGGCAGGCCCAGGAGCTGGTGTATTATTTCGATGGCGTGGCCATCAGGCACGAAACCCGGCTGCTGCCGCTGGGCTGCCCCCTCAATGTGATTGCCAATCTGGGCATGAGCTCCTGGGCGCAGGACTCGGCCGCCGCCCTCGATATTGATTACATCCGGGTGTACAAGCAGCCGCGCAACACCGTGGCCCGCCCGCCGGTGGCCCCGGTGGCTCCGGCCCCGGGCGTCCTGCAATTCCCACGCACCACGGCGGCGGTGCTGGGGGCTGAGGCCCCCGAGATGCGCTGGCGCTGGCCGGACACGCCCGGCCAGCGGCCCCGGCTAGAGCTGTACCGCAACCTGAACCCCCGCGACTTCGCCTCGCTGCCGCTGCCGGTGAAGGGCCATTGGCGGGCTCCGCTGGTTGCCTTCAACGACACCGACTCGCCGCGCCACTGGGTGGCCTCGCCCGACAGTGGCCGCTCGGCGCTCAGTTGGACGCTCTACGACCTGTGCGGCCAGCCAGTGCGTAGCGGCCAGCAGCCACCGGCCCCCGCCTGGGAGCTGGCTTGGCCCACCCTGCCGCCGGGGGCCTACTCCCTGCGCTTGCAGGCCGGCTCCCGGCAAGTGCATCAAACGGTGTACCAGTTGGGCCGGCCCGACGACACCGTGTTTACGCCGGAATGGCTGGCCGCGCCCGCAGAGCCCGGCTTTACCCTGGAACGCTAACTGGCTCGGCTACCGCCACCGGAGCCGGCGGCGCTACCTGCGCGCGCTGCTGGCGGAAGGCATCGAAGTATTTTTTCAGGCGCAGAATGGGCTTTTCCACCAACTCGTAGGAGGCGGCGGACACCAGTAGCGTGGCCAGCATCACCCACAGGATGAAGAGCGGGGTGTGAAACATGGGAAAGACCCGCACCAACGCGAAAATCACGAAGCCGTGAAACATGTAGATGCCGTAGGAAATCTTGCCGAAGTAGTGGAAGATGGTGCGCCCCCGCCATTGCACCGCCGAGCCGGGGTTGAAAAGCACGTTGCCAATGAAAAAGGCGATGACTCCCAGGAAGACATATTTCTTGAACGAAAGCAGAAAGACGTTGTCCCAGTTGCCGTACGCATCGTTGGCGAAAACCAGCAGCGCCGCGCCGTAGAGCATCCAGCGCATGGCGGCCGGCACGCGCGGCAGCTGGTAGCCGTAGAAGTAGGCATAGGCAAACAAGGCCCCGATGGCCAGGGCATCCCACCGGCACAAGGTGTTCAGGTACAGGCTCATGTACGCGTCCGGCACGAAGTAGAAGTAGTACAGCCGCGTCAGAAAACTGAGGAGAATAACGGCCCCGAAAGCGGTGGTGAGCTTGTGCCGGGGCACAAAGGCAATGAGCAGCGGCCACACCAGGTAGAAATGCTCCTCGATGCAGATGGACCACAGATGGTTGACGGCCGTAGAGCCCCAGCCGTGCTTCATCAGGTCGAAGTTGCCCAGAAAGAGCAAGTGGGCCGGCATGTTGGCCGCCGGCTCGCCGGCGAAGTGCGAGAGCACCGGGGCCATGGCCACGCAGAAGTAGTAGAGCGGCCAGATGCGCAGCACCCGGCGCATGTAGAAGCTTTTGATGTCGATGCGGGCGTAGCGCTGCTTTTCGGCCAGCAGCAGGTAGGTAATCAGGAACCCGCTCATCAGAAAAAAGATGTCGACCCCGATGTTGAAACTACCCACGAATACCTTGAGCTTGGTGGCCCACCACGCGGGCTGCCCGCCCCAGTCGACCATGGTGGCCGCTACCTGCGGCACGTCGGTCCAGTGCTCGTAGCTGTGGGTGATGAGAATGAGCAACGCCGCCACAAAACGGACAATATCGAGGGCCTGAAAATAGGGCACGGCTGCCGCTGGCGCTGCTGTGGTAGGGGCAGTAACTGCGGATGAGGGAATCGACACGGAAGAGGGAAAAATTAAATTGGCCCCTAAAGTACAATCCAACCATTATTCAGTCGGCCAAATCATTCAGCTATCCCGCATTCTGCCATACCTTTGCAGTGCTACAAAAGCGTTTGTTTTCAATTTTTTTTATGAAAAAATATACTTTGCTTCTGCTAACAGCAGCTACCCTAGCTGGTTGCGGCGACAAAAACAGCAGCCGGCCGGCTAATTATCTGACCGGCAATGATTTTGACCAATTAGAAGGCTGGACCGGCGATATGGTTCTGCCATCCCTGACCAAAGAAAAGGCCCACTCCGGTTCCTATTCCATGCGGGTAGGCCCGGGCATTGACTATAGCAATGGCTTTATCGGCACGCTGGGCAAGATTAGCCCCACCCGCCTCACCCAGGTGCAGGTGAAAGCCTGGGTGTACGTACCCGCCGGCAACGTGACCGCCGCCATCATAACCCAGCTCATGGACCCGGCTAGCACCGATGGCAAAATGGCCATGTGGGAACCCATGCCCCTCGACAAGGCGGTAAAAAAGCGTAACGAGTGGGTAGAAGTGGAGAAGACGCTCACGCTGCCCGCCAACGCCGGCCCCAACTTCAAGCTTTACGTGTACATGTGGAGCGGCGGTGCGCCGAACATTGCCTACCTGGACGACGTGCAGATTCTGCGCCCCTAGTCGCACCACCTCCCGCGCAACACCGGGCCATTTTTAGTGAATCGTGGCCCATCGGCCGCCTTATTGCTAACATGGCCCGGTGTTGTGTTTTTTATTTCACCTAGTTTCTGGCCCTTAGCCGGGCCAGGGAGCCGTTGGGCTCTTTGTGCTTCCGCAACGACGTGTAATGATTAGCTCCTCCTCCCCGAGTTCATCCCGCAACGGCCTCCAGTATGTGGTCTACGCCTTGTTTGTGGCCGAGCTTGTGCTTTTTAACTGGCAGCGCAATTGTTTCGGGCCTTATGCCAGTCCGGTCATTCTGTACCTGCTGGCCATTGGTCTGGTGCTGAGCACGCTGGCATTTGCGCGCGGCCGCAGGTGGGAGCTGGCCCCGCCGCTGCCCAGCTGGCCCATTGCGACGTGGGGGCCGGCGGCGTGGCAGCGCCTTTTGGCGTTGGCCGCCGGGGCCATAGCGGGCGGCTGGTACAATACGAACCTGGTGAAGCGCGAAATATGGAGCTACCGCCCCATCCTCGAATTTGCCGATATTATTCCGGCCCTGCAGGCCTACGCCCGGCGCTGGCTGAACGGCTCCGAAATTTACACGCCCCTGACGTGGGAGTTGGGCTACTTCGAGCTGCCCACGTACCTGCCGGCCATGTGGTTTCCCTTCATCCTGGCCGAGCGGCTGGGGTTCGATTACCGCTTGGTGGCCTGGGGTATCTTTCTGCTGGGCGTGCTGCTCTACGATTATCTGGTGTGGCGGCTGCGCCAGCCCTGGCCCCAGACGCTGGCATTGGCCGCGCTGCCATTCGTGGTTTTCTATGCCTTGGTTACCACGCAGTGGGCCTACGTGGGCATCACCGTCGAGTACATGATACTGGGTTACTACACGCTACTGGTGGTGGGTATCCTGCTGCGGTTCTGGCCGTTGCAGGCGCTGGCGCTGCTGCTGTGCGTGCTGTCACGCTACTCCCTGGTGTTTTGGGTGCCGTTGTACCTGGGGCTGATGTTCTTCTACGACTCAAAGAAGAATGCCCTGCTGGTGGCCGGCACGGTGCTGGTGTGCGTGGTGGCGTTGTACATCGTACCCTACCTGTCGCACAATTGGGGCCTGTTTATGGAAGTGCAGCGTTCGTACACTGACGCGGCCGTATTCGAATGGAAACACGTTGATTCGCTGGGCGTTCCGCTTCATCCGTTCAACGGCCTGGGCCTGGCATCGTTCTTCTATACCTACGCCCCCGGCTCACTTTATGAGAAGATTGGGCTGCTCAAAACCGTGCATGTGGCGCTGCTGCTGACCGTGGTGGCGGGGGCCGCCGTGGTCTACGTGCGCCAGCGCACCCGCCGGACCGATTACCGCGTGTTTCTGGTCGCCATTCTGAAGCTTTACCTGGCTACTTTTTACGCTTTTTTGCAGGTTCCTTACCCTTACCTGGCTACGCTGGGGCTGTTCATGTCGGTATTTATGGTGCTCATTACGGTGGGCCTGCGGCAGCCGCTCGAGGCGGAGCCGGTGGCCGCCGGACTGTAGGCGGCCACCCGTTATTTCCTCGGCTCGCGCCGCAAAGTCAGCATTTACAGGCTGCCCGTGCGGCCGCCGTCCACGGGCACGCTGGCGCCGCTGATGTAGCCGGCGGCGGGCGAGGCCAGAAAGGCCACGGCGGCGGCCACTTCTTCGGCGTGGCCGAAGCGGCGGGCCGGAATGGTTTTCAGCATATCGGCCTCGATGGCTTCGGCGGACTGGCCGGTCTGGGCCACTTTCTTCTCGATGAGGGAGGTGTGGCGCTGGGTGAGCGTGGCCCCGGGCAGCACGTTGTTGACGGTGATGCCGGCCGGCCCCAGCTCATTGGCCAGGGTTTTGGCCCAGCTCGCCACCGCTCCGCGAATGGTGTTGCTGACGCCCAGACCCGCCAGCGGAATCTTCACGGAGGTGCTGATAATGTTGATGATGCGCCCGTAGCCGGCCGCCCGCATGCCCGGCACCACGGCCTGGGCCAGCAGCTGGTTGCAGATGACGTGCTGGTTGAAGGCAATGCGCAGGGCCTCGACCGGGGCCTCCAGCAGCGGGCCGCCGGCCGGGCCGCCGGTGTTGTTCACCAAAATGTGGAAGCCCTCGGGGTGCTGGGCCAAGTAACCCTGCACCACGGTGTCGAGTTGGCTGGGGTCGTCGAAATCGGCCACCAGGTAATTGTGCCGGGCCTCGGCGGGCGTGGGCAGGGCGGCGGCTACTTCGCGCAGGCGGGCTTCGTTGCGGGCCAGCAGCGTCACGGCGCAGCCTTGCTCGGCCAGCAGCTGGGCCACGGCACGGCCAATGCCTTGGGTGGAGCCGCCCACTAGGGCGCGACGGGAAGCGAGCGGAAAATTCATGCGCGAAAAGACAGAAGTGAACAGGATTGGGAAGCGGCCCAGGGGGGCTGGGCCAGGCAGCGGGAAAACTTGGCTGCAAAAGTGCGAAATTGCCCCTTAATTCCGGCCCTTGCGCAAAGCAATTTCGGCGTTGGCCAACCGGCGTGGCGCTGCTCCCGTGCGCCAAGCTTCTCGCTACCTCCCCATGTTTGCTTCCCTTTCCGTTTTAACGCCTGCCGTGGCCGCCGAGAGTCGTCCCGCCGGGCTTGCTTTTGGCCAATGCCTGGGCCGCACCCTGGCCTGGTGCGCGCTGCTGAGCGTGGCCGCCGTGCTGGTGAGCCAGTTCTTTCCGGCGGCGGGCGAGCTCACCCAGGCCACTTTCAGCCGCTGGGACGTTGAGCATTACCGCTACATCCGGGACCACGGCTACGACGTGCAGCGGACGGCTTTCTTTCCGCTGTTTCCCTTTTTGTGGCGGTGGCTGGCGGTGCCGCCCATTGCTATGGGCGTTATCAACCTCGGGCTTTTCGCCGTTGGGTTTGCCGGGCTGGCGTGGCAGTTTGCGTGGTCGGGGCGGCAGCAGGCGCTGCTGCTGGCGGTACCGTCGCTCGTGTTCATGGCGCTGCCGTACAGTGAGGCCGTTTTTTTTGTTAGCGGCGCGCTGGTGCTGGTGGGCCTGCGGCGCAATATCCTGGGGCTGTATTTTCTGGGCCTGCTGCTGAGCTGCGTGAGCCGCTCGGCGGCGTTTGTGCTGCTGCCCGCCGTGCTGGCGACCGAGTGGCTGGCCCCCGAAAGCCGGGACCGGGCCTTGGGCCGCACGGCGGCGGCAGCGGCGGCCACGCTGCTGGGGCTGGGCCTCAGCGTGGGGGTGCATTACTGGTACACGGGGCGGTGGTTTGTGTTTTTCGCGGCCCAGCGTTTGTGGAACAATCAGTTGCGTTGGCCGGCGCTGCCCTTGTCCAATTGGGGCGGGTCGTTTCCCACGCGCTACGAGGCCCCGGCCCTGCTCATCGGGCTGGGCTGCGCGGCCGGCCTGGTGGGGCTGGCCTACCGGCACTGGCGGCAGCCCCTGCCCGCCGCCGACCGGCCCGCCTTGTTTTCGCTGGCCTACGTGGCAGGCATCACGCTCATCACCCTGGCCACCAAGGGCGGCGAGCTGGTGAGCCTGAGCCGCTACGTGTACGCGACGCCTTATTTCCTGCTGCTGCTGGCGGAACTCACCGGCCGGCCGCGCCTTTCTACCCGGCAGCTGCTGGCGTTGTTTGGCCTGATGGAGCTGACCTGGCTGGGCCTGTTCGCGGCCTATGGTCACATCCGTACCTTGCTGGGCTTCACGCTGGTGAGTGGCGCGGTGCTGCTGTGGCTGGCCAATGCCCATTGCCACCCGCGCGTGCGCCGCTACGCCCTGCTGCCCACGGTGGCGGGCGGGGCGGCGCTGCTATTGGTTTTATTATTTCGTTTTTTACGCCACGAATGGGTGGCGTAGCCCCGCCGGCCCGTGCGTTGCCCCTTTTCCTCACTTTTCAGCCGCTCCCATGCCTGTCGCCCGCCCCTTCAACATCCAGCAGTGGATTGATGAACACCGCCATTTGCTGAAGCCCCCGGTGGGCAACCAGCAGGTTTTCAAGGACAACCAGGACTTCATTGTGATGGTGGTGGGCGGCCCCAATGCCCGCAAAGACTACCACGTAGATGCCGGCGAGGAGCTGTTCTGGCAAATGGAGGGCACGATGACCGTCAAAATCATCGAGGACGGGAAGCCGGTAGATATCACCATTGGGCCGGGCGAGATGTTTCTGCTGCCGCCCAATGTGCCGCACTCGCCGCGCCGCCCGGCGGGCACCGTGGGCCTGGTGCTGGAGCGCTACCGCACCACCGAGGAGCTGGACGGCTTCCAGTGGTACTGCGAAAACTGCGGCCACAAGCTGCACGAGGAATTTGCCCTCATCACCGACATCGTAGCCCAGCTGCCGCCCATCATGAATGCCTTTTGGGCCAATGACGACCTGCGGACCTGCAAAAACTGCGGCACCTACATAGAAGCGCCCGCGCCGGTTGCCCCAGCGGCCGAATAATAGTAGAACCCCATCTCCACCCGCGCTTTGCTGTCAATCGATATTCACACCCACATTCTGCCCGAGCGCTGGCCCGACCTGCACGAGCGGTATGGCTACGGCGGCTTCATCCGGCTCGACCACCACAAGCCCTGCTGCGCCCGCATGATGCAGGACGACAAGTTCTTCCGCGAAGTGCAGGACAATTGCTGGGACCCACAGGTGCGAATGCGTGAGTACGACCAGTTTGGCGTGCAGGTGCAGGTGCTAAGCACGGTGCCCGTGATGTTCAGCTACTGGGCCCAGCCGCTGGACTGCCTGGACCTCAGCCAGTTGCTCAACGACCACATTGCCGACGTGGTGCGGCGCTACCCCACCCGCTTCGTGGGCCTGGGCACCATCCCGATGCAAGCCCCGGCCCTGGCCATCCGGGAGCTGGAGCGCTGCATGAAAATTGGCCTGGCCGGTGTGCAGATTGGCTCCCACGTCAACGACTGGAACCTCGACGCGCCGGAGCTTTTCGAAATATTTGCCGCGGCCGAGGAGCTGGGGGCCTGCGTGTTTGTGCATCCCTGGGACATGATGGCCCAGCAGAAAATGCCCAAGTACTGGCTGCCCTGGCTAGTAGGGATGCCCGCCGAAAGCACCCTAGCCCTGTGCTCGCTGATATTCGGCGGGGTGCTGGAGCGCCTGCCCAACCTGCGCGTGGCCGTGGCCCACGGCGGCGGCTCGTTCGCCAGCACCATCGGGCGCATCGAGCACGGCTGGCAGGTGCGGCCGGATTTGTGCGCCATAGACAACCCCCACAACCCGCGCAAGTACCTGGGCAAGTTCTGGGTCGACTCCCTGGTACACGACCCGCTGATGCTGGAGTACCTGGTGAAAACGCTGGGGGCCGATAAAATCACCCTCGGCACCGACTACCCGTTTCCGCTGGGCGAGCTGGAGCCGGGACAATTGATTAAATCCATGCCGTTTTCGGACACGATAAAGCAGCAGATGCTGGGGCAGAATGCCTTGGACTGGCTGGGGCTGGCGCGGGAGCATTTTGGTTTCGGCTTGGGTTAGTGAAGCAAGGGCATCTCCCGTACCGGGCTTTCTAGTCGCACCATCACCGCTACCCGCTGCTGATTTAACAGTCTCATTGCGAAAGCGTTAGTATTACAAACAACTGATTATAAATAACTTGAATTTGCGACAAACGTTAATGCCTGACTACCCCTTGTTCGCCGCCCTGGTTCGCGCAGGCCGGCACCTCCAGCGCTGGGTTGCGGCCCACCCCGCCCTGTGTGCCGCCTTGGTGCTGTTCGCCAGCTTTTACCTGTACCTGACGGGGCAGTGGGCGATGGAGTTTCCTTACGATGCCGCTGACTATTGGCGGCTGGCCGGCAAGTACTATACGCGGGGCGATTTCTATTTCCTGGGCTTCGACGACCTGCTGCGGGGCTACCTTTTCCCCTTGCTCCTCACCCCACTGTTTCGGCTGGCGCAGCCCGAGGCGCTGCCTCCGATGGAGGTATTCCGGCCGGTGGGAGCGGCCATGGCCGCCCTCCTGTTTGGGGTGGTAGGGCCGGGGCTGTGGCGGGCCACGCAGGCGGCGGCCGGGCCGGTGCCGCTGGGCCGCCGGCTGGTATTTGGGGTGGTAGGGTTTGCGATATGGCACGACTATTTTAACTACCCGCTCACCGATTTTCCGGCCCTGCTGGCCCTGGCTGCCAGCCTATGGGCCGTGGCGGGAGGGCGCTCGGTGGGGCGCAGTCTAGTGGCGGGGGTGTTGGTGGCGGCGGCAGCCAATTTTCGGCCGGTATATGTGGCGGCCGTGCCGCTGGTGGGCCTGCTGGGGCTGTGGCCCCGCACCGGACAGCTGGCCGGGGCAGCCCGCACGGGGTGGGCCTTCGTGCGGGGCCTGGCATTTGTGGCCGGGCTGGCGGTCGTATGCTGGCCCCAGGCTGTCATCAACCGGGCGCATTTTGGAGTAAGCAGTCCGCTGGTGCTCACCACGCTGCCCAAGGCCCCCAGCCTGTACTTGGTGCAGCTCGGATGGGGTCTGAACTGTCGGAAGTACGAAACAAGTATCAGCCACGATTACCCTATTCCCCAACTGATTTTTACCGACCCCCGTGGGCAGGAAATATGGAATGCTACCGGCCTGACCGCGTTCACTTCTTATGGCCAGTACCTGGACCTTGCTGCCCACGAGCCACTGGGCATTTTGCGGGTATGGCTGGGCCATTTATTCAACGGGCTGGACGTGCAGTACCCCGAGCCGTACGTGCAGGCGGTGTACGTGCCTACCTGGAAGCTGGCCGCGCTGAACTACACCGTGCTGCTGGCCGGCATTGCCGTACTGGCGCTTCGGGCCGGGCGCGGGAGCTGGCGGCAGCATGGCCGGGCGGCAGCGGTGGCAGCCGGGCTGCTGCTGCCCTGCCTGGCCACGCTGCCAACAGCCATGGAGTGCCGGTTTCTGCTGCCGCTGCACCTGCTGCTGAGCGCGGCGGCGGTCTTCGGGGTATCGTTGGCGGGGCTGCGCCGCTACCCGGCGCGGCAGTGGGTAGTGGGCCTGCTGCTGTACGGGGGCGGGATGTTCGCCTTGTTTTCGCTGTCGGCCAACACCCAGCGCCGGCTACAGTATGGCCCGCGCGAGTTATTTGGCCCGTCCTCAGTTTCGCAGCAGTCCGAATAGCGGATTTTTTGCCTCTGCTTTCGACGATTGTCTTAATTTTTTCGCCGTTTCTTTCTGCTGCCCTCGGAGCGCTGGCCCCTGCCTGGGTGCCGGGCAGTGTTCCCCTTAATTGGGGCGGCGGGCCGGCCCGCCGCCCCGGCTATTGCTCCTACTTCCGCGGCACCCCGCCGGGCCCTCATACCTAGGGCCGCCCCGTTCCGTCCTTACCTTAGCGCCCCATTTCACGCTACCATGACTGTTTTTTACCAACGGATTAGGTCTTTACTGCCCAATCACCGGCCCGCACGTTTTGCCCTGGGCCTGCTGCTGGCCCTGAGCGCCGCCAGCGGGTGCCGCCCGGCCCCTGAGGCCGTGCCGGTGCTTCAGGATTTTGATTCGCTTGGCGGTTGGATTCCCAACGAGCCGGCCTGGCTCAGCACTGCCCAGGCGCACTCAGGCCAATATTCCTGCCTGGTTGCAGCTAACACAGAATATACGCCCCTCTTCAAAACTACCTTCGCGGGCATCGGCGAGCCGCGCCGCGTGCGGCTCCGCTCCTGGGCCTGGCTACCTCACCCCGGCCTGAAAGTGGCCCTGGTGCTTCTGGTGCGCCGGGGCAACGAGCAGCTTGTGTGGGAATCGCTGCCGCTGGGCCAGATTGTGCGCCGCTACCAGCAATGGGAACCGGCCGTGCGCGACATCACCCTCCCCAAGACGCTGGCCCCCGAAGATGAAGTCATCATCTACATCTGGCAGTCCAGCCCCGTGCGCGACAACCTGTATGTGGACGACATCCGGCTTGAGAAAATTCGTTAACCCGCACCGTAACTGCCTTTATTTCGAGTGAATAGCTATTCCTTTTCCAGCCGGCTGGCCCCCCTGCGGCGCGCCGGGCAGTGGCTGGCCGGCCGCCTGCACAACAACCCACCGCTGGCGGCCCTGCTCCTGCACGCGGGCCTGCTCACGGCCCTCTACTCGGCCCTGTACTGCTTCGGCTTCATCACCAAGCTACCCACCAACGACACCCTGCGTGCCTGGGATGTAGCTGACTTGCTGACGGTTAAAGACATTGGCTATGCCGACCCAACGCGCGGCTACAATGCCTTTTTCCCGCTGGTGCCGCTCATCTGGCGCTATGCCCATCTCGACCTGCTGCAATCGGCTTTGCTCAGTACCTCGGTGGCCGCCATTGGCATATACATCCTGGCCCGCGCCTTCGCCTTCAGCGGGCGGCAAACGCTGCTGGTGGCTTCGGCCCCGCTGCTCATGTTCACGCTGGTGCCTTACACCGAGGGGTTTTTCTTCTTTTTCGGGGCAATCCTGGTCAGCGGCCTGCATCGCAACCGCCTGGCGTTGACGCTGGTGGGGCTGCTGGGCTGCTGCCTCACGCGCTCGGCGGGCACGTTGTTTGTGCCGGCTTATTTGTTTGCCGAACTCCTGGCCTGGGGCAGCACCAACTCGGGCCGGCGCTTGCTGCTGAATTGGGTCACGGGGCTGCTGGCCATTGCCGCCAGCATCGGCGCGGTCATGATGCTGCAGCTGCGCGAAGGCGGCGATGCCCTGGCGTTCTACAAAGTGCATGACCTGTGGGGGCATAAGTTCGTGGTTCCCACCGATTTTCTGTACTCTTCGGCAGGGGTGCCCATGTTTTGGCTCGATGCCCTGGCGCTGCTGGTGAGCATGGTGGCCCTGGTGAGCTGCGCAGTGCTGGGGGTGCGCTGGCTGCGCCAGCGCTTATCCGGCCAGCCAACCACCGCGCCCTCCAAGGCCGTGCTGTTTGCGCTGGGCTACACGGCCGGGGCCGGGTTCTTCATCGTTTTTTATCAGGGCGGCGATTTGGTCGGTCTAAGCCGCTACCTGTTTGCCACGCCGTTTTGGGGCGCACTGCTGGCCTGGGCCTGGCAGGCCGAATGGTCTACGGCCCGCGTACTGTCCGTGCTGGGGGTGGCCCTGGTGGTGGTGGGCGGGCTGGCGGGCCTGCCGGGGCAGCTGGTCAATTTTGCGCCCGGCGAAGCGCTGTGGTTTTTTGGCCTGCTTGGCCTGTACCTGGCCTACTACTGGCTGGTGCGCCCTGACCGCTGCCGCTGGTACCGGGAAATAGCCACGGGCATGTATTTCCTTAACCTGTTCATGCTCTGCTTCATCCTGAACCTCTTCCTGAATGGGGTTTGGGTAAACTAGCTTCGATACAATCCTGTATGCTTCACGCCCACACCGCCCACCTCGACGCGACCGACCCGCTGGCCGCTTTCCGCCCGGAGTTTCACCTGCCGCCCGGCCCCGATGGCCGGCCCTGCGCCTACTTCTGCGGCAACTCGCTGGGCCTGATGCCCAAGGCTGCCCGCGCCGCCGCCGAGCAGGAGTTTGAAACCTGGGAGCGACTGGGCGTGGAAGGCCATTTTCAGGCTCCTTCGTTCTGGATGAATTTCCACGACACCCTCACCGAGGCCACGGCCCGGCTGGTGGGTGCGCGGCCCCTGGAAGTGGTGGTGATGAACAACCTGACCGTGAACCTGCACCTGCTGCTGGTCACGTTTTACCGCCCCACGGCCACGCGCTACAAGATTCTGATGGAGGGTGGCGCGTTCCCGTCGGACCAGTACGCCATCGAAAGCCAGGCCCGCCTGCACGGCCTCGACCCCCATGCCGCCATTGTGGAGCTGGTGCCGCGCCCCGGCGAGCACACCCTACGCACGGTGGACATCGAGGCCAAAATTGCGGAGCTGGGCGCCTCCCTGGCCACCGTCCTCATCGGCGGGGTGAACTACTACACCGGGCAGGCCTTCGATATGGCCGCCATTGCCCGGGCGGGCCATGCCGTGGGGGCCTACGTGGGCTTCGACCTGGCCCACGCCGCCGGCAACCTCAACCTGCGCCTGCACGACTGGGACGTGGACTTTGCCTGCTGGTGTACTTATAAGTACCTGAACTCCGGCCCCGGCGGCACCTCTGGCGTGTTTGTGCATGAGCGGTTTGCCAACCGGCCCGACCTCGTGCGGCTGGCCGGCTGGTGGGGCCACGATGCCTCGGTGCGCTTCCAGATGAAGAAAGGCTTCCGGCCCATGCCCGGCGCGGCCGGCTGGCAGCTCTCCAACGCCCAGATTTTCCCGATGGCCATCCACCGCGCCAGCCTCGACATCGTGGACCGGGCCGGCGGCATGGCCGCGTTGCGCCGCAAGAGTGAGCAGCTCACCGCCCGCCTCGAAAGCCTCATTCACGGCCTGGGCCTGCCCGCCAACAAGCTCGAAATCATCACGCCCGCTGACCCGGCCCAGCGCGGCTGCCAGCTCTCGGTGCTGGTGCATGAGCGCGGGCGCGAGCTGTTCGATTTCCTGGCCGCGCAGGGCATCATCGCCGACTGGCGCGAGCCCAATGTCATCCGCCTGGCACCCGTGCCGCTCTATAATTCGTTTGAGGACGTGGAGCGGGTGGGCGAAGCGCTGGCGCGCTTCTTCAGTTAAGAGTTAGGAGTTATGAGTTAGAACCGCCTTGCTACCGATGAATGCCAAGCCCCGTTTTCACTCAACAACTCCGATTTCCAACTCCTAACTTTTAACTAATAACTCTTAACTAGAAAAAATGGAAGATTACGCCGCCAAGATGCTGCTCAAGACCGACGCGGCCCTGCGCGAATACGTGACCGGCCATGTCCAGTACCGCGAGGCCGCCGTGCTGGCCGCCCTCGATGAGCTGCGCCGCCGGGACCAGCCCGCCCCCGAAGAAGCCGCCCTGCGCCCCGCCCTCGAAGCCGGGGCCGCCACCCAGCGCACCCTCGACGAAGCCGCCGAGGCCGACCGCCGCCGGGAGCTGCCGGCCGAAACCCTCGCGGCCCCGGAACCCGACGAAGCCGCCCCCACGCTGTATTCGCCGGTCACCATTGTGCTGTTTTCCATCCCGTTCACGCTGCTGGCGGGCGGCGTGCTGCTGGGCCTCAACCTGTGGCGGCTGGGCCGCAAGCGGGCTTTGCTGGCCCTGGTGTTTTTCGTCGGGGCCTACCTGCTGGCCGGCGTGCTGGCCCTGAGCTGGGCACTGCCCCGCTTTGGCCTGAGCCCGTGGTATGGGCCGCTATTCAACCTGCCCGCTATTCTGGCTTACGTGCTGTGGTTCTGGCCGCGCTACGTGGGGCAGCCGGTTTACCGCAACCGCAGCTGGCTGCCGCCGCTGCTGGTGTGCTTCGCCCTGGCCTACGGCGCGCAACGCTTCCAGTCCTATATGCTGAAGCAGCAGCCCAAGGAGGTGCAGCAGGAGTTTGAGCGCATGATGCCAAAACAGTAAAATTCGAACCAATCGACGGCCGCGTCTTGAAGGCGGGGCTATACGTTACGGGCGTTTCTTATGGCTCTCTCCCCGTTGCTCCTGCCCCAGGCCGAGCTGTCGTTCGACCCCGCTTTTCTGCCGGCGGCCGAGGCGGCGGCGCTACGCACGCAGCTCACCGCCGCAGTGGCCTGGGAGCAGCGGGCCATCCGCATTTTTGGGCAGGAAATTCCGCAGCCGCGCCTCACCGCATGGTACGGCGATGCGGAGGCCCGCTACACCTATTCGGGCCTGACCTGGGAGCCGCGCCCCTGGCTGCCCACCCTGCTGGCGCTGCGCCAGCGCCTCGAAGCCGCCGCCGGCACCCCATTCAACAGCGTGCTGCTGAATCTGTACCGCGACGGCCGCGACAGCATGGGCTGGCACGCCGACGATGAGCCGGAATTGGGTCCTGCGCCGGTCATTGCCTCGCTCAGCTTGGGGGCCACCCGGCGCTTCCGGCTGCGCGCCCGCGCCGGACTGGCCCACGCGCCCTTCGGCCTCGACCTGCCCAGCGGCAGCCTGCTCCTGATGCGCGGCCCCACCCAGCAGCACTGGCAGCACGCGTTGCCCAAAACCACCCGGCCCATCGGCCCGCGCCTCAACCTCACGTTTCGGTGGGTGGCGGGAGCAGCGGGCTAGTAGCGGGCTAGTAGCGGATATCCGGGTGGCCGTGCAGACGGGGGCAGTAGCCGTCGCCCACTTCGTAGCCGCTCATCCGAAAAACCGGGGTGGTAATGAGCTGAATGACTTTGGCACCGCCGGGCCGGGCGGCAGCGGGAGGTTCCTCGGCGGCGAAGAGCGAATCGAGCGACACAGCGGGCGGCTGAGCGGGGCGGCGGGAAGTAGCGGAACGAGGCATAAACAGGGCGGATAATAGCGGTGAGAGGCGCTGGTTAACTCAACCGTATTCAGCTGCTTGAGGCTGCGGCAGCCGGCCATTCGCAAGGAGCGTACCAGCATGGCCGTTAAGCGCCACAGTAGCCGCCGCCCATTATTCGGGACCCGCAAAAAAGCCCCAACCAGTTTCTGGTTGGGGCTTTCGGTCCGCAAGGTTTTTTCTACTTGATGTCGAACAGCAGCCCGAAGTAGCCGATGCGGCCGTAGCTGGGCGCGCCGTACACCTGCAGGTTGCCGGTGTCGAAGAGGTTGGTGACGCCGGCCTGCAGCGTGGTGTGCAGGGCCTTGAGGGTGTAGCCGAGCTGCGCATCCACGGTCTGGGCCGTGGGCACGGTGCCGGTGGCAAAGGTGGACTCGTACAGGAAGGTGTCGACCCAGCGGTAGTTCACATTGTAGCTCAGGGCGCGGTTCAGCAGTTGGCCATCGATGCCGAGGTTGAACTTGTTCTTCGGCGTGTTGAAGAACGACTGCGTGCCGGCCTTAAAGTCCTTCGTGATGAGCTCGTTGTAGCTGTAGTTGCCGTTCAGGGTGAGGCCGGGAGCAAAGGCGTAACTCAGCGTGATGCCGGCACCTTGGCTCTGCACGCGCTGGTCCACGTTAGCCGCAATCTGAATGATGCGCACGTTGCTGCCGGGCGCGTTGGTGGTAGCCAGCTCGACTGGCGCGGGGCGCGTGCCGTCGAGACGGCCCACAAAGTTCTGGGTGGCAATGAAGTTGTTGTACGTGCTGTAGAAGTAGTCCACGTCGATATACAGCTTCTTGAACAGCTCGGCGCGGTAGCCTACTTCGTAGCTGTTCACTTCTTCGAGGCGCAGCTTGTCGGCGTGGTACAGGTTAGCGGCATCGGCCGGCGACGCGCCCTTGAGCACGTCCAGCGTGTAGCCGTCGAAACCGTTGCGAACGTTGCCCAGCAGGAAGGCGCGGCCCACGTCTAGCTTGATGTACTGGTCGTTCTGCGTAGGAGCCCGGAAGGCGCGGCTGAAGCTGGCGCGGAAGTTCTGGAGCTTATCGGCCCCCGGCGAGTACACCACCGAAGCCCGGGGCGAAAATGCCGCGCCAAAGTTCTGAAACTGGTCGACGCGGCCAGCAGCAGCTAGCTTCAGGTGGCTGTCGAGCAGTGTTTTGGTGGCCTGGGCATAGGCTCCGTACTCGTAGTTTTTGATGCGGTCGCCGCCCTTGGTGTCCTCAAACAGGCTGCCATCCGAGCCCAGCAGGTACTGTCGGTAGGCCGCTCCCACGGTCAGGTCGGCAATGTTATTATTGTAGGTGTACTGTCCGCTGCCCTCGTTGAGGATGGAGCGGATGAACAGCCGCGCCCCCTGGCCCGGCGTCGGGTCGTGAATAATCTTATTGCGGGCATCGTTAAATTCCTTGCTGCCGGGTTGCAGCAGCGGCGCGTACTTACCGGCCTCCTGGCGGGCCGTCTGGGCCGCCAGGTCGGCGTTTTGACCGTTGGTGGTGTAAGCCGTGTTGTAGCGGCTGGCGTAAGTGCTGATGTACCGGGCACCGTAGCTCACGGGGCGGCCGGTGGCATCAACCTGCAGGATGGGGGCACCGCTGGCATCGTACCGGGCATTGCCGTTAGCATCGACCGCAATGGCCTGCTGCGCTTGCAGGAAAGCCCCCAGAAAACCCAGATTGTAGGAGCCATCCTGTTGCGCATCGCTCTTGCCCGAGAAGTCATGCGTGGTGAACCCGCGCACAAACCAGTTGCGGCCCTCCAACTGCACGCGCCCCTGATGGGCTCCGCCGTCCACGAACCGGTAGCGGCTGGCGCTCTGGTAGGAAGTGGTGGCGTTGGTGTATTTATAGTCTATCGTGGCCTTAATGCTGTTGGTGAGCAGCACCGCCAGGCTGGGCGCTACTTTGTAGGAATGCGTTTTGTTGTCGCCGGCCACCAGGTCGCCTTCGCTGAAGCCGGGCAGAAACACGGTTTTGTTGGCCAGCAGTGGGCCGGCGTAAATGGCACCGGGGGTGGTTGGACTACTGGAAAAGGTAGTGCCCACGTCGCCGTAGCGGCTCACCGCGTCGTAGCCTAGGTTGGAGCCGGCTGGGTTATTGGCCCGCTCAATCAGCGTCGAAGTCGCGTCCTGATTAGTGGCCAGGAAATCGGTGGCTACTGTGGCCCCGCCCGATATTTTGAACGCCACGCGGTCGCCGATTTTGGTGGCGTAGCGAAGCTGGCCATCCAGCAGGTCGCGGTTGCCGCCGCGCAGGCGCACGGTCAGGCCGGGGGCTTTGAAGGGGTCTTTCGAGTTGGTGAGCAGCACGCCGTTGAAGGCGTTGGCCCCGTAGAGGGCCGAGGCCGGGCCATGCACAATTTCCACGCTGGCCACATCCAACACCGGCGCGCCCAGCAGGTTGCCGAAGTAGCTGCTCAGGCTGGGTACCTGCGTATCCATGTAGTCCGAGAGCTGGATGACGCGCTCCGAGCGCGAGGAGTTGAAGCCCCGCGTACTGAAGCTGGTGGTGAGCAAGCTGGAGCTGCTCACGTCAATGCCTTTGAAGCGGCCGAGGCCGGCCACCAAATCGGGCGTGGTAATCTGCTCCACCTGGCGCTGGCGGAGCTTTTCCACCGTCACCGGCACCTGGCCGATGCTTTCCTCCACGCGGGAGGCCGCCACCACCACCTGGTCGAGCACGGCGCTGGGCCGCAGCGTTACCACCAGCGCGTTGTCAGGCTGGGCCAGGGTAATCATCTGCGTTTCATAGCCCACAAACGAGATGGACAAAACCTGTGGCCCCTTGGAAAAGTCCGCTTTTATCTGAAACTGACCTTCCTCGTTGGTACTACCGCCGTTGTAGGTGCCTTTGAAGAAAATAGTGGCCCCGGGTAGGGGCATTCCGGCCTCCGTTTGCACGGTGCCGCTGATGGTTTGAGGGACCTGGGCCCAGCTGCTCAGCGATAGCATCAGGCACAGCATAAGAAAGAAGTAACGTTGCTGCATTATTTGGGAATATTTGAAAATAGTATGCAAACCTACTACTTTTTCCCGAAACCATGCGCAGCATTCGCTTATTTTATTGTTTTAATAGTCGAGTTATTTAGCTTGATTAATAATCAGTTAGTACCTGATATCGGGATGGCCGCTTAGCTGCGGGTCGCCCTCGGCTCCTACCAGATAGCGGCCGACTTGCAGCATGAGGCTGATGGGAATCGGCGGCATCACCACCGGCTGCGTCCGCCGCCACGCCGCCAGGCTGGGCGCATGCCGGGCACCGGTTGCCAGGGGCAACACCGCAGTCCGCACCCGGGCCGTGCGACAGCGCCACCGCATGTATCCTGTTCGCTTGTACCGAAATCGAAAATGTGTCATAGCAAAAGTTGTTTTAGTTCTAGTTCGTCAAAGGTCCGACAACGGTTGCCTGCCGCGCAGATTTTACGACCAATCATAAACTTTAGGCGATGAATACAATTGATAGCCCGGTGGGTTTTTTGCGCTCGCCCGGCCAACCGCACCAGCCGTAGTAGCTTCGCCGTTGCTTCCTACCCACCCATATTTAAGCACTCCCCCTATGGCCACCCCTGCCCCCGCTCACCCCACCACCGAACGCCTTACCGTAATGGGAGCCGGGCTGGTGGGCTCCCTGTTGTCGCTGTACCTGGCCCGCCGCGGGCACGCGGTGGAAGTATTTGAGCGGCGGGGCGACCCGCGCCGGGCCGGCTTCCAGGAGGGCCGCTCCATCAACCTGGCCCTGTCGGACCGGGGCTGGAAGGCCCTGGGCGGCGTGGGCGTGGCCAACGACATCCGCCACGTCGGCATTCCGATGAGCGGCCGCGTGATGCACGACGTACACGGCAACCTCACCCGCCAGCCCTATGGGCACGACGGGCAGGCCATCTACTCCGTGAACCGGGGCCATCTCAACCGCCGCCTCCTCGACCTGGCCGAGGCCCAGACGGGCGTGACGTTCAATTTTGGCCAGCAGTGCCTCGGCATCGACCTCAAAGCCAAAGAGCTGCGCCTGCGCGACACCGAAACCCAGCAGGAGCGCAACGAGCCCTATACCCGCCTGTTTGGCACCGACGGGGCCTTCTCGGCGGTGCGCAGTGCCTTGCAGCGCACCGACCGGTTCGACTACTCGCAGGATTTTCTCGACTACGGCTACAAGGAGCTCACCATTGCGGCCGGGCCGGGCGGCGCGTGGCAGCTGGAGAAAAACGCGCTCCACATCTGGCCGCGCGGGCAGTACCTTATGATTGCGCTGCCCAACTTCGACGGCTCCTTCAACGCCACGCTGTTTTTTCCCTACGAAGGCCCCGAGAGCTTCGCCGCCCTGCAAACGCCGGCCGATGTCACGGCCTTTTTCGACCGCGTATTTCCCGATGCCGTGCCGCTCATGCCGTCCCTCACGGAGGAGTTCTTTGCGCATCCCACGGGCTCATTGCTCACCATCAAGTGTTTCCCGTGGAAGTACGACGACGACGTGCTACTGCTCGGCGATGCGGCGCACGCCATTGTGCCCTTCTACGGCCAGGGCATGAACTCCGGCTTCGAGGACTGCACGGTGCTCAACGCGCTGTTTGACCGGTACGGCGACTCGGCCTGGGACACCATTTTTGCCGAGTTTCAGGCCGAGCGCAAGCCCAACAACGACGCCATGGCCAACCTGGCCCTCTACAACTTCGTGGAAATGCGCGACCGCGTGGCCGACCCCGGCTTTCTGCTCCAGAAGAAGATTGAGGCGAAAATCTCGGGCCAGTTTCCTGGTCAGTGGGTGCCGCTGTACTCGCAGGTCACCTTCTCCGATACGCCCTACGCCGAGGCCTGGGCCGCCGGCCAGCGCCAGGATGCCATCATGGCCCGCCTCATGCCCCACATTCAGGCCGAGGCCGACTACGACCAGCCGGCAGTGCAGGCCCTGGTGCAGCAGGAAATGGCCGCCCGTCATTAGCCCTGCGGCTTCATTGCCAGGCTTTTAACGCAAAGCCAGCCCGTAGCCGTCGAGTGGCAGCAGGGTATCCATCAGGTGCTGGCAGAGGCCGGCGTAGGCGTCGCGCTGGCTGGGAGCCAGCACGCGCCGCACGGCTTGCCGGTACTGGTGCCGGGCTTCGGCGGTGTCGGCGGCGGTCACGGCCAAGGACAGGGCCTGAAATTTGGCGGCAGTATAGGCCTGCACGGCATGCTGTTGGGCATTATTGAGCACCAAGGCATCGGCAAGAAATCTACTGACGCGCCGGGCTTCGTACAGCTGTCCGGAGAAGCCCGGGGCGGGTGCTTCATTGCGGGCTTCGGCCTGCGCCATGGTGAGCGGCTTGGGGTGGCCGGCCGCCCGGGCTCCGGCAACGCTCACCCATCCCATCAAAATCAATCCAAGCGTACGCGTCCAATTCATAACCAGAAAGCTGAAGCGGCTATTCACATAGCGGCTTTATTTATTGCGTTTTATAGTTTTCAAAACTAACCCGCACTGTTTTCAGTAGCTTATACTTTCGGGTGATTGCCGTGTTTTGCCCCCTGAGTGGTTACTTTATATCGGCGAAGAATTTGATATCCCAGCCCAATATCCTGATTCACGCTCTTTTCTCTGCTTCTTCTATGATGACCTGCGCTATTATCGACGACGACGAAATCAACCGCCTCACGCTGGAGCATTACGTCGAGCTCACGCCCAATCTGAAGCTGGTGGCCTCGTTGGCCGATGGCATCGCCGGGCTCACGTTTTTCCGCGAAGGCCACAAAGTCGACGTGCTGTTTCTGGATATTGAGATGCCGCACCTCAGCGGCCTGGAGCTGCTGCGGGTGCTCTCCGACCCGCCCGAGGTCATCATTACCACTGCCCGGCAGGATTTTGCCGTCGATGCGTTCGAGCTGCGCGTGACCGACTACCTGGTGAAACCGTTTGACTTTGCCCGCTTCACGCAGGCCGTGCAGCGCGTGGCTTCGCGCCGGGTTCCGGCGGTCGCCGCCGCCGCGCCCGAGGCTCCCACCAGCGCCGACCTGTTTGTGAAGGTGAACAGCCGCATGGTGCGTATCAATTTCGATGACGTGCTGTACGTGGAAGCCCTGTCGGATTACGTCAACATCGTGACGCCCAAACACAAGTACATTGTGTACACCACGCTCAAGGCGCTGGAAACCCGGCTGGGGACGTTCCCGAATTTTATGCGGGTGCATCGCAGCTACTTGCTCAATACCCAGCACATCGAGTCCATCGAGGACAACACGGCCAACCTGAGCGGCGGCCACTTCGTGCCCATTGGCAAGTCGTACCAGGAAGCCTTTTTCAAGGGCTTGCAGCGCATTTAGAGCGGCTTCCAAGTTCGCGCTACTGTACAGCGTTATGCAAACTGCTCTAAGCCTCTTCGGGCGTTTCGGGCAGTCCGACTTCGAAAATCGGCACCTGCTTGTAAACCGGCAGTTCGTAGAAGGGCCGGAGCAGGCGCACCACGTCGAGGGCATCGGCCAGGGCTTCGTGGGCTACTTCGCGCTCCAGCCCCGCCCGCGCCTTGCAGATGCTCATGCTGGGCAGGCGCGAGTCTTTACGCCAGTTGAGGTAGAAGGCGGCCGGGTCGAGCATGGCGGGCTCGGCACGCACGAGGGTGCCCCAGCCGGGCAGCTCCCGCAGAAAGCCGAGGTCGAAAACCCCGATGTTTTTGCCGGCCATGGTCACCGAAACACAGTCGTGCTTATCGGGCCGGAAGCCGTGTCGTAGCAGAAACTCGCGCAATTGCGGTAGCAGCTCGGCAGGCGTACACAGCTCGGGGTTGGGCTCTTTTTGGGCCAGTTCCTCGAACAGGCGGGCGTTGAGGGCAATGGCTCCGGCGGTGCCCGCGTACTCCGGGTGGCGCACCACCCGCCGAAAGGCCGGCAACTCATTGAGCGGCAGCGGGTGGCGACTGTCTTCCACCACGGCAGCCAGTTCCAGGATTTGGTGGCGGGCGGGGTTCGAGCCGGAGGTTTCGAGGTCGAGGGAAACGTAGCGCATGGGGGGAGTGTACGGAAGCGGCGGGCCGGGCGGCGGGCTTGGCGGGTAATTAGGACCGGGCCGGCTGCCGCACTCCTTCAATGGGCCGGGGCATCGGCGGCGCTTCGGCTCCTGTTCCGCAGAACGGGATTAAAAAAATGCGAACGAATTGCGGGCAGCAAAAATACCGGACTGGCCAGCCCACAATTTTACCGCCTCCAATTCGTTCGCATTCAGGCAAAACGCACTCGACGGGATTGGGGACTCAGCAGTTGGATTGCTGCCAATGAATAATTAATGGCTCCGCACGGGCACGCACGATGGCCTTTGGAGGCTCCCTCATCGGCCATTCGTTATCTTCGGCTTTTAGGTTGATACTGTAGTCGCTACCCCGATGTGCATTTCAGCCGGTTGCCTTTCCTCCCCTGCTTTTTTTGCGTCGTTGCACGCCCGCTCCCCTCCTCCGGCCACCACCGTGCGCCGAGACCGGGCAGGCCATGTTCTTTCGCCTCCTTCCCTTCGCGTTCCGGGTGCCTGCGTGGCGGCCCGGGCCACGGTGCCACCCTTTCTCAAACCATGAAAACACGCTACATTTCCTTGCTTGCGCTTCTGGGCCTGCTGGGGCGCGGTGCCCTGGCCCAGCAGCGCCCGGCACCCGAGCCCCTAACAGCGGCCGTGGAAGCCGCCAAAGCCCGGTACAACCAGTCCTTTGTGGGGCCGCCACAACTCTACAACGGGCCGGAGTACGTGGACTATTCCCTGCGCTACCATGCCCGCACCGGCCACCAGTTTTTTTCCACGCCGGAGAAAACGGCCGGTAGCGTGTACTACAACGACCATTATTTCCCCAACCTGCGGCTGGCCTACGATGTAGTGCTGGAGCAGGTGGTAATCACGCAGCCGACCAGCCCGCTCAACCTGCGGCTCATCAACGAGCAGGTGCGCGAGTTCACCCTTGACTACCACCACTTTGTGCGGCTGGTGGCGGATAGCAGCACCAGCCGGGTGATTAGCACGGGCTTCTACGAGCTGCTGGTGGACGACAGCCAATTGCAGCTGCTGGCCAAGCGCGCCAAGAACCTGCAGGAGGTGCCGGCCCAAGGCTTCCTCAACGTGGAGTTTCTCACGGCCGATAAGTTCTTTCTGCAAAAGGCGGGGGTTTACACGCCCATCAATAGCAAAAGCGCCATTTTGCGGGCCTTTGCCGACCATAAGAAAGAAGTGCAACAGCACATCAGGGAGAAAGGCCTGCGCTTCGGTAAGGCCGATTTCGATGCTTCCGCGGTGCATCTGGCCCTCTACTACGTGGGCCTGCTGCCGCCCCCGCAATAAAACGGCGGCCGTGGCCCGTTCCTCTTCCCCAATAGCCTTCCCGTCCTTTTTTCCTTTTCGATGAAGCAAGCGTATACCCTGATGCTGCTGGTGTTTTTCGGCCTGCTGGCGTTGCCCGGTCACGGGCAGCAGCAACCGCCCAAACTGGTGAGCGGCACATTCACCCACACGCCGTTCGGGCAGTTTGTGGGCCAGGTGGAGGCCCAGACGGGCCTGCATTTTTACTATGACCCGGCGGCCGTCGACAGCCTGTTTGTGACGGTGCAGGCCCAGCGCCAGCCCGTAGCCACGGTGCTGGAGCAGGCCCTGCTGAACACGAAATTCCGCTTCACCACCAACGACGAGGGCCGGGTATTCGTGTACCAGGGCCGGGCCATTGAGCCAATGGTGATGGCCGACTTTCTCAGTCCCCAGCCGGTGGAAGCCACCGATGTGGCCGTGCGCCCCGACAACAATGACCTGCCGGCCACGCCCACCGGCCGCTCGCGCTACGTGAGCGCGGCCGAGTACAAGGTGTACGAGATTGGCAGCGGCGGCACGGGCCGGGCCACGCTGGCCGGCCACCTGCGCGACCTGAAGTCGGGCGAGCCGGTGATTGGCGCGTCCATCTACTCCGAAGTGCCCAACGTGGGGGCCAGCACCGACCAGTTTGGCTCCTACTCCCTCACGCTGCCCCTGGGCCGCTACGACCTGAAAGTGCGGGGCGTGGGCATCAAGAACACTGTGCGCAAGGTAGTGCTGCGCGGCAACGGCAAGCTGGAGATTGAGGTGGAGGAAGACATTGTGACCCTGAAGGAAGTGGTGATTGAGGCTGAAAAGGACAAGAACGTGTCGGGCATGCAGATGGGCCTGGAGAAGATTGACATCAAGACCATGAAGCAGGTGCCCACGGCCTTCGGCGAAACCGATTTGCTGCGGGTGGTGCTCACGCTGCCGGGCGTGAAATCGGTGGGCGAGGGCAGCACGGGCCTCAACGTGCGCGGCGGCGCTACGGACCAGAACCTGATTCTGTTCAACGACGCGACGCTGTATAATCCGTCGCACTTATTCGGCTTTTTCTCGGCTTTCAACCCCGACATTCTGCAGTCGGTGGAGCTGTATAAAAGCGCCATTCCGGCCAAGTACGGCGGGCGGCTGTCGTCGGTGCTGGACATTACGACCCGCGAGGGCAACAAGAAGAAGTTTGCCGGCTCGGGCGGCATCGGGCCGCTCACCAGCCGCCTCACGCTGGAAGGGCCGCTGGTGAAGGACAAAAGCGCCTTCATCGTGAGCGGGCGCGCCAGCTACTCCGACTGGATTTTGAAACAGCTGAACGACAAGAACTTTGCCCAAAGTTCGGCCGCGTTCTATGACTTCACGGCCTACGTCAGCCACGAGTTCAACGACAAAAACTCGCTGTATGCCACGGCCTACATGAGCTCGGACCGGTTCCGGCTGGCCAGCGACACCACCTACCACTACCTCAACCAGACGGCCAGCCTGAAGTGGCGGCACACCTTCACCAACAAGTTTTACGGGGTGCTGACTGGCGCGTACAGCCACTATGACTACAACATCAGCAGCACTGGCAACAAGGTGAATGCTTACGAGTTAAAGTACAGCATTGACCAGCCGGCGCTGCGGGCCGATTTCAGCTTTTTTCCCAACTCCCGGCACACGGTGGACTTTGGGGTGAGCTCGCAGCTCTACCGCATTGCGCCGGGCAGCTTCACGCCGGTGGGTCCCGAGTCGCTGGTGATGCCCAACGTGCTGCCCCGCGAGCAGGGCCTGGAAAGCGCCCTGTACGCCTCCGACCGGTTCGATATCACCACCCGCTTTTCGCTGAGCCTGGGGCTGCGCTACTCGCTGTACCAGGCCCTGGGCCCGCGCGACGTGTACCAGTACGCTCCTGGCGAGTCGCGCACCGAAAACAGCCTGCTCGACACCCTGCACTACGCTTCGGGCAAAACCGTGGCCACGTACCACGGCCCGGAATACCGCCTCTCGGCGCGGTACTCGCTCAACGACCGGTCGTCGGTGAAGGCGAGCTACACCCGCACCCGCCAGTACATTCACCAGCTCACGAACACGGCCTCGGTGTCGCCCACCGACATCTGGAAGCTGAGCGACGGCAACGTGCGCCCCCAGATTGGCGACCAGGTTTCGGTGGGGTATTACCGCAACTTCAAGTCGAACACCATTGAGGCCTCTATTGAGACGTACTACAAGTCGCTGCGCGATTTTGTGGACTACAAGAGTGGGGCCACGCTGGTGCTCAACCGGCACATCGAAACCGACATCATCAATGCCCAGGGCAAAGCCTATGGCGTCGAGGTATTTGTGAAGAAGCTGACGGGCAAGATTAACGGCTGGGTAAGCTACACCTACTCCCGCTCGCTGGTGCGGGCCAACGCCGGCACGCCGGCCGACATCATCAACGGCGGCGCTTACTACCCCAGCAACTTCGACAAGCCCCACGATTTTACGATGGTGGGCAACTACCGCTTCAGCCGGCGCTTCAGCTCCTCGCTCAACTTCACCTACAGCACGGGCCGGCCCATCACGCTGCCCCTGGCCGAGTACTACGTGGGCAACTCGCTGCGCGTGTACTACTCGGACCGCAACGCCTACCGCGTGCCCGACTACTACCGCGTGGACCTGGCCCTGAACATTGAGGGCAGCCACAAGGTGAAGAAGCTGGCCCACAGCTCCTGGACGCTGGGCGTGTACAACCTCACCGGCCGCCGCAACCCGTACTCCATCTACTTCAAGGCGGTGAACGGGCAGATTAAGGGGTACCAGTTGTCCATCTTCGGCCAGCCCATCCCCACGGTAACTTATAACTTCAAATTCTAGCCTGCCATGCGTTCCGCCTTTTCAATGGTTTCCCAGGGGCTGGCTTTGCTGCTGGTTCTGCTGCTGCCGGCTTGCATCGAGCCTTATTCGCCCGAAATACCGGCGGCCAAGCGCAGCTTTCTGGTAGTGGATGGCTTCATCAACAGCGTGGGCGTGACCACAATCCGGCTCTCGCGCACCTTCGCGGTTACCTCGCTGCCCAAGGTACCCAACGAAACCAAGGCCGTGGTGTACATTGAAGACACGGCCGGGGCGCGCTTTCCGCTGGCCGAGGGCGCAACCGGTACGTACACCTCGGCCTACCTCAACCTCATCCTGGGGCGCACCTACCGCCTGCGCATTGCCACGCCTGCGGGCGTGCTCTACGCCTCCGATTTTGTGCCCGCTAAAACCACCCCGCCCATTGATGCGGTGGACTGGCGGACCGATAACGCCGGCCTTGGCATTTATATCAGCGCCCACGACGACACCAACGCCACTCAATACTACCGCTGGGAGTACGAGGAAACTTGGGAAATCATCCCGCCTTTCAGCCCTTCTATTGAGTTCGTCAACAACGTGCTACGGCCCATTCGGGTGCTCTACCCGGACCGGTGTTGGGGCAATGAGCGGGCCGCCGCCATCCAGCTGACTACCACCAAGGCACTGAGCAAAGACGTGGTGTCCGGCTTTGCCTTGCGCCGCCTGCCCCGCTCCACCGACCGCCTGTATCGCCGCTACAGCATTCTGGTGCAGCAGCACGCCCTCACCAAAGATGAGTATAGCTATTGGGAACAGCTGCGTAAGAATACCGAGAGCCTGGGCACGCTCTTCGACCCGCAGCCCAGCCAGCTCTCCGGCAACGTGCATTGCCTGAGCAATGAGGATGAGCTGGCCTTCGGTTTCGTGGGCGCGCACTCGCTGGCCCAGAAGCGCATTTTCATCGAACGCAGCCAGCTGCCCTTCGACTGGCCGTTCGTGAGCGGCTACGAGGCCTGCGTGCCGCCCGATACGGCCAAGGGCAACGTCATTCCGCTGCTGCGTACCGGCTTTGTGCTGCCCGTTAGTGAAGTACGGGGAGGCATTACGGTGGCCACCCTGGACTGCATCGACTGCCGGCGGCGGGGCTCGTCTAACCGGCCAGCTTTCTGGTAAGCCCGGCCGCAAGGCCACACCCAACGCCCGGCCAAGCTGCTGAAAACTTGCCCAGCCGCTCCGGACGGCGGCTTTTGCACCCTCTTTTCCTTTTCATCGATGCGTATCACCGCCTTTTTTTCTCGCTTGCTGGCCGGGCTGCTGCTCCTGCTGCTGCCGGCCTGCGTCGACCCGTACTCGCCCGATGTCCTTTCCTCGCCCCGCAGCTTTCTGGTCGTCGATGGCTTCATCAACAGCCAGGGCGTGACCAGCATCAAGCTCTCGCGCACGTTTGCCATTTCCTCGCTGCCCAAAGTGCCGGCCGTCACCCGGGCCACGGTCTACATCGAAGATGCCGGTGGGGTCCGGTTTCCGCTGGCCGAGGGTGCCGCCGGCACCTACACCTCGGCTTACCTCGCCCTCGCGCCGGGCCGCACCTACCGCCTGCGCATCGCCACCTCGGCGGGCGTACTGTATGCCTCCGACTTCGTGCCCGCCAAGACCACGCCACCCATCGACGCGGTGGACGCCCGCCCCGAAAGCACCGGCCTGGGCATTTACCTCAGTGCCCACGACGACACCAACACCAGCCGCTACTACCGCTGGGAATACGAGGAAACCTGGGAAATTATTCCCTCCCTCAGCCCTGAGCTTGAATTCTATAACAATGCCATTATTCCCATTCGGGTGCCCTACCCCACGCGGTGCTGGGGCAACGAGCGGGCAGTGGCCATTCAGCTGGCCAAAACCACGGCGCTGACCAAGGATGTCGTGGCCGACCTACTGCTGCGCCGCCTGGCCCGTACTTCCGACCGGCTCTACCGCCGCTACAGCATTCTGGTGCAGCAGCACGCCCTCACCAAGGAAGAGTACGAATACTGGGAGGCCCTGCGCAAAAACACCGAGAGCCTGGGCACCCTTTTCGACCCGCAGCCCAGCCAGCTCACCGGCAACGTGCATTGCCTGAGCGATGCGAACGAAACCGCCCTGGGCTTTGTGGGCGCGCACTCACTGACGGCGCGTCGCATTTTCATCGACCGCAGCCAACTGCCGCTGGACTGGCCCTTTAACAATGGCTATGCCGGGTGCTACCCGCCCGATACGCTGGACCCCAAAATCAGACCTATTCCGTTTTTTGCCCCAGGCTATGCGGTGCCGGTCAGCAGGGTTCCCGGAACCTACCTCATCTCGACGCCGGACTGCGTGGACTGCCGCCGCAGGGGCTCGGTAGCCCGGCCCTCGTTCTGGTAATCAAATTGTTTTTCGTGTTTTGTTTATGACTAGCCATTTCATTACGTTCCGCCAACCGCGATTTCCGGCCTTCGCCGGCCTGTTTTTGGCCGGCCTGCTCGGGCTGGCCGGCGCGGCTCCGGCCTGGGGCCAGGCCGATACCTTGGCCAGCCTGCCGCGCCAGCTGGCCCGCTACGAGAAAGCCCGCGTGCAGGAAAAACTGTTTCTACACCTGGACCGGCCCGTGTACCTGAGCGGCGAAACCATGTGGTTTAAAGTATACGCCGTGGACGGCACCTACTCCCGCCCGCTCACGCTGAGCAGCGTGGCCTACGTGGAAGTGCTCGATGCCAAAAACCGCCCCGTGCTTCAGGCGAAAATTGCCTTGAAAAACGCGGTGGGGCAGGGTTCCTTCGTGGTGCCGGCCTCGGTGGCCTCGGGCAGCTACACGGTGCGGGCCTACACGAGCTGGATGAAAAACTTCGCCCCCGAAGCCTATTTCCACGGCCCGGTGACGGTGCTGAACACTTTTGTCGCGTCGGGCGCGGCGGCCCGCCCGGCCAAAGACTCGGTGGCTTACGAAGCCCAGTTTTTCCCGGAAGGCGGCAACCTGGTGCAGGGCCTGCGCAGCAAAGTGGCCCTAAAAGTAACCGACCAGGCCGGGCACGGCGTGGCGGCCACCGGCAAAGTGCTGAACCAGAAAGGGGCCGTGGTGGCTACCTTCAGCACCCTGCGGCTGGGCATGGGCAGCTTTTTGTTCACGCCCGCCTCGGCCCTGGACACCTACACCGCGGTGCTCACGCTGGGGCCGGGCCAAACCATCAGCCGGCCCCTACCCCGCGCTTTCGCCCAGGGCTACGTGATGCACCTGGAGCGCAGCGAGCCCAACCAGCTCACCCTCACCGTGGATGCCACCCAGCGGCTGCCCGAAACCCTGTTTCTGCTGGCCCACTCGCGGCAGCAAACCGCCCTGGCTACTCGAATGCAGCTGATGAACGGCCACGCCGTCTTCGTTTTCCGCCCCGACCAATTGCTGGGCGGCGTGTCGCACTTCACCGTGTTCAACACAGCGCAGCAGCCCGTGGCCGAGCGGCTGTATTTCCAGCGCCCCACGCCGGGCCTGGCCGTTGCGGCCCAGGCCGACAAGCCCCAGTACGGCCCGCGCGAAAAAGTGCAGGTGCAGCTGGCGCTGGCCGACGCGGACCCCGCAGCCAGCGCCAGCCTCTCGATGGCCGTGTACCGGCTCGATTCGCTCGCGGCCACGCCGGCGCTGGCCATTGACCGGTACCTGGGCCTGACCTCGGAGCTGAAGGGGCCCGTGGAAAACCCGGACTATTATTTCACCGCCAACGATGCCGAAGCGACCGACAACCTGCTGCTGACCCAGGGCTGGAGCCGGTTTCGGTGGGAAGATGTGCTGGCCCCGTCGCTGCCGGCCCCCAGGTTTCTGCCCGAGCCCAACGGCCCCGTGGTGCAGGCCCGGCTCACGCGGGCGGGCACTGCCACGCCGCGCCCGGGCGTGATGACCTACCTCTCCTCGCCAAGCCGCATCATTCGCCTGAGCAACGCCGTGAGCGATGCCGACGGCCGGGTGCAGTTTGAGCTGCACCACTTCGACGGCCCCCAGGACCTGGTGGTGCAAACCGACCCGCAGCAGGACAGCACCTGCCAGATTCAGGTACTGGAGCCGTTTTCGACGCGCTACCGCAGCGGGCCGGACCTGGCGTACGGCCTCACGCCCCGCTTCCAGCCCGACTACGAGAAGCGGCACTTGCAAACGCAGGTGCAGAACCTGTACTTCGGCAAGTACCGCAACCGCTACGCGACGGAACGGGTGGACAGCCTGGCTTTCTATGGCAAGCCCGACGAAACCTACCTGCTGGATAAATACACCCGCTTCAAAGTGCTGGAGGAAGTGCTGCGCGAGTACGTGCCCGGCGTGGTGGTCCGGATTCGGAAGGACGGCTTCCACTTCCTGGTGGCCGACAAGGTGAACCAGACCCTGCTCGCCGAAAACCCTATGGTGCTGCTCGACGGGGTGCCGGTGTTCAACATCAACAGGATAATGGCCATGCCTTCCATCAAAATCCGGAAGCTGGAAGTCGTTGACAGCCGGTACTTTCAGGGCCTGGCCGTGTATAATGGGGTGGTGAGCTTCAGCACGTATAAGGGCGACCTGGAAGGCTTCCAGCTCGACCCACGGGTGCTGGTGGAGCACTACGAAGGCGTGCAGCGCCAGCGCGAGTTCTACGCCCCGCGCTACGATACGCCCGCCACCGCCCAAAGCCGCCTGCCCGACCTGCGCAACCTGCTCTACTGGAACCCAAACATCACCACGACCGGCTCCCAGCCCCAAACGCTGAGCTTCTTCACCGGCGACCAGGCCGGCCGCTATCTCGTGGTGCTGCAAGGCCTGGCCGCCGATGGGCAGGCCGCTAGCCAGCGCCTGGTGCTGGAAGTGAAGCCGGCACTGTAAGTTTTTAGTACAGGTTGCCTAACGGTCCTGACGGCGCTTTTTGCAGTCTTCAGGACCGTTTTGTTTGTCGTGTTGGTCCCGAATTTAGCCGTTGCGCTAGGCCCACTCCGTACCTTCGCCCTTATGTCTGACACCGCCGCTCCTGCCCCCAAAAAGCTCTTCCTGCTCGATGCTTTCGCCCTCATCTACCGCTCGCACTTCGCGTTCAGCAAAAACCCGCGCATCAACTCCAAGGGCATGAACACCGGGGCCGTGCTGGGCTTTACCAACACGCTGGTGGAAGTGCTGCAAAAGGAAAAGCCCACCCACATCGGCGTGTGCTTTGACGGGCCGAAAAAGACTTTCCGCCACGAGCAGTACGCCGAGTACAAGGCCCAGCGCCAGGCCATGCCCGAGGACATTGGCATTGCGCTGCCCTATATCAAGAAAATTATTCAGGGCTTCCACATTCCCATTCTGATGATGGATGGGTTTGAGGCCGATGACGTGATTGGCACGCTGGCCCAGAAGGCAGAAAAGGAAGGCTTCGAGGTGTTTATGATGACGCCCGATAAGGACTACTGCCAGCTGGTGACGGAGAACATCAAAATATACCGCCCCGCTTTCATGGGCAACGCGGCCGAAATTCTGGACGTGGCCCATGTGCTGGCCCGCTTCGAGATTGAGCGCGTGGAGCAGGTGATTGACATTCTGGGCCTCCAGGGCGATGCCTCCGACAACATCCCCGGCATCCCCGGCATTGGCGAAAAAACGGCCAAAACGCTCATCCAGAAGTACGGCTCGGTCGAAAACCTGCTGGCTAACGTGGACGAGCTGAAGGGCAAGCAGCAGGAAAACGTGCGCAACTTCGCCGAGCAGGGCCTGATGAGCAAGGAGCTGGCCACCATCCACGTCAACGTCCCGCTGGATTTTGAAGCCGATAAATTGGTGCTCGATGCGCCCGATGAGGCCACCCTGCGCGAGCTGTTTGAGGAGCTGGAGTTCCGGCAGCTGGCCGCCCGCATTTTGAGCGGCAGCGGCCCGGCCCGCACGCCGGCCAGCGTGGCCGTGCCCGGCAGCACCCCTCTCCGCCGGCCCAAACTGGTGCCCGGCGGTCAGGCCTCGCTATTTGGCAGCAGCGAAGACGCGGCCGTAGCCATTGGCGCGGAGGAAGGCGAAACTGCGGGCTTCGGGGCACCCGGCGGCCCGCGCAAACGGCTGGAGGACGTTCCCTACCAGTATCACCTGATGGACACGCCGGAGCTGCGCCAGTCGCTGCTCGCGTTTCTGGTGCAGCAGGAGGAAGTGAGCTTCGACACCGAAACCACCGGCCTCGATACCATGACGGCGCGGCTGGTGGGCCTGAGCTTCGCCTGGCTGCCGGGCGAGGCGTACTACGTGCCCGTGCCGGCCGATGACCAAGAAGCCACCCAAGCCATTGTGGATGAGTTTTGCCCGTTTTTCGAGTCGAAAACCATTCTGAAAATTGGCCAGAACATCAAGTACGACCTCACCATTCTCAAGCACTACAACGTGCAGATTTCGGGGCCGCTGTTCGATACCATGCTGGCCCACTACCTCATCGAGCCCGACATGCGCCACAACATGGACGTACTGGCCGAAACCTACCTGCACTACTCGCCGGTGCCCATCACCGACCTCATCGGCCCGAAAGGCAAGAAGCAAATCACGATGGCCGACCTGCCGCCGGCGGCCGTGAAAGACTACGCCTGCGAGGATGCCGACGTGACCTTGCAGCTCAAGCACGTCTTCGAGCCTATGCTGAAGGACCTGGGCCTGCTGGGCCTGCTGAATGACGTGGAAAACCCGCTGGTGCCCGTGCTGGCCGACATCGAATACGAGGGCATTCGGATTGATTCCGGGGCCATGAACGAGTATTCGGCCGAGCTGCAGGGCTACATCGCGGAGTTGGAAACCCAGATTTTCCGCGAAGCCGGCCAGGAGTTCAACATTGGCTCGCCGAAGCAGCTGGGCGAGGTGCTGTTCGATAAGATGGACATCGGCAAGGGCAAAGTCAAGAAGACCAAAACCGGCCAGTACGCCACCGGCGAGGAAATCCTGAGCCAGCTGGCCACCGAAAATCCCATCGCCGCCCTCATCCTCGAATACCGCCAGCTCACCAAGCTGCGCAGCACCTACGTGGAGGCCCTGCCCCAGCTCGTGAGCGTGGTGGACGGCCGCGTACACACCAGCTTCAACCAGGCGGTGGCCGCCACCGGCCGCCTCAGCAGCACCAACCCCAACCTTCAGAATATCCCCATCCGCACGGAGCGGGGCCGCGAAATCCGCAAAGCCTTCGTGCCGCGCGACGACCAGCACGTATTGCTCGCGGCCGACTACTCGCAAGTGGAGCTGCGCATCATGGCCGACTTCTCGGGCGATAAAACCATGATTGAAGCCTTCCGCCTGGGCATCGATGTCCACTCTAGCACCGCTAGCAAGGTGTTTCGCGTCCCCATTGAGGAGGTGGATTCGGAGATGCGCCGCAAGGCCAAAACCGTCAATTTCGGCATCATCTACGGGATTTCGGCGTTCGGGCTGGCCCAGCGCATCGGCATCAGCCGCAAGGAAGCCACCGACATTATTGAGACGTACTTCCAGGAATTCCCGTCGGTGAAGGCGTTCATGGACGACAGCATCAACCGGGCCCGCGAGCTGGAATACGCCGAAACCCTGCTCAAGCGCCGCCGCTACCTGCGCGACATCAACTCGCGCAACGCCACGCTGCGCGGCTATACCGAGCGCAACGCCATAAACGCCCCCATCCAGGGCACGGCCGCCGACATCATCAAAATGGCTATGATTAACATCCACGCCTGGCTGCGCGAGGAGAAGCTGGGCACCAAGATGATACTCCAAGTCCACGACGAACTCGTGTTCGACGCCGTAGCCGAGGAAGTGGCCTACATCACCCCCAAAATCAAAGAACTGATGACCACCGCGCTGCTGCTGCCCCGCGGCGTGCCGCTGGAAGTGGAAGTGGGCAGCGGCCGCAACTGGCTGCAGGCGCACTAGGCGATAGTTAGCCTTCGTTACAGGTCAATGAGGTTTTTCGGCGGGTGCAAGTTCTTACTAGTTCATTTTCTGTTGGTTCAACTCCTTGCTTCTTGCCAAGTAGTTGAACCAACACCACTTGTCGAGCCTTATGCCGCTGATTTAACCGATTTATTGCGTTGCTGGAAGCACAGTGAACGCTGCAACACCAAGCTGCTGCCACCGCCGATTATTTTTCGGGATAGCACCCGCGATAGTACCGGACAACTTAAGCAGGATTTTGAGCTGCGTATAGCCGCAAAACCATTGGGATTGCACCACCAAATAGTGCGATTGCCCAATCCCTTTGACATCAAAGCTCATCCGCTTTGCACCTCCGTTATCTTTCAGCACCAGTTGGTTGCGCTATTTGCTTCGGGGGGATTTGCGTGCTTCCACCTTTCTGATTTTAGTCGTAATAAGCAGTTGGAGGCTCAACTGAATGCGTTGCCATTTGAGCAGCACTGGATACTGAATCAGCAGCTTATCGGCTGGCACCAGGGTGCCGCTTACCGCTTTGATACACTACGGCATGACTGGCAACGATACAACGGCCCCACAACTTTTGCCAGACTAGCAAAGCTGTTCGAAGATGAGCGATTTGTCTGCACTACAGATTGCCAGAGCGAGTTTGGCGGACACGTTTATTTCTTCGACAAACGTACCGGCCTTACCCATTACACCACGGCAACTTGCGCTACCACGGTTTGGAAGCAGGGCGGAAAATACCACTTGCTGACATCACTGTCGAGCAATGCAAAAAGCGGCGTTGTACCGGCTCCGGAAAAGCTGCCTCTTATTTATCAGAAGTATAATCCGGCGCAATCCTGGGAGTATTCCGATTTACCAGATTTGGGGCCTGACCCATTGGTCCAGCGGAGATTTTTCTATTGGGTCGAAATGCTCGGATGTTTTCAGTGGCAACAGCAACAACTGTATCTGGTAACCTGGCGTGAAACCACCTTTTTGGCTATTATAGACCACGATATTATCACGGTCGTTGACCCATTATTTGTCCAGTCATTGGAGAATTTTGGTCCCAGTTCCGTAAAATATGGCCCTGACTTAACCCTTATTAGTCTTCCTCATTACGAAAAAGGTACTTACGAAGAATACTCTTGCTTGCTAGCACAGGGTAATATTATTACGAAAGTAGAATGGGGTGAGCAGCCTGCACGGTACTCCTATTGCAATTATTAGCAACTGATTATCACTAGCGACTAAATCAAATCTAATTGCAGGCGTGTACCTGGTCACATGCGTGTCGTATAGCCGCTACACCTCACCCACCAGAAAGCCATGCCCCACCAACCCCACACCACCACCATCCAGAACGTAACCCGCGGCCTGCTGGGCTCCTTTATGGTGGTGGCCGGCACCGGCCACCTCACCTTTGCCCGGCAGGATTTCCAGGCCCAGGTGCCCGATTTCGTGCCGCTGGATAAGGACACGACTGTGCTGGCTTCGGGCGTGGTGGAAATTGGACTCGGGCTGGCGCTACTGCTGCTCAAGGGCAAAAATCGGGTGCGCATGGGCATCGGACTGGCCACCTTTTACGCCGCCATTTTCCCCGGCAACATTCACCAGTACACCCAGCACCTGTCCGCCTTCGGCCTCGATACGGATGCCAAGCGGCTGGCCCGGCTGTTTTTCCAGCCCGTGCTGATGGGCGCAGCTCTGTACGGCACTGGGGCCCTGAATGCGCGAAAACGCCAGAAATAGCGCTTGGCATTCAATGGATAGGCCTAATCAGAAAGCCCTGCTGGCGGAATCGACCAGCCTGCTCACGAAGGGCAACGCCCACGCAACCTTCGAAGAAGCGACCGCCGACCTTACGCCCAAAACCTGGAACCATCGCTTGCCGGACGCGCCCTACACCATCTGGCAACTGGTCGAGCACATCCGTGTTGCGCAGTGGGATATTGTGGAGTTCTGCTTCGAACCCGAACACAAATCGCCCAGATGGCCGGATGGCTATTGGCCCAGCCCCAACGCTACCGCCGATGAAGAGCAGTGGCAGGAAGCACTGGACCATATCCGGCAGAACCGTCAGCGCTTTCTTCATCTGCTGCATGCCCCTGGCACCGACTTGCTGGCCCCCATCCCGCACGGCACCGGCCAGACCATCCTGCGCGAAGCTTTTCTGATTGCCGACCACGCCGCCTACCACACCGGCGAAATCATTCTGGTGCGCCGCCTGCTCCACGCCTGGAAATAAGCCGGGGCGCAGGCCGCTACGGGCAGCCGCCGTGGCATCGGGTGCATCTGTGGTACCTGGAGCACCGCCATTAATTTGAGTGCCCCGGACTACCTTACCGGCCATGAAAAACCTTTTTTTATTGTTACCGATGCTATACTCCGGCCCGGCTACCTACGCCCAGACGCCACCCTCAGCCGAGGTGCTTACGGTACTGATGCAAAAAGCCAACGTGCCGGGCATGCAGCTGGTGTACACCCACGGTGGCAAAACCCAGGCGTATGCCCTGGGCCAGCGCACCGCCGGCCAGCCAGCCGCCGTAGATGCCACTACCACTTTTGAAGCTGCTTCGCTGGGCAAGGCCGTGCTGGCATACCTCACGCTGCGCCTGCTCGACCGGGGCGTAATTGCCCTCGACAAGCCGCTCCTGACTTACTACGCCTACCCGCGTTTGCAGGGCGCGGCCAATGCCAATAAAATCACGGCCCGGATGGTGCTGGGCCATACCACCGGCCTGCCCAACTGGGCCACCAACCCGCTAAGCCCGGAGTGGGCCACCGCCCCGCTGCGCCTGAAATACGCCCCCGACAGCTGCTGGAATTACTCGGGCGAGGGCTACGTATTTCTGCAAAAAACCCTGGAACACCTCACCGGCAAGTCGTTTGAGACGCTGGCGCAGGAGGAAGTTTTCGGGCCGTTGCGCATGCAGCACAGCAGCTTTGTGTGGCAGGAGAAGTTTGCAGCCAACGCCGCCTCGGGCCACGATGGCCAGCGCAAGCCCACCCCCATCGCGCACTACTCGGCAGCCTACGGAGCCTACAGCCTGTTCAGTACGGCCGCCGACTACAGCCGGCTTTTGCAAGTCGTGATGACGGGCCAGGGCCTGAAACCCGCCACCGCACAACTGCTTCTCACGCCCGCCAACGAGGCCCACCGCTGCGGCCAGCCCGCCACGGCCACCGACCCGTTCATTGCCTGGGCCTGCGGCGTGGGCCTGGCTACTACCAGCCACGGCCTGGCCCAGTGGCAGTGGGGCGACAACGGCAACTTCAAAGGCTTCTACATGACCTTGCCGGCCCAAAAGGAAACCCTGGTATTCTTCACCAACAGCTCCAACGGCCCCAAAATGACCGCAGACCTGCTGCAATTCTTTTTCGGGCCGGGCGAGTACCGGGCCACACAATGGCTGGCTGAATGAGCCGGGCCGTTGGCAAAACCGGCGGCGCAACCGATTCCCCTCGCAGCCAGTAAGAAGTTCATGGAAAAAGCCACCCAACAAGGCATCGTCGCCGAACTCATCAGCCTGCTCACCCAGGGCAATGCCCACGCTACTTTTGAGGACGCCTGCGCCGGCCTCACGTCCGACCTCTGGAACCGGCACGTACCGGAGGTGCCTTACACCATCTGGCAATTGGTGGAGCACATTCGCATCGCGCAGCACGACATTGTGGAGTTTTCGTTCAGCGAAAAGCATGAGTCGCCGGAGTGGCCGGCCGGATACTGGCCCGCCCGGGATACCACCGCCGATAAAAAGCAGTGGCAGGCCACGCTGGACCACATCCACGCCGACCGGCAGCGCTTTATCGGCCTACTGCACGCTCCCGGCACCGACCTGCTGGCCCTCATCCCGCACGGCACCGGCCAGACCATTTTGCGCGAGGCCATGCTCATTGCCGACCACGCCGCCTACCACACCGGCGAAATTATCCTGGTACGCCGCCTGCTGAAAGCCTGGAAATAAGGGGTTTATTAAACGCAAAAGAGCCCGGCACGTCAGACGCGCCGGGCTCTTTTGCGTTTCTTATTGGAAACCTACTTCTTCTGGGTTTTCACGGCTTTGCCCGAGGGCTTGTCCTTGATAACCTCTTCGTTCTGCTTTTCCTTGGTTTTGGTAGCAGGGTCGGTGTGCTTCGGGGTGCTGGTGGTATTGGCCATGACGGAGAAAGAGTTAGGTGAATGCCGGTTTATACGGGCCAGCCGCGCCGAGGGCTGGGCATACGGGCACTTTTTCCCGGCCTCTTACCCTTCCACGCCCACCGTGCGCCGGATGCCCAGCTTTTTCATACGGGCTTCCAGGGTTTTGGGGTTGATGTCGAGCAGCAGCGCCGCGCCCTGTGCGCCGCTCACCCGGCCGCCGGTGCGCGTGAGGGCCGTCAGAATGTGGTCGCGCTCCTGCTCCTTCAGGGTTTTAATGGGCGCAGCGGCCAAAGCTGCGGGCATTGCCGCACCAGCCAGCGCCAGCGGCGCGGCCGCAAAGCCCGCAAATTCTAGAAATGCTCCCTGGCTCACGATGATGGCCTGCTCCAGTACGTGCTCCAGCTCGCGGATATTACCGGGCCAGCCGTAGGCCTGCAACGCCGCCAAATCGGCGGGCCGCACCTGGCGGATGGGCTTGCCCAGGCGCTTGCTCAGGCGCTGGATGAAGTGGCGCAGCAGGGGTTCGATGTCTTCGCGGCGCTCGCGCAGGGGGGCCAGCTCGATGGGGAAAACGTTGAGCCGGTAGTATAAATCGGCGCGGAAGCGGCCGGCGGCCACTTCCGCAGCCAGCACGCGATTGGTGGCCGCGATAACGCGGGCATCGGAGTGCAGGACTTTGGTACCGCCCAGGCGCTCGAACTCCTTTTCCTGGAGCACGCGCAGCAGCTTGGCTTGCAAATCGAGCGGCAGCTCGCCGATTTCATCGAGGAAAATACTGCCGCCGTTGGCCAGCTCGAACTTGCCGATGCGGCGCTCCACGGCCCCCGTGAAGGCCCCTTTTTCGTGGCCAAACAACTCACTTTCAATGAGCTGGGCCGGCAGGGCGGCGCAATTGAGCTTGATGAGGGCGCGGGCGTGGCGGGGCGAGGCGTTGTGCAGCTCGCGGGCCACCAGCTCCTTGCCGGTGCCGGTTTCGCCCGAAATCAGCACCGTGGTATCGGTGGGGGCCACCTGGCTGATGCGGAGCTGCACCCGCTGCAAGGCCGGCCCGCTGCCGATGAACGCGCCCGAATCGGACCCGAAGCGGGCGGAGGTATTGATTTCATCGACCAGATAAGTCCGCTCCTGCTCCACCTGGGCCTTCAGCTCCTCAATCTGCTCGAAGGCGAAGAGGTTTTCCAGAGCCAGGGCAATTTGGGGCGTGAGGGCCAGCACGGTAGCCAGGTCTTCGGGCCGGAAAGCCAGCGGGTTGGGCGAAGCCAGGATGAGCACGGCCGCGCCATCGGGCCGCTGCCAGATGGGCACGATGAGCATGGCCCGCGTACCGTACTCCTCATACACGCGGCGCAGCAGCGGGTAGCGCTGGGCCTTTTCCCGAAACTCATCGGCGGTGTATAGGCCCGGCACTTGCAGCAACTCGTTCAGCTGGTGGTACATGGCCGAGGTATCGAGCTGGTTCAGGCCGTGCTGGCGGTGGGGGTCGAGGGCAAGGAGCGGGGCGTTGCCGTCGTCGGTCCGCGAGAATTCGGCAAAGCCCTCAAACGGCTCCTGCCGCCCGGCCCGCTGCACCCGCAGGCCGAAGTAGTCGAACGGCACCACTTTGCTCAAACTATCGGCCACGGCCCGGAACAGCGGCTCGCGCTGCTTGATGCTGAGCAGGGCATTGGTGATGCTGAGCTGCAAGGTGCGCTCCTGCTCCCGGCGGGCTACCTCCTCGAAGGCCAGCGTGTTGGTTACGGCCACGGCAATGAGGGAGCCGATTTTATCCAGCAGTTTTTCGTCGGCGGGCGTGAGGTTGGGGTTGCGGCGCGAGGCCAGCGTGAGGAAGCCCGTGAGGCGCCCGGCGAGGTGCAGCGGCACAGCCGTGAGGTGCGTCACGCCCAGCTTTTCGAACTTGTTGTAGGGCGCGTAATGCGGGTAATTGGCCATGTACTCCTTCGGCGTGAATTGCCGCACGCGGGGGTCGGCCACGAGCACTTCGAGCGGCGTGCCGGCAATGGGCGAGAATTGCTCCAGGCCCTCGGGCACGGGCGGGGCTTCGTCCACACCGTAGTAGTCGCGCAGAAATAAGCGCTTGTATTGCAGCGTTTCATCGAAAATATTGATACCGATGAGGTCGAACGGAAAAATGAGCCGCAGCTTGGTGGTCACCACTTTGAACAGTTGGTTTTTGTCGCGGATGGTGGCAATGGCCTCGTTGAGGTGCAGCAGCAGGGTTTCGTCGGTGGTGGGCATAGCTTGGAGCGCAGGCCGCAGCTTGCGCAAAGAAGGGTGGAAAGCAAAGCAAGAAGACACCGGCTATGGCGTATGCCGGATTAAAAATTCCTTACATATCAGGAGTTGAATACGACTAATTCCTGATATGTAAGGAACATATGGCGGCGGCGAAGTTTTAGGAATCGCAGTAATTAAAATTCAAAATGCTGATATTCAGCAACTATAAAAGAAACAATAGCCCGCTCTCGGCGCTGGCATGGCTTTCGGTAAGGGCAGGGCACACCCTAAGCCACTTGGCCTTATGTTTTCTTCTCAATCTCTCAAGGGCTTTGCCGGTTTGTCGCTGTTCGGCGGCTTGCTGCTGGCCCAGCCGGCGCTGGCACAAAACCAGCCCAGCGTTCCGGCGGCGGCCCAGGCCATTGGCCTGGCCAGCGACTCCCTAACGCTCGGCGCGACGCTGCAGGCCGTGCTCGACGCCAACCCCAGCATTACCAATCTCACCGAGTTGTCGGCGGCCTCAACCAGCCGCCTGAGCCAGACGCGGGCCGGTTTCCTGCCCCAAGTGACGGGCACGGCCACCTACACCCGCATCGACCCCGTGGTGAAGCTGCCGTTCAATGGGGAAACGCTCCAGTTCGCGCCCAATAACAACTACGACTTTCACCTCACGGCGCAGTACCTGCTGTTCGACTTCGGCAAGAACGATGCGATAGTGAAGGTGGCCGAATCGCAGGTGCAAACGGCGCAGGACAATATCACGGTGGCCCGCCGCGACTTGGCGTTCAACGCCGCGCAGGTGTATTACAACATCCTTTTCATGCGCGAGAGCATCAAAGTGCAGGACCAGCAGATTGCCTCCTTGCAAGCCCATCGCAACGAAATGAACAAGCGCGTGGAGGCCGGCGTGAGCACCAAGTTCGACGTGACTACCACCGATGTCCGCATCACGCAGGCCCAAAGCACCAAGCTCGACCTGCAAAACCAGTTGCGCAACCAGCAGGTGCAGCTGGCCCGCCTGCTGCACAAGCCCGCCCAGGCCGATGTGCCGGTGAAAGGCCGCCTCACCTACGAGCCCCAGCCCGTGAATGTGGAGGCCGAGGTGACCAAAGCCAGCAACAACCGCCCCGAAGTGAAGCTGGCCCGCGATGCCGAAAACACGGCCGCCATGCAGGCCCGCCTCATCGAGCGTAGCAACATGCCGAGCCTGGGAGCTGGTGTGCAGGCCGGTGCCAAAAACGGCTACATCCTGCCCGACATCAACCGGATTCGCTTCAACACGGTAGGCGTATTGCAGTTGTCGGTGCCGATTTATGACGGCAACAAGAACAAGAAGCAGCGCGTGGAGGCAGCGGCAATTTCCCGCGCCGCCGTGGCCCGCACCTCCGACACGCAGGAGCAAATCCGCGCCGATGTGCGCCAGGCCGTCAACAACATGGACTTCAGCCAGGCCCGCCACGAGAATGCCCAGCAGCAGGTAGCCCAGGCCACTGAGGCCCTGAGCAAAGCCCGCGACCGGTACCGCTACGGTGTGGGCCAGAACCTCGACGTGCTGGACGCCGAAACCCAGCTCGCCCAGGCCCGCCTGGCCCTCGTGCAGGCCGAGTACAACTACACGCTGGGCCAGTACCAGCTGCGCCGCGCCACCGGCGAGCAGATTTGGCAATAAGTTATTAGTGGTTAGTTATTAACGGTTAGTGGTTAATTATTCATTCACCCTGTTTTATTCTGGTTATCCGAACCGTCCCAACATTCATTAATCACTTATCACTAACCGTTAACCACTAAAAAAATGACCATCCTTTGTCCGCTCGATTTCTCGGCCGCTTCGGCTAGCCTGGTGGCCTACGCGGCGGCCCTGGCCGTGGCAATGGGAGCCGAGCTGCGGCTGCTGCATGTGTGCGAGCCGCAGGAGGACCCCACCGGCCAGCGGCCCGATGCCACGGTGTTTGCGCCCTGCAAAGACCGGATGCAGGCCCTGCGGGCTTCGGCCGAAGAAGCTGGCGTGGCCCGGGTGCATACCGGCATGGTACGCGGCGAGGCCGCGCCAGAAATTGTGGCCGAAGCGGCTCGCCAACAGGCTGATTTAATTGTTATTGGCGCACACGGCCAAACCGGCCTTACCCGTTTTTTGATGGGTACTACCGCCGAAATCGTGCTCCGCACCGCCCGGTGCGCCACGCTGCTGGTGCGCGCCCCTTTGCTTAATGAGGAATAAAGAACGAGGAATGAAGAATTGTCTTTGCCGACGCTTCCCCACCTCTTCTGCTTGCTCACACTCCCTTCGTAATTCTTCATTCTTAATTCCTCATTCTTAATTCTATTAAGATGGCCCAGACCGAAACTTCCCCCGCCGTTCAAAACACTCCTGCTCCCTACCCCAACGCGGCCGCTGAAAGTGAGCCCATGGAAGAGCCTAAAAAGCGCAACCCGCTTGTTCTCATCATTATGCTACTGGTACTGCTGGGCGGCGGCTACTATGGCTTCACGCGCTACCAGTTTGCCAAAGCCCACGAGAGCACCGACGACGCCCAGGTAGAAGGCGACGTGTACCCCGTGCTGCCCCGCGTGGGCGGCCCGGTGCTTGAAGTGAAAGTGGACGACAACCAAGTCGTGAAAAAGGGCGATGTCCTCGTGACCCTCGACCAGGCCGACTACCAGCAGCGCGTGAACGCGGCGGAGGCTGCCCTGTTCGCTGCGCAGGCCCAGGTAACGGCCGCCCGCGCCGGCGTGGGCACGGCCCAGGCCAACGTCCGCACCGCCCAAACCGGCATCGGCGTGAGCGAGGCCAACCAGGAGCGCCTCCAGAAAGACTTGAAGCGCAGCACCTTCCTGCGCAAGCAGGACATCATTCCGCAGAGTGAGTACGATGCCGTGCAAGCCAACCTGAAGGCCACCGCCGCCCAGCGCGCCACCGCCACCGACCAGGTGAGCGTGGCCCGCCAGCAGGTAGCCGTCGCTTCACAGCAAATCGCCGTGGCCCAGGCCGTGGTGAAACAGCGTCAGGCCGACCTCGACAACGCCAAGCTGCAGCTCAGCTACACCACCATTGTGGCTCCGCAGAACGGCATCATCAGCAAGAAGAACGTGCAGCCGGGCCAGGTGGTCGGCCCGGGCCAGCAGCTGTTCGGCATCGTGGGCAGTGCCCGCACCTGGATTGTGGCCAACTTTAAGGAAACCCAGCTGGAAGACATGAAAGTAGGCCAGCCCGTGAAACTGGAGATTGACGCTTACCCTAAAGAGGAGTTCCAGGGCCACATCGAGAGCCTTTCGGCCGCTACCGGGGCCCGCTTCGCCCTGCTGCCCCCCGACAACGCCAGCGGCAACTTCGTGAAAGTGACCCAGCGCATCCCCGTCCGCATTGCCCTCGATAAAGTGGACCCCCAGCACCCGCTGCGCGCCGGCATGAGCGTGAACGCGGTGGTGCAGGTGAAATAAGGTAACGGGCCACGCGGCCGTCATGCTGAGCGTAGTCGAAGCATCTCTACCGCAGCAGTAATTCAATCATCCGGATTAGTTACGCAGGAGAAATGCTTCGACAAGCGGACGCCAGATGAGCATGACGGCCTTTTTAACTCTTAAATATCTCGTTTAATGGAAACCGGATTTACCAAGTGGATTATCGTTGTGACGGTGGTCCTCTGCGTCTTGCTGGAGCTAATTGATACCAGCATCGTGAACGTGGCCCTGACCCAGATGATGGGCAACCTCTCGGCCACGCAGCAGGAAGTGAGCTGGGTGGTGGCCTCCTACGGCATCGCCAACGTGATTGTGATTCCGATGACCGGCTTTCTGGCCGAGCAGTTTGGGCGCAAAAACTACTTTTTCTTCTCGGTGATTCTCTTCACCCTGGCCTCGATGGCCTGCGGCCAAAGCACCAACCTGTGGGAGCTGGTGGCCTTCCGCTTCGTGCAGGGCGTGGGCGGCGGTGCGCTCATGGCCACCTCGCAGGCTATTCTGATTGACACCTTCCCGCCTAAGCAACTGCCCCTGGGGCAGGCCCTGTTCGGCATGGGCGTGATTATCGGCCCCACCATCGGCCCCACGCTGGGCGGCTACATCGTGGACAACTACGACTGGCCCTGGATTTTCTATGTGAACGTGCCGGTGGGCATCCTGGCGGCGCTGTTTACGTGGTTGTTCATCCGCGACCCGGAACGCATCAAAAACGCCATTCCCCGGCCCCTGCGCGAGATTGACTGGGCCGGCATCGGCCTGCTGATTCTCGGCGTGGGCTCGCTGCAGTTTGTGCTGGAACAGGGCGAAAGCAACGACTGGTTCGACGACAACACCATCATCCTGTTCACGGCGTTGTCGGTTATTGGTATTGTGGGGTTCATCTGGCGCGAGCTCACGGCCGCAAAGCCCATTGTGGACCTGCGCGTGCTTACCAAGAGCCGCAATTTGGCGGTGGGCGCGTTCCTGTCGTTCGTGCTGGGCTTTGGCCTGTTTGCCTCGGTGTTTGTGTTCCCCATCTTCACGCAGCGCATTCTGGGCTTCACGGCGGCCCAAACGGGTTTTCTCCTGCTGCCGGGCGCGCTGGCTTCGGGCTTCATGATGCCGGTTATCGGCAAGGCTTTACAGGCCGGAGTACCCCAGAAAATCATGATTCCGGTGGGCTTCACCATTTTCTTTCTCTTCACCTTCTGGATTGCCACCCGCATCACGCCCACGGCGGGCGAAAGCGACTTTTTCTGGCCGCTCATCCTGCGGGGCGTGGGTCTGGGCCTGATTTTCCTGCCCATCACGACCATGTCGCTGGCCGGTTTGCAGGGCAAAGACGCCGGCCAGGCCGCCGGCCTCACCGGCATGATTCGCCAGCTCGGCGGCTCGTTCGGCGTGGCCATCGTGGGCACTTACCTGGAACGCAGCATTGCCTACAACCGGGTGGCACTGCTGCCCCACATCTCGCTCTACGACTCGGCCACGATGCAGCGCATCCAGGCCTTCACCCAGAACTTCATGGCGAAAGGCTTCCCGCTGGAGCAGGCCCGCCAGCAGGCCTACGCCGCCCTCGAAGGCATCCTCATGAAGCAGGTTTCGATTATCACCTACGGCCAGGTATTCACGGGCCTCGGCTTCTTCTTCATTGCCTGTCTGCCGCTGGTGCTGCTCATCAAGCGCAACAAGCCGGGGGCGAAGATGGACCTGAACGCGGCTCACTAAGCCCGCAATATTGCTATGCTATGTGGCTTGATTAGGTGAACGTTAGATTATTTTATACATAAAAAGGGCTTCCTGCATCTAGCAGGAAGCCCTTTTTATTTGTCAGCAATAACTACTGGTACTGGATGTACAGCGGTTTGGGCGTGAGCTGGCTCAGCACTTCCACGGCGGTCATGATGTGGTGGGGAGCGGGCCGGGCATCGTACTCATAGAACAGTTTGAAGCCGGTGTATTGCACGGGCTCGACCTGGATGTAGTCGTGGTAAGAGTCCTTTTTCAGCGTCGGCTCGCCGTGGCCGTCCATGTGCATCACCACCTGCACGCGGGGGTCGAGCTTGATGTTTTTGTAGTTGGTCAGCATCTTCCGGGTGAAGCGGTGGACCGTGAGCACCTTGGGCGGCAGGTGGTTTTCGCTCACGATGCGGGCCAGGAAGTTGATGGTGAAGTTCACGTCCTTGGCATCAAGGGTGCCGATGCGCTGGTTGGGGCGCACGCCGGGCATGGTGGCCAACGAAAACTCGGGGTCGATGCCGAGGTGAACGATGGGGTCTTTCAGGTATTGCTCCAGCTTGGGCAGCTCGGCTTGCAGGGTGCTGTGGCCGGGCTGCACGTCCAGAAACAGCAGGCAGTTGTGCTCCTTGGCCCAACTCAGCACCTCCTCAATGGTGGACTTGGAGTTCATCAGGCGCCATTTGCCGTCTTTGCCGGCCGTGCCCTGGGCCGTGATGGTCACGTTGTGCAGGGCGGCCTGCACCGGAATGCTGGGGTCGGCGGCCTGCCACTCCTTCAGCACGCCCTCAAATTTGCGGAACATCTGGTCTTTGGGCTCGCGGCCTAGGATGCCCATGCCCTTCGAGCGAATGTTGCCATAGAACGCAATGATGCGGTGGCCCGGCAGAATAGCGCCCGGCAGCTGCCCGGTTTTCCGGGCAATGCTGTCGGCCTTAAGCGAGTCGCGCCGCATGGCCTGCATCTTCAGCTTGATGGTGTCGACGGGAGCGGGTTGGGCGGGGGTGTCGCCGGTAGCTGCGGTGGTGCCGTCGGCGGCTTTTTCGCCCTCGGCGGGGCGGGTGGAGCAGGCGGGCAGGGCCAGGGCCGCCAACAGGCCCAGGGTAGCGACGAACGCGCTAGAGGTTGCGTTTAAAGACACTGATAATGGGGAACAAAGCGAGCAATAGTTGCCTCAAAGGTAAGGGTTTCCGCCCGGCCCTAACCGGCCAGGCAATTAAAACCAGCTTAAATCCTGTGGCTTAATTTGGGAGCTAACGCGAAACTGGCGTCAGCGTTACCTCAAACCAGGTGGTGGGGTCGGCGAGCGGGTCGGGCACCTGCGCGGGCAGCGGCGTGGGCGAGTACAGGGCGCATAGCGAGTTCTCGACCTGCACCAGCTGACCGGTGGCCGTGGCGGGCAGCCCGTCGAAGAGGCCGGCCAGCACTTCCCAGCGGGGCTCGCCGGGCTGGCGGCTAGCGTCATGCCACACCACAGTAGTTTTGGGACCGACCAAGTGCTCGAATACTCGCTTGGTATCGGTCCGCACGGCCTCGTAGCGGTGGTCGCCGTCGATGAAAATCACATCGAACGGCCCGCCCAGCGCGGCAAAATCATAGGTGGCCGAGTTGCCGTGCAGGTGGCGCACGTTGGGCAGCGGCTTCGAGAAAAAGCCGTGTAGCTCGATATAGCGCTCGGGCAGGCCGAGGGCGCGGATTTCTTCGTCCGACAGGTTCAGGGTGAAGACTTCGGCGGCGACTTCGGCCACGTTGGCGGCACTCTCGCCGCGCCATGTCCCGATTTCGAGGTAACGGCAGCCGGGCACGCGGCGGGCGAGGGCACGCAGCAGCAGCAAATCAGTCGGCAGCGAGCCGCCCTCGCGGAAGGCGAACGGGCGCACGGTATTATCGGCTGGGCTCAGGAAATGGGCCAGCGATACCATCGGCAGGCCTTTGGCCGTGAGCTGGCGGCCGGGGTGGGCCAGCGCCCGGCGCTGCCATTCGGCCACATCGCCGGCAATGACGTGGTTGAGCAGTGAGGGGGTGCGGGCCAGGCTGCGTAAAGCCTGGAAGGCAACGGATATTCGGGACATAGCGGGTGGTCGGGTACTGGTTTGCCCGCTGACTGGCAGCACACGATGCGGGCGAAACCAGGCAGCTGGCAACTTAAAAGCAGCTTTGGCAGCCGCTTCCGGCCCTAAAGCTACTGCCGGGGCTGCGGTTGGCTTTGCCCCAAAGCCTGCAACGCAGAAAGGCCCCGGCGCGGGCCGGAGCTTTTCGAGCGGTTTCTCTCGATTTTAATTGATGCCGGGAAATGCTTCCGCTAACACCCGGTGCCGGAGGACGGAATCACCCAGCCTTGCCAGTTAATCGGCATGGCCCCGGAGAAACCTACCGAAGTTTTCCAGGAAAAGCGAATGGGCACGGTGAAGCTCACGGCTACGGGCTTCTTCTGGCCGGTTTCAGCCGGGATGCGCTGCATCCCGGGCGTGAAGCGGGGCAGTTGCAGCACGGCCTGCACGACGGCCGTGTTGTAGGGGGCGGTCAGGCCCTTCACCAAATGCACCGTCGCGGGTTGGACGACACCCTCGGCATCCACGATAAATTGCACGAATATGGTGCCATTAATGCGCTCGGCAGCGGGCAGATTGGCAGGATATTTTAAGTGTTGCTGAATAAATCCGACAATGGCACCGTTGCCGCCACCACCCGGTAGCTCGGGCATTTGCTCAACATACGTGTAGACCCTGTTTTGTGGGGGCGATGGAATACCATTCACAGAGTTAATAAATACGAGTTTTGGCGGGGCCGGCGGGGCCACCTGGGCATCGGCCGAGGCGCTCGAAACGGCTGGCGCGGCCGGCGGGGCGGCTTTTTCGCAGGCTACGGCAACGACTAACACGCCCGCCAACGGCAGGGCGAGCCACTGTTTCCAGCGGCGAATGGGATTGGTTTTCTGAATCATGGCAATGCGACTGAGGGTTTGGGAATGGGAGAAGGAGTGCGCAAGCGGAACCGAGAAACCGAGGCGGCTGGCCACTTGCCGGGCCAGCAGTTGGGAGTAGGAAGTGGAAAGGGAAGGAGTTGGCGAGAAATCATCGTGTAGGGCCGCTTCGTCGGCCAGGTACTCGTGGGTGAGGGCCAGTGCCCGCCCGCAGAGGTGCACGAAGGGATTGAACCACAGCGCGGCGCGCAGCAGCTCCAGCAGCAGCCGGTCGTAGGTGTGGTGCTGGCGGACGTGGGCCAGCTCGTGGCACAGTACCTGATGGGCCTCGGCCGGGCTCAGGGCCAGGGTTTCATCCCAGAATATGACCCGCCCGAAGGAACTGGTGGGCAGCCAGCCGTGGGTTTTGGCCAGCGTGTAGCCGGCGTGGACCGTGCGGGGCAGGCGGCGGGCAGTATGCCATAAGCCAGCTAATCCGTAGGCCAGACGGGCCAGCATGAGGCCCACGCCAGCCAGGTAAATCACTAGCAGCCAGAAGGTCCAATCCGGACCGTTGGCCACGGCGGCCGTACCGGGCGCGCCAACCTCCACCGTTGGTAGCAGCACGGCCGCTACGCCGGCCAGGCCCGCCGGGCTGGTGCCCCACCAACCGGCCGGCCAGGCCAGCGGCAGTAGCGGCAGGCCGGCGGCCAACAGCGGCCCCAGCGCCAGAAATGCCCGGTTGTAGGCAAAGCTGCGCTCCTGGCGCAGGGCCAGGCGGTAGCACCCCCACCACGCGCCCAGGAGCACAGTGCTGAGCAGCATCCAGTTAAGCAGGCTGAGTTGGTTCATGGTCTTCGGGGGTTTGGGGGTGGGCGGCGTGGCGCAGCAGCTCGTCGAGCTGGGCAGCGTCGAGGTTTTCTTCCTTGGCGAAAAACGAAACGAGGCGGCTAAACGAGTTTCCGAAGTGCCCACCCAGCAGCTTGCGCAACGAGAAGCGGCGGTAGTCGTCCTGGGCCACCAGCACGAAGTAGCGGTGCGTGCGCCCGAAGGCTTCGTGGTCGACAAACCCCTTGGTTTCGAGGATACGAATGATGGTGGAAACCGTGTTGTAGGCCGGCTGGGGCGCGGGCAATTCGGCCAGCACGTCCTTCACGAAGGCGGGGCCGAGGCGCCAGAGCACCTGCATCACTTGTTCTTCGGCGCGGGTGAGTTCGGGGAAAGCGGAGGGGTCCATGTTGGGAGGTTGAATCAGGGTAACACAAACGTATAACTAATATTTTAGTTTACAAACTATCCATTTAGTTTATCTTGTAAATTGGTTGTTATTCGATGTAAATGAAGGATTTCAGGTAGCTTGCAGCAGCCAGTGTGTTACGGTAGCAGGCCGCAGCAGGGGTCGGCGGCAAGCCCTGAGTGGCCGTCGGCGCTACGAAGCCAAAAGCTGCTACTCGCCGTAAACCATCCCGAAGCCCACCATTGGCGCACGGCCGCGCCGCCCTGATTTATTCTTCATTCCCACCCATGCTGAAACTTGTATTCTGTTCGCTGCTCGGGCTGCTGGCCACCCAACCGGCCTTGGCCCAAACCGAAACTGCCGCGCCGCTGGCTTCCAAAGCAGCCGCTGCCCCGCCAGCAATGGCACCGAAGCCGGCCGCCGTACCGCTTTCGCCCCGGCAGCTATTTCCCGGGCTTTTTGAGGCAGTGCAGCTGGGCCACATTTTCCCCGACAACAAGACCTTTGTGGATGCCGCACCCAAGCAGCGGCCAGCCACCATTCTGGCCGCCTGGCGGCGCGAGAAGGACCAACCGGGCTTTCAGCTGAAAGCTTTTGTAGAAAGCCACTTTACGCTGCCAACCGACGGCTCCGTGCCCTTTCAGAGCGACCTGAAAGCCGGCCTGCGCCACCACCTCGATACGCTGTGGACGGTGCTGGCCCGGCCCGCCGCCCCGCCCGCTGATGCGACGGACTCATTGGCTGAATTTCGCTCGCTGGTGCCGCTGCCCAAGCCCTACCTGGTGCCGGGCGGGCGGTTCCGGGAAGTGTATTACTGGGATTCCTACTTCACGATGCTGGGACTGGCCGAGTCCGGCAAGAAGCAGCTGTTGAAGGACATCACCGACAATTTCGCCTACCTCATCGGCCGGTTCGGCTTCATTCCCAACGGCAACCGCACGTACTACCTCACCCGCTCGCAACCGCCCTTTTTCGCCGATATCGTGAAGCTGCTGGCCCAGGACCTGGGCAATGGCGAGCTGCTGCGCTACCGGCCCGCCCTCGAAGCCGAATACCGCTATTGGATGCTGGGCGCCGAAACCCTGAAGCCCGGCACCGCCGCCCACCGCGTGGTGCGCCTGCCCACCGGTGCCCTCCTGAACCGCTATTGGGACGAGAGCGACCAGCCCCGCGAAGAATCCTACGCCGAGGACGTGGCCGCCGCCAAAAAAAGCAAGCAGCCAGCCGCCCAGTTCTACCACCACATGCGGGCGGGCGCGGCTTCGGGCTGGGATTTCAGCAGCCGCTGGTTTAAGCCCGGCGGCGGACTGGAGAGCATTCAGACCACCGATTTGGTGCCCATCGATTTGAACTGCCTCCTTTATAACCTCGAAACAACCCTGGCCGAGGCGGCCCGCGTGGCCGGCCAGCCCGCCCAGGCCCGGCTGTACGATGCCAAGGCCGCCCAGCGCAAAACGGCCCTACTGGCCCTGAGCTGGGACCCGAAAGCCGGCTGGTTTCAGGACTACAACTGGCGCCTGAAGCAGCGCTCGCAGGTGCGCAGCCTGGCGGGCACGTTCCCGCTGGCGTACGGACTAGCCACGCCAGAGCAGGCCAAGCGCGTAGCGGCGGAACTGCAAACCAGCTTCCTCAAACCCGGCGGCCTGGTAACCACACTATCGGCCACCAAGCAGCAGTGGGACGCGCCCAATGCCTGGGCTCCGCTGCAACACCTGGCCATTGAGGGCCTGACGCGCTACAAGCAGCAGGCGCTGGCCGACACCGTGGCCCACCGCTGGGTGCGCCTCAACAGCCGCGTGTATAACCAAACCGGCAAGCTGCTGGAGAAATACGATGTGCAAAACGTGAACCGCCCCGCCGGCGGCGGCGAGTACCCGCTACAGGACGGTTTCGGGTGGACCAATGGGGTGCTGCTGCGCCTGCTAAATAGGGAGCAGCCGCGGTAGAATGACGGACGGGTGAGCAGCCCCCGAAAAAATCTTCGTCTCCCGCAGCAGCCTTTTTGGGAAGTAACTTGTCTGCCGGGCAGCACCCGGCCGGGCTGCGCTGCTTTCTCCCTTTAATGCCCCTTTCTACGGAACTGGACGAGCTTCTTGCCGCCTGCCGTCGCCGCGAGCCGGCGGCGCAGCGGACGCTCTATGCCCGCTACGCCGGCCGGATGCTGGGCGTGGCGCGGCGCTACGTGCGCTCGGTGGCCGAGGCGGAGGACGTGTTGCAGGATGCTTTCGTGAAGGTATTCACCCATTTGGGCGAGTTCCGGGCCGAGGGCTCGTTGGAAGGCTGGGTGCGGCGCATCGTGGTCACCACGGCCCTCAACCACTGGCAGAGCGGGCAGCATCGCCGCCAGCAATTATTGCTGGATGACGTGCCTGAGCCCTTCGCTAATGCCGACGCCTTCGACCGCCTGGGCGTGGCCGAAGTACTGGCCCTGATGGAACAGCTGCCCGACGGCTGCCGCATGGTCCTCAACCTCTACGCCGTGGACGGCTACACGCACGGCGAAATCGCGGAGCTGCTGGGCATTCAGGAGAGCACCTCCAAGGCCCAGCTCAGCAAGGCCCGCAAACAACTCACGCGGCTGCACCAGCAGCAAGCCAACTACTTACGACTATGATACCCGAATCGGAAGAAAACCGCCTCGACCAGTCTTTGCGCAATAAATTTGAAGACTTTGAGCTCACGCCTGGCGCGCCGGTATGGGCCGGCATTGAGCAGCGCCTGCCCCCGCCGCCCCGGCTACGCCCGCGCCGCAGGCCGGTGCTGGTACCGCTGCTGTTCGTGCTCACGGGCCTGCTGGCCGGGCTGGGGGGCTGGCTGCTGCCGCACGGGCCGGCCAAAACTGTTTCGGTGGCCACGGCAAGCCGGGACTCAACGAAGAAGTCGGGGGAGGCACTTCCGGGTTCAGGTTTACCAAACCCGAACACCGGGACGCCTAATCCGAGCTCAGGTTTAGCAAACCTGAATCCAGGAATGGCAAACCTGAGCTCAGGAATGGCAAACTCTAGTTCAGGTTTGCCACTCCTGAGCTCAGGAACAGCAAACCCGGGTTCAGGAATAGCAAATCCGAGCTTGGGAATGGTAAACCTGAGCTTGGCTGTGCTGCACCGGGATGCCAGAAGGGTGCGCCGGACCAGCCAGCTGCAGAATGCGCCCATCGAAAGCGAAACTGCTATTGCCTCAACAGCAACCCAAGCGACCCAGCCTGCGCCGGATGCTCCGGCAAGGGACGCAGCAGGTTCAACCGCTACTGCCGAAACCCTGCCCGCCACCCTGCGCCCCCTCGCGGCGCTGGAGCGCCAGACCTTGGAGCAGCTGCCCAGCATCAGCACTCTCGCGCCCGGCGCATTGCCGGCCGATGGCCGCGCCGCCCTGCTGACTAACCTGCGCACTGAGCGGGCCGAGCTTTTCCGCCTCCAGCGCCGCACCGATAGCCTGCTGCTGGCCCTCGGCGACCTACCCGGCGCGGCCCCGGCTGCTCCTACCGTGGCCACCGCCGCGCCCGACACGGCCCGCCTGTGCCCGCTGGCCCACCGCTGGAGCGTCATGCTCACGGCTACGCCCGAGCAAAATACCCTCACCCTGCAAGGCCCCGAAGGAGACTCGCTCACGGCCCTGCGCCGCAATCACGAAACCGGCCGCGCCGGCCTCAGCGCCGCCCTCCTGGCCGAGTACAAGCTCACGCCCCGCCTGAGCGTGGGCGGCGGTGTGGGCTACACTGCCTTCGGGGCCGACCTGCGCATTACCAACAAAACCACCGATGTGCAAGTGGCCTACAACACCGCGACCACCACCAGCACCAACGTTTTCACCTCCAGCTACCAGACGCATTCCATCCGCATCATTCAGGTGCCGCAGCTCTCGCCCATCTTCAACGGCAGCGGCCAGGTCATTCGCTACGACACAGTGTATGTGCCGCGCCAGGACACGGTGTTCACCACCACCGTGCAGCACGATACTACCCACACCACCACCCACACCACCACGCCCACCATCACCAAGAAGGAAACCCTCACCACCAAACTATTGCAGCCCAACTACCGCTTCTTCACGGTGCCGGTGCTGCTGCGCTACCGCCTGGCCTCGCCCGGCACCAGCCGCCTCTGGACCGATGTGGCCGTGGGCGCGCAACTCCAGTTTTTCCTGGGCGGCACGCAGATAGTCACCAACGACGGCGAGAACTTCCGCACCGAGAACATAACGGCCGGCACCGGCCCCTTCCGCACCCTCAACGTGGCCCTCGCCGGCTCGCTGGCCCTCAACTATGCCCTCACGCCCCGCCTCAGCGTGAGCGTGGCCCCGAGCATGCGCTGGCAGGCCCTGTCGCTCTACAAGCCCGAAACGGGGCTGCGCCAGCAGGCCACGTCCACGGGGCTGATGTTCGGAGTGCGGCTGGGACTGTAAGTTTTTTTGATGGGGCCGGCAGCCTTTTCAGGGGGTGACTGGTCTGGGCTTTTGAAATGCGATGCCGCGCTCCGGCCGGGGCGGCACTAGCGGGTTTAACAGCGTGCGGCCACGCATTTGGTCCTTGCTTTTCCTTTCCACTGATAATGAAACTACTTCGACTTCCCTTTCTGCTTTTCCTGTTTGTTCTGCTGGCTGCCACGGGCCGGGAGCGGGTATCTGCGCAGGTGTTTCAATGGGCCCGTGTGGTGCATGGAGCGGTAGATACCGCCTTTGTACAGCCACAAGCCAGTGCCACCGACGTGGCGGGCAATACCTACGTGGCCGTAAACTTCACCGATAGCCTGCGGCTGGGCCGCCTGCTGCTCACGGGCCCGCGCAACTGGTCGATGGCCGTAATAAAATATGACTCGTCCGGCGCGGTGGTGTGGGCAAAGCCCTTGGCTGACTTGCAGGTGGTGGCCCTGGCCGCCGACAACAGCGCCGGAGGGATTTTTATTACGGCCCGAAACCGTACCGCAGGCACCTGGGACGGCAGCCCCGTGCCCATCAGCGCCTCCACGGCCTTCTATGCCAAATGCTCGGCCGCTGGCACGTTGCAGTGGAGCCGTGCCCTGCCTACGCTCGCCTCCTACGCCACCCTCGACATTCGGCTGGTGGCCGACAATGCCGGCGCGGCCTACGTGGCTGGCACCGTGCGCGGCAACAGCACCGTGGGCGGCACAGCCGTGGACAGCACCCAATCGTTCATCCTCAAAACCGATGGGGCCGGCACCCAGCAGTGGGTGCGGGTGCTGCACGGCACCCCCACCGACCCCGTTTATAACTTCCGGCTGGGCCCGAAACCTGGCGGCGGCTGCCTGGTGAGTGGCATCGTACGCGCTACGCTGTATCTGGGAACGGGGACGGGCATCACCCTGGCATCTTCAAGCGGAGCAAGTGGCGGGTTCGTGAGCAGTTTCGATGCGGCCGGCACGCACTTGTGGAGTCAGGTATTGAACAATACGAATGCCTCTTCGCAGGCCTTTACCAACATCAACGCCACGGCGGCGGATGCCGCGGGCAACACCTACGTGACCGGGGGGACTTTCGGCCCCCTGCAAATTGGCAGCACCGCCCTCGCCAGCGGGTACTTCTTGGTGAAGTACGACGCGACCGGAACGCGGCAGTGGGTGCGCGGAGCTCAATCCCCAAACGTCATCACTTACAGCGACGAAGGCTTGCTACTGGCCGCCAACAGCGCGGGGGTGAACGTGGTGGTCAGTACCATTGCCCAGCGCAGCCAGGCCAGAATAGTGGTGGGCACCCTGCTCCTGACGGCCCCGTTCAACGTGGTGCATTACACGGCGCAGGGGCTGGAACAGTGGACTGCGGCCGATACTTGGACCGGCTCAGTCAGTGCGCCGGCACCTTATTTTTCGCCCCGGGGGTTGGGCATTGATGGTCGGGGCACGCTCTACACCGTGGGCCTTCCGCTGCCCACTTACCAGACTACCCCGCCCGTCATTCAATTTGGCGCGCAGACGGCTGTGGGCCGAGGCACCATTGTGGTCCGGCTCAATACCTATGCCAATACGCTGCGCGGGATGGTGTACTACGACCTGAACGGCAACGGCCAGCAAGACCCCACCGAAGGCCCTTTTCCGAAGCCGCTAACCGCCGCCCTGACCCAAGGCACTGCTACTATTTATTCGGCGGTGAGCACCACGGGCCAATTACAAGCCTATGCTTTGCCCGGGGCCTACACCCTAAGCCTGGCCCAGGTGCCGCAGTACTACACCGTGTCGCAGCCTGGTAGCGGCAGCTACGCGGGCACCTTCAGCAGCAGCACCCAGCTGGTCAACGGGCAGGATTTCGGGTTGGCCCCCATTGCCAATCAGGCCGATGTCCGCGCCACCCTCACGCCCTACGGCATGGCGCGGCCGGGCTTCACCACCCGCTACCGCCTCACGGTGGAAAACGTGGGCACCACCACGGTGGCCAGCGGCACGGCCACCGTCACGCTCGACGGCCGCATGGCCTACATCAGCAGCACGCCCAGCGCCAGCCGCACGGGTCAGGTCCTGACGTGGACCTATACCGGTCTGGCCCCATTTGCCCGGCTGGAATACGACGTGCTGTTCAGCCTGCCCACCAATACCGTAGTAGGCACCGTGCTCAACACCGCTGCCGCCGCGCCCCTTACCGCCGACGTAGCACCCGCCGACAACACCGCCGCCTTGGCCCAAACCGTAGTGGGCGCCTACGACCCCAACAGCATGGATGTGAACTACGAGCGCCTCACGCCGGCCCAAATCACGGCCCAGCAGCCGCTCGACTACACCATTCATTTCCAGAACCTGGGCACGGCGGCGGCATCCACGGTCGTTCTGAGCGATACGCTGGATTTCCGCAAGCTCAACCTGGCCAGCCTGATGCTGGTGGCCCAGTCGCACAGCTGCATATGGAGCCTGACCACCGCTGGCCCCGAGAAAGGCCTGCTCACGGTGCGCTTTCTGAACATCAACCTGCCCGAGCGCAACGTCGACGTGATTCGCTCGCAGGGCTTCGTGCGGTTCCGGGTGCAGCCGCGCGCCACGCTGGCCGTGGGCGAAATCATCCCCAACCACGCCGGCATCGTGTTCGATTACAATAATCCCGTCATCACCAACACGGCCACCACCACGGTAGCCCAGGGCACGGCCGTGCTGGCCCGCCACGACGCCCCCGCCTGGACCGCCTACCCCAACCCCGCCACCGATGCCATCAGCATCGCGGCCGACCTGGCCACCGCCGGCCCGGTCGGCATCGAGCTGCTTGATGTGCTGGGCCGCCCCCTACGCCGGCAGCTGTTCACTGCACCCGCCGGCCCGCTCCATCAGCTGGTGGACCTGCGCGGCCTGGCCGCCGGCGTGTACCTGCTGCGCCTCACGCCGCCCACTGGCCCAGCCACCAGCCGCCGCGTGGTGCTTCATTAGTTTCCTCTTCCTTTTTCCACTTTCCACTTTTCCCGCTGCTAAGCCGGGCCGCTCACTGGAGCGGTCCGGCTTTTTGCGTTTTGAGCAAGCAGGCATTGGTCGATTTCGGACGGCGGTTAGTCCGGAAATTGCCGGCGTTGGTCTGCTGCGCTAAAAAACCAAGCCGTAGCGGTGGGCTTCCGCGAAGCGGTTTGGCACGGTTTTGCAATGTACCCCTGCATCGGCCCTGATAGCCGGGCCGGGAGTCCGGCCCCGAGCGGCCGGTTTCTTTCACCCATTCCAACCCTTGCTGGTTATGAAAATTTCACGCCTTTCCGGCGGCCTGGCCGCGGCTTGCCTATTGGTTTCGGCCACCTGTTCTACCGCCTCGGCCCAGGGTGCCCGCGATGCCTACGGCAACCCCAAAGCCGCACCCTCGCCGCGCCCCATGGGTTCGGCAACTACCCGCCGCGCTCCCAGCTATTCCAAACCAACCTATTCGACTTCGAATAGCAGCCCTACCAGCGGCGTGCGCTTCGGCTTCCGGGCCGGCCTGAACGTGGCTGACTTGCTGGGCGATGCCGTACAGAGCTTCACCACCCTGGCCAGCTACGCTCCTGATGGGGCCATCAGCAAGCAGCTGCGCCCGGGCTTCTACGCCGGCCTGTACGCCACGCTGCCCATCGGCCCCGGCTTCGCCATCGAGCCCGGCATCACCTACGCCGAAAAAGGCGCGGTGCTGAAAGGCACGCTGCCCTTCCCGGCGCTCGATTTCCTGAATGCCAACGTGACCGGCACGGCCCGCCTGGCCTACATCGATGTGCCGGTGCTGGCCAAGGTGTACATCACGCCGGGCTTTTACCTCTACGCCGGGCCGCAGGCGTCGTTCCTGGTCAGCGGCAAGGCCCGCGTAGATGCCAGCGTGCTCGGCTTCTCGGCCTACAAGCAGGATTTCGACGTCTCGAACCAGCTGCGCAAGGTTGATTTTGCCGCCGTGGCCGGCCTGGGCTACCAGTTCGATAACGGCTTTGGCCTGAGCGCCGGCTACGACTACGGCCTCACTTCCCTCGATGCCAACAACCGCTTCAGCGCCTACAACCGCGTGGCCAAAGTCGGCCTCAATTACTCCTTTTAAGGCTGATTATCAGCCATCCTATCCCTCGATTCCTCGTTGTCGATTTAGTCGTCATTATCCGAGATATATTATAAAAAAGGCCCCTCCGCTGCAACGGAGGGGCCTTTCTGGTATTTAGTCGGTCAGGTTTCGGCGGCATTCAGCCTAACCGGCTGATTGAGTGCCACGACTTCCGAAACCGCTTGCCTATTAAGCCTCAAAAACCAACGGGCCCATCACAACCTGCCCGCTTTTAGCCGCCTAGGGTTTGCGGCTGGGAGCACGCTTGGTGCGCGGCTTGGGGGCGGCGGGCTTGGGGGCAGATTTACGGTTTTTGTGGTTAGCCGTTTGGGGCTTGGGGGCCGGAGCCGGCGCATCAAGGCCCGGACGGAGGCTGAGCTGACTCCGAAAGGCAGCCACGGGCATAACCGGCGCAGGACGGACTTTTAAATGTTGGTCAACCAGTGCTTTCAATGCTTTGAAGGAAGCCGGAGCCTGCGCCTCTATATCGGCCGCAATCTCGCGGTACGTCGTGCGGATGCTTTCTTCCGGCACATCGGGCATGATGCGGGCAGTGGCAAGCAGGGCTACGTGCATCGGCTGGTTCAGCAAGTGCATGTGGGGCAGCTGTGCGCCCACGCGCACACCGAGGTAGAGCAGCTGGGCCTGCCAGCCGGGGCAGCCACCAGCCCGGCAAGCGTTGTAAAACATTTCATCGGCTGCCGCACGCGCGGCCTGCGGGTTGGCGGCTTGGGCGGCCGCGTCGCAGGCTACATCATGCACAATGGAGGCACGGCGGTAAGGCCCCGTGTACGGCGAACCGACCGTGGACCACAGGGCCGCCGGAATGCTGGCTCCGTCGATAATGCTGCCCTTGGGAGCTTTCCAGGTTTTGCCGGCCGGGTCCTTGTACCAAAAGTCGCGCAGGAGTTCCATGCGCCGGTCCTCAGCATCGGCCGGCGCAGTGAGCCATGTTGCCTGGGGGTCTTCCGAAAAATCACCAAATGAAGCCATTGTAGGTTGAGAAGAGGGTTGAGAGCGCCGAAGGTCGGTGGCTGCACCGGGCAGCGCATCCGTGCCAGCACTGAAATATTGTGCTCACCGCCCTCCATTTCAACCACTTTACTTGGCGGTTTCGCTACCGCGCGCCCACAGTGCCGCTGCCGCTCAGGCCCTGGGCCAGGCGCACGAGGCGTACGAACTCGGCGCGGTAGCCGTCGGCGTCTTTGCCCCGGGCCCCGTCGGCCAGCTGCTCGGTGGCGGCCCAGGTGGCGGTGCCGCGCTGCTCGCTCTGGCGCAGCAGCATGCCGAACTGGGCCACGGCGGCGGCAAAGCGGAAGTCGGGCGAAGCATTGGCAATGGCCACGGGCGTGCCGGCGAGGGGCTGCGCGAGGAGCTTGCTGGCGCTGCCCTGCGGCTCTTTGTAGCGCAGCTTCACGGTCAGCACATCGTTGGTGAGGAACTGCTGCATGGTGGCGGTGGTGGACTGGGCGGGCTGGTATTTGAGGTCATCGATAAGGGGCTGGGTGGTGCCCACGGGCACTATTTCGTAGAGGGCCGTGACGGTGTGGCCCGCCCCGAGCTCGCCGGCGTCCTTGCGGTCGTTGTTGAAATCCTCGGCGGCCAGCAGGCGGTTTTCGTAGCCCACGAGGCGGTAGCTGGCCACGCGGGCGGGGTTGAATTCGATTTGCAATTTCACATCCTTGGCCACCGTGAAAAGTGTGCCGCCGAACTGCGCCACCAGCACCCGGCCGGCCTCATCCAGATTGTCGAGGTAGGCGTAGTTGCCGTTGCCTTTGTCGGCCAGGGTTTCCATGCGGCTGTCGCGCAGGTTGCCGCGTCCGCAGCCCAACACCGTCAGGAACACGCCGCTCTCGCGCTGGTCCACGATGAGCTGCTCCATGGCGGCATCGGAGCTTTCGCCCACGTTGAAATCGCCGTCCGTGGCCAGAATCACGCGGTTGTTACCTTCTTTCTGGAAGCTCTGCCGGGCCGTGGAATAGGCCAGGCGCAGCCCCGCGCCGCCGGCCGTGGAGCCGCCCGATTGCAGCCGCTCCAGCGCATCCAGAATCACCTCGGGCTGATTGCCGGGCGTGGGCGGCAGCACCAGGCCGGCCGCGCCGGCGTAGGCCACCAGCGCCACATGGTCCTGGGGCCGCAATTGCTTCACCAGCAGTTTTAGGCCGGCTTTCACCAGCGGCAATTTATCATCCGAAAACATGGAGCCCGACACATCGACCAGGAACACCAGGTTGGCGGGCAGCAGCTTGGCCGTTTCGATTTTTTTGGCCTGAATGCCAATGCGGGCCAGCTTGTGAGCCGGGTTCCAGGGGCAGGCGGCCAGTTCGGTGCTGATGCGGACGGGGTCGGGCGAAGCGGCGGCCGGCGCGGCGTAGTCGTAGCGGAAGTAGTTCATCATTTCCTCCACCCGCACGGCATCACGCGGGGGCAGCTGGCCTTCGTTCAGGAAGCGGCGCACATTGCTGTATGAGGCATTGTCCACGTCGAGCGAAAAGGTGCTGAGCGGGTCTTTCTTCGCGCTAAAAAACGCATTTTCCGTTACGTGAGCGTAGGTGTCGCTGGCTCCGGCTTCTTCGCGGGCGGGCATTACTGGCATCGATTGGGCGGGAGCCATTTCTGAATCGGCCAGCGCGTAATCGGCCTGGCCGCCGGCGCGCCGGGCTTTGCGCGGGCTGGCAGCCCCCCGAATCAATACGCCCGACGCTTTGCCCGCCAGTCCGTTTACGGTGGCCGGCGCAACGGTTGTAACCGAATAGCTCAACGTTTGGCGCTTCTGCTCGATGCCCTGGGCCGTTACCACCACTTCGCTCAGCTGCTTGTTATCGGCCTGCAGGCGCAGGTTGAGGGTGTGCAGCTTGCCCACGGGCCGCTCCACGGGCAGGTAGCCGATGTAGTTGAACAGCAGCACGGCCCGCGCCGCGCCTGGCACCAACAGGGAGTAGCGGCCCTGCGCGTTGGTGCTGGTGCCCAAGTTGGTGCCTTTGATGAGCACCGTGACGCCGGGCAGCGGAACGTGGCTGGTCTGGTCGGTGATGAGGCCGGACACGACCCAGTTTTTGGTGGTGTTGGCCGGGACCTGGTGGGCGGCTTTGGCCTGATTTGTTGATTGGGCGATGGCGGGCGGGGCCAGCAACCCGGCGAGGAGCGGCAGCAGCAATAGGTTTCTCATGGCATCGACGTTAGAAGGTGAAGTATGCCCAGTCGATGCCCGGATTTGGGAGATTGCACAGCGCGGGTGAAAAAATAATTCTGCCGCCCACTCCCCAGCCGGCCGTGGCCCCAATACCAACGGCAGGCGCTAACTTCCCGGCCCGATGTTCTTCCGCCGCTCCTCGCCACCCGCCGCCGCCGCGCCACTCTCCGACCAGGAGCTGCTGGCCCGCTACCGCGCGCACGGCGACGTGGCCGACCTCGGCCGGCTCTACGACCGGTACCTGCCCGAGGCCTTTGCCGTGTGCCGCCGCTACCTCGCCCCGCCCGACGAAGACGCCCAGGATGCCGCCATGCAGCTTTTCGAGCATCTGGTGAAGGTCCTCCGCACCCACGCGCCCGACAACTTCCCGGCCTGGCTGCACACCACCGCCCGTAACTACTGCCTCATGCAACTGCGCGCCCGCAAGCGGGCCGGCCCCAGCGCCGGGCCGCTCGTGCTCAGCTTTCCCGACGCGGCCGATGTGGAATTGGCCGCCGCCCGGCATCTGCCAGACGAGCAGGCCGCCGCCGAGGACGCCGAAACCGCCGAGCTGCGCCTGCAAAGCATCGAAGCCGCGTTGGCGGAGCTGCCCCCGGCCCAGCGCCGTTGCCTCGAATTATTTTACCTCGAAAAGAAAAGCTACCGCGAAATCGCCTCCGAAACCGGCCTCGAACTAAACCTGGTGCGCAGCCATTTGCAAAACGGCAAACGCATGCTGCGCCGCCAGCTGGAGCCGCCGCCCCCGCCGACCAAAACAGCCACGCCCCGCTCCTCACTCCCCGCTTCCGACGCCCACAACCCGCTCCATGCTGCCCGCTGATTCGCCTTTTGCCCGCCTGCCCACCCCCGGCCCCCACCCGGCCCCGGCGGCGCTGCGCGCCTACGCGGCCGGCACCCTGAGCCCAGCCGAGGAGCACCACATTGAGGCCCACACGCTGGACTGCGAACGCTGCGCCGACCTGCTGACGGGCTTTTCGATGAGCGACCCGGCCACCACCGACCAGGCCGTGGCCGACCTGCGCACCCGCCTGCAAGCCCGCGTCGGCCGCGAGGAGCCGGTGCCCGTGGCCGGCGGCTGGGCGTGGCCCCGCATTGCGGCAGCCGCTGCCGTAGTGGGCGTGGTGGCGGGTGGCATCTGGGGTTGGGAGCAGCCCGAAACGGCGCGGCCGGCCACCACGGCCCGCCTCGAAACCGCCGCTATTACGCCCCCGGCCGCGCCCGCCGCGAGCCCGGCCCCGCTGGCGGAACTGGCCGTACCGGAAGTGGCCCGCACGCCCGAAACCGCAGTGGCAGCAACTGTAGCAGCAGCACCGGCTACTTCAAAAGAAACCGGGAAAACGGCTGACTATGCCGCCATGCGCCCAGGTCGGTTGCCGAAGCGGGCAGCGGCCGGCCGCCTGGCCGGCCGGGCAACGCATGCCCCCGGCAATGGTGCCCTGGTGATGGCGGATGAAGATTCGGCCCCGGCAGCAAGAGCCGACGCCCAGGTTGCCGCGCTGCCGGCCCTGGCCGCTGCGCCCGCTGCCGCCAGCCCGGGCGATTCCACAGCAACAGCGCCGGCTGTACTGGCCGAAATGGCTTCGACCGATAAGCTGGGCAGTGACAACGCGGCCAAGGCCAGCCGGGCATTCGGCCTTAAATCCAAAGTAATGACTACCAATCAGCTAAGCGACAACACTGCTAGCGTGCGCGTGGCCAACACGCCCATGCCGGCCACGCCGGCCCTCAATCCCGCCCCCGTGGGCGGTACGCCAGCCTTGCGCAACTACCTGCACCGCGAAGCCGACGCCTTCGAGCCCGAGGATGGCCAGTTGCACCTTCATGGCACGGTGCGCCTGCAGTTTATGGTGGGAGCAGATGGGAAAATCAGCAACCTGAAAGTGCTACGCAGCCTGCGCCCCGACTACGATGACGAAGCCCTGCGCATGGTGTGCGAAGGCCCGACCTGGCAGCCGGGCATTGCCGGTGGCCGCCGCGCCGACCTGCCCATGGAGCTAACCGTGACTTTCTAACGTAGCGCACACTGTTAGTCCGCGGATAGAACGGATAACCCGCGGACTAACAGTGTGCGCTACAATGTTGCGCCGGGCTGCACGGTGCCGGCATCCACGGCTTTCAGGAATTTGATGAGGCCGGTGAAATAGGTTTGCTGGTCGTCGTACATGCTCATGTGGCTGCCTTTGGGGCAGATGAGGGAGTTGCCCTTTTGCACCTTGGTGGCAATCATCCGCATGTGCGCGGGGTCCATGGTGTCGTACTGGCCGCCGATGCTGAGCACGGGCACCGTGAGCTTGGGCAGGTCGGGCACCCGGTCCCAGTTGGTGAGCTTGCCCGAAATGCCGAATTCGCTGGGTCCCTGCATCGTGACGTAGAGCGACTGGTTGATTTTGCCCAGTGAGCGGCTCACGGGCTCCGGGTTGGGCACGATGCGGCACAGGTGCTCGGCGTAGAAATTGGGTTCGAGCAACGCCATGTAGCGCGGGTTGCTGAAGTCTTTTTTGGCTTCGATTTTTCGGATTTCGGCCAGCACTTCGGGCTTCATCTGCTTGGCCAGCACGTCCTGGGCGTACTTGCCGTAGGCCGGGCAACTCATCATCATGTTCGAAATAATGAGGCCCTTGAGGTTTTGCTGGTACTTGAAGGCGTACTCGGCGGCCAGGATGCCCCCCCAAGAATGGCCCAGCAGGTAGAAATTGGTGTTGTCGAGCTTCAGGGCCTGGCGCACCTGCTCCACTTCCTCCACGTAGCGCGGCAGGCTCCACATGGACGTGTCCTTGGGATTGTCGGAATTGCCGCAGCCCAGCTGGTCGTAGTAGATGAATTCGATGCCTTCCTTAGGCAAAAAATTCTCGAAGCATTCGAAATACTCGTGCGTGGCCCCCGGCCCACCGTTCAGCAGCAGCACTTTGATTTTGGGGTTGTTGCCGTACTGCTTGGTCCAGACGTTGAACCTGCCCTTGGGCGTGCTGATGGGGATGACGCGCACATTGCCGTCCTGCACGCCGGTTTCGGGGTTTTGAAAGTAGCTGGCCAGTGTGGGGCCCGTGGCCGGGTCGAGGGCCGAAGTAGTGGTCGGGGCCGGCTGGCAGGCAGCCAGCAGGGTGGCGGCGGCCAGCGCCAGCAGGGCGGGGCGGATGGCGAACGGCAGCTTCATTGTCAGCAATACTTGGGAATGAGTGAATGAGCCAACAAGCTACTGCGCATTTATCCAAGCCGCCAACTTATCCGTTGCCAATAGCCAGCAGCCCCAGCACGCCCAGCACGTACAGCACCAGCACGGCCAGCGAATCGAGGCCCATGCGCGCCACCTGCCGGCGGGGCCGAAAAATGAGGCCGTAAACGTATATGCTCGTCAGCAAAATGCCCAGGCCGGTGAGGTACACGTCGAGCTTGCTGGCCAGCGGCAGCACCGCCTTGCCCGACACCACGCCCGCCAGCAGCAGCAGCACCGGCAGGAAGGCATTGCCCCCAAAAATGTCGCTGATGGCCAGTTGGTGGTTCTTTGCCTTCATCGCGGCCAGCCCCGTCGATACTTCGGGCAGGGAGGTGGCCGCCGCCAGCACCGTGGCCCCAAATACTGCCCCGCCCAGGCCCAGCTGCCCGGCCAGCGCCTCGCCGCTGCGCTCCAGCAGCACGCCGGCCACCAGCGTAACGGCGGCGGCCGCGCCGAATACCAGCGCTACCCGCAGCGTGCTGCGGGTTGGTTGCGGGGGCTGCGAATCAGCATCCGCTTTTGACGGCCGGCCTTCCCTTTGACGTTGATTTTGAAGCGCTTTTGGGCTGTCATCCGCGTCCTTTTTCTTTTCCCACGGCAGGTCTTTGCTGGCCCGCCCGATGAGCCACACGCCCACCACCCACAGCACCAGAATAAGCACGCCGGCCGGCGTTATTCCGGCCACTACCAGCGACTTCGGCAGCTGGCTACCCAGCACCGACACGGCCAGCACCGCGACCACCAGAGCCGCTTCCAGCACCGGCACCAGCGAAGTAGACTTGTGCGTAAGGGCATCTTCCCGGCCCATTCCAAAGGCATCGAGCACGACCAAAACCACTGTTTGAATCGCAATGCCGCCCAGAATATTGCCCACCGCCAAATCGACCTGCCCACCCAGCGCGGCGCTGACGGTGATGGCAATTTCCGGCAAATTGGTCACCATGGCCAGCACAATAATGCCGCCCAACGCCGCCCCCAGCCCAATGCGCTTCGAGAGCACTGCCGTGGTATCGGACACATAGATGCCCGCTACCCAGATGGCCCCGGCCGCCGCCAGAAAGATGCCCGCCAGTGGCAACAGGGCAAGATGGTCGAACATAAAACTAATTCACGGGGATGGTGGAACGTCATGCTTCACTGCGCTCAGCATGACGTTCTGTATGACCTTGCCTGATAAGTTATTAACCGCTGTAGCCGCCGCCGCTGGCGGGCTCGGTGGCGCTGCCGTTTTCGGGTTCGGTGGGGATGGGCAGCTCGGGCTGGGTGGGCAGGTCGAGGTGGCTGTAGTCGGGCGCGCCGTTGCCGCCCGACACGGGGGCTTCGTCGAAGGTGCGCTCCAGCTCCGAGAGGTCGAACTCCTCCACCGGTGTGCCGAAGCTCACCTTGGCCGTGATGCGGTACTCGACAATCCGATTGGCCTTCACCTTGCAGCTCTGGTCTTTGATGTAGATGGAAGTGATATTTGGCACCGAGCTGCTGAGCTGGGCCACGGCGCGTTGCAGGGCGTCTTCAAAGCTCTTTTCGGACGAGGCCAGGATTTCAATGACTTGTTTGATGGAGGACATGCGGGAAGTGGATTGGTGGATTAGCGGGCTGGTGGATTGGCGTGACGGGCTTCGCCAGCGCCTTTTTGCTCTACGCAGGAAGCCTTTGGGCGGCTATTTCCGTTCGGATAAAAGCCGCGCTACGGCGGCAACGTACTTTTGCATGCAGCCACGGCTGCCTCAACCAACAGCCCGCCCACTACTCCACCAACCCATCAACCCACTACAAGCATGGCTTTCCGCACCGAAAAGGACACCATGGGCACCGTTCAGGTGCCTGCTACCGCTTATTGGGGCGCTCAGACCCAGCGCAGCATCGAGAATTTCCCCATTGCTCAGGACATCAACCGGATGCCCAAGGAAATCATCGCCGCCTTCGCCTACCTCAAGAAAGCCGCCGCCCTCACCAACCGCGACGCCGGCATCCTCTCGGCCGAAAAAGCCGAGCTGATTGGCAAAGTGGCCGACGAGATTCTGGCCGGCAAGCTCGCCGACTCGTTCCCGCTGGTTGTCTGGCAAACCGGCTCGGGCACCCAGAGCAATATGAATGTGAATGAGGTGATTGCCTACCGTGGCCACGTCCTGAACGGCGGCCAGCTCACCGACGAAAAGAAGGCCCTGGCCCCGAACGACGACGTGAACAAGAGCCAAAGCTCGAACGACACGTTCCCGACGGCCATGCACATCGCGGCCTATAAAATCCTGACCGAAACCACCATCCCCGGCATTGAAAAGCTGCGCGACGCGCTGAAAAAGAAGTCGAAGGAGTTCATGCACATCGTCAAAATCGGCCGCACCCACTTCATGGATGCCACGCCGCTCACGCTGGGCCAGGAGTTTTCAGGCTACGTCTCGCAGCTCGACCACGGCCTGCGCGCCATCAAAAACACGCTGGCGCATTTGAGCGAGCTGGCCTTGGGCGGCACCGCCGTGGGCACGGGCATCAACACGCCCAAAGGCTATTCGGAGAACGTAGCCAAACACATTGCCCAGCTCACCGGCCTGCCCTTCGTCACGGCCGAAAACAAGTTTGAAGCCCTGGCCGCCCACGATGCCATTGTGGAAGCCCACGGTGCCCTCAAGACGGTAGCGGTGAGCCTGATGAAAATTGCCAACGACATCCGCATGCTCAGCTCCGGCCCCCGCGCCGGCATTGGTGAGATTGATATTCCTGACAATGAGCCCGGCTCCAGCATCATGCCCGGCAAGGTGAACCCCACCCAGTGCGAGGCCATGACGATGGTAGCGGCCCAAGTGATGGGTAACGACGTGGCCATCACCATTGGCGGCTCGCTGGGCCACTTCGAGCTGAACGTATTCAAGCCGGTGATGATTTATAACTTCCTGCACTCTGCCCGCCTCATTGGTGACGTGTGCGTGAGTTTCACCGACAAGTGCGCCGTGGGCATCACCGCCATCCTGCCCAACATCAAGAAGCACGTCGATTCGTCGCTGATGCTCGTGACGGCCCTCAACCCGCACATCGGCTACTACAAGGCCGCCGAAATTGCCCAGACGGCCCACAAAAACGGTTCCACGCTGAAGGAAACCGCCATCAAGCTCGGCTATGTGACCGCCGCCGAGTTCGACGAGTGGATGAAGCCTGAGGAAATGGTGGGCGAGATTAAGTAATTCCGACGATTTCGCTTTTAATTTTTCCCCTGCATGCAACACTGCCTGTGGCCTACCGGTCACAGGCAGTGTTATTTTGTGGCTGGCTTACTGCTCACCACCCTTTCCACCAGTGCTTTTATGGGGCCTTTTCTATCCTTTTGCCGGCGGCTGGCTTTGGCCCCGGCGCTGCTTTTTATTGCAACTACCAGCAGCCCGGCCGCGCCCGGCAGGCCGACGGTCCCAACGGGCCTTTCATTGGTGGCCAACCGGGGCCAGTGGCCCGCTGCCGTACAGTACCGGGCCGCCGTGCCGGGTGGTGCCGTATTTCTGACGGCCACCGGATTCGTATACAACTGGTTGCGCGCCGATGACTCCCGCCGGGCCCATGCCGCCCTGGCGGCGTCGGATGCTGCCCACGCCCCGGCGGTGCGCGACCAACACGCTGTATTTGTTGATTTCGTGGGTGCGCGGGCCGTTGCAGCGACGGGTGAACAGCTTCAGCCAACTTACCACAACTATTTTCTGGGGTCCGACCCTCGGCAGTGGGCTTCACGGGTGCCCTTGTTCGGGGCCGTGCGCTACGCGGGCCTGTACCCCGGCACCGACCTGCACTGCTATGGCACGGCTACGGGCCAGTTGGAATACGATTTTGTATTGGCTCCGGGGGCTAATCCGGCGGCGGTGGGCCTGCGCTACCGGGGAGCCACGGCGTTGAAGCTGAGCTCGAATGGCGCGCTGCTGGTGAGCACCTCCGTAGGCGACATCCGCGAGCAACGCCCCGTGGCGTACCAGCCCGTTGCCGGCGGCCGACGGCCGGTGCCCTGCCGCTACGTGCTGGCCGGTAATACCCTCCGCTTTGCTTTTCCGGAGGGTTACGACCAGCGACTGCCGCTCGTGATAGACCCAGTGGTAGAAGCTTGCACCTTTTCCGGTAGTCGGGAAAACATCTATGGTGTGGCAGCTACCAACGACGCGGCGGGTAATATCTACAGCGCGGGCTGGGTGTATGGGGCAAATTTTCCCACCACGCCAGGGGCTGCCCAAACCACATATGCGGGCAACACCGACGTGGGCATCGTGAAGTTCAGCGGCAACGGTACTTCCCGGCTTTACACCACTTTTCTAGGCGGCAGCTTCGGCGACCAGGTCCAGGCCTTGCGGGCCACGGCCACCGGCGAGCTGTGCGTACTCACCACCACATCATCGCCCAATTTCCCGGTTACTGCCGGCTGTTTCGACGCCAGCCTCAACCCCAACGGCTCCCTGGCCCTGACCAAGCTGAATGCGAGCGGTACGGCGTTGATTGGTAGCACTTTTCTGGGGGGCAGCAGCGTGGAAGTCGGCATTGAGCTGGCAACCAATGCCAGTGGCGAAGTGTACGTGCTGGGCAATACCTTCTCCTATAATTTTCCGACCACGCCCGGTGCCCTGAGCCGCATCTACCGCGGCAGCACCGATTGCTTTATCTGTTGTTTCAACAGCCGCCTCACGGCGCTTAACTGGAGCACCTTATTTGGCAGCACCGGCTCTGACGAGGCCCGCGACCTAGCGCTGGGCCCCAATAATGAGCCCATTATTGCTGGCAACACCACCAGCCCCGACTTTCCGGTCACGGCCGGAGCGCTGCAAACGGCTTTGCCGCCGGGTCAGTCGTCGTTTGTGATGCGCCTGCGGGCTGATGGTGGGGCCCTGCAAGCCAGCACCTTCGTTGGGGCCGCTACCATTACCAAACTCACCCTGGAGGCCGATGGCTCCCCCGTTATCGCCGGCAACAGCTTCGTTTTTCAGACACAGTCCAATTCTTTCCCGGTCCCGACGCCGGGCTCGCTCGATGTGATGGGCAGCGGCACCGGGAGCAATACATTTATTGCCGGCCTCAGCAGCGACCTGCGCAGTGTCCGCTACGCTGCCCGGCTACCGGTACGCACGCTTACTGCTTTCGGGGCCGATGACTGCGGGCACCTTTTTCTGGCCGGGCTGGGCCTGCCCCCCCTGCCGGCCCTCAACCCCCTGCCCAATTCCGGGGCAGACCTGGGCTTTTTCACCATGACGCTGGACGTGAGGGGCACGCAATGCTTGTTTGCTTCTCCGTTTGGTGCGCGTATCATTACGGGGCAGGGCGTGCATGTGCACGGCTATGCCCATCGTTTCGACCGCAATGGGCGGCTCTACCAGTGTTTATGCGATGCTAGTGGCTCCATTCCGACCACTGCCGGGGCCGCCGTGCCTACTTCGCAGGTCAATGGCCAGGACATGGTTTCCTTCATCATTAATCAGGCGGTGCCCGGTAGCGTTATCCCATTGCGGGCCAGCATTGCCCCGCCCGATTCGTCCTGCGCCCCCTACCGGGTAGTGTTCAATAACACCAGCGTGGGAGGCCGACGCTACCGTTGGTCGTTTGGCGACGGCAATGCCGCCGACACCGCCCGCACGCCAACGCACACGTACGCCAGCCCCGGCACTTATCGGGTGCGGCTGCTGGCCAGCCGCGACCCCGTTGCCGCCTGCCTCGGCGCTGGCACCCTCGACTCGGCTACGGTGCTGGTGCGGGTACTGCCCCGGCCGGCAGCGGTATTGCCGCCGGCCATTGGGTTGTGTGCGGGCAGTAGCGTTACCCTGGCGGCCGTGCCCGGCCCGGGCTATACCTACCACTGGAACACCGGTGCTACTTCGCGCACCATTGTGGCACAGAACACTGGCAATTACCGCGTTATCGTGAACAATGGGGCTTGTGCCATCCGCGACAGCGTGCAGGTTTCTGTCACGAGTGCTCCCCGGCTATCCGCCGATACCAGTGCCTGCACCAACGACGGCATCGAGCTGCGGGTGGCCGCCGGGGCGGGCAGCACCTTCCGCTGGAACACCGGCCAGACAACCGACCGCATCACCGCCCGAAGCTCCGGCTTATACACCGTGGAAGTGCATACCGGAAGTTGTATAACGATGAAGCAAACCCAGGTAAATCTGCGACGACTGGCACTGCGGCCCAACATCATTACGCCCAACAATGATGGAAGCAACGACACGTTCGTGCCCACTCCGCTACTTCAAGGCACTCGCCTACAAGTTTTTAACCGCTGGGGCAGGCCGGTTTTCAGCACCGATAATTACCAGAATGACTGGGGCGCGGGGCAGGCTCCGGGCATCTACTACTACCTGCTGGCAAATGAGCAGCTCTGCGAGAGCCGCCTCAAAGGCTGGCTGGAAGTTGTCCGCTAGTTTCATTTTTTCGGGGCAATTTTACGGCCGTGTCCTGCCCATTTTGTCCTTATGGATTTTTCCGCCCAAGTAACCCTTGAAAACAACCGCGTCCGGCTGCGCCCGCTCGAACTCACCGATTTTGAAGCCCTCAAAGCCGTGGCCTTCGATGCCGACATCTGGCAATACACCCTCACGCGGGGCGACGATGCCGTGAGCTTGGCCGCCTACCTGCGCCAGGCCGCAGAAGCCCGCGAGCAGGGCCTGCGCTATCCGTTCGCCATCATCGACCGCGAAACCGGCGAGTTGGCCGGCAGCACGAGCTACTACAACGTGGTGGAAAGCGACCAGCGCCTGAGCATCGGCTACACCTGGGTGGGCACCAAATTTCAACGCTCGGGCCTGAACCGGGCCTGCAAGCACCTGCTGCTCTCCCACGCCTTTGGGCAGCTCGACTGTGAGCGGGTGGAGCTGGAAACCGACTCGCGCAACCACAAGTCGCGCACGGCCATGGCCCGCATGGGTGCCACCGAGGAAGGCACCCTGCGCAGCCACCGCCTCACGCAGGGCGGTGTGCGGCGCGACACGGTCATTTTCAGCATCATCCGGCCCGAGTGGCCGGCCCTGCGCAATTCCACCTTCCAGGAGTTTGAAGCCCGTGGCTGAGCCTGCCCAACCCGCCCCCGACCGGCTACGTCCGCCCGAAGGGCTGTGGCGGCGGCGCGTGGCCAGCTTCGGCCACGCCGGGCGCGGCGTATGGTCGGCGCTACGCTCCGAAGTGCATTTGCGCTTTCACGCGCTGGCTACCGTGGTGGTTATCGGGCTGGGGTTTTACTGCCGCATCACGCGCCTGGAATGGGCGCTGGTGGCCCTTGCGGTGGCCGGTGTGTGGGCCGCCGAGCTGCTGAATACCGCCATCGAGGCCCTCACCGATTTGGCCTCGCCGGCCTGGCACCCGCTGGCCGGCAAGGCCAAGGACGTGGCGGCCGGGGCCGTGCTGCTGGTTGCGCTGGGGGCGCTGGTGGTGGGGGCGCTGGTATTCGGCCCTTATTTTTTTAACGTCTGATTCCGGCCCATGCCTCAACTATTGGCCGCGCCGGGCGTACCCATAGCGGCCCCCGCCTGGGGGCATGCTTCGCTTCTCCCTCAATTCCTATGCGCTTGCTCTCTTTCGCCGCTGTTTTGCTCCTCACTTCGGCCTGTGCCCACCAGCAGGTGAGCGTGACCACGCCCACCTCGCAGCCGCCCAGCGGGCAGGTTAGCGCCACCGATGCGGCCCCCACCAGCGCCAATACCGTGGACCCGGTGTACGCCCGCATTCCCGAATCGGACACCACGGCCCGCCCGCAGTGGCTGAAGGCTCGCATCGCGGCCGTGCTGGCCGAGCGCAAGCGCAACCCCATCACCCGCATTTTTCGCTACCAGTACGAGGGCAAAACCGTGTACTACCAGTCGGCTCCGTGCTGCGACCAGTTTTCGCAGGTGTTCGACACCCGGGGCAAGTTACTTTGCAACCCCGATGGCGGCATCACCGGCAAGGGCGACGGCAAATGCCCGGACTTTGAAAAAAACAAATCCAACGAAAAGCTGGTCTGGCAAGACCCACGGTAGAGTTGGGACTTAAGAGTTAAGAGTTAAAAAGGCGGCTTGCCAGTTCAATTCTTAATCCCCAACTCTTAACTCCTAACTTTTAACTCTTAACTCCTTATGATTAACACCATTGCCAAGCTCGGCGCGTTCAACGTCTGGGCCAACGAAACTTTGCTGCGCCGCCTCGATTCGTCGGTAGCCGCCGGCCACGAAATCCCGCAGTTGGTGCTGCGCCTGTTCAGCCACGCCATCAACGCCCAAGCCATCTGGATTGCCCGCATCACCGGCACCCAAAGCCCCGTGAAAGTGTGGCAGGAGCACGACTTGGCCGGCATTCACCACTGGCACGAGCAAACTTCGCAGCGCCTCGCGCAGCTCTGCGAAACGACCGACGAAGCCGAGCTGGCCCGCCACATCCAGTACACCAACTCGCAGGGCGACGCCTACGATTCGCTGGTGAGCGACATCCTCACCCACGCCGTGACGCACGCCACCTACCACCGTGCCCAGGTAGCCACCAAAATGCGCGAAGGCGGCCTGGAGCCCGTCAATTCTGACTTCATCACCTACTGCCGCGAAATGGGCGGGCAGGTAGCGCCGCAGTTGTAAAACCTGGTTTTGGCAACGCCGACAGGCAGCCCGGCGAGTAGCTTTGGGCTGCCTGTTTTGCTTGCTGGAAATGGCCGAATGCGGCAGCTATACGTTTATTTCGCTTATGAAAATCCTGCTGGTCGAAGATGAGCCGCCGCTGGCTTCGTTCGTCAAAAAAGGCTTTGAGCACGAGGGCTACGACCTGACCGTGGCCTACGACGGCCGCACCGGCTGGTCGCTCTACGCGCAGCAGCCCTACGACCTGGTTATTCTCGACGTGAACCTGCCCTACCTCAACGGAGTGGAGCTGTGCCAGCGCATCCGGGCCAATAGCCGGCTGGTGCCCATCCTGCTGCTCACCGCCCTCGATAGCCTCGACGACAAAGAAGCCGGCTTTGCCGCCGGGGCCGATGACTACCTCGTCAAACCATTCGAGTTCCGGGAGTTGCTGATGCGCGCCCGCGCCCTTACCCAGCGCTACGCGGCCGCCGCCGGCCAGCGCCAGGAGCTGCGCATGGCCGACCTCGTGCTCGACCTCGACGCCAAAACCGTGAGCCGCGCCGGCCAGCGCATCGGCCTCACCACCCGCGAGTATTCGCTGCTGGAGCACCTGCTGCGCAACCGCGGCCGGGTCGTTTCGCGGGTTGACATTGCCGAGCGGGTCTGGGACCTGGACTTTGACACTACCACCAATGTGATTGATGTGTACGTGAGCTACTTGCGCAAGAAACTGGACCGGGGGTTTTCGCCGAAGCTCATTCATACCGTGGTGGGCATGGGCTACGTGATGCGGGAAGAGTAGCGCGGACTCTGCGGGTCCGCGCATAAGCAACACTAAATGCACTATCGGGCGCGGACTCGCAGAGGCCACGCTACAATCCAACTCCAACATGCTGATTCGCAATAAGCTGATGCTGCGCTTTACGCTGCTGGTGCTGGCTATTCAGGTCGGCTTCTCGGCGTTTATCTACTACTTCAACGCCAGCACGCGGGCGCAGCGCTTCGAGCACCGCCTGGGCACGAGCGCCACGCTGGCCTCGCGGCTGCTGGTGCGCACGGGCAAGCTCGCAACCGGCCAGCTGGGCAGCCTGCGCCGCCGCGATATTCTGACCTTGCCGGAGGAGCAAATCAGCATCTACGACGCCGACGGGGCCCTGCGCTTCAGCAGTGCCGACGACATGGAGCAAGCGCCCAACCGGGCGCGCCTCGATGCCCAAAAACCGGGCAAGCTGCTGGCGTTCAAGGAGCGGGGCCGGCGCGAGGGCGTGGGCTTGGTTTACGTACACGAGGGGGAGCATTACCGCATTTTCGTATCGGCCGAGGATAAAACGGGGTGGGAGCGGCTGTGGCAGCTGGGGCTGCTGCTGCTCGTGGGCAACGTGGGGGCGCTGGCCCTGACCATTCTGGCGGGCTGGTACTTCGCGGGGGCGGCGCTGGCCCCGGTGGCGCGCATTAGTCGGCAGGCGGGGCGCATTTCGGCCACCAACCTGGGCCGGCGGCTGCCGGAAGGCAATGGGCGCGATGAGCTGGCCCAGCTGGCCCACGCGTTCAATGGCATGCTGACGGGCTTGGAACAGGCGTTTGAGGCGCAAAAAAGCTTCCTGGCCCACGCCTCGCACGAGTTGCGCACGCCCCTGACCACCCTCACCGGCACGTTGGAAACCGCCCTGGCCTATGATGCCTCCCTGCCCGAAGCCCGCCAGAGCCTGGCGCAGGCCCTGGAGGCGTCGCACCACTTAACCGCCCTCACCAGCAGCTTATTATCCTTGGCCAAAGTGGATGGGAAACTGCCCGACTTCGAGCCCGTGCGCCTGGATGAATGCCTGAACCAAGCGTTGGGTTTTGCCCGGGCCAAGTACGCGGGCCGGGAGTTCCGCCTCACTTTTGGCGAACTGCCGGAGGAGGCCGAAACCGATGTTTTCATGGTGCCCGGCAACGCCGAATTGCTCACTACCGCGCTGCTGAACCTACTGGACAATGCCGGCAAGTATTCGGGCGGGCCGGTGCAGGCCGAGCTGGGCTACGAAGGCCCGGCCACCCTGCGCGTCCGCATCACGGATGTGGGGCCGGGCCTCAGTCCCGGGGAGTTGAGCCGTATTTACGAGCCGCTGTACCGGGCGGCCGGGGCCGTGGGCCGGCCCGGCTACGGCCTGGGGCTGCCCCTCACGCAGCGCATCGTGCAGCGCCACGGCGGGCGGCTGGAGCTGGCCTCGGCGGTGGGGCGGGGCACTACCGCCACGGTGTGGCTGCCCGCCGCATAGCCGCCAAGCCCGACATTCCGTAAGAAAAGCCCGCGGGCCCCGGCAGATACGCATCGTTGCGGCGGCGGTAGTCGTTTCATTGCACTCCTTTTTCAGTCAATCAGGCAGGTATGAGTTTCATCGTCATGGGGGTTTCGGGCTGCGGCAAAACAACGGTAGGCGAGCAGCTGGCCCAACAACTCAACCGGCCCTTTTACGATGCCGACGACTTCCATTCGCAGGCCAACATCGACAAGATGGCCCACGGCACCGCGCTGACCGACGACGACCGGCGCGACTGGCTGGCCACGCTGGCCACCCGGCTGGGCGAATGGGAGCAGGCCGGCGGGGCCGTGCTGGCCTGCTCCGCGCTGAAGGAAAAATACCGCACCACGCTTCAAAGCCAGGCTCAGGAGCCGCTGCACTGGGTTTTCCTCGATGGCCCCAAGGAGCTGCTGCTGGAGCGCATTGGCGGGCGCAAGGGCCACTACATGCACTCGAATATGCTTGATTCGCAGCTGGCGACGCTGGAGCGGCCGGCGTATGCCCTGCGGCTTTCCATCACAAATACGCCGGCCGAGCTGGTGAGCCAGATTCTGGACGCGCTGAAAGCCGATGCAGCGGCGGGCACGAAGCGGTAGAGACCCCTGATTGCGCCTCGTCGGTGAACGACGCCCCAAATGGCGCGGATGGTGAGACGCAATCAGGCGGCTCCACCCTAATTCCGCGTCGTTTTCATCTATTCTAATACGGTTCTCATACCGTTTTAATGTCAGGTTGGGTGCTTTGCGGGCAGTTGCCACCACCGCAAACGACGATGCCTCCTCAACTCCGGCCCCTTAATTTCCTGATTTTGCTCCTGGCCGGAGCCCTGGCTTTGTCGCTGGGGCTCAATGGTTTTCTGCTGTACAAAACGCCCGACCCCGCCGTCGACTACGACGACCTGCAGGCCACCACCGAAGCCGACCTGCGCCTCACGCAGCGGCTGCTGGCCCGCTGCCAGGCCGCGCACCAGCAGCAGGACAGCCTGCTGGCCCTCCACCCCGAATTACCGGCCCTATCGACGGCCACGGCCACGACCCGATAGCGGGCCGGTGGCTTTCTCTTGCTCATTTTCTTCCTCATGAACACCTTTTTGCGCCGCCATTTCCTTCCCTCTTTCGCCCTCACGGCGGCAGCGGCCGTGCTGGCCACCGGCCTCAGCGGCTGCTCGGCCAAGGCTGAAAAAGATACCGCCGAGGTGCTGGCCGAAGTGCCGGTAGTGACTCTGCGAACGTCCAGCCAGGCCCTGCACCGCGACTACGTGGCCGATATTCAGGCCGTGCGCAACGTGGAAGTACGCGCCCAGGTGGCGGGTTTTCTGGAGCACATTTATGTGGAGGAAGGCAAGCCGGTGAAAAAGGGCCAGCTGCTGTTCCGCCTGAATGCCAGCGCCTACCAGAACCGACTGGCCCAGGCCCACGCCGCTGTGGCCAGCGCCCAGGCCCAGGCCGCCGCCGCGCGCGTAGGACGCGACCGGGTGCGCCTGCTGGTGGATAAAAACGTCATCGCCCGGTCCGAATCGGCCCTTTCTACCAGCAAGGTGAACGATGCCGACGCCCAGATAGCCGCCGCCCGCGCCGGCGAGGCCGCCGCCCGCCTCAGCCTGAGCTACACCTTGGTGCGCGCCCCTTTCGATGGCGTAATTGACCGCATTCCCCTCAAAATGGGCAGCGTGGTGGAAGAAGGTACCCTGCTGACCACGATATCGGACCTGAGCGCGGTATTCGCCTATTTCGACGTGGCCGAGGGCAGCTACATGAACTACAACAAGGCCCGGCGCGAGCACCCCGAGCTGCACTCCGATTTGGTGCGCCTCACGCTGGCCAACGGCGATACTTACCCGCTCACGGGCCACATCGAAACGGCGGAAAGCGAATTTAATCCCAACACTGGCTCCATTGCCCTGCGGGCGCGCTTCGCCAACCCCGACCGCCTGCTCAAACACGGGGCCTCGGGCAAAGTGCGCCTGACCGACCAGCTGCCCGCCGCGCTGCTGCTGCCCCAGAAAGCAGTGTTCGAGATTCAGGACCAAAACTTCGTGTACGTGGTGGACCAGGCGGGCATGACGCACACCCGCAGCTTCACGCCCCAAACGCGCCTCGGTGATTTCTATGTGGTGAAGGAGGGCCTGAAACCCGGCGAGCGGGTGGTGTACGAGGGTGCCCCGGAGTTGCACGATAAGCAGCGAATAAACCCCAAAACCGTGCTGCTGGATACGGCGGCAGTGGCCGCGCAGTAGCCGGGAGTAGCGCGGACTTTGTAGTCCGCGTTTGCACCCACCTTCATTAATCGACGCAATTTATCCCGTCCGGACGCGGACTACAAAGTCCGCGCTACTGCTCCTGCTTATGTTCGATATCTTCATCCGCCGGCCTATTCTCTCGCTGGTGATTTCCGTTTTCCTGGTGCTGCTGGGCGGGCTGGCGCTGTTCACGCTGCCCATCACGCAGTTTCCGGACATCGTGCCGCCCTCCGTGACCGTCACGGCCAAGTATACCGGCGCTAATGCCGAGGTATGCGCCAAGGCCGTGGCCACGCCGCTGGAACGCGCCATCAACGGCGTACCGGGCATGACCTACATGAACTCGGTGAGCTCGAATAGTGGCGTGACGCTCATCACCGTGTTCTTCGAGGTGGGCACCGACCCCGACCTGGCCGCCGTGGGCGTGCAAAACCGCGTCACGACGGTGATTGACGAGCTGCCGGAGGAAGTTATCAAGGCCGGCGTGACGACCGAGAAGGAGGTGAATTCCATGCTGCTTTACCTCAACATCACGAGCGATGACAAGTCGACGGGGGAGAAATTCATCTACAACTTTGCCGATATCAACGTGTTGCAGGAGCTAAAGCGCATCAACGGCGTGGGATTTGCCGAAATCATGGGCTCGCGGGAATACTCGATGCGTGTCTGGCTGAAGCCTGACCGCATGGCGGCTTACGAAGTGGGCACCGATGAAATCGTGCAGGCCATCCGGGCGCAGAACGTGGAGGCGGCCCCCGGTAAATCGGGCGAAAGCTCGGGCGGCAAGGCGCAGCAATTGCAGTACGTGCTGCGCTACACCGGCAAGTTATTCGAGCCGGAGCAGTACCGCAACATCGTTATCCGCTCCAACCCCGACGGCTCGGTGCTGCGCCTGAAGGCGGTGGCCGATGTGGAATTCGGCTCGCTCACCTACGGCATGTCGTCGAAGAACGACGGGCAGCCCTCGGCGGCTATTATGCTCAAGCAGCGGCCCGGCTCGAATGCCAGCGAGGTGATTGCCAACGTGAAAACCCGCATGGCCGAGCTGCAAAAAACCAGCTTCCCGCCCGGCATGAAATACAGCATCGCCTACGACGTATCGCGGTTTCTGGATGCCAGTATTCACGAGGTTTTGCGCACGCTGGTGGAGGCATTTTTGCTGGTGTTCCTCATTGTGTACCTGTTTTTGCAGGATTGGCGCTCCACGCTCATTCCGGCGCTGGCGGTGCCAGTGGCCCTCATCGGCACGCTGGCCTTTATGCAGATGCTGGGTTTTTCGATTAACCTGCTCACACTCTTCGCGTTGGTGCTGGCCATTGGCATCGTGGTCGATAACGCCATTGTGGTGGTGGAGGCCGTGCATGCCAAGATGGAGGAAAAGCACATGGACGCCCGCAGCGCCACCTACGAGGCCATGCATGAAATCAGCAGCTCGCTGATTGCCATCACGTTGGTGATGTCGGCGGTATTTATTCCGGTGTCGTTTATGGATGGGCCGGTGGGCGTGTTCTACCGGCAGTTTTCGCTCACGCTGGCCATTGCTATTGTCATTTCGGGCGTGAATGCCGTGACGCTCACGCCGGCCCTTTGCGCGCTCATGCTCAAGCAGCACGAGGGCGAACGGAAGGGTTTGGTGGGCCGGTTTTTCAAGGGCTTTAACAACAAGTACGAGGGGCTGGCCAGCAACTACCAGCGCCTGCTGGGGAGCATTGCCGGCCGCCGCGTGGTTACCATTGGCGTACTGCTGGTGTTTTTTGGGGCCACCTGGGGAATCAGCAAAGTATTGCCCTCGGGCTTTATCCCGACCGAGGACCAGGGCATGGTGTACATCAACGTGACCACGCCCGCCGGGGCCACCGTGGAGCGCACCGAGGCGGTGCTGGCCCAGGTGCAGCGCATTGCCCAGAAGCTCAAGCCGGTCGAGTCGGTTTCGACCCTGGCCGGCTACAGCCTGGTGACCGACGCAGCCGGCTCCAGCTACGGCATGGGCATGATTAATCTCAAGGGCTGGGACGAGCGCGACCAGTCGGTGGCCGAGTTCATTAAGGAGCTGGAAGAGAAGACCAAAGGCATCAAGGATGCCGAGATTCAGTTTCTGCCGCCGCCCACGGTGCCGGGCTTCGGCAACAGCAGCGGCTTTGAGCTGCGGCTGCTGGATAAATCGGGCAGCGGCGACCTGCAGAAGACGGCCCATGCCTCCAAAACCTTCCTGGCCGCGCTGCAAAAGGAGCCGGCCATCAGCGGCGCGTTCACCGGCTTCGACCCCAACTTTCCGCAGTACCTCATCCACGTCGACCAGGACATGGCCGCCAAAAAAGGCGTGACCGTGGACCAGGCCATGAGCACCCTGCAAACGCTGCTGGGCAGCTACTACGCTTCCAACTTCATCCGTTTCGGCCAGATGTATAAGGTGATGGTGCAGGCCGGCCCCGAGTACCGCGGCCGGCCCGACGACCTGCTGGCCCTGCACGTCAAGAACAACCGGGGCGAGCTGGTGCCCTTCTCCACATTCGTGAAGCTGGAGCGCGTCTTCGGCCCCGACCAGCTCACGCGCTACAACATGTACACTTCGGCCATGATTAACGGCGACGCCGCCGCCGGCCACAGCTCCGGCGATGCCATCGCGGCCATCGAACGCGTGGCGGCCAAGGTGTTGCCCAAAGGCTTCAGCTACGAGTGGAGCGGCATGACCCGCGAGCAAATCCTGAGCGGCGACCAGGCCCTCTACGTCTTCGGCCTCGTGTTGATTTTCGTGTACCTGCTGCTGGCCGCGCAGTACGAAAGCCTGTTGCTGCCGCTGTCCGTGCTCCTGAGCCTGCCCACCGGCATCTTCGGCGCTTTCCTCAGCCTCAAGCTATTGGGGCTGGAAAACAATATTTACGCCCAGGTAGCGCTCGTGATGCTCATCGGTTTGCTCGGCAAAAATGCCATCCTCGTCATCGAGTTTGCCGAGCAGCGCCGCCGGGCCGGGGCCACCGTGCTGGAGGCGGCCGTGCAAGGAGCCGTGTCGCGCCTCCGGCCCATTCTGATGACTTCCTTCGCCTTCATCGCCGGCCTCATTCCGCTGGTTATTGCTGATGGGGCCGGGGCGCTGGGCAACCGCTCCATCGGGACGGCGGCGGCGGGCGGCATGCTCATCGGCACGGTGTTCGGCATGGTGCTGATTCCGGGCCTGTACGTGCTGTTTGCCAGCTTCGAGAAGGTGAAAAACCTGGAAACCACGACTCTGGCGGAGCAGGAAGAAGCGGAGCTGGTAGCGCATTGATGCCTCCTAACGGCTCCCGAACGACTTGTAGCACAGGCTTCAACTTGTGCCTTTGGACCACTGATTCAACCTAACGCCGCACAGGCTAAAGCCTGTGCTACAACCCATGCGCTTTCCCCTCGCTCTTTCCCTGATTCTTCTCGCCGCTGGCTGCCGCGTGGCCGCGCCCACCGGCCCCGCCGCCAGTCCTGCTACTCCCAAAGCCTTCAACCAGCCCACCGCGCCCGCCGATACCATCAGCGTGGGCCGCACGCCGTGGCGGCAGTTTTTCCAGGACCCCGCGCTGGCCGGCCTCATCGATACGGCCCTGCGGCAAAACCTGGATTTGAAGGTGGCCGTGCAGCGCGTGGAGGTGTTTCAGGCGCAGTACCTGGCCCGGCGCGGGGCGCTGTTTCCCTCGGTATCGGCCGTGGGCACGGCGGGGTTCGACCGCTACGGCAAGTACACCATGACGGGCATTGGCAACTTCGACACCAACCTCTCGCAGAATATCGCCGACAACCAGCGGGTGCCCACCGCCCTCACCCCCGACCTGTTCGTGGGCCTGCGCAGCTCCTGGGAAATTGACCTTTGGGGCAAGCTGCGCAGCCGCCGCAAGGCCGCCTACCTGCGCGTATTAGGCTCCGAGCAGGGCCGCAACCTGATAGTCACCAACCTGGTGGCCAACGTGGCCCGCGCCTACTACGAGCTGCTGACGCTGGATAACCAGCTGGCTATTCTGGTGCGCAACACCCGCTTCCAGCAGGACGGCCTGCGCCTGATTCGTATTCAGAAGCAGGCCGGCCGCGTCACCGAGCTGGCGGTGCAGCAGTTTGCCGCCCAGGCCCTGCGCACCGAAAGCCTGGCCTACGAAACCCGCCAGCGCATCACCGAAACCGAAACCCAGCTCAACCAGCTGCTGGGGCGCTACCCGCAAGCCATCCGGCGCGGACCGGCGCTGCCCAGCCAGTCGGGCCTGCCCACCCGGCTCGCCGCCGGCCTGCCTGCCACCGCCCTGCTCCGCCGGCCCGACGTGCGCCAGGCCGAATTGCAGCTCCGCGCCACCAGCGCCGACGTGGATGCCGCCCGCGCCGCCTTCCTGCCCGCGCTCACCCTCACGCCCTACGTCGGCCTCAACGCCTTCCGGGCCAATGTGTTGCTCGACCCCGGCTCCGTGGTGTACGGTGCCGTAGCCGGCCTGGCCGGCCCCATTCTCAACCGCGCCCAGTACCGGGCCGATTTCCGCGAGGCCGTGGCCAACAACTACGAAGGCTACTACCGCTACCAGCAGGCGCTGCAAACCGGCTTCCGCGAAGTGGTGGTGGGCCTGCAAGGGCTCGAAAACTTCCAGTCCGTCGTTAGCCTGCGCACCCGCGAAGTGGCGCAGCTTACCAGCGCCGTAGCTACGTCCAACGACTTGTTCGTGGCCGGCTACGCTACTTATCTGGAAGTGATTACCGCCCAGCGCAGCGTGCTGGAGGCAGAGCTCAGCCTCGCCGAAACCCGCCAGGCCCTGCTGCTGCAAAGCGTGAATCTGTACCGCGCGCTGGGCGGCGGCTGGCAATAACGCCCGGCCCGCAGTACCCGAACAGCACCTCAGCAAGCAAAAAGCCCCAATCCGAAAAGGTTGGGGCTTTTTGCTTGCTGAGGTGCTGCCTTTTAATTCAGGGACGTCGTACCAAGGTCCGTCACTTGGTCATTTACCACGACTACGCCCGTGCGAATCACGTTGCGGTAAGCCGGCTGGCCGGCCGGGGCGGTAGTGCTGGGGAAAAACTGCACCTGATACGTGCCCGCCGCCAAGCCGCCCAACTGGAAGGCGCCCGACGCATCGGCCGCCGTGCTCACCGTATCGGGGGCGAGCAGGCCCGACGTGCGGATGGCCAGAATCTGGGGCCGGGCCGCCGCCGGGGTCACCGTGCCGCGGAGGCCGGCGCGCAGGTCCTGCGCCACCACCCGAATGACGGGCTTGAGCAGGTACCGCTCCTTTTTGTCGTTGCCCGGCTTCCAGCCGCCGCGCTCTACAATGGACTTAGCCACGTCGAAATCGAGCAGCAGCTGGAACGTTTCGCGCAGCTTCAAGGTAGCTTTTTCCAGCTTCAGCTTCACGCCGGAGGTTTGGCCGCTGGGCGTTTTCAGGTCGTACTGCTGGCCATCGCGGCCGATAACGTAGCTGTTCGGCCCCAGGATGAGGCGAATTTCCTTGAGGTCGCCGGGCGCGAAGTCATCGCTCACCAGCAAGGCCGAATTCCCATTCACATAATCCAGCACATTGATGGTGCGTGGGGTAAAATTCAGGGTTTTCCAGCCGTCTGGGTCGCCTTCATCTTTCAGATGCACTTCCACCTGGCGCACGTCGAGCAGCACGCTGCTGTAGTCGCCGGGCGCGTCCATCAGCCGCACTTCGAGCTTCGACGTGTTGGCGCTCTCATCGGAGCTTTTGGAGCAGCCCGCCAGGCCCAGCAGGGCTATGGCAGTGAGGGGCAACAGGTTTCTGAACATCATCGCGTTGGTGTTGGTTAATTATTGAATTAATACAAAGCCCCGAATATCAACAAGATAGTCGGGGCTTCTACTCCAACAATTCGGCCAAAGTTGCTTTTCACCGAAGCTACGGCTTGGTGGTATCGGCCGGCTCTACCGCCTTGGGCTTCGGTTTGGGCTTGTTGAAGAGGCTATTAAAGCCCTTCGCCAACTGCTCCTTGGCCTTGTTGGCGGCGTCGATGCGCTGCTGCTGCTTGTCCTTGGCCGCTTGGGCGGCGGCTTCCTCGGGCGTCTGGCCGGCGCGGCGCACGCTGTCGTCCTTGCTGATGGCGCGGGGCTTCACGCCCAGCAGGTCGAGGGCTTTTTGTTTGGCCACGTTCTGCACCAGCGCTTTGCCCTGGTCCTTCATGCTGCCGCTGGTGAGCTTCACTATCGGGGCTGTCATCGTACCGCCGATGTTGAGGCCCAGCGTCACGCGGTCGGTGCCCTGAATGTTCTGCACGCCCGTGAGGCGGGTAAGCTGGCCGTTGAGGGCATTACCCAGCTTGCCGGTGGGCGTGTTGATAGCCGTGACGTAGGCTAGCGCGCCGGTCAGGCTGTTCTGCCCACCCAAGGTCATCTTGATGTCGCCAATGGTCAGGTCGAACGGCTGCACCACGAGGTTGCCATCCACCAAGTTGGCCTGAATTTTCTTATTCACCACCACCAGCGTTTTCAGCTCGGGCAGCGTGGTCAGGCTGGCCACTTTCGTCATCACCTCCGATTGGTTGATGGCCGCCCGCACCACGTCGAAAATGCCCTTGCCGCTCAGCGTGGCCAGGTTCGGGAACATATCCGGCCCCATTTCGCCGCTCACGTTAAACGTGGTCCCGAACACGCCCTCCACCTGGCTGGCCAGCGGCACCAGCGTCTTAATGGTGTTGAAAGCCGAAAAGGCCTTCTGGAAGCTTAGGTTGTTGATGTTCAGCCCAAAATTGAATTTCGGGTGCGCCAGATTCTTGCTGCTGTAGCTGCCCGTGGTCCCAAAGCTGCCACCCAGCGTATTAAAGGTCAGGTTCTTGAGCGTGGCCGTCTGGTCGTTCACCGTCACAATGCCCTTGGCATCAGTCAGTTTCAGGTTGTCATACGTCACGTTGTCGACGTGGCTGTTTAGCACCAAATCAAAGAACTTCGGAATCTGGAGCACGCCGTTGGCCTTGGCCGGGGCCGCGCCGCCGGTAGCCGTGGGCTTGGCCGATACCTCGTCCACCATCCACTCGTTCACGTTGAAATTGCGCGAGTTAACGTTCAGGTTACCCTTCAGCGACTGCCCCGGCGTGAACAAATAGCCCAGGTAGTTGCTGATGGTGCCCGACGCCGCAAAGTCGGAGCTGCCGGCCACGCCGTTCACATTTTGCAGCGCAATCTGGTTGTTGTTGAAAGTGGCCGTGCCCGAGCTGATTTTCACGCCTTGCGGCAGGTCTTTGCTCTTGTAGGTCACGTTGGTGGCCTTCACTGTGCCGCTGGCTACCACGTTCTGGTAGCGGCCGGCTTCCACGTCGGCCATGTTGCCCTTGGCGGCAATGTCGCCGGCCACGCGGCCCGTCACGGTCATGCCCTGGAGCGGGAAAATCTTCGTGATTTTGGTCAAATCCACCGTGCCCCGCACGTTGGTATCGAACACCGGCTTGTCGATGTTGTGCGCGCTCAGGCGGCCTTCCAGCGGCTCACCCTCCAGCAACATCTTAAACTGCGGCAGGTTTATCTGCGTGTCGTTCACCTGGCCAGTGGTATTTACCACTGTACCGCTGAGGTTAATATTCTCAATCGGGGCCGGGAATTTGGCTGATTTCACAAATCCGTTGGTCAGCCGAATGGCGGCGTTCACCACCGGCATCTGCGTTTTCGAGTAGATGCCCTTCGCCGTGCCATCCACGAAAAACTGCCCGCGCATAGCCAAATCCTTCACCGGGTACACCTTCAGGGCTTCCTCCAGATTCACATTAGCTTTCACGCGGCCGTCCACCTTCATCGGGTTTAGCCCGTCGATGGCTACGTTGCCATCCACCGGGTCGGGGCCGAGGTCGAGGTGAAACTGGGGAATATTGATTTTCACGTCGTTGGTCACGCCCGTGGGGTTGCTCACCTGCATCTTCAGGTTGATGTTTTTGGCCGCCCGGGGCAACTCGGGGTATTTGAACTGGCCGTTGGTCACGGTTAGGTTCACGCCGTAGCCAGGCAGCTGCGTGGCCGTCTGCGTGCCCTTGGCAAAGCCATCAAACGCCACTTTGCCGCTGGTTTCAATGTTTTTAAACTTGTCGGTGTAAGCGCCCGGCACCAGACTGAGCAGGGTTTTAAAGTCCGTTTCCAGCGCCTTAAACGTGATGTCGTAGGTGATGTCCGTGGCATTGGGCAGTCCAATTGCCCCGGCGAAGCTGAACGGAAAGTCATTGAGCTTGAATTTATTATCCTTGAACGTGTACAGGCTCTTATTCAGGTCCATGTTCAGGGTCACGTCGGCGTCGAGTTTCTTGTCCGTCACGTAGGCCACGTTATTGTAAGTCATGTCCAGGTCGGTAGCCGTGGTCTGCGACTTCATGTCGAACACGTTGCTGGCGAAATCGCCGCTGCCAGTGTGGTTCACGCCGCGCGCCTCCATGCGGAAGGGCAGGGTCAGGTCTTCATAGCGCAGATGGCCGTCGGTCAGCTTCCAGCCTTTGATGGCCAAGCTCACCTGGCTGGTATCCTGGCCCTTGGCCGCAGCCGCCGAGTCCGAAATCACCACATCCCAGTTAGCCAGTCCGCTTTTCAGGCGGCGCAGGCTCAGGTTGGGCCGGTCCAGCTCCACGTTGTTAATCTTGATTTCCTGGCCTTTAATTACCGTCATCACGTCCAAGCCCACGCGCAGGCTGGGCAGGTAGGCCAGCGTGTCGCGGCTGAACGAGTCGAGCCCGATGATGCGCAGGTTCTTGATATCCAGCGTCAAATCCGGAAACGAGTGGAATACGCTCACGTCGATATCGGCCGGATTGTATAGCACCTTGGCCCGCACGCGCTGAGCAATCTGCTTGTCGGCCAGCGCCCGCAGCTTGTCTTTGAACAGAAACGGGGCCGCCACAGCCGCCACTACCAGCACAATAACCAAGGCCAGCAACCCCAACAAAATCTTTCGCATAGCAAGTCCTCTTAAATGAATTAATCGCAACAAAGGTAAAACCCTGACTGTGCCACAATTTGAGGCTTAATCGACGAGCATCCCATTTCAATCGAGCGATAATAACGAGTGCGAGCTCAACAGTTGGCACAGGTGCTGTCCGAATCATCGCTCACGCGGGCATGCAGCCCGACTCCTGCTATCCGTTTTTTATCAGAAAAGTGAAATTATTAAATTGGATTAGTCATAAATAATTACCTAATTATTCTAAACATATTTTTGCACTATCTTTGGCCTGGGGTGGATGTTGTGGGTTTTATTTGGCAACAGCTGTTTGTTCAAACCACTCACAAGGGCGGTTTAGCATAAACGATAGTCAAAAACCCAAGGTCTATCCATTTGAAAAACAAAAACTTATATTTTTAACCAGGGCCTTACCCTTGTTATTTCTGCATTCATATGAAGCATTTTTTACCCGTTGTTTCGCTGGTCGTACTGGGGTGCCTCTTGGAATCAGCCCATTCTGCACAGGCCCAAAACCCGGCCATGAGCCTGATGGGCAGCGTGCAGTCCGATTCGCAGGCCCCGCTGCCGGGCGCAGCCATCACCGTCATTCATTTGCCGTCCGGGGTGCGCCACGCGGCCGCTACCGACGCGGCCGGCCGCTTCGTGGTCGCCAATCTCATGGTGGGCGGCCCCTACCTGATACGGGTCGGCGAAGGCGGCTACCGCCCGCAGACGGTGGAGAATATTTTCCTCGAAACGGGCAAAACCGCCAACTTCACCGTCACCCTGAACAAGCTCGGCGATGCGCCCATCAAAGGCGGTAGCAGCCGCAACAGCCCCGCCAGTACGCCCACTTTGGCCCTTGCTAACGAGGCCGTGGTGGGCGGCCCCGTGCTGGTGACCACCCTCAGCGCCCCACCGCGCCCCACGCGCTCGGCCGTTGGCACCAGGCCGGCGGCCATGCATCCGGCGAGCACGCCAGCCCCGTCCATGTCGGCAGCACCCGCATCTACTCCGGTAGCTGCGGCCCCCACGCCGGCTGCTCCAGTAGCAATGGCTTCGGCTACTGTGCCGCCCGCTGCCGGCCCGGCCGCCTCGAATGCAGCTCCGGTAACGGCTGCAGCGCCGGCCGCTTCAGAAGGGGATTCACGCTATCCGCGCTACAATAACCGCTACCCGGCCCGCCGGCCCGCCACCCGCGTGGCCGACCCCATTGTGCCCGGCCACTTCGATGCCAAAACCGGCAACTACTACTACGAAACTGGCCAACCCACCACCCTCAAGCTGCCCGGCGGCGGAGCTATTGCGAATGTGGGAGCCAACTCGACCGAAAGCTACCTGTTCCGTTTCCTCAGCGACCCGCAGGTGCGGGTCGACTCCGTAGACCTGACCCGGGGCTGGTACAATTTCGACCGGGTCTATTTCGAAGCCGGCAAGGCCACGCTCACGCCCGAGTCCGTGAGCCAGCTGCGCAACATCGCCACGCTGCTGCGCGCCTACCCCAAAACCCGCATCAAGCTCGGCGGCTACACCGACGACACCGGTACCTATAAGGTAAACAAAGAATTGAGCGAAGCCCGCGCCCGCACGGCCTGGGCTAGCCTGGTCGAAATGGGCATCAGCCCCAGCCGCCTCGACGCCCGCGGCTACGGCCCCAACTACTCCATCTCCTCCAACGCCACCGAAGAAGGCCGCGCCCAGAATCGCCGCCTGAGCGTGAAAGTGCTGCAAAAATGAGCCCCAGCCGTTTCAGGCTTCGTGAGGCCGGGACGTATCTTCGCCAGGCCGGCGCACTAATTTGCGCCGGTTTGGCGTTATGCCTGTCCGTATGCCAGTGCCTTCTTCCCCGTTGTTTAGCAAGTTGATACGCCCCGCCTCGCTGGCCGGGCTGCTGGCGGCGGGCACTACCGGCAACGCCCACGCGCAGGATGTCTTTTTTTCCCAGCCCTTTGCCACCCGGCTACACACCAACCCGGCGTTCACGGGACTAGTCGATGATTACAGCGTCACACTGAGCTACCGCAACCAGTTTCCCAGCCTGGCGGGCTCGTTCGTCAGCACCCAACTCGCCGCCGACCTGCGCCCCAACACCGCGGGCCAACATCACGCCCTGGGCCTGCTCCTCAACCAGGACCGGACCGGTTCCGTGGGCTACACCCGCCTCGAAATCGGCGGCCTCTATGCCTACCACACCCGCCTCACCAAAACCATCGCCCTGAGTGGCGGCCTGCGCGCCAGCTACGGCCGGCAGCGCGTGGGATATGACAATTTCGTGTTCGGCGACCAGATTCGGGAAGACGGCAGCGTGGGCGGCCCCTCGGTCGAAGCCTTGGATTTTGCGCCCGTCAACTATTTCAGCGTGGGTACCGGCGTGGTGGTGTACTCTGAGCAGGGATGGCTCAGCCTGGCCGGGCAGCACCTCAACCAACCCGACCTGGGCTTTCGCCAGCAAAGCCAGCTCCCGCTTTCCCTGAGCATCTCCGGCGGCTACAAGTTCTTCGTCATCAAGCCCGGGCCGGGCATAGCTACCCGCGAAGTAAGCTACACGCCGGTAGCGGCTTACACTCGCCAGGGCGGCTCGCAACGCATCGAAACCGGGGTGTACCTCACGGCCTCGCCCGTGACGCTTGGCGCGGTATATCGCAATATTTCCCTGCCGGGCAGCGTTAGTCCTCAACACGTACTGGCGGCGGTGGCGGGCATTCAGGCCGGCGGCCTGCGTCTGGGCTACAGCTACGACGTGGGCCTGAGCCGCCTAAGTGCCGATTTGGGCGGTGCCCACGAAGTAACGCTGGCGTTGCGGGCGTTTGACCGATTGGAAAATGCCCATCGTCGGCTAAAAAGACGTGTTTACCCGGTGGCCCCTTGCCCGGTATTTTAATATTTTGTATTATTGCGTCCTAATTGCGCTTGCTAACCCCTCCTCACCCATACGGATTTTAACTTTGTTATGAAATTAAATAATTATCTACGCTTAGCTTTGGTGGGCGCGATAGCCCTCGCCGGCTGTAGCAAGAAGGGTCCGGCCTCGGCCACGAACCCCGGTAAATATTCCTCCACGACGGGTATCGAATACAATACGGAGAAGGGTATGGCGGTAGCCAACTTCAAGAAAATTCCCGAAGGCCCCGGCCTCGTGTTTATCGAAGGTGGCCGCACGGTGCTGGGCTCGCAGGAAGAGGACGTAACCATGACGCACGATAACATCGAGCGCACGGTAACCATCGCCTCGTTCTACATGGACGAAGCCGAGGTAGCCAACATTCACTGGCTGGAATACCTGCACTTCATCCGCACCGATTCGGCGGAAGAGTTTTATAAGTCGGCCCTGCCGGACACTACCGTTTGGGCGCGCGACCTGTCCTTCAACGACCCCTACGTGACCTACTACCTGCGTTATCCCGGCTTCCGCTTCTTCCCCGTGGTGGGCGTGAGCTGGCTGCAGGCCGATGACTATTGCACCTGGCGTACTGCCAAGGTGAACGAGCGTCTCGCCTCCGGTGGCGACAGCAAGGGCGGCAAAGGCGGCCTGTTCAGCAAGAAAAAAGACAAAGGAGCTGCTGCCGGTGCCGAAGGCACTGCCGGTGCCGCCGGTGCCCTGGGCACGGGTAAAAGCACTACTTCTATTGAAAACGGCAACACGCTGCCCAACTACCGCCTCCCCACTGAGGCTGAGTGGGAGTACGCTGCTCAGGCCCTCATCGGCACCCAGGAAGTGGGCAACGAAAACCAGGAGGAGAAGCGCATTTATCCTTGGGATGGCAAATCGACCCGCAACGCCTACGGCCGCAAGCAGGGCCAGTTCCTGGCTAACTTCAAGCGGGGCCGGGGTGACTACGCTGGCATCGCCGGTAGCCTGAACGACGGCGCCATGATTACCGAGCAGGTATATGCCTATCCGCCCAACGACTACGGCCTCTACAACATGGCTGGCAACGTGAACGAGTGGGTGCAGGACGTGTACCGCCCCCTGTCGTTCCAGGACGTGGAAGACCTGAACCCCTTCCGCCGCAACGGTGTGGGTGACCCCGCCGAGAAATACGACAAGAAAGGCTACCAGTCGCTGATTGACGACCACGTTCGCGTGTACAAAGGCGGTTCGTGGCGCGATGTGGCCTACTGGCTCTCGCCCGGTACGCGCCGCTTCATGGCCGAGGATTCGGCCACGGCAACCATCGGTTTCCGTTGCGCAATGATTAACGCCGGCTCGAACAAGTAAGACCACGGATTCGCCCGGATTTTAGCGGATTTCACAAATTTTGTAGACGCCGCGCCAACAAAAAAGGCTTGCCAGATGGCAGGCCTTTTTTATTGCCTAAACGGCAGGGAATTCATCAACCTCCGTCGTCCACAGAATCTGTGAAATCCGCTGAAATCCGGGCGAATCCGTGGTCCTAGCGGTCTGCGCACGCAATGGCGGCAATGCTGACCTCGGCCGCGCCGGCGGCTAGCAGCACGGCGCCGCAGGCTTCGAGGGTAGCGCCGGTGGTCAGCACGTCGTCGACGATGAGGATGCGGCGGCCAATAATTGCCGTCGGGTCTTCGACTTCGAAGACCGTGGCCACGTTTTCCCAGCGCTGGGCGCGGTTCTTTTTGGTTTGCGTTTTGGTGTTGGTGGTGCGGCGCAGGGCGGTATTGGCCGCCGGTATTTTCAGTCCATCCGATAAGCCGGTGGCGAAAGCGGCGGCTTGGTTGTAGCCGCGCTTGGCCAGCTTGCGCGGGTGCAGCGGCACGGGAATGATGAGGTCGAAATCAGCGGCTAGTCCTGCCGCGTGCAACTCGGCCCCGTAGAGCTGGCCGAGGGCGGTGCCCACATCGCGCTGGCCCTGGTATTTGAGCTCGTGCAGCAGGTGCTGCACCCGGCCGTGGCGCACGAAGCGCAGGTAGCTCAGGGCGTGGCGGATAGGCAGCTTGCCCCAGAAGCGGCGGCCCAACGGGTTTTGGTCGGGTGGCAGGTGGTGGTAGTCGGTGTAGGGCAGTTCGGCGCGGCAGCCGGTGCAGAGGTGATTTTCGCCGGTCACGAGGGGCTCGCGGCAGGCCAGGCACAGGCGTGGGTAGATGAGGCCGAGGAAATCCTGCCACAGGGTGCGGAGCATGGCGGTAGAATGGGGAAGGGTTTGGGAGTAATTTTGGAGAAGCAATGTAGCCGATTGTTTGCTAACAGGCTCAACCAGAACGGTCACGTTGAACTTGTCGAAGCAGTTCTAGAGCTTCGTTGTTATGGCACTGATTACTGCCACGGTAGAGCTGCTTCGACAAACCCAGCATGACCGTTCTTTTTTCTCAGAATATCCCCTAAAAATGTCCCAAGTAACCGAATTCAACGAGTACCGCCAGCGGATGAACGCCACCATCCTGGCGGCTGATAACAAGGTCATCAAGCGGTTTTTCAACCTCGACACCAACACCTACGCGGCCGGCGCGCTCGACGTGAAAACCAAGGAAATGCTGGGCCTGGCCTGCTCCATGGTGCTGCGCTGCGATGATTGCATCAAGTACCACGTGGGCAAATGCTTCGAGGAGAAGCTGACCGACGAGGAGATTTACGAGATATTCGCCATCGCCAACATCATCGGCGGCAGCATCGTGATTCCGCACTTCCGCCGCGCGGTGGAGTACTGGGAAATCCTGAAATCGGAAGCCGGAGCTGAGGCCCACGATGGCACGGCCCTGGCCGCCCACAAAGCCGAACACGACGGCCAGCCCCACGCATGAGCGAGGACCTGAACCCCGCCGCTCCCGCCGAGCACCCCGAGGCCGAAGCCGACTTCGAGGCCCGTTGGGAGACCCTGATGGTGGAGATGGAGGCCCGCTTCAACAAACGCCCCGACCTAAACGCGCTGCTGCTGCTCATCGGCATCCAGGAGCTGAACCAAGGCCTTTCCGTCTTCACCAAGGAGGAAAAGCAGGACCTGATGCACATTGCCACTTGCCGCCTCTTCAGCCTCAGCGGTCACTACGAAAAGACGCATGTAGACGAGGACGGCTGGCCGCACTACAAGCTGCTGCGCCCCGTGCCCTTTGCCAACCTGAAGGAGCAGGAGCGCATGCTGAAGTGGCACGTGCTGGAGTATTTCGCGCTGGACCCAGGCGACGAGCTGTAAAGTAGTCTGGACTCTGCGAGTCCGGGCATGAGCGCAGCGAGCATTCGAAACCGGACGATAGTTGCGCCGCATATGCCCGGACTCGCAGAGTACAGGCTACAAACAACCATTATGAAAATCGTTTCCTACAACGTCAATGGCCTGCGCTCGGCCCTGAGCAAGGGCCTGCTGGATTGGGTGGCGGAGACCGCGCCCGACGTGCTTTGCCTCCAGGAAATCAAGGCCAGCCGCGAGCCGATGGACGTATCCGGCTTTGAAAAACTGGGCTACCACGCCTACCTGCACCCGGCCCAAAAACCGGGCTACAGCGGCGTGGCCATCTTCTCAAAAGTGGAGCCGAAAGCCGTGGTACACGGCTGCGGGCAGAGCTGTTATGATGACGAAGGCCGTGTGCTACGGCTCGATTTTGAGAATGTATCGGTGCTGAATACGTACATGCCCTCGGGCACGAGCGGGCCGGAGCGGCAGGCTTTCAAAGTGGAATGGTTGCACTTTTTCCGCGCCTACGTGGCCCAGCTGCGGGCCGATGGCAGCACGCCGCCGCTGCTCATCGGCGGCGATTTCAACTGCTGCCAGACGGCCATCGACCTGCACAACCCCAAGGCCAACCAGAACAGTCCCGGCTACACGCCCGAGGAGCGGCAGTGGTTCGCGGACTTTCTGGGCGATGGGCTGGTAGATACCTTCCGGCACCACCACGGCGAGGCCACCGGCCATTATTCGTGGTGGAGCTACCGGGCCGGCTCACGCGGCCGCAACGTGGGCTGGCGCCTCGACCACTGGCTGGCCGACGCGGCGCTGCAACCGCGCCTGACCGGCGCGGGTCTGTTGCCCGACGTGGTGCATTCGGACCACTGCCCGGCCTGGGTGGAGGTGGTGTAGCGCTGACTTTGTGTTCTGCTCACCTGTGCCGCAAGATTCGGCCCAATGGCATGAGGACGCGGACTACAAAGTCCGCGCTACATCGAACCAAGCAGGCCGCTCCCGTTGTATCTTTCCCAACTAAGACGTGATTTATGGCGATGCTGATGGAGCACGGCCCGGCGGCGGCCGAGTATCCCGCCCTGGCGCGGGTGCGGACGGAGTTGGAGGCCTTTAAGCGCAAGTTTTACCTGAACCTGCTGGTGCGTGGCGGGCTGGTGGCTGGCGGGCTGCTGCTCACGTTTTTCGTGGCCTTCAACGGGCTCGAATACTTCCTGTACCTACCCACGGTGGTGCGGGCCGGGCTGCTGTTCGGCTTCATCGGCCTCACAATTTACAGCTTTGCACGCTGGATTTGGACGCCGCTGGCGGCCCTCACCAACCTGCGCCGGTTGCTGAGCGACGAGCAGGCCGCCCGCCGCGTCGGCGAGATTTTCCCGGAGGTGCAGGACCGGTTGGTGAACGCGCTCCAGCTGCAGGGGCAAGCCCGCGACAATGCCCTGATTGCGGCCAGCCTGGAGCAGCGCGCCGCGCAGTTCGGCCAGTATTCATTTGCCGAGGGCATCAACATCCAGCAGCAGAGCAAGCCCTTGTGGAAATACGCGGCCATTCCGGCGGCCGTGCTGCTGGCGCTGCTGGCGTTTTATCCCAGCTTTCTGGTGCAGGGCACGGAGCGCATCTGGCACTACAAGCGGGCGTACTCGCCGCCCGCGCCGTTTCAGTTTTTGATTAAGAATCCCAAGCTGACGGCTTTTCGGGGTGAAGATTTCACGCTGGACGTGGGCGTGGCGGGCGCGGCACTGCCGGCCGATGTCAGCATTGCCTTTAACAATGGCGAACGGCGGTTGAGCAAGGTGGCCGGCCACAGCGACCAATTCCGCTACACCTTCGAGCAGCCGCAGGGCGACGTGAGCTTTCAGCTGAAAGGGGCGGGGTTTGCTTCGCCCGAGTACCAGCTCACGATATTGGAACGGCCCAATCTGCGCGACTTCAAAGTCAACATCACTTACCCACCCTATACCGGTAAGCCGGCCGAAACCATCGAAAATGGCGGCAACCTGACCGTGCCTGAGGGCAGCACGGTGCGCTGGGAATTTGCCACAGCCGCGACGGATGAGCTGGCATTGGTGTTCCAGAACCCCGACGAAGCGCTGGCCGCCACCGGCGACGACGGCACCTTCACCGCCACGCGGCGCATCATGCGCTCACAGCCCTACCTGCTGCGCCTGAAAAACCCGGCCAGCCTCAACCGCGACCCCATTTCCTACCAGCTCACGGCCGTGCCCGATTTGCCGCCCTCGCTCACGCTGGAGGCTTTTTCCGATACTGTGACGCGGCGCTTTCTGGCGCTGGGCGGCACCGTGCGCGACGACTACGGCCTGACACGCCTGGAGCTGCACTACGCCTTGCGGCGGGCCGGACAGGGACCAAATTCGGCCCCCAGCCGCGCGGGCGCTACGCCGCTGGGCCTGCCCCGCGAGAGCGCCGGTACCTACGCCTACACCTGGAACCTGAACGCGCTGAATCTGCAGCCCGGCGACCGCCTCGAATACTTCGTGGAGGCCTGGGACAACGACGGCGTACACGGCCCCAAAGCCACCCGCACGCGGCCGGTCGAGTTCCGGCTGCCCAGCCGCCGCGAACTGCGCCAGGAGATGCAGGCCCAGGCGCAATCCGTGGCCAGCCAGATGAGCCAGGCGGCCAAGCAGAGCGAGAAGCTGGAACGCGAGCTGGCCAAAACCCAGGACAAGCTGAAAACCAAGCGCGACCTGAGCTTCCAGGACCGCAAGCAGCTGGAAAACATGCTGGACCAGAAAAACCAGCTGAACCAGCAGATGGAGCAGATGCAGAAAATGTTCGAGCAGCTGCAACAGAAGCAGGACCAGGCCAGTCCCAAAAGCGAGGAGTTGGCCAAGAAGGCCGAAGAGCTGAAAAAGCTGATGAACGACCTGCTCGACCCCGAAACCAAGAAGCTCTACGAGAAGCTGCGCAAGCTGCTGGAAGAACAGAAACAGCCCGACGCCGAGATGCAGAAGTTACTCCAGCAGCTCGAAAACAAGGAAGACACACTGCAAAAGGAGCTCGACCGCGCTCTTGAAATGTTCAAGCAGATGCAGCTGGAACAGAAGGCAGAGGAAACCGCCAACAAGCTCGATGAGTTGGCCAAGCAGGAAGATAAGCTGGCCGAAAAAACCGCGCAGAACGACAAGGAAAACCCCGACAACAAAGCCTCCAACCAAGACCAAAAAGCCAAACAGGAACAGCTAAAGCAGGAGCAGGCCGCGAACCAAAAGGAGTTCGAAGACTTGAAAAAAGAACTGCAAGACCTGAAGCAGATGGACAAGGAGCTGGGCGACCAGAACGGCATGGACGAGCAGAAGCCCGACCAGGAGCAGACCGACCAGGACATGCAGGAAAGCCAGCAGAGCCTGAGCAAAAACCAGAACAAAAAAGCCGCCGGCCAGCAGAAAAGCGCTGCCAACCGCATGAAGAAAATGGCGCAGAAAATGCGCGACCAGATGAGCGAGGAGGAAAGCGACCAGGCCCAGCAGAACATCGACGACCTGCGCGACATACTGGACAACCTGCTGACGCTGAGCTTCGACCAAGAACAGCTGATGAAGGACTTCCGCCGGGTAGACCAGTCCGACCCGCGCTTCGTGCAGCTGGGCCAGACCCAGCGCAAGCTGCGCGACGACGCCAAAATCATTCAGGATTCGCTGTATGCGCTGGCCAAGAAAGAGCCCAAAATTCAGAGCTTCGTGACCCGCGAGGTGGGCGAGATGAACGGCCGCATGGATGAGTCGCTCACCCACATTCAGCAGCGCGATTTGGGCCGCGCCACCGCCACCGAGCAGCAGGCCATGACGAGCATGAACAACCTGGCCCTGATGCTGCAAAGCTCCCTCGACCAGATGCAGCAGGAGGCCCAGGCCGGCAAAGGCCAGCCCAAGGACGGCCAGGGCAAGCCCGGCAAGAAAAAAGGCAAGGGCAAAGGGCAGGGCCAGGGCAGCAAGCCCGGCCCCGGCAACATGGGCAAGATGCAGCAGCAGCTCAACGAGCAGATTCAGCAGTTGTCGAAATCGGGCAAGTCGGGCCGCGAGATGTCGCAGGAGCTGGCCAAGCTGGCCGGCCAGCAGCAGATGCTGCGCCAGGCCATGCAGCAGCTCGACAAGTTGCAGCAGGGTGGCAAGCCCGGCAGCTCGCAGGGCCAAGGCGGGGGCCAGCCTGGCCAGGGGCAGAGCAAAGAAGGCAAGGATGGCAAAGAAGGCGGCCAGAATGGCAAGGACGGCAAAGGCGACCAGGGCGCGGGCGGCACCGGCGACATCAAGAAACTGATGGAGCAAACTGAAACCGACCTCGTAAACAAGCGCCTCACCGAAGAAACCATGATGCGCCAGCAGCAAATCCTCACCCGCCTGCTGGAGGTGGAAAAATCGGCCCGCGAGCGCGACCAGGACACCAAGCGCGAGGCCCAGACGGCTCAGTACAAACCCCCGGTTTTCCCGCCGGCGTTCGACAAATACAAGGTCAGCAAGGAACGCCAGACCGAATTGCTACGTAGTACACCCCCGAACCTGACTCCGTATTACCAACGCGAAGTGGGCGAGTATTTTCAGAAAATCAAATAATCCGAACGGCTTCCCATCCAAGCGGGCCGCCGTTTCGTTAACCAATTAGTGTACTGTTAGAACCAGGCATTTGAAGATAGCAGAAATAGTTGCGGTGCTTTGCCGCTAAAAGACTATTTTTGCCGCCCCAAAGCGCTGCCGCTCTTCCCATCAAATCACCTTATGAAGCAGGTAAAAATTCAGATTCCGTCGCTCGTCGAGAATATCCGCGTCGTTGAGAGTTTCATCGATAATTCCAAGGACACCTTTCAGATTGAGGACGATATCTACGGCAACATCATGGTGGCCGTGACCGAAGCGGTGAATAACGCCATTCGGCACGGCAATAAGTTCGACAAGGACAAGAACGTTTACCTGTCGCTCTACGTGGAGCCGCAGATGCTGAAGTTCGAGATTGAGGACGAAGGAACAGGTTTTAATTATGATAATCTTGACGACCCTACGGCCCCTGAAAACCTGGAAAACCCGGGTGGTCGCGGCATTTTCCTCATTCGCCACTTGGCCGATGAGGTGGAGTTCAGCAAAGAGGGCCGCTGTCTGCTGCTGACCTTCCAACTCTCGCCTACGCCCGCCGACGAAGCTTCGACCGCCGACCAAATCGCTGCCTAAAGCCGCCTGATTCCGCATGAACAGCACTCCGCCGATGGGCCCGCCCCACCACGAAAATTTCCCTCCCGGCGAGTTGCACCACGAAGCCCCCGGCATCGAGTTCATGGTGGAAGACGCGCCCGATTTCGAGCTTTCCGATGCCGAAAGCCTGCTGGACTGGATTGAGCGCGTGGCCAAGGTGCATGAGCACCGCATCGTGCAGCTCACCTACATCTTCTGCTCCGACGACTACCTGCACCGCCTCAACGTCGAATATCTCGCCCACGACACGCTGACGGACGTCATCACCTTCGATAACTCCGACGACGCGGACATCCTCGAAGGCGACATTTTCATCAGCGTGGAGCGCGTGCGCGACAATGCCCACGACCTCGGCATCCCATTCCGCGACGAGTTGCACCGCGTCATGATTCACGGCGTGCTGCACCTGCTCGGCTACCACGACAAGGACCTGCTGAGCCAGACGGCCATGCGCGCCAAAGAAGACTACTGCCTGGCGCTACGCGAATTCTAAGCCGGCATTGCCGCGATAAATAATCAAGAAACGTCATGCTGAGCGAAGTCGAAGCATCTCTACCGCGCAAGTAAATAATTACTCCTGCGGTGGATATGCTTCGACTTCGCTCAGCATGACGTTTTACTATCTGCCGTTGCCCGCCCCGTTTATGGCTGCCTCTTCTTCTGCCGATTTTCCAATCATTCGGGGCGATGCGCTGGATTTTTACCTCGCCCAAGGCTACTACCGCATGCAGCAGGACCTGTTCACCTGCCAGTTTGTGCCCTTTGATGGCCGCCTTTACACCGCCCACTGGCTGCGCCTCGACCTGGCCCGCGTGGAGTGGGGCCCCGAGCAGCGTCGGCTGCTGCGCCGCAACTCACGCTTCGCAGCCACCATCCGCCATTTCCGCCTCACCGAGGAGTACGAGGAGCTATATGCCCGCTACCGCGACGCCATCACCTTCGACGCCGCGCCCACCATTGCGGCAGTGCTGCTGGGAGATGCCACGCACAACGTCTTCAATACCCAAATTATCGAGCTGCGCGATGAGGGCCGCCTCATTGCTGCTGGCATCCTCGACTACGGCGAGCGCACCCTGGCCGGCATCCTCAATTTCTACGACCCCACCTACCACCGCCACAGCCTCGGCAAATACCTGCTGCTGCTGAAAACCGACTACGCCCGCCGCCGGCACCTCGATTACTATTACCCCGGCTACCTGGTGAATAATTATCCCAAATTCGACTATAAGCTCTTCGCCTGCGCTGCGGCTACGGAAGTATTCGACAGCATCAGCGGCCAGTGGCTGCCTTTTTCGTGGGAAGCCGTGCAGGCGAATTCGGACGAGCTACTTGCCGAATGGCTGCCGGAGGATTTGCAGGGTACGGCCATTTAGCTCCAAGTTCTGGAATCCACCCCTCGTTTCGCGTGAAACCGGCGGCCGGAGCCGAATTGCGTAATTTTGTAGCTATCAACGCCGGGCGGGCTTTTTTTCGCGCCAGGTTTCGCCAAGTTGAAATCAAGTTTCGCAAAGCTTGGTTTTAACCTTTATCGCCTTGGCGAGACTTCCATTTTAAACTCCGCGAGACTTCGCGCTCCTATGTTTCAGCAAGAAGAATACGACGTCATTGTAGTAGGCGCGGGCCACGCCGGCTGCGAAGCCGCTGCCGCCGCCGCCAACCTGGGCTCGAAAGTGCTGCTGGTGACGATGAACATGAACACCATCGCCCAGATGTCGTGCAACCCGGCCATGGGCGGCGTGGCCAAGGGCCAGATTGTGCGCGAAATTGACGCGCTGGGCGGCCAGTCGGGCATCATCACCGACCAGACCATGATTCAGTTTCGGATGCTGAACCGCTCGAAAGGCCCCGCCATGTGGAGCCCCCGCGCCCAGAGCGACCGCATGCGTTTCGCCGAAGCCTGGCGCCTGACCCTGGAAGGCATCGCCAACGTAGACTTCTGGCAGGAAGCCGTGACCGGCGTGGTGGTGGAAAACGACACCGTGGTAGGCGTGAGAACGGCCCTTGGCATTGAGTTTCGGGGTAAGTCGGTCGTGCTGACCAATGGCACGTTCCTGAATGGCCTCATCCACATCGGAGAGAAGAATTTTGGCGGCGGCCGGGCGGCCGAAAAGGGCAGCCGGGGCATCACCGAGCAGTTGGTGGAGCTGGGCTTTGAAGCGGGCCGCATGAAAACCGGCACCCCGCCCCGCGTGGACGGCCGCAGCCTCGACTACTCCAAAATGGAGGTGCAGGGCGGCGACGACGTGCCCAGCAAATTCTCCTACCTCGACACGCCACGGCTGGTTAATCAGCGCCCCTGCTACATCACCTACACCAACGAGCGGGTGCATAACATCCTGCGCGAGGGCTTCGAAAAGTCGCCCATGTTCCAGGGCCGTATTAAGGGCCTGGGGCCGCGCTACTGTCCCAGCGTGGAAGACAAAATCAACCGCTTCGCCGACAAGGACCGCCACCAGATTTTCGTGGAGCCCGAGGGTTGGAGCACGGTGGAATGCTACGTGAATGGTTTTTCGAGCAGTTTGCCGGAAGATGTGCAGTACCGCGCCCTGCGCGAAATCGCGGGCTTTGAGAGGGCCAAGATGTTCCGCCCCGGCTACGCCATCGAGTACGACTTTTTCCCACCCACGCAGCTTGCGCTCACCCTCGAAACCAAGCTGATTGCAGGCCTGTATTTCGCGGGCCAGATAAACGGTACCACCGGCTACGAGGAAGCCGCCTGCCAGGGCCTGATGGCTGGCATCAACGCCCACAACAAAGTGCATGGCAAACAGCCGTTCGTGCTCAAAAGGAGCGAGGCTTACATCGGCGTGCTCATCGACGACTTGGTGAACAAGGGCACCGACGAGCCCTACCGCATGTTCACGAGCCGCGCCGAGCACCGCATTCTACTGCGTCAGGACAACGCCGACCTGCGCCTCACGCCGCTGGGCCACGAGTTGGGCCTGGCTTCGGATGAGCGCCTGGCCCGCGTGCGGATGAAAGAAGAGCAGACGGCTGAAATCGGCGCGCTGTTCCAGAAATTCGCCATCGAAACCGCCGAAATCAACCCGCTATTGGTAGAGCTGGGCTCGGCCGAAATCCACGAAAAAACCCGCGCCGTGAACCTGCTGCGCCGCCCCAACGTGGAGTTGGCCGACCTGCGTCGCGCCCTGCCCGCCCTGGACGACGCGCTGGCCGCCTACGATGCCGAGGCGCTGGAGCAGGCCATCATCAACATCAAGTACGAGAGCTACTTGCTGAAGGAAAACCAGCAGGCCGAGCGTATGCAGGAGCTCGAAAACTTCGTGATTCAGGGCCGGCTCGACTACCGCGCCATGCCCGCCCTCAGCCATGAGGCCCGCGAAAAGCTCCTCAAGATTCAGCCCGAAACCATTGGGCAGGCTTCCCGCATCAGCGGCATCTCCCCGGCCGACGTGTCGGTGCTGATGGTGTATTTGGGGCGGTAGGAGGGTGCTAGTATGGTACTACGTAAACGCTACTTTTTGCTATTAGAGCTTGCTGCCGGAACTGGAGTAGTTGGCTTGCTGCTGTTTTTGTTTCAGTATCCCAAACTGTTCGATAGTGCAGAATACTTCGATAAAGTAATTCTCATTTGGTGGTTTTCCACGGTGGGGTCGCTGCTCGGGTTTATTGTGGGATTGTTCATGATGCTCCGCAATTTGGTGCATAAGCTTTGGAAACCAGCTTTGGGCTGGCTGCTGGTATGCGGGTTAGGCTTGGGCACAAGTCTAATCTTATGGCTAGCCACTAGCATCGTTATGCTAGGCTCCATGGGCGACCCGGACCCAGCTGAGGCTATTCGTATGGAAGCCCAATAGCATCAACAATAGCCAGACTTCGTTCCTGCCAAAATCTTGCGAACTTTGCCCAGCTATGAAATGAGCTGCGCTACTGCCGGCCAGCTTTTGCCCTTTAGAAGTATCCGTGTCGTACGAACGAATTGATAATTGCCCGGTTTGCGGCAAAACTGACTTCAAAAACAAGCTGGTGGTCGAAGACCGCACGGTGAGCCACGAAAGCTTCGCCATTGTGCAGTGCGCGGCGTGCAGCTTCCAGTTTACCAATCCACGGCCCAATGAGGCCGAAATTGGCAAGTATTACGAGTCCGATGCCTACGTGTCGCACAACAGCGCGGCCCAGGGCTTCGTAAACCAGGCGTATAAGGTAGCGCGGTTTTTCACCATGCGCCGCAAGGTGGGTTTGCTGAATAAGCTGGCTCCGCGCCGGGGCAAATTGCTGGACTACGGCTGCGGCACGGGCCATTTTCTGGCTGCCGCCAAGTCGGCCGGCTGGCAGGTGGCGGGCCTAGAACCCAGCGCCCGCGCCCGCGCCGAAGCCAGCCAGCGCCTCGGCCAGCCGATAGGGCAGGAGAGTCTGGCCCAGTTTCAGCCCGGCACGTTCGATGCGATTACGCTCTGGCACGTACTGGAGCACGTCCACACCCTCAACGAGACGCTGGTCCAGTTGGTGGCTTTGCTGAAGCCGGACGGCGTACTCCTCATCGCCGTGCCCAACGTGGAAAGCCTCGACGCCCAGCACTACCGCGAGTTGTGGGCGGCCTACGACGTGCCGCGCCATCTCTATCATTTCGCGCCCAAAACCATGGCCCAGCTGCTCAAAAAGCACAAATTGGCCATTCGCCAGACGCTGCCCATGCCGCTTGATGCCTACTACGTGAGCATGCTCAGCGAGAAGCACAAGGCCGAGCGGGCGGGCGGCCTGCTCACCGTGCTCAAGGCGGGCTACAAGTCCAATGTGTACGCCGAGGAGCACGAAGGGCAGTATTCGAGCCTGCTCTACGTGGCCGGGCGGCGCACCCCGGCCGGGGCCTGATGCGGCCGGTGGCCCGGTGGCGACTGGTGATGGCGGCGGGCCTGCTGGCCACCGCCGCCCATGCCCAAACCGTACCCACGCCGCTGCCCGATTCCATCAAAAAGCCACCGCCGACCTTTGTGGCCGATACCGCCCGGCGCGTTGTGGTCGTTAGCACCACCGAGCCGACTTCCGAGGTGACGCGCCGTACGGGGCTGCGCATTGGGGCGGCCATTGTTGTTCTTACGCTCACCACGCTGCTGTTGTATAATGTCCGTTCGCGCTGAATTGCTGGCTTTGCTGGCGCTGGTTGCCCTGCTTGAAAGCTGCGCCGCCGTGGCCCCGCCCTTGGGTGGCCCGCGCGACCGCACCCCGCCGCGCCGCATCAGCAGCTCGCCCGACAGCGCGGCCCGCAACGTGAAGCAGCTCTTCGTGCGGCTCAATTTTTCGGAGCCCGTCATCACCAAAGAGCTGAGCAAAAACCTGCTCATCACGCCCCAGCTGCCAGAAGACAACCCCTACAAGCTGCGCGAAGACCGCAACTCCATCACGCTGCTCTTCGAGAAGCCGCTCGATGCTAATACTACTTACAGCTTTAATTTCCGGGAGGCCGTGGTGGACATCACCGAAGCCCTACCGGCCAAAAATGCCTACCTCACCTTCAGCACCGGGGCCGCACTCGACTCGGGTAAGGTACGCGGCAGCCTTACCGATGTGCTCACGGGCAGGACCGTGGAGGGCTCCAGCATCGGCCTGTACCGCGAGGGCGACACGCTGGGCGTGCGCAAAGGCCGCCCGTACTACACCGTACTTACCGACAAAGCCGGGAAATTCAGCCTGAATTTTCTCAAAGCCGGCACCTACAAAATCTACGCCGTGGCCGATAAGAATAACAACGGCCGCTACGACGAAGGCGAGAAAATAGCCTACCTGCCCACGCCCATCACCATCGAGGGCAGCACCGGCCAGGACATTCCCTTGGTGCTTACCCAGCCCGATAAGCGCCCCCCGCTTATCACCTCGCGCACCCCCGGCCCCACGCAGCTGCGCCTCAGCCTGAGCGAAGGCGTGCGCACGGCCACGCTGGTCCCGCTGGACGGCAAGGCCACCCCGGCCGCCGTGACCGAAGCCGTGCAGCTGGCCGACCGGGGCCGCTCGGTGGTGCTTTTCAAAACCCCCGAAGTGGGCGATGGCCGCTATGTGCTGACCGCCACCGACAGCACCGGCAACGTGGGCCACGATACGCTGCAAGTGAAATTCCCGGTGCCGGCCGCCGCCAAAAAAGCCCCCGCCCCATCGCTCTACACCGTGGAGGGCGGTGCGCGCAACGTGTACCCCGAGGGCCAGATAAAATTCCAGTTTTCGGTGCCCGTACGCATTGCCAAAGACCGGCCGTTTGGCACCTTGGTGGAGGATTCGGTGAAGCGTCGCCCCTTGCGCCTGCCCGCCGACGGCGTGCTCAGCCCCGACCGCACCGAGCTGGCCGTGCGCTTCAATTCCAAGGCCAAAAAACGGCTCGAAATCCTGCTCGACAGCACGGCCATCACCGCTATCACCGCCCAAAACCTGCGCCTGAAGCCCCTGCGCCTCGGCATCAGCGAGCAGGATGTGTCCACCAGCCTCTCAGGCACCATCACGACCAAGGAAAAGAGCTTTGAACTGCAGCTGCTCAATGAGAAGTTCGAAGTGGTGGCCAGCCTGCTTTCGCCCAAGGGCACTTACCTATTCTCGGATATGGCCCCCGCTACCTATCGCCTGCGTGTGCTCATCGACACCAACGGCGACGGCCGCTGGCGCGGCGGCGACCCCAACCTGCTGCTGGTGCCCGAGCCCGTGTACCTCGACCCCAAGCCCCAGCAGGTCCGCGCCGGCTTCGACATCGTGGAACCGCTGAAATTTTAGCCGCAGTACCCTTTCCCCGGTGGTGTGCCAATCTGTCTGTTTTTGAATCAGGCGGGTTCTTACGGCATTTCGACGTTGCTATTTAGATTGGTATTTCGCTCGCGGACGGTGCCGCTGTACTCCAGCTTTTACCCTTTTCCTGGCTTAGCCAACTCCATTCAATAGGCTCGGCTCCGATAGTGAAACCCACTAAAACCCGTTAGGCTGTCCACATTAGTGGATAACTTTCCTTCTTTTCCAGTTACTGAGCCGCATTTTCGCCTTTAATCCACTGCTTTTCCACGGGGTTTTCCACATTGGTTACTGAGTGGGGATGACTTCGGGGATAACCTGGGGGAAACACTCCAGCGGCGCGGGGATAAATGGGGTAGAAGTTTTTTTGGCCAGCAGGCTGTCCGCACAGGGCAAATTGGGCGGGGATAACCGTGGATAACTATCCCCGTGGAAAACGCCTTCCCACACCGCCGTTTTTCAGGGGATAACGAAAATGTGGAAACGCGGTGGATATGTTGACAATAGGCATAACCACTTTATAATCAATTTGATATTTTCCACAATGCCGGTGTATAGCCCGTGGATAAAACCGGCATTACCCCCACGTTATCCCCAGCGTGGATAACCTGCCCGGCTTTTCCACTTATCAACCGACCTAATGAGTGGAAATAAAAAAGATTTTTAAGAAAAAAATTTAATCAAAAATTGAAAGTGGGGAAAACCCGGGTGGGAGATGCTTTTCGAATTCCCCGTTTCGTTTAGCCAAAAGCGCTGCTCAAAAAAATGGAAAGGCCCAGGCGATTTGAATTTTGAAAAGCGGGCTTCCGGTTTTTGAGGGAATCCGTATGGGTTATGCACACCGCACAACTGCTTTTCCCCATGCCGTTCGATTACACCCTCGATTTCCATGCCGTCGACTTCCGCCTGCACCCCGAGCTCTACCGCGTGGGTCGGGGCGAGCAGGGCGTGCTGCTGGTACAGCCCTACAAGGCTGAGATTCTGCCCCACTGGCGCTTCAAAGACGCGGCAGCAGCCCGGGAGTCATCCGAAACGATTTACGGCCTGTTTGAGGCTTATTTGAAGGCCCACGATTTTGTGGGAGCCGACATGGCCCGCAAATTCATCCAAATGGGCTTCACCCGGGCCCGGCGCTACGCCAACCACGCCGGCGGCAAGAAATACGCCGGCCCCGTGCCCGACGACAAAAAAGGCCAGAGCGGGGCCCACGGCCGGCCCGAATTGCCCCGCAATCCCCACCCCGATGTGGATAAGGTGGAAGCCGCCGCCATTTTCAAGCGCAAGTGGGACGAGGCTAAAGCCAATTCCGAATACGTCCGACAGAAAGAGGAGTTTGTGGACAAGTACGGGAAGTAGGGGGGATAACGAAACGTCATGCTGAGCGCAGCCGAAGCATCTCGCGTGGGACAGTGAACCAATCGTTCAACGATGCGAGCGAGATGCTTCGGCTGCGCTCAGCATGACGTTCTTTCTCGTCAACGCCCAACCACCCGGCCTCCCTGCCTACCTTTGCTTACTACCCTTCACCCCAACCCGTATGAGCACCCCCCAACCCTCTAGCATCGAGGAAAACGAAATCATTCTGGGCACCGGCATGGGCCCGCTACGCTTCGGCGCGACCATGGACGAAGTGCGCACCCTCGTGGGCGAACCCGAGGAAATTGAAGAGTCCGACGACGACGACGACTTCGAGCACCAAGCCTGGAACTACCACGAGGAAGACTACCTGCTCTCGCTCTACTTCGACCGCGAAGACGACTTCCGCCTGAGCTGCATCGAAACCGACAACCCCAACATGCGCCTCTACGGCGAGGCCATCTACGGCCTGAGCGTGGACCAGGTGAAGGCCCTCATGGAGCGCCATGGGCAGGCCACGCCCGAGCTGGAAACCATGGAAGAAGGCGCCATCCGCCTGTCCTACGAGAAGTCGATGATTGACTTATACTTTGAAGAAGGCGAGCTGCAGTTCGTCAATTTCGGCGTGTTCATCAACGACGATATGGAAGTGCAGTGGCCTAAATAAAGCTAGCTTATCCACATTTCGGCCATTTCCGGCTGTGGATAAGTGGATAACAACATGAAAACGGGGTGCTTATCCCCGTTTCGGGACACTGGGTTCAAAATGGGCCAGTACCCAAGCTGCTAGTTAATAAAAAAGGCTGTCTCACAATGAGACAGCCTTTTTTGTGTTTTGGCAGGTCGAGCTTGCTAGCCCAGCACGGCCCGGAACAACAGGAACAGCAGGCCCGAGAGCACCATGGTCACTGGCAGTGTGAGTACCCAGGCCAGGGCAATATTGCGCACCATGCCGGGGTTGATGTTCTTCACGCCGCGGCTGGCCACCATGCTGCCCGCGATGGACGAGGTGAGCACATGCGTGGTGGACGAGGGCAGGTTGAGCCAGGTGGAGGAGCCAATCATCAGCGCCGCCACCAGTTCCGAGGAGGCCCCCTGGGCGTAGCTCAGGTGCTCCTTGCCGATGCGCTCGCCGATGGTTTTCACGATGCGCTGCCAGCCAATCATGGTGCCGCAGGCCAGCGAAAGGCTTACCATCAGCAGCACCCACCAGGGGGCGTAGTCGGTGAAGGTTTTCATCTCCTTGGCGGCATCGTCGTAGCTCTTGCGGTCGGCCGTGCTCAGGCTCACTTTCTCGGAGCCGAGGAGCTTTTTGGCGCGGTTGGTGAGCAGCAGCACGTCGCGGCGGATTTCGAAGCGCGTTTGCTGGGGCAACTGCTTGATGTCGGTTTTGCCGGCGAAAATGCGGTCGAGGTCGGCCGTCTTTTCCTGGATTTCGACCAAATCCTTCTGGTCTTTGGGGCTGAGGTCGGCGCGGTTTACGCGGCTGACGACATACTCCACTTTGGTCAGCGAATCGCGCAGGTCGAGCGGATTCTTGCTTTCATCCAGCGCAAAGCGGAAGGGCACGATGCCAATCAGAATCAGCATGACCAGGCCCACGCCCTTTTGCCCGTCGTTGGAACCGTGAAAAAAGCTCACCAGCGTGCAGGTGGTGATGAGCAGCAGGCGAATCCAGATGGGCGGGGGCTTGCGCTTGTGCGGCTCCTTGAAAATGGCCTTGCTGGGCGCGAAGCGCTTGAACAGGAACATCATGCCAATGGTGAGTGCGAAGCCCAGCAGCGGCCCCACCAGCAGCGCCACGCCCGTTTCGCCGGCTTTGGTCCAGTTCACGGCCGTGCCGCGTGACTCGGGCAGTAGCGAATACGCGATGCCGACGCCCAGAATGGAGCCGATGAGGGCGTGCGAGCTGGAGGCCGGAATGCCGTAGTACCAGGTACCGATGTTCCAGATAATGGCGGCCAGAATGAGCGCGCCCACCATGGCAATGCCGTGGTACACGTTGGCGTCGACCAAGCTTTCGACGGGCAGCAAATAGACGATGCCCATGGCCACGCCAATGCCGCCGGAGAACACGCCAATAAAATTCCAGAACGCCGACCACACCACCGCGACCCAGGGCCGCAGCGCATTAGTGTAGATGACGGTGGCCACGGCGTTGGCCGTGTCGTGGAAGCCATTCACGAACTCGAACGCGCAGGCGGCCAGCAGGCACACGCCGAGGAGCAGAAGTACGTGAGGTTCTAAACCAAACATAAAGAGGGGGTTGGTGGGTACTTAAGTTGAATCATGGGTCAAAGGTAGGAAGGTAGCTTACAGACGCTATGTTACCGAATTGTGATGGCAGGGCGATTCCGTGAAGCAGGAATGAATTTCGCGCCTTCTACGCAGAAGTTTCAGCTTGCGCCGCATCGGCCTACTTTTGTGGGTATGAACCCAGCAATCGAAACCACCCAGCTTAAGGATATTGTGGCCCACGCCAAGGAATACGGCTTCGTCTTCCAGTCATCGGAAATCTACGACGGCCTGGCCGCCGTGTACGACTACGGCCCCAACGGCGTGGAGCTGAAAAACAACCTTAAGCGCCTGTGGTGGGAAGCCATGACCCAACTCAACGGCAACGTGGTGGGCATCGACGCGGCCATTTTCATGGACCCGCGCACCTGGGAAGCCAGCGGCCACATCGCCGGCTTCAACGACCCGCTCATTGACAATCTCGACAGCAAGAAGCGCTACCGCGCCGACGTGCTACTCGAAGAAAAAGCCGCCGAGTACGAAAATGCCGGCGACCCCGCCCGCGGGGCCGCCCTCACCGCCGAGATGGGCCGACTGCTGACGGCCAACGACCTGGCCGGCGTGCGTGAACTCATTATCAATGAGAAAATCCTGTGCCCCGTTTCCAAAACCGGCAACTGGACCGACGTGCGCCAGTTCAACCTGATGTTCTCGACCCAAGGCTCGGCCGTGGACTCGGACGCGCCGCCCGTGTACCTGCGCCCCGAAACGGCCCAGGGTATTTTCGTGAACTTCCTGAACGTGCAGAAATCGGCCCGCATGAAGATTCCGTTTGGTATCGCGCAGATTGGCAAGGCGTTCCGGAACGAGATTGTGGCCCGGCAGTTCATCTTTCGGATGCGGGAGTTTGAGCAGATGGAGATGCAATTCTTCGTGCGCCCCGGCACCGAAGGCGAGTGGTACGACACTTGGAAAGCCTCGCGCCGCCGCTTCCACGAGGCGCTGGGCCTGCCTGCCGCCAAGCTGCGCTTCCACGACCACGACAAGCTAGCGCACTACGCCAAAGCGGCCGTGGATATCGAGTACGAATTTCCTTTCGGCTTTAAGGAAATGGAGGGCATCCACTCGCGCGGCGACTTCGACCTGACCCAGCACCAGAACCTAAGCCGCAAAAAGCAGCAGTATTTCGACGCGGATATCGACCCCGCCACTGGCAAAGCCTACGGCAACTACGTGCCCTTCGTAGTCGAAACCTCCGTTGGTGCCGACCGCCTGTTCCTGGCCACGCTCTGCAACGCCTACGAGGAGGAAACCATCACGGAAGGGGAGGGCGACGCCCAAACCACCAAAACCCGCACCGTGCTGAAGCTGCACCCCGCCGTGGCCCCGGTGAAAGCGGCCATCTTCCCGCTCGTCCGCAAAGACGGCATGCCCGAGAAAGCCCAGGAAATCTTCGATGCGCTGAAGTTCGATTTCCGCCTTGTGCTGGAAGAGCGCGACGCCATCGGCAAGCGCTACACCCGCCAGGACCTCATTGGTACGCCCTTCTGCATCGTGGTGGACGGCCAGACCCTGGAGGACGAAACCGTGACCGTGCGCCACCGCGACTCCCGCGAGCAAACCCGCATGCCCATTTCGGAGCTGAAAAGCTACATCGGCGAGGCGGTGAGCTTCCGCCGCGTCTTCGAGCAGCTGTAGGAACCCGTAGCGCGCACTGTGCAGTCCGCGCCCCGCGCCGTTTCGACGGCAATAGCCCGTAGCGCGGACTTTGCAGTCCGCGTCCCCGCACCGTTTCAGCGATTTGTAACGGCGTGGGGACGCGGACTGCAAAGTCCGCGCTACTTGTTTGAAAGCGGCCAACGCCCCGGCCCGTACGTAACTTTGCCTCTTTACAAGGATTTTATGTGGGAAAAGCTAGCCTTATTCATCATCCGGTTTCGCCTGTCGCTGGTCGCGGTGCTGGCCGTCATCACCGTTTTCATGGCCTACAAGGCCAAGGACGTGGAAATGACCTACGACTTTGCCCAGGTGGTGAGCGAGAAGGACCCGGATATGCTCTATTTCAAGCAGTTCAAGCACACGTTTGGGGAGGATGGTAACGTGCTGGTTATCGGCCTGCAGGACAGTTCGGTGTACAAGCTGGGCAACTTCAATGAGTTCCGCCTGCTCACCGATACGTTGGCTAAAGTGCAGGGTGTGAACGGCGTACTCAGCGTGAGCAAGCTGCTCAACATCAGCAAAGACACGACGAATAACAGCTTTGTAGCCAAACCCATCTTCAAAAATCCGCCGCGCAGTCAGAAGGAATTGGACAGCCTGATGCGCGTCGTGAACAGCGTGGAGTTCTACAAAGGCCAGCTCATCAGCCCCACTACCGGGGCCACGCTGCTGGCCCTCACCATGGATCCGAAGTACCTGAATTCATCGAAGCGGCAGGCGGTGATGAACAACATTCTGGGCTTTGCCGGGCAGTTTGAGAAGAAAACCGGCATCAAGCTGCACTACGCCGGCCTGCCCTACGTGCGCTCCACGATGACGAGCAAGGTGGCCGGCGAGATGAAATTCTTCACCATTCTGGCGATGATTGTGACCGGCATCACGCTGCTGGTGTTCTTCCGGACGTGGTCGGCCGTGGTGTTTCCGCTCATCGTGGTGGGCGTGACGGTCATCTGGTGCATTGGCTCGATTGTGCTGCTGGGCTACAAAATCAACCTGCTCACGGGCCTGATTCCAAGCATTATCATCGTTATCGGCATCCCTAACTGCACCTACCTGCTCTCGCGCTACCACTACGACTACCGAAAATCGGGCAACCAGATGCTGGCCATGACACGGGTAATCCGCAAAATCGGCCTCGTCACCCTCATGAATAACACGACCACGGCCGTGGGCTTCATCGTATTTGCCTTCACTGATATTGCCATTCTCTACCAGTTCGGTATCGTGGCCACGGTCAACATTTTCGCGGCCTTCATCATCAGCTTCATCCTGATTCCGGCCGCCTTCACCTTCCTGCCGCCGCCCACCGCCAAGCAGCTGGAGCACCTCGACGCCGCGCCCCTCACCAAGCTGCTGGAGTTCTTCGACCACCTCGTGCTCGACCGTCGGCCCACGGTGTACATCGCCGCGCTGGTGCTGGTGGCGGGCGCGGCCATCGGGATTTCGCGCATCGAATCCGTGTCGTACATGGTGGATGATTTGCCCAAGAAAAGCTCCGTGAACTCCGATTTGGCCTTTTTCGAAAGCCATTTCAATGGCGTGATGCCGCTGGAATTCGAAGTCGATACCCACAAGAAAAAGGGCCTGTTCAAGCTCAAGAATCTGGAGAAAATCGACCAGTTCGAGAAATACCTGCGCACGCAGCCGGAACTCTCGCCGCCCGTCAGCCTAGTGACATTCCTCAAGGCCAGCACGCAGGCATTTTACAACGGCAACCCGCAGTTCTACCGCCTGCCCGATAATTCGGAAAAGAACTTCATCCTTAGTGCGTTGGCTAACTCGGGCGGCTCCGCCGGCGGCGCGGGCATGAACAGCAAGCTGCTGCGCTCCTTCATCGACAGCACTAGCCAGAAAGCTCGTATTAGCCTGAAAATTGCGGATATCGGCTCTCAGAACCTGGACACGCTGATGAACACGAAAATCATCCCGGAGATGAATCGCATCTTCAAAGGCACAGGAATGGACATCCGCCCCACGGGCACGACCATCATCTTCACGAAGGGCAACGAATACGTTATCCACACCCTGCGCGACAGCCTGTTTATGGCTTTCGGGCTGGTAGGCTTGGTGGTGCTGCTGCTGTTCCGCTCCTTCAAAACCGTGCTTTTCGCGCTCATCCCCAATGCTGTGACGCTGATTCTTACAGCCGGCATCATGGGTTATTTCAACATCGCGCTCAAACCCAGCACGGCCCTGATTTTCGTGATTGCGCTGGGTATTGATGGGGATAACTCCATTCACCTGCTGGCCAAATTCCGCCAGGAAATGGTCCTGAACGGCAACCGCGTGCGCGAAGCCGTATCCGTGACGCTCAGCGAGGCGGGCACCAGCATGATATACACGAGCATCGTGTTGTTCGTGGGTTTCAGCATCTTCGCCTTCAGCGAATTTGGCGGTACCAAAGCCCTGGGAATGTTGATGTCGGCGTCGCTGTTGATAACGAACTTCTCGAACCTGATTCTGCTGCCCTCGCTGCTCGTGACCTTCGAGCACGGCAAGGGTGGCGATATGGATACCAACGCCCTCATCCGGCACTACGACGAGTCGTACCACGAGGAGGACGACGACGCGGATTTAAACCTTGCCGAAATGCATAAAGCCGCCGATTACGAAGGCGACTACACGATTTAGAACGAAGCTTACCCAAAAGACCGTCATGCTGAGCACAGCCGAAGCATCTCGCGTGCAGTAGTAATCAATCCGATTGCAACGAAGCGAGCAAGATGCTTCGACTGCGCTTAGCATGACGTTCTAAAGAATTGATAATAACCCAATTCATGAAATACCCCGAATACAAGCAGCCGCTCAACTACGGCCAGCTCGGTGAGGACATCCTCGCCTGGTGGAAGAAGCACGGCATCTTTGAAAAGAGCGTGAGCAGCCGCGAAGGCCAGCCCACGTTCGTGTTTTACGAAGGCCCCCCGTCGGCCAACGGCGCGCCTGGCATCCACCACGTCATGGCGCGCACGGTGAAGGACATTTTCGGCCGCTACCAGACGCTACTGGGCAAGCAGGTGCCCCGCAAGGGCGGCTGGGACACCCACGGCCTGCCCATCGAGCTGCAGGTGGAGAAGGAGCTGGGCATCACAAAGGAGGACATCGGCAAGAAAATCAGCATCGCGGACTACAACCAGCGCTGTAAGGAAACCGTCATGCGCTTCAAGGCGCAGTGGGACGACCTGACCGAGAAAATGGGCTACTGGGTCGACCTCAACGACCCCTACGTGACCTTCGAGCCGGAGTACATCGAGAGCTGCTGGGCGCTGCTCAAGAAGCTCTACGCCAAAGGCTTGCTCTACAAGGGCTACACCATCCAGCCGTACTCGCCGGCTGCTGGCACCGGCCTTTCGTCGCACGAGCTGAACCAGCCCGGCACCTACAAAGACGTGAAGGACACGACCGTGGTGGCGCAGTTTAAGGTGAAGCAGAACGAGGTTTCTGAGAAGCTCTTTAGAGCCGCCTGTCGGACTCGAACCAACAATAGCGCTGACCCCAAGATATTTATTTTAGCTTGGACGACAACGCCTTGGACATTGCCTGCCAACACGGCGCTCGCTGTGGGCAGAAATATTCGTTACGTGCTCGTCCGCACATTTAATCCTTATACTGGTGACCCCATTCATGTAGTGCTAGCTAAACCACTGGTAAGCCAGTATTTCAAGGGAAAGGAATTTTCAGAGAGCTTTTTTGATGTTGAGGAATTCGAATCCGCCTCATCGAATGATGCTAAAGTAGCAGCTTGGATGCTGAGTGGAGATGACTCAATCACTCCACAGGAATTTGCTTTGTTTATGAAGCCAGCTCCTTTAGAGTATGTTAAAGGTGAAGGTGTTACCAAGAGAGAGCAACGCCTGCTTCCTTGGAAAATCGAGGGCGAATTCACTGGTGCTGACCTCATCGACATCAAGTACGAGCGGCTGTTTGATTTCACGCCGTTTGAAGGCGAGGAACGGGCTTTCCGCGTCATCAACGGCGACTTCGTGACCACGGAGGACGGCACGGGCATCGTGCATATCTCGCCCACGTTTGGTGCCGATGACTTCCGCGCCGCGCAGCTGGCCGACATCCCGGCCTTGATGGTGCCGGATGCCGAAGGCACGCTCGGCCCCATCGTGGACCGGACGGGCCGCTACGTGCCCCAAATGGGCGAGTTTGCGGGCCGCTGGGTGAAGAACTACGACGGCCACGACGAGTCGGGGGCCGACTATAAAACGCTGGACGAGAGCATCGTCATCAAGATGAAGGGCGACGGCACGGCCTTCAAAGTGGAGAAGTACGAGCACACCTACCCGCACTGCTGGCGCACCGACAAACCCGTGCTCTACTACCCGCTCGACTCCTGGTTCATCAAGACCACAGCGGTAAAGGACCGGCTCATCGAGCTCAACAAAACCATCAACTGGAAGCCCGAAAGCACCGGCACCGGTCGCTTCGGCAACTGGCTGGAGAACCTGGTAGACTGGAACCTGAGCCGCTCGCGCTACTGGGGTACCCCGCTGCCCATCTGGCGCAGCCAGGACCGGACGGAGGAAATCTGCATCGGCAGCATCGCCGAGCTGAAGGCGGAGATTGACAAGGCCGTGGCGGCCGAAATCATGACCCACAACCCCTACGTCAACGGCGAAAAAGTGGACCTGCACCGGCCCTACGTGGACGATATTTTCCTCGTCAGCCCCACCGGCCAGCCCATGTACCGCGAGGCCGACCTCATCGACGTGTGGTTCGACTCCGGGGCCATGCCCTACGCGCAGTGGCACTATCCGATTGAAAACGAGGGCCAGTTCCAGAAGAATTTTCCCGCCGATTTCATCGCCGAAGGCGTGGACCAAACCCGCGGCTGGTTCTTCACGCTGCACGCCCTGGCCGTAATGCTGGAAGATTCCGTGGCCTTCAAAAACGTGATTGCCAATGGCTTGGTGCTCGCCAAAGACGGCCAGAAGATGAGCAAGCGCCTCGGCAACGCCGTCGACCCGTTTGCCACCATCAAGCAGTTCGGCCCCGATGCCACCCGCTGGTACCTCATCGCCAACGCGCCACCGTGGGACAACCTCAAGTTCGACCCCGCCGGCGTGACCGAAGTGCAGCGCCGTTTCTTCGGCACGCTCTTCAATACGTACTCGTTCTATGCGCTTTACGCGAACCTGGACGAGTTTCAGACCAGCGAATTCAACCGCATTCCGCACGCCGATTTGAGCGAGCTGGACCGCTGGATTCTGAGCAAATTGCAGTCGCTGATTGTGGAAGTGCGCGGGCACCTCGACAGCTACGACCCCACGAAGGCCGCCCGCGCCATCCAGGATTTCGTGACCGACCAGCTCTCGAACTGGTACGTGCGCCTCTCGCGCCGCCGCTTCTGGAAAGGCGAATTGAGCGCCGATAAGCGCGCCGCCTACGAAACCCTGCAGGAATGCCTGGTGGTGGTGGCCCAGCTGATGTCGCCCATCGCGCCCTTCTTCGCCGAGTGGCTGTACAAGAACATGACCGACGGCATGCGCGCCGAAGCCGTGGCCAAAAACACGCCCCTGGCCCCGGAATCGGTGCATCTGACGCTGCTGGTGGAAGCCGACACGGCCCGCATCGACCCGAAGCTGGAGGAGCGCATGGAACTGGCCCAACGCATCAGCTCGCTGGCCCACTCGCTGCGCAAAAAGTCGGTGCTGAAGGTGCGTCAACCCCTACAGCGCATCCTGGTGCCGGTGCTGAACGACTCGACCAAGGAGCAAGTCGGCCTCGTGGAGGATTTGATTTGCGCCGAAATCAACGTGAAGCACATCGAATTCCTCGACGATGAGAGCGAAAGCGGCGTGCTGGTGAAGTCGGTGAAGCCCAATTTCAAGCGCCTCGGCCAACAATACGGCCCGCGCCTGAAGGCCGTGGGTGCCCGCATTCAGCAGATGACGGCGGCCGAAATTTCGAAGCTGGAGAAGGAGGGAAGCCTCGCCGTGGAGGTCGATGGCCAGCCCATCACCCTGGCCCCCGACGATGTGGAAATCCGCACCGACGACCTGCCCGGCTGGCTCGTGGCCACCGACGGCCCCCTCACCGTGGCCCTCGACGTGACCCTGACCGACGAGCTGCGCCAGGAAGGCCTCGCCCGCGAGCTAGTGAACCGCCTCCAGAACCTGCGCAAAGACTCGGGCCTGGAAGTGCAGGACAAAATCCGCGTCACCCTGGCCGATGCGCAGCCCGAGCTTACGGCCGCCGTGGCCGCATTCGGCGACTACATCCGCACCGAAACGCAGGCCCTCGCTCTCACCTTCGCGGCCGATGTGAACGGCGGTTCCGTGCTCGAATTTGATGACTACTCCGTGCCGGTCTTTTTGGAGGTCGCAACTGCTTGATGCTGAACGACTCGCCGTGAGGTGAAATCCCCAGCGAGTCCTCCGCCGCACAAATGCTCGGTAAGCTCGTCTTTATCCGTTCAAAACATCAGATAGTCAGTTATAAAAAGTACAAAACAAGGTAAAAGGAACGACTTTCAATCGCACGTCATGCTGAGCGTAGTCGAAGCATCTCTACCACGCCATTTGAACCGTTCAACGAAGCGGTAGATATGCTTCGACTACGCTCAGCATGACGCGCTGAAAGCCCCTGACCGTACCCACTTTCCGACTTCAATTCCCTAGATTTTCGGCCCTGCCTGAATGCACCCAATCCTCACCACTCGCCAGCAAACGGCGGCCAAATTTTTCCTGCTGGCGCTGTTCGTTATTGCTATTGACCAACTTTCGAAGTGGGCCGTGCATACCTACATGCAGCCCGGTATGGCGGGTGAAATCCCCCTCATCGGCCACTGGGCCAAGCTGCACTACACGCTGAACCCTGGCATGGCCTTCGGTGCCGAGTTGCCCGCACCATATGGAAAGCTGGTTCTCAGTGGCTTTCGCTTGCTGGCCGTGTTTGGCCTGAGCTACTACATTATCCGCCTTTGCAAGCAGCGCGCCGCCGGCGGCTACATCGCCTGCATGGCCCTCATCCTCGGTGGGGCCGTGGGCAACCTGATTGATTCGGTTTTCTACGGTGTCATCTACGATAACGCGCCATTTGGCTCGCCCACGCGCTGGTTATATGGCCAGGTCATCGACATGCTCTACGTCGACATTTACGAAGGCTTCCTGCCCCAAAACTGGCCGCTGCTAGGAGGGAAGTACGTGTCGCTCTGGCCCATCTTCAACATCGCCGATTCCTCCATTTTCATCGGTGTAGCCATTATTCTGCTCAATCAGAGCCGGTTTTTTAAGCAGGAAGAGCCGGTAGCGGTAGCTGAGAATCGCAGCGAGCCGCTGGTAGCTCCTGATTCGGAGAATCTGGGGTAGCTGCGCGCCCGTCAACCTCACCCCCTGACCCCCTCTCCCGCGGAGAGGGGGCACCGGTTTGGAGCAGGATTAAAATGAAAGAGCCTGGCGCAATGCGCTGGGCTCTATTTTATGGATTAGAATTCGTCAGGAGCAAGACCGGTGCCCCCTCTCCGCGGGAGAGGGGGCGGGGGTGAGGTGAACGCGGAGGGCGACACTTCCTGCCGTTCTTTGCATTCCCGTTGCCTATTCTACAATGCACCCAACGCTCACCACCCGCCAGCATTCCGCGGCTAAATTCTTCCTGCTGGCCCTGCTCATCATCGCGCTCGACCAACTATCGAAGTATTTGGTACACACCTACATGCAGCTTGGTTCGGCCGGCGAAATCCCCGTTCTCGGTCAATTCGCCAAACTGAATTACACGCTGAACCCCGGCATGGCTTTCGGGGCCGAACTGCCCGCGCCCTACGGCAAGTTGGTGCTCACCGGCTTCCGCATGCTGGCCGTGGGTGGGTTGATTTACTACATTGTTCGCCTCTGCCGCCAGCGCGTGGCGGCCGGCTACATCGCCTGTATGGCTCTCATCCTCGGCGGCGCGGTCGGAAACTTGATTGACTCGATTTTCTACGGAATTATCTACAATAACGCCCCGGTAGGCTCGCCCACGCGCTGGTTCTACGGCCAGGTTATCGACATGATTTTCGTGCCGCTGTACGTGGGTTATTTCCCTAAATCCTGGCCCCTCATCGGCGGCTCGTACAGCGGCGGCTTCCCCATCTTCAACATCGCCGATTCGTCCATCTTCATCGGCGTTGCCTTGATTCTGCTCAACCAGAGCCGCTTTTTCAACGAATCGCAGCCCGCAGCCGCTCCCAACGAGCCCCAGCCCCTAGTCGCCGCCGATGCTGAGAAGCTGGCGTAGTAGGGGAGAGGGGCAGAACGTTGAACGGTAATCGTAACAACGGTCATGCTGAGCGAAGTCGAAGCATCTCTACCGCTTCGTTGAGTGAATGCGATAAAATTCAACAGTGAATGAAAAAGAACAGAATAAAAGCTACTGCTTCCTTTATCGTAAACTGTTTGTTTGATGAGAATTATGCTCTGCTACACGAGCTTGATTGTAGTCAGGAATCACCACCAAATTATATTGAGAATGCTGTTGAGGCATATGGTGGTGCAGTGACGTTAATTCCAGACGATAAAACCTACAGAATCGGTGTGATTAGACATGCAGATATACCGGATAGGATTTTTGTAGATATCTTACTGTGGTTTGATAATCAAGAAAGTGACTTAACTCTACAATGTACTTTCCACATAGACAAAGTACTGGATGGCCTTTATCGATTCTCAATTACCGAATTAGACATACTATAATCGTTTTGACAGAATCAGCATAACATTCTAAATGCCTCAGCATGTACGTCTACATCCTGACAAATCAAACCCAAACCGTTTTGTACATCGGCGTCACCAACGACCTCTCGCGACGGCTTTATGAGCACAGTAGCGGCCGGGGAGATGCAGGGAAATTTACTGGGCGGTATCAGGCTGATTTGCTAGTTTACTTTGAACTATCACCTGACGCTATGCAGGCCATAGCCCGTGAAAAGCAATTGAAAGGCTGGACACGCCGGAAGAAAGACGCACTGATTACAGCATTTAATCCGACCTGGCAGGCCGTTGATTTAGAGACTTGGGAAGGCTGACCCCAACGAAGCGGTAGAGATGCTTCGGCTGCGCTCAGCATGACCGTTCACATGTGTTGACGTTCTTGCATACCTGAATAGCTCAAAACAGCCTACAGCCGCTCAAAATCACCCAAACTGCCACCCATAATTCCCTCCGTGCCCAACCCGCTGCTCACCGTTTCCAACCTCACCATTGAATTCTCCAGCCACCGCGGCGACGTGCGGGCCGTGGACAACGTGTCGTTTGAGCTGCACCGGGGCGAAACGCTGGCCATTGTGGGCGAATCCGGCTCGGGCAAATCCGTGACCTCGCTGGCGCTGCTGGGGCTGATTCCGATGCCGCCCGGCCGCATTGCCAACGGCCAGGCCCTCTTCCAGTCCGAAAAGCTGGGCCAGACCGACCTGCTGAAACTCTCCGAAACCGACCTGCGCCAAGTGCGCGGCAACGACATCGGCATGATTTTCCAGGAGCCGATGACCTCGCTGAACCCCGTGTACACCTGCGGCAGCCAGGTGGTGGAAGCCCTGCGCCTGCACACCGACCTCAGCGAAGCCGGCGCCAAGGCCCGCACCATCGAGCTATTCACCGAGGCGCAGCTGCCGCGCCCCGAAGCCATTTTCGGCAGCTACCCGCACGAAATCTCGGGCGGCCAGAAGCAGCGCGTCATGATTGCCATGGCCATGGCCTGCCGCCCGGCTTTACTCATCGCCGACGAGCCCACCACCGCCCTCGACGTGACCGTGCAGGCCCGCATGCTGCGCCTGATTGACGACCTGCGCCGCCAGCACAACACGGCCGTCCTTTTTATCACCCACGACCTCGGCGTGGTGGCCGAAATCGCCGACCGCATTCTGGTGATGTACCGGGGCCGGGTCGTGGAACAGGGGAGGGTGCTGGATATTTTTTCAAATCCGCAACATCCGTACACAAAAGGCCTTTTGGCGTGCCGTCCGCGCCTCTCGGTGGGCAAAAAACGCCTCCCCGTGGTGGCCGATTTCATGCGGGAAGACGCCAGCGGGCAGCTTTTGGCCCAGCCCGAGCCGGTTGTTTCGCTTCCAGATGAGGCACTTGCGGAATCTTCGCCCGAAGTGGAGGCCCAGCAGTTACACGATAAAATTGAAACCGCCAAAACGTTCCCCGTGGAACATGGCGTTTTGGGGGATGTTCCACGCCCTGTCGAGCTTACTGCTGCGCCCACTGTGGCCGCTGCGCCTAACGGTTCTGAGCCGCTTCTCCAGGTTCAGAACCTCCAGGTCTATTTCCCGCTCCGCAAGGGCTTCTTCCGCCGCGCTACTGATTACGTGCGGGCCGTGGATGACGTCAGCTTCACGCTCTACCCCGGCGAAACCATCGGCCTCGTGGGCGAGTCCGGTTGCGGCAAGACCACGCTGGGCCGGGCGCTGCTCCGCCTCACGGAACCAACGGCGGGCAGCATCCTGTTTGAAGGGACCGATTTGGCGAAGCTGTCGAGCGGGGACTTGCGCCGTCGTCGGCGCGATTTGCAGCTGGTGTTTCAGGACCCCTACGCTGCCCTCAACCCGATGCTGACCGTGGGCGAGGCCATCTGGGAGCCTATGCGCGTGCATAACGTGGGCGGCACCCGCCAGCAGCAAAAGGCGAAAGTACTGGAGCTGCTGCGTACCGTGGGGCTGCGCGACGAGCATTTCCAGCGCTACCCGCACGAGTTCAGCGGCGGGCAGCGGCAGCGCATCTGCATTGCCCGGGCGCTGGCCTTGCAGCCCAAATTGATTGTCTGCGACGAGTCTGTTTCGGCCCTCGACGTTTCGGTGCAGGCGCAGGTGTTGAACTTGCTCAACGACCTCAAACGCGAGTTCGGCATCACCTATTTATTCATCACGCACGACCTGTCCGTGGCCCGGTTTATGAGCGACCGGCTGCTGGTCATGCACCAGGGCCGCATCGTGGAGAGCGGCCCGGCGGCGGCCATCTACGCCCACCCGCAACACGAATACACCCAAGGCCTGCTAGCCGCCATCCCAAAGGATAGTCTGGCCGATATCGAAGCCGCCGTAGCCAGCCGGGCGTAAGCTGTAGCGCGGAATTTGTAGTCCGCGTCCCCGACGGAAACCCGAACGAATACCAAGCTGCGCGGGGACGCGGACTACAAAGTCCGCGCTACATCTCAGCCAGCCCTTATACCTTGCGCTGCCGGACGCTACTTAAGTAGCGCTGACGAAGCTCCAGATTCTGGCTGTTACTGCGTCAATCTCAATCCCGCGTGGACTCGCAGAGTCCACGCTACAACCTACCGGCCCGGCCCGCGTTTCACTAAGCGGCGCGGCCCAGCCAGCCACTCATTTTTCCGCTCTCGCCGCCTGCGACCAATCAACTTTTCGGCGGCTACCTTTTTACATGAATACCCCCGAAAACCCCAAGGCTCCCCGCGCCCAGCGCGAAAAGCCCGAACCCGCGGCCATTACCCAGGACCAGGTCCTGCACGTCTTCGCCGATAACCCGACCAAAGTTATTGCCTACCGCCAGCTCTCGCGCCGCCTCGGCGTCACCACCAAGGGCCAGCGTGAGGAAATATTTGCCCACATCAAGGTGCTGCGCAAAAACGGCCTTATTACGCTGCTGCAAAACGACGAATACCGCCTCGCTGACACCGATGCCGTGGCGGCCGCTTTGATGCCGTCCAGCGCCAAAAAATCGAGCAAAAAAGGCGGGTCGTTGGTGAAGCCCCCGCGTACCCTTTCGGTGCAGGACCAGTTCGGCCGCGACCCCATTGTCCACCGCCGCCGTGAAGCCGGCTTCGACTACGTGGACGGCGACGACCGTCCCGAGCGCGCCCCGTCCAACACCGTCATCGGCACCGTCGATTTGGCTACGCCCAATTTCGCCTTCGTGGTGCCGGAGGGCACGGGTGATTCCGACGACATCCGTGTATTCACCGACCAACTCAAGTTTGCCCTGCAGGGCGACGTGGTGCGGGTGCGTTTGCGCAGCGGCTCACGCGATGGCCGCCCGATGGGCGACGTGGTGGAAGTGCTCAAGCGGGTGCGCCCCGAAATCGTGGGCCGCATCCAGATTCAGGGGACGCTTGGCTTCGTGAAGCCCGACAACCGCAAGGTGTATTTCGATGTGTTCGTGCCGCCGCATTTGCTGCACGAGTCGCGGAATGGCGACAAGGTGCTGGTCCGCATCAACGAGTTTCCGGAGGACAGCAGCCGGCAGCCGGTGGGCGAGGTCATCCGCAACTTCGGCGCGGCCGGCGGCAACGAGGCCGAGATAAACGCCATTATGGCCGAGTTCGGCTTGCCCTTCGAATTCCCGGAGGAAGTGCAGACCGAATCGGAAGGCATCAGCGAGGTGATTCAGCCCGATGAAATTGCCCGCCGCCGCGACTTCCGCGCCATCACCACCTTCACCATCGACCCCGCCGACGCCAAGGATTTCGATGATGCATTGAGCATTCAGAAGCTGGAAAATGGCCATTGGGAAATCGGTGTCCACATCGCCGACGTTACCCACTACGTGCGCCCAGGCACCGAGCTGGAGCGCGAGGGCAAGCACCGGGCCACCTCCGTGTACCTCGTCGACCGCGTGATTCCGATGCTACCCGAGCGCCTCTCCAACGGCCTCTGCTCACTGCGCCCCAATGAGGACAAGCTGACTTTTTCGGCCGTGTTCGAGCTCGATGAAGCCGGCAAGCTCTACGAGTCGTGGTTCGGCAAAACCATTATTCACTCCGACCGCCGCTTCAGCTACGAGGACGCCCAGGAGCGTATCGAAAGCAAGGAGGGCGAGTACGCCGAGGAGATAAATATCATGAACGACATGGCGCATAAGCTGTGTGCGCTGCGCTTCAAGCAGGGGGCCATCACCTTCGAAACCCAGGAAGTGAAGTTCCGGCTCGATGCCAACGGCAAGCCGCTCGGCGTGTACGTGAAGGAGCGGAAGGATGCGCACAAGATGATTGAGGAGTTCATGCTGCTGGCCAACCGCAAGGTGGCCGAGTTCGTGTTCAACCTCAAAAAGACCAAGCCGCGCTTCACCATGGTGTACCGCACCCACGACGCGCCCGAGCCCGAACGTCTCCAGACTTTCGCCCTCTTCGCCCAGAAATTCGGCTACAAGCTCAAGCTCGAAAACCCGAAGAAAATCAGCACCGAGCTCAACAACCTTAGCTCCGAGGTGATGGGCAAGCCCGAGCAAAACGTGCTGCAAGGGCTGGCCATTCGCACCATGTCGAAGGCCATCTACACCACCGAGCCGCTCGGCCACTTTGGCCTGGCGTTCGAGCACTACTCGCACTTCACCTCGCCCATCCGCCGCTACCCGGACATGATGGCCCACCGCCTGCTGGAGCACTACCTCCTCGGCGGCAAGAACGTGCCCGTCGAGCCCGTGGAAGAAGAGTGCAAGCACTCCTCGGCCCGCGAGAAACTAGCGGCCAACGCCGAACGCGCCAGCATCAAATTCAAGCAGGTTGAGTTCATGGCCAATGAAATCGGTAATACCTTCAAGGGTGTGGTGTCGGGCCTGACGGAGCGCGGCATGTACATCGAAATCGAGGAGAACAAGTGCGAGGGCATGGTCCGCATCAGCGACATCCCCGGCGACTTCTACGAGCTCGATAAGGACAACTACCGCATCGTCGGCAAGAACAACAAGCGCATCATCCAGTTCGGCGACGAAATGATGGTGGTCGTAAAGTCTGCCAACCTCCTCGACCGCACCATCGACTTCGAGCTGGTGGACGACCGTCCCGACCACGTGAAAAAGCGCGAAGCCGAGGAACGCAAGCAGCGCAGCAGCGAGCCCCGCGGCTACCGCGACCACAGCAGCGGTAAGGGTGGGAGCAAGGGTGGCGGCTTCAAAGGCAAGCGCCGGTAACCTCCTCGCTCTTCTCCTTGGGAAGAAGGGGGCCTGACGGTTCTTAATGTCCCGACTCAAGCTAGAGTCGGGACTTTTTTGTTGATGCCAGCAGAATCAAATTTTATAACCAAAAGCTTCTGGGCTCCCATCTCCCCAAGGAGTGGGGCCCGCCCCGCAGGTGTCATGTGAGGTTCCCCGCGCCTGCCGTTCTTTGCACCACCTATGACCCCAGCCGACTTCCCCGCTAACATCACCGCCGCCCTCGCCCAGCTCGACTACGGGCAGGCGCCGGAAACCCTCTACGCCCCCATCCGCTACATCATGGGCTTGGGCGGCAAACGCATCCGGCCGCTGCTTACGCTGCTAGGGGCCCACCTCTTCACCGACGACCTCAGCGGCATCATCAAGCCCGCCCTCGCCACCGAAGTCTTCCACAACTTCACCCTCCTCCACGACGACCTGATGGACCAGGCCCCCCTGCGCCGCGGCCAGGCCACCGTGCATGAAAAGTGGAACCCTAACGTGGCCATCCTTTCCGGCGATGTGATGCTGGTGCGCGCTTATGAGTTATTCCTGGACGTGCCGCCGGCGCTGCTCCCGCGCATCCTCGCCCGCTTCAGCCAGACGGCTGCCGAGGTGTGCGAAGGCCAGCAGTGGGACATGAATTTTGAGACAGAACCCCAGGTCAGCATTGCCCAGTACCTGGATATGATTCGCCTGAAAACGGCCGTCCTCCTCGGCTTCTGCCTGGAGCTGGGGGCCCGCCTCGCCGGCTCTTCCGAGGAGGATGCCGAGCACCTCCGTCAGTTCGGCACCGATATCGGCCTGGCCTTCCAGCTGCGCGACGACCTGCTCGACGTGTACGGCGACACCGCCACCTTCGGCAAGCGCGTGGGCGGCGACATTATCTCCGACAAGAAAACCTTCCTCCTGCTCTCCGCCCAGGCCCAAGCTGGCCCCGCCCAGCAAGCCATCCTGGCCCAGCACATCGGCCAGCCCGTATCCGATGCCGACGCCAAAGTGCAGGCCGTGCGCGCCATCTACGATGAGCTCGAAATTCGCCCCCAGACCGAAGCTCTCATCAACTCTTATTTCCAGGATGCCCTGCAACATCTGGAGCGCGTAGCGGCCCCCGCCGAGCGCAAGCAGCCCCTGCATCAGCTGGCGCTCCAGTTGATGGACCGCGAAAGCTAGGTGCTTCGTTCCCTTCTGGCACATGCTTTCGCTTGTGCCCGTGCTCACGATGCACAAGCGAAAGCATGTGCGACACCCCTTATATCCCGTGTTCAACCCAATTCTGATTCTCGTCGGCCTCACGGTCCTCGTTTCCGCTTACGCCTGGTCCAACCACGAACTCATGGAGTCGTGGATACTGCGGCCCTACCGCATGGCCCGCGACAACAGCCAGTGGTATCGCTTCCTCACCTCCGGCTTCTTGCACGCCGACTGGGGCCACCTGCTCTTCAACATGATTGCCTTCTATTCCTTCGGCCAACTTGTGCTGAGTGTACTGGCCAGCGGCACCGGCGCGCCCGGCCTCGATGGCTTCGGGGCCGTGGGCGGCATCTGGCGCTTCCTGCTCCTCTACCTGGGCGGCATCGTGGTATCCGATATCCCCACCTACTTCCGCCACCGCGACGACCGCGACTATGGCAGCCTTGGGGCCTCCGGCGGCGTGGCTTCCGTACTTTTCGCCGGGGTTGTCTACTCGCCCCTGAATAAAATCTACATGATGTTTATCCCGGTGGGTATTCCCGGCTTCATCTTCGGCTTTCTCTACCTGGCCTATTCCTACTACCAAGGCCGCCGTCGGGGCGATAATATCAACCACGACGCCCATTTCTACGGGGCCATCTACGGCGTGGTGTTCACCTTGCTCTTCACACCGGCTGCTGGCAATGAATTTGTCCGGCAAATAGGCCTGTTTTTGAAGTCAATAATTTGATAATCAGTTAATTAATTTGATTTAATTGCCTTTTTCTATATCTATTTGAGCAGGTTTGCGTACAGGGCCATATTCACCTCTTACCCCAACCTGAAATGCAACTGCTCTCCTCCCTTCGCAACCGCATCCCCTCATTGGCTCTCCTGCTGAGCCTGGTCACTTCGGTCCTTCTGACTTCCTGCGGTAGCGGCCGCCGCGCCGATGGTTCCCTCACCATCTTTGGCGTGCTGTATTTGTTGTTCGCCGTCTTTGCGTTCATCAGCCTCATCAAGCAGGATTGGTCCATTGGTAAGAAAATCATCTGGGGTCTTATCATCTGGTTCTTCCCCTTCGGTGGTTCCATCATCTACTTCCTCTTCTCCGGCCGCAGCTAGACAGTTGCCGCTTCAACAAAAAACCCCGGCCACTCTGGTCGGGGTTTTTTGTTGAAGTAAATGTTAAAATCAGCCTCCCGATTCAGGCCGGGCTCTAACGCCGGCTAATTCAGTAGTCGCTTCTTTTCCAGCCGCGCCACGCCGCGCAGCAGCTCGCCACTGTTCGTTATCTGCGTCATCTGCCAATGGTCACCTTGGCGGCGCATCTTCACTTCTACCACCATCGTAGTGTCATATTTGGGCTGCGTCACCTCCAGGCCTACGAAAGCATTGTCGCCTTCCTCGCGGGTGTACTTGATGCCTTTAAACTCGCTATCCGGGTTCACAATTTTGCTGGCCAATCCCGTTAGCGAGACGTTTACTAGGCGCTTTGGGGCTGCCGCCGCTGCTGCTTCCAGCGAGCCCGTTTCCACATAGCGCTGCACTTCCTGGTGCGCGGCTTTGGCCAGGGCTGGCTTCAGCAGCCGCATGGCTCCTCCCATCATCAGGCTGCCGCCGGGCAGCAGCGAGGTCAGGGCCGAACTCTGCTGGGCCACGTCATCTACAAGGTGGGTAGTTACGCTGTTCACGTCGACGTATTTCTCAAACATCGCCATGTCGTGCGTCTGCACCGCAGCGGCGGCCGAAACCAATGCGCCACTCGGGCCTTGCTTCAGGCTTCGGTAGTAATAGTACCCGCCGGCAGCGAGAACTAGTAGTACAACAAGTAGCAGTAGTTTTTTCATGAAATCGTAAACGGTTAGGGTGAGCTACAAAACTACCCCAAACCCCGTAGTGAATACCTCTCTGCTTACCTGATGCACGTAGCCCGTTCCAGCTTCGCTTTTCACTTAGCCTCTTATTTCATGCCTGCCCCTTCTCATCCTCGAATCCCCGAGCTCCATGGCCATCGCGGCTGCCGGGGCCTGCGTCCCGAGAATACCTTGCCCGCCTTTCTGCACGCTCTCGCCCTTGGCGTCGATGTGCTGGAAATGGACGTGGTTATCTCGGCCGACCGCCAGGTTGTTGTCTCCCACGAGCCCTGGCTCAATCCGGCTATTTGCTTAGACCCGGAAGGCCAAGCCATCGAGAACAGCTCTTCTCCACGCTTTAATCTATACCAGATGCCCTATGCCACCATTCGCCAATGCGACTGCGGCCAGCGGCGTCATCCGTCCTTTCCAGAGCAACTTTCTGCGCCGGCTTACAAGCCTTTGCTCCGCGATGTACTGGCTGCCACCGAGGCCGCGACCCGCACTTCCGGCCGCCCGCCTGTCCGGTATGCTATCGAAATAAAGAGTAGCCCAGAAGGGGACAACATATTCCATCCCGCCCCCGAAAATTTCCTGCCCCTGGTCTTGGCTGAAATCAGCAATGCCCAGGTTTCAGCCCGCACCACCTTACTGTGTTTTGACCAGCGGATTCTTCTCATTGCCCATCAGTATGCGCCCGACCTGAACACCTGCCTGCTGCTCGAGGCTGAACAGTCCTGGCTTGGCGGTGTGCAGGAACTAGGCTTTGTGCCCACCACCTTAGGCCCCGATTTTACCAGCGTTACAACTGCCGCTGTACGTCAGTTGCGGAGCCAGTACCCCAGCCTCCGGCTTGTACCATGGACCGTAAACCAACCAGCCGATATGATGAACTTAATCGCACTAGGCGTAGACGGCATAACCACTGATTATCCCAACCTATTTCTGGCTCTGACCGCCGAATAAAATCAGCAGGAAATTACAGAGGAGTGCTTTTGTGCTTGAATTGCTCATGTGACCCCTGTCTATGTAAGCGCTTCAGTGTATCAGTGAAAAGGTGTTTTGTATTACAATAGTGTATTGTAAAGCATATCTGTAATTATTGTATAATGTATTCTGTAATGATGTAACAATACAAGCCGGGTGTTGCATGTCTGTAACACCTGTAATTATTGTTCGCATGCCCTTGTTTAATCGGGTTGCGTTTAACATATTTGCATAAGCGTTACGCAACACACTCTCTATGCCACACCAAGGCGAAATCCTTCAGGAAGCCATCAAAAACAGTGGTATTTCAATTACTCGTATCGTCGAGGAGTTGGGCATTACACGCCCGACCATATACCGTAAATTCAAAGATGAAATTATTGATTACAGCTTTGTAAAGAAAGTTGGCGAAATAATCAACCATAATTTTTCGGACAACTTTACAAACATACAGCAACCTGTATTTCCATTTGTAACAAGTGTCCCAAGGCCATCTGTTGTCAATAGTGTTACACCTCGTGTAACACAAACACTTAATACTGACCCTGACCTGTCTAAACAGCTATTGACGCTCCAGACTAAGTACATAGCGCTTCTGGAAGCCTACAATGAGCTCCTGCTAAAAGTGTATGGCCCGAAGTGACAAAAATGTTCCACGTGAAACAATTTTGTCGTGATGCTATGTGATACGTTAGGGACGAGCGACTCACTAGGGGGTAAGCCGCAAAAAAAATATAGGGTGTTGCGGGGCGTAATAGTTATCCAGCCGGGACCTAATGCAGGAGCATAGTTGGGCTGCCAAACGTCAGCCTCGCTGTGCTATCTGTTCTTGAATCCCCGGCTGTGAATTAATAAACGCTCAGTGCCTACAGAAAGATGACTTCTGTTACCACCGTTGTTCCAACCGCTGCATTGATAAGTTCGGCTACCCGGGTCTTGGCCATAAGGAGCTCATGCTTGAGCGGAGCAGAGCTGAGACGCACAAACAGACGGCCCTTGTTCACATAGACCTCCTGGGTTTTCAACGCGACGGCTTTGCCCATCACCCGCTCCCAACTCGACACTACGGTTACCTCGTTGAGCTTGCCCTGAAGCCGGTAAGCCCGGACCAGCGCTTCGAGGCCTTCCTTGAGTGGAATGATATCGCCGGAGCGGGAAGAAGCGGAAGGTTTTTTCACAAGGCTTTGGGCAAAGTCAGCTGACGAAAGGATGCCAGTTGAGTGCCCGCAAATGTACGGCCGGCAGGAGCCTAAACCGGTGCCACGGTGCCGTTCTGCACCCGAAATCGGAGGATGGGAACGGTCACCCGTGCCAGTGCCTGGTCGGTGCGTTCCAGGTTGGTATCGGTCAGGAAAACCTGGCCGAATGTTTCGTCGGCTACCAGTTCCAGCAGGCGGGCGATGCGCTTATCATCGAGGCGGTCGAAGATGTCGTCGAGCAGGAGCAGGGGTTTGTTCTGCTGCTTGGCTGCCAGCAGCTCAAACTGGGCCAGCTTGAGCGCAATGGCAAACGACTTCTGCTGCCCTTGGGAAGCATGGCTCTTCACTGGCTGGTCATTCATCAGAAAAACGAAGTCGTCGCGGTGAGAGCCCACGGTGCTGCGCTGCAGCACGAAGTCCTTGCGTTCATTCAGGCGGAGCAGTTGAGCAAAATCAACTCCGGCCAACTGGCTTTTATAAGAAAGCATAACTTGCTCGCGGCCGTCGGCCAGTTGTTCGTAGTGCCGCTGAAAGATGGGCAGGTAATCGACGAGAAAGGCCTCGCGTAGCGCCGTGAGCTGCTGACCCAACGGCGCGAGTTGCTCATCGAGAGCCAGCAGGTATTCACGGTCGAAGCCGTGGGCGTTGCTCTGGCCGCTGCCTTGTTTGAGTACCGCATTGCGCTGGCGCAGCAAAGAGTTGTAGGCAATGAGCTGCTCCAGAAACTCATGGTCGAGCTGCGCCATCAGGCTGTCGAAATACTTGCGACGCTCCTCGCTACCCTGGCGGATAAGGTCCGTGTCGTAAGGCGAAATAAGCACGGCCGGATAGCGACCGATGTGGTCGGCCATGCGTTCGTAGGCCTGCTTGTCGTGCGTAACAGTCTTTTTCTGGCCTTGCCGGAGGCTTACTTGGATGGTTTCTTTCTCAGAATCAATATTAGTAGAAAAAATACCCTTAACTACAAAGAAATCAGCATCTTGCTTGATACAAAGCGCATCGGAAGCGGTAATGGCGCTCTTCGTTAGCGATAAGTAGTGAATCGCATCCAATAAGTTGGTTTTGCCGCTTCCATTATCGCCGATGAAGCAATTGAGGCCGGGCGATAAGCGAAGCGCGGCGTCATCGTAATTTTTAAAAAAAAGAAGCTGGAGGGAGTCTAGAGTCATAAGGTGCGGATTTGCCAGCAGTTTTACGTAATTTCGCCCTCCCAACGCGAATTATTTCTTTCCTTAAAGTGCTATGGCGGATACGAAAGTAAAAGCTGCTTCTAAAAAAACGACGGCCCCAAAGGCTACCAATGGTTCAGCCGCGAAAGCTGCCAAAGGAAAGAGCAATGGTGTAACCACCGTGGCCCAGCCCGACCCCGTCATGCCCGGAACCGACAAGCCCACTGCGGCGGCGTCAGGTTCTGCTACGACTGTGCCCGCCTCTACGGCTACGTTCCCGAAGGAAACGTACCTGCAGTGGTACGAGCAAATGCAGCTCATGCGCAAGTTTGAGGACAAGGCCGGGCAGCTATATGGTCAGCAAAAAATCAAGGGCTTCTGCCACCTCTACATCGGCCAGGAGGCTTGCGTAGCCGGGCAGGTATCGGCGCTGGAGAAAGGCGACAAGTACATCACTGCCTACCGCGACCATGCCCATCCGCTGGCGCTAGGTACCTCGCCTAATGCCGTGATGGCCGAACTATTTGCTAAGGCTACCGGCTGCTCGAAAGGCAAGGGTGGCTCGATGCATATGTTCGATAAGGAGGTTGGTTTCATGGGCGGCCACGGCATCGTGGGCGGCCAGGTCCCGATGGGCGCGGGCATTGCCTTCGCCGAAAAGTATAACAAGACGGGCAAGCTCTGCATCTGCTCGATGGGCGACGGTGCGGTGCGCCAGGGTGCCCTGCACGAGGCCTTCAACATGGCCATGCTGTGGAAGCTGCCGGTCATCTTCGTGATTGAGAACAACGGCTACGCCATGGGCACGTCGGTGGCCCGCACGTCGAACGTGACGGACCTCTACAAGATTGGCCTGAGCTACGACATGCCATCCGAGCCCGTGAACGGCATGCGCGTAGAGGATGTACACGAGGCTGTGGCCCGCGCCGCCGAGCGCGCCCGTGCCGGCGAAGGCCCCACGCTGCTTGAGTTCAAGACCTACCGCTACAAGGGCCACTCGATGAGCGACCCGGCCAAGTACCGCACCAAAGAGGAGCTGGAAGACTATCGCCACCGCGACGCCATCGAGGGCGTGCGCCACACCATCCTCACCAATAACTTCGCCACCGAAGCCGACCTCGAAGCCATTGATGAGCGCATCAAGGCCGCCGTGCAGGCTTCGGTTGAGTTTGCTGAAGCTTCGCCCTACCCCACGCCCGACGAACTGTACAAGGACGTGTACGTGCAGGCCGATTATCCCTACATCCACGACTAATTAACCGGGCACCACGCCCCCCGGCCTGCTTACAGGCCGCCGTAGCAATACCCATTGTAATGTCGAAGATTCCGTACACTGGCAAAAGCCAGCAGGCCCGCCAGGGGCAAGCAAACCAGCCAACCAACGTGCCCGCCGACCCGCTGGCCCCGGCTGAAGAATTTGTGCCGTCCGAAAACCCGCTGCTGGAAGACCCGGACGCGCTGGCTGCCCGCCTGGCCGAGTCCGAGGATTTTGTGCGCAATAACCGGAACCTGCTGCTGGGTATTCTGGCCGTGGTGGTACTGGCTGTGGTAGGCGGCTTCGGCTACTACACCTGGCGCAACCAGCAGGACTCGAAGGCGCAGGCCAGCATGTTCCGTGCCGTGAACAACTGGGAAGCCGACTCGCTCAACAAAGCCATCAAAGGCGATGGTAAGGCTCCCGGCCTGACCACTGTGGCCAACGAGTATGGCAGCACGAAGGCCGGCAACCTCGCCAACTTCTATGCTGGTGTAGCGTCGCTGAAAAAGGGTGACTACAAATCTGCCCTCGACTATCTGGAGGACTTCAGTTCGGATGATTATCTGGTGCAAAGCCGCGCCTACTCGCTGATGGGCGACGCGCAGCTGGAGTTGAACAAGCCCAAGGAAGCTGCCGACCTCTACGCCAAAGCCGCCGACCACAACGCCAACGAGTTTTTCTCGCCCGGCTACCTGCTGAAGGAAGGCACGGCCCGCGAGCTGGCCAAGGACGACCAAGGCGCGGTGAAAGCCTACGACCGCATCATCACCGATTACCCCACGGCCCAGGAAGTGGCGGAAGCCCGCCAGTATAAAGCCAAGCTGGAGAAATAAACATCCCGGACAATACCTTGTCATCCTGAGCGCAACGCAGGACCTTATTGCACCCGAACGCAGCCCGTTCAATCGTGATAAGGTCCTGCGCTGTACTCAGGATGACTCTTTTTTAATGATTTTATAACATGGCGACTTCTCTGCAAAACCTGAGCGAATACGACGCTTCTACGTTCATTGATATCAGCAACAAGCGCTTCGGGCTGGTGGTGGCCGACTGGAACCGCGAGATAACCGACGTGCTTAGTGCCGGGGCCTATGATACGCTAATAAAGCACGGGGCCGTGGCCGACAACATCTACCGCAACACCGTGCCCGGCAGCTTCGAACTGACGCTGGGGGCGCAGTTCCTGGCCCAACATGAGGAGATTGACGCGGTAATTTGCCTGGGCGTGGTGATTCAGGGCGAAACCAAGCACGACGACTACATCTGCCACGCGGTGGCGCAGGGCATTACCCAAGTGGGCCTGAAATTCAACAAGCCCGTTATTTTTGGCTTGGTGACGACCAATACGCTGGAGCAGGCCTGGGACCGGGCCGGCGGAAAGCATGGCAACAAGGGCGTGGAAGCGGCCGTGGCCGCCATCCAAATGCTGGACTTTTAGCATTGGAAGGAAAAGCGGACCGAAGCGCGTAACTTTGCACCCGCAAAATCAGGCATTCAAGGGATTGGAAAGATGGTACTAACGGCTTTTCTAACTTGCCAAACCATTTAGCAGCGCCCGGCGTTGCGAGGTGATTGCCTTTGATAACTACTTAACACTCTCCAGCAGTCCTTTTTTCTCAATTCAATGAACGACGACAACATTCGCTATTCGCGGGAGGACTTGAATGAGTTCGACCAGATTATCCAGGAAAAACTGACGGCGGCCCGCAAGGAGTTGTCGTTTATCAAAGAGACCCTGAACCGCAGCAACGACTCGGGCACCGACACCACGGCCTCTTCGGCCAAAGTATTGGAAGATGGTGCCGAAACCGCCGAGAAGGAGAGCATGAACCAGTTGGCCTCACGCCAGATGAAGTTCATCCAGCAACTCGAAAACGCCCAGGTTCGCATCAAAAACGGTACCTATGGCGTGTGCATAGGCACTGGCAAGCTCATCCCGAAGGACCGCCTGCGCGCCGTGCCCCACACCCAGCATTCCATCGAAGCCAAAATGGCCCGGCGCGACTAGTGCCGATTTATTTGGCGTAGTCGGTATTGGGTAGTCAGTAGTCAGAATGATTTTTTGGTTGGCCATGTTCAACCCATCTGACTACCGACTACTCAGTACCGACTGCTTTTTTTAACCTGTACCGTAGCGATACGGCACGCAACTTTTCTCCCCATGGGCAAGAAACATTTTTCAGAAGATAAGGCGGACCGTCGCGGCGGCCGCAGTGCCGGCGGCCCCGGCGGCTTTGGTGGCAATAGCACCGGCCGGAGCGAGCGGCCCGGTGCCAGCCGGGGCGGTGAGCGCGGCAACGACCGTGGCAGTTTCGGCGGCAGCGACCGGGGCAACGGCCGGCCGGCAAGCAATGGCGCATTTGGTCGTCCGGCTACTGGTGGCGCGTTTGGCCGCCCGTCGGGCGGGGCCTTTGGTGGCGGCAAGAAATTTGAGGGAGGCGAGAAGCGCCCCTATGGCAGCAGCTACGGTGGCGGCGAGCGTCGCGAAGGCGGCAGTGGCTTCGGCAGCAGCGGCAAGAGTTTTGGTGGCGGCAAAAGCTTCGGTAATGACCGCCCCTTCGAGCGCCGCGATGAGCGGCCCCGCTTGGGCAAGGAGCAGCGTACCGGCACCAGCTACGGCCGCAGCGCCGAGCCCCGTCCCGAGCGCGGCAGCTTCGGCGGCGACCGTGACCGTAGCGACCGTGGCGAGCAGCGTGGCCCCGCCACCGATGCCCGGCCCGTGCGCCCGTATCAGCCCAAAGAGAACTGGAACGGCCAGCCCTACCGCCGCGACGGCGAAAAGGCCGTGCCCCGGGGCGAACCCGGTGAGCGCAACCGCAAATTTCAGAAGAGCAACCCATACGAGCCGGCCGCCGACAGCAGCCCGCGCAGCGGTGGAAGCTTCGGCCGCAGCATGCCCCGCGAGACTGAGAGCTTCGACCGCAGCGAAAGCCGTAGCGACGAGCGCGGCCCGAACCGGCCCATCCGCTCGGCCCGCCCGTTTGAGGCCAACCCGCCGCAGCCCCGCGAGGAGCGTGGCGAGCGCAACGAGCGCCGCGATGCCAACATCGAGCGCGCCGACGCTGGCAATGCCGACTACCGCGCCGACCAAGCCGCGTTTGGCCGCAAGTTCACGCCCGGTGCCTTTGGCCGCCGCGATGGTGCGCCGGCTGCTGGCCGCAGCACCGGCGAGCGCCCCGGTGGCTACGAGAAGCGCAGCACCGAGCGCTGGAGCCCGGCCCCCGGCAGTTTTGCCGAGCGCCGCGAGGCCCTGAAGGCTCAGGAGCGTAGCGTGCGCCGCTCAGGCACGGGCTACGGAGCCAGCGTGGACAAACCCCGGCCGGCCCGCCCCACCGTGCAGGAAAACCGCGCCGACAAGCCCCGCTTCGGCGAGCGCCCCGGTGAGGCTCCCGACTACAAAAACCTGAAGCACTACGAGCAAGACAAAACGCGCGGCAACAAGCGCCGCCGCGAAGAGGAAGAAGATTCCAACCCCGACGAGACCCGCTTGAACCGCTACATCGCCAACGCGGGCATTTGCTCGCGCCGTGAGGCCGATGCACTGATTGCTGCCGGTGAAATCAAAGTCAACGGCGAAGTAGTGACTGAGATGGGCTACAAAGTGCTGCCCGAGGACACCGTGCAGTACGGCAAGACCAACCTCAACCGCGAGAAGTCAGTGTACGTGCTGTTGAATAAGCCCAAGGACTTCATCACGACTACGGAAGACCCCGAGGGCCGCCGCACGGTGATGGACCTCGTGGCCAGCGCCTCTAAGGAGCGCATCTTTCCGGTGGGCCGCCTCGACCGCAACACCACTGGCCTGCTGCTCTTCACCAACGATGGCGAAGTGGCCCAGAAGCTTTCGCACCCTTCGCACAAGAACAAAAAAATCTACCAAGTGGAACTGAGCCAGCCGCTAGCCGAGGAGGACCTGCGCAAGATTGCGCAAGGTCTGGAGTTGGAAGATGGCAAAGCCGAGGTGGACGACGTGGCCGTAGTGGCTGGCAACGCCCATTTTGTGGGCATTGAAATCCACATTGGCCGCAACCGCATCGTGCGCCGCATTTTTGAGCATCTTGGCTATGAAGTGGTGGCCTTGGACCGCGTGCAGTATGCCGGCCTCACCAAGAAGGACCTGCCCCGCGGCAAATGGCGCTTCCTGAGCGAACAGGAGGTTATTCGCATGAAATACTTCCTGTAAGGTTTGTCGAATAAATCGATAGAGCACGTCATGTTGAGCGAAGTCGAAGCATTTCTACCGCAGTAGTAATTATTTACTATTGCGGTAGAAATGCTTCGACTTCGCTCAACATGACGTGTTTTTATTCAATCCCAATCTGATGCGGACCTTGGTTCTGGACATTGGCAATACGGCCGTGAAGGCGGGCTGCTTCGATGGCCCGCTGCTACGCGAAATGGTGGCCGGCCTCACGCCGGCATCCGTGCGGGAGCTGGTGTTGCGCTGGCAGCCGCAGCACGTTGTTGTGGCTTCGGTAGCAGAGGCGGCGGTGCTGGCCGTGGAGGAACTACAGGATTTGGTGCCGGGCGTGGTGCTGGGCTTTAGCCCCGGCACCACGCCCGTGCCGCTGCGCAATGCCTACGCTACGCCTCACACGCTGGGGGCCGACCGCCTGGCCGCCGCCGTAGGCGCGGCCGGGCTGCGGCCCGGCCAGGATACGCTCATCATCGACGCGGGCACGGCGCTGAAATTCGACCTCGTGACAGCCGACGGCACTTACCACGGCGGCAGCATCGCGCCGGGTCTGGCCATGCGGCTGCGGGCGCTGCACTCCTTCACGGGGCGGCTGCCGCTGCTGGAATTGCCGGCTCCCGATGCAACGATTCCGCTGGTGGGCGACTCCACTACCGGGAGCCTGCTGAGCGGTGTAGTGAACGGCACGGTTGCCGAAATCAATGGCTTAATGGCTCAATATCAGCAGCGACACCCCGGCATTGGGATATTGCTAACCGGGGGAGATGCCGCGTTTCTGGCGGCCCGGCTCCCGGCTCGTATCTTTGTAGTCTCCGAGCTGGTGCTGCTTGGTCTTAATCGGATTTTAGTTTATCATGTTGACAAATAAAGAGATGAAGCGTTTGGTGCTGGCAGGCCTGGCGGTAGTGGCGGCGGGCGGTGCGCAGGCGCAGGGCCTCGGCAACTCGCCGTACTCGCGCATCGGGTTGGGCGAATACAACGCCAACACCGGCGGCGTGCGCCAGATGGGCATGGGCGGCGTCGGTTTGGCGGCACCCAATTCTATCAATGTGAATGAGTTGAACCCGGCCTTGCTGTATTACACGGGCCGGACTACGTTTGAGGCTGGCTATAGCGGCCAGTATAAAACGGTGAAAAACGCCAGCGCCTCCAGCCGCAGCGGCAACGGGACGCTGGGCTACTTCGCTATGTCGGTGCCGCTGAGCACGAAATGGGGCGCGGCCGTGGGCCTGAAACCGCTCAGCGCGGTCGATTACGAGTCGAACATCGTAAAAGACGTAAGCAATACGCCCGCCGGGCAGCCGGCGCAGTCGCTCACGCAGCTAAAAGGCACGGGTGGCGTTTCGGAAGCCTACTTGGGCCAGGGGGTTCGCATCACCAAGGCCCTGACTCTGGGTTTCACAGCTTCCTACGTGTTTGGCGTGGTGGATGAAACGGCCGGTACCACGGTGGTGGTGACCAACAGCACCAATTCGCTGCAAAAAGCCGTGGACCGCACCCATACCCGCTACTCCGACTTTGCTTTCCGGGCCGGCGCGCACTACCGCCAGAAACTGGGCAAGGCCCTGAACATGAACCTGGGCGGCGTGTATAGCTTCGCCCACAACCTGAACGGGCAACAAACCATTACCAAGGAAACCGAGGACACTAACGGCACCCTCATCAGCACGGCCACGGTGGTGAGCGCCGGCCGTGGCAGCACCTTTGTGCCGGCCCTGGCGCAGTTCGGCGTCAGCTTTGATAACGATAAGAACTATAGTCTGAACCTGGATGTGGCGCAGCAGCAGTGGTCGAAATACCGCAGCTTCGATGGCACGGGGCAGGCCCTGAGCAACACCCTGCGCTTCGGGCTGGGCGGGGAAATTACCCCCGACCCGGGCTCGGTGGAGCACTATTTCCAGCGGGTGGCTTACCGGGCCGGCATCTCGCTGGCGCAGCTGCCGTACCAGCCGGGCGGCAAAATGCTCTACGACCGGTCCGTGAGTTGGGGCTTCGGCTTCCCGCTGCCCACAGCCACGCCGCTCGAATCGACCACCATCAGCCTGGCCTTCACCTACGGCGTGCGCGGCAACACGGACCTGGTGGGCGGCACCACCGGCAGCAGCAACGTGCAGGAAAACTACATCCGGGGCCAACTGGGCGTCACGCTCAACAACCGTTGGTTCATAAAGCGCCGTCTGCAATAAGGCCGGGAATAACTAATCGATATCCAAGTGAAAGCATCGTGGCGCGTGGCAGGAGTGGAGGCGATGCTGGCCGCACTGGCCTTGGCCGGCTGCGACAAAAAAGCGGCCACCGGCCCCATGCAGGTCTACACCGGCCCGCTAATGGAAACCACCAACGTGCTGACGCTGGTGAGCGACTCGGCTAAGCTAAAGTTTCAGCTGACGGCCCCGGTGGAGCAGCAGTTCGAGAATGGCGACATTATTTGGCCCAAGGGCATGCTGCTCACGTTTTATTCGGCCGATGGCAAGAAGAACGTTATCAACACGCTGAAGGCGGATTACGGCAAGTCCGATAAGGGCAAAAACCTCTACACCATGCGCGGCAAGGTACACGTCATGAACGTGCCCGAGCAGCAGAACATGGACACCGAGGAGCTGTTCTATGACAAGACCAAGCAGCTGATTTATACCGATTCGGCCATGTTTGTGAAGGTGACCACGCCCACCGAGTACCTGACGGGCTATGGCCTGAAGGCCAACCAGAACTTCTCGCGGTACAAGATTACCCGGCCCACCGGCGTGTTTGCCGCGCCCCAGGCCGTGGCCCCGTCTCAGCCGGCTCGTTAGCGGCCCATTAACAGCATTCCCATGAAATTCGACAAAGACTTGCTGCGCACCGTGCTCTTCGCCGTGGGCGTGGTAGCCATGGTAATTGGCATCTATCAGACGCTGCTGTTCAACGACCTGATGCGTAACTACTGGATTTTCATGGTGGCGATGGCCTGCTGGATGCCGCTGCTTTACTGGCGGCAGCAGGAGCGGCTGGAAGCAAAAATTGCCGAGCAAAAAGCCAAGCTGGCCCAGCAGGCCCGCGCTAAAACCCCAGCCAAATCAACTAAAAAACGCCGTTAGGCCACTATTTAGTTGGAATGCAGCCCTGATACTATGGGTAATGCAATCGGTTGGGATAATTTAGGTAAGGACTTTTAAAACGGTAAAACTTTGATTGCCGGCCAAATTCTGGTTATTTTGCGCCTCTTTTGACCAACACAGACTTCGATTCTTTTGACAAGTAAATGGCTTTAATTAACACGATTCGGGAAAAATCTGGCTGGGCGGTGGGTACCGTAGCCGTCGGGATGCTACTCTTCATTGTGGGCGGCGACCTGGTGGGCGGCAAAAACAAGCTCTTCGGCCGCAACGACCAGTCCGTGGGCGAGGTAGCAGGCCAAAAAGTAGAGCTGGCCGATTATAACAACGCCCTGGAGCAGGCTAAGCAGGCTTTTGTGGCCCAGCAGCAGCGCCAGCCCGACGAGCAGGCCCTAGGCTACCTGCGCGACCAGGCCTGGAACCAGACCATCTACCGCATGGCCTTCCGGCCCGAGTGGGACAAGCTGGGCCTGACCGTGAGCGACGACGAACTGGTGGACATGGTGCAGGGCGACAACATCAGCCCCGGCATCAAGCAAGCTTTTACCGACCAGAAAACCGGTCAGTTCGACAAAGCCCGCTTGGTTGAGTACCTGAAAAACCTCGACAAACTGCCCCCCGAAAACCAGGCCGCCTGGCACAACTTCGAAGCCAACCTGCCCGCTGAGCGCCTCGCCAACAAGTACAACGCCCTGCTGAAAAACTCGGTGTACGTGACCACGGCCGAAGCCAAGCGCTTCGACGCCAGCCAGAACACCAAGGAAACGCTGAAGTACCTGTTCGTGCCCTACGGCAGCATCTCCGACTCGGCCGTGAAAGTGACCGACGCGCAGCTCCAGGCCTACCTCGACAAGAACAAGGGCAAGTACAAGGTGGAAGATGGCCGCTCGGTGGAGTACATCACCGTGCCGGTGGTGGCCTCGAAAGAGGACAGCGCCGCCGTGAAAACCTCGATGGCGGACTTCACCACGCAGTTTGCCGCCGCCCCGGTCGACTCGCTGTTTGTGATGCAGAACTCGGAGCAGCCCTACAACAAGGCCTTCCGCAGCCCCGCCGACCTGCCCGAGCAGCTCCGCAAGCAACTGCCGCTAGCGCAAGGCAAAATCTACGGCCCGTATGCCGAAAACGGCACCTACTCGCTGTATAAAGTGACGGGCACCAGCACCGGCAAAGAGCCCGCCGCCCGTGCCAGCCACATCCTCATCAAGGCCGACGGCACCACGCCCGAAGCCAAAGCCGCCGCGAAAGCCAAGGCCCAGGACATCCTGAATAAAATTAAGGGCGGAGCTGATTTCGCGGCCATGGCCCGCCAGTTCGGCACCGACGGTACCAAGGAACAGGGCGGCGACCTCGGCTGGTTTGGCAAAGGCCGGATGGTACCGGAGTTCGAGAAAGCTATTTTTGGTGCTACGGCTCCCGGCCTGCTGCCCAACGTGGTAGAAACTTCGTTCGGCTACCACATCATTAAAGTGACCGCTGCGCCTACCAATCAGACCTATCAGGTTGCCGAGGTAAAGAAAACCATCGCCCCGAGCGATGCTACCCGCGAAGCTGCCTACGCCAAAGCCCAAGAGCTGAAAGGCCAGGTTACGGACCTCGCCAGCTTCCGCGCCCTGACCACCAAAGACAAGACCCTGCAAAAGCAGGAAGCCAAAAACCTGGACCGTGGTGCCCGTAGCGTCAACAACCTGCAAAACGCCCGCGAACTGGTGCGCTGGGCCTTCGGCTTCAACGTGAACGGTGATGAAACCAAGGTGGGCGATGTTTCGGAAGTGTACGAAATGGGTGACCAGTACGTCATTGCTGCCCTCACCGATGAGCGCGCCAAAGGCACGGCTACCATTGCTAACCTGAAGCCCGAGCTGTCGGCCATGGTACGCAACGAGGAGAAAGCTAAGCTGATTGTGGATAAGCTGCCTAAGACCGGCAGCCTGGAGGAAATGGCCGCCAAATACGGCCCCACCGCCCAGGTAGGCACCGCCGAAAACGTGATTCTGGGCCAGGGCAGCATTGCCAATATTGGCTTCGAGCCGCTGGCCGTGGGCAAAGCCTACGCGCTGAAGCCCGGCCAGAAATCGGCCCCCATTCAGGGCGAGCAGGGTGTGCTGGTGGTTGAGCCCGTGAGCGTAGCCGAGCCTCAGGTGGCCAATACCAACCTGAAAGCCGTGCAACAGCAGCTGGCCCAGCAGCGCGCGCAGGCGCAGGATGGCAAGATTTACGAGGCCGTGAAGGCCCACGCCAACGTGAAAGACAACCGCACGAAGTTTTTCTAGGTCGTCAATCCGCGAGTTTGAAAAGGGCCGTACCTTCGGGGGCGGCCCTTTTTCGTTTTTCGGACGTGGGGGGTTGCGGGTCCGGACTGGTGCTTTTACTTTGAACGAAGCAGCCGCAGTCCGGCGTTTTGGGGCTGTCTGCTGGCGGTGCTTTGCGGCCAACTGGTGCTTCTTGAATCGACTTTTGAATCTATGCGTTCGCCTTCCTTCCTCGCCGCTGCTGCTCTGCTCCTCAGCCTGCCTGCCTATGCGCAGCCCTCCAAAGGCTGGGCACCCGTGAGCAATACCGCGCTGGCCCAGGACTACGCCCGTCGGGGCGAACATGAGAAAGTGGTTTTTCTATTTGAAAAACTGCCGCTGGAAGAGCAAACCAGCCTGGCGACCTTTCCGGTCTACATCGCGTCGTTGCAGGCGCTGAAGCGCCACAAGGATGCGGAGAAGCTGACCAAAAAAGCCATTAAGCTGCGGCCCGAGGATGCCACGCTGGGCGTGACGCTGGGTGGCGTGTATCAGGCGGCCGGGGACAAGCCGGCGGCCGAAAAGCAGTGGCAGAAGGTACTGGCTCAACTCACGCCCACGCAGGTGCAGCCGGTAGCGGCCGAGTTCAGCCGCCGCGAGCTGCCCGAATGGACCGAGCGCACCTACCTGCGCGGCCGGGCGCTGGCCAAAAACGACACTGAATACTCCCCGCAACTCATTCAGCTTTACACCCAGGTAGGCAATCAGCCCCAGGTGCTGGCCGAAACCCTGCGCCTGATAGCCCAGGACGACAAGCAGCTGCCCTACGTGCGCAACATGCTGCAAAATGCCCTGCACGAGGAAAAAGACTTTGACGCGCTGGAAAAGCAGTTGATTACGGCCATTCAGGAGCATCCCGACCAGGCGGCGTACAGCGAGCTGCTGCTGTGGCTCCAGGTGCAGCGGCGCGATTTCGGTGGGGCGCTGATGCAGGCCCGCGCCCTGGACCGCCGCAGCCGCGGCGAGGGCGTGCGGGTGTTGGAGCTGGCCGCCATCGCGCAGCAAAACAAGGATTACGAAACAGCCATCGAAGGCTTTTCTTACGTGGCCAAAGAGTACCGCAACGGCCCGTATTATAATGCCGCCCGCCAGCGCCTGCTGCAAGCCCGCGAGGCCCAGGTGCGCGAGACCTACCCGGTGGATGTGACAAAGGTGCGCGCCCTGGTGACGGACTACGACCAGCTGCTGGCCGAGTTGGGCCGCACGCCCGAAACGGCTTCCATCATCCGGAACCTGGCCAACCTGTATGCTTTTCAGCTGAACGACCGCGCTCGGGCCATGACTTTGCTCCAGGAAGTCATCGACATGCCTCGTGCCAGCGATGAGGTGGTGGACGAGGCCAAGGTTACCCAAGGCGATTTATACATCCTGAAAGGGGAGCCCTGGGAGGCCACGCTGCTCTATTCGCAGGTCGAGAAATCGCATAAAGATTCGCCGCTAGGCTATGAAGCCAAGCTGCGCAACGCCCGCCTGAGCTATTACGCCGGCGATTTTAAACTAGCGCAAAGCCACCTCGACATCCTGAAAGAAGCCACCACCCGCGAAATTGCCAACGACGCTATGCAGCTCTCGCTGCTGATTCAGGACAACACCGTGGAGGACACCCTCGGCCTGGGCCTGAAGGCCTACGCCGCCGTGGAGCAGCTGGTGTTTCAGAATAAGATTCCGGAAGCCATTAAAGGCCTGGACGCGCTGCTGGAACGTTTCCCCGGCCATTCATTGGCCGATGACACGTACTATCTCAAAGCGCAGCTCCAGCGTCGCACCGGCGATTTCCCCGGGGCCATTGCCACGCTGGAGCGCATCACTGCCAACCCCAAAACCGACGTGCTGAGCGACGACGCGCTGTATCTGCTGGCCCGCATTCAGGAAGAAGACGTGAAGGACAAGGGCAAAGCCCAGGAACTCTACAACCAGGTGATTACCAGGTTTCCGGGCAGTATTTACGTGGCCGAAGCCCGCAAACGCTTTCGCAAGCTGCGGGGCGATGGTGTGCAGTAGGCCAGCCTACCGAAAAAACACGAACATCAGCGCCAGCGCCATGATAAATACGCCGTACATCAGCACATCGGTTCCGATGTACTGGCGGTATTGGCGGTAGAAATCTCGGAGCTTCTTCATGGCGCGTGGGGCTGGCAAAACGAAGGGTGAAGGTACGGCCGTCGGCGCGGGGGAGGGGTTTGGTCGTACTTTTGGACCCATTTTGACGAAGTATCCAATGCCCGTATCCGCTAGTAAGCGCTGGAATTATATCCCCGAACCCGACCTTGCCCAGGTCCACAGCCTCACCCAGGCCCTCTTCATTGCCCCCGAGATAGCCGCCCTGCTGGTGCAGCGCGGCATTGCCACGCCCGAAGCTGCCGCCGCCTTTTTCCATCCCGACCTGCGCCAGCTGCCCAACCCGCTGCTGATGCGCGACATGGCCCGCGCAGTGGCCCGCCTGGCCCACGCCCTGCAAGCCGGCGAAAAAGTGCTGGTGTTGGGCGATTACGACGTGGACGGCATTACGTCGGTGGCCACGGTGATGAGCTACCTCACGCCGCTGTTCGGGGCCGAGCGCCTGCGCGACTACATCCCCGACCGCTACACCGAGGGCTACGGCATCTCGCAAAAAGCCATTGACACGGCCGCCGACCAGGGTTTTGCCCTCATCATCGCACTCGATTGCGGCATCAAAGCCGTGGAGCAGGTGGCCTACGCCAGCAGCCGGGGCGTCGATTTTATCATTTGCGACCACCACTTGCCCGGCGAGGAGCTGCCGGCCGCCGTGGCCGTGCTCGACCCCAAGCGGGACGACTGCGAGTATCCTTACAAAGAGCTGTCGGGCTGCGGTGTGGGCTTCAAGCTGATGCAGGCGCTGGGCGAACACCTGGGCCTGCCCCAGGCCCCGCTACACGACTTGCTAGATTTGGTGACGGTGAGCATTGCCGCCGACATCGTGCCCATCACCGGCGAAAACCGGATTCTGGCCTCCTACGGCCTGCGCCGCTTCAACGAAGATGCCCACTTGCTGCGCCCCGGCCTGGCCGCCCTGCGCGAGCTGGCCACCCTGCGCGAAGGCCCGCTGGGCATCAGCAGCCTGATATTCGGATTTGCGCCGCGCATCAACGCGGCCGGACGCATGGGCGATGCTCGCCGCGCCGTGGCCATGCTGCTGGCCCCCGACCAGCAGGAAGCCCGCTACACCGCCGAAGTGGTGGACCAGATGAACCAGCAGCGGCGCGGCTCAGACCAGCACACCACCCAGGAGGCGCTGGACATGATTGCCAACGACCCCGCGCTGCAAAATGCCCGCGCCACCGTGCTTTACAAGGCCGACTGGCACCAAGGCGTGCTCGGCATCGTGGCCTCGCGCTGCCTTGACCAGTATTACCGCCCCACCGTCATCCTTACGCAACGCGACGGCAAGGCCACCGGTTCGGCCCGCTCCGTGGCGGGGTTTGATGTACATCAGGCTCTCGAATCCTGCTCGGCGCTGCTCGACCAGTTTGGCGGGCACCGCGCCGCCGCCGGCCTCACCCTGAAGGTGGAAAACGTGCCCGCTTTCCAGCGGCAGTTCGAGCAGGTAGTGGCCGCCACTCTCACCACCGAGCACCTGGTGCGGCCCGTGGAAATAGCCGCCGTGCTGCCTCTGAGCCGCATCAGCGAGGAGTTTTTCAACGAACTGCGCCGTATGGAGCCTTTTGGTCCCGGCAATCCCAACCCGGTATTCGCCTCGCAGGGGCTGGTAGCCGTGCCGCACAGCGCCCGCGTGGTGGGCCAAGGCCACCTCAAGCTGCGCTTGGCCCTGGCCGATGTGCAGGGTCCGGCCGTGGACGCCATTGGCTTCGGCCTGGCCGATTATCTGCCCGAGATTGAGCAGGGCCGGCCCTTCAGCGCCTGCTATACCGTGGAGCTGAACGAGTATCGGGGCCAGCGCAGCGTGCAGCTGCGCTTGCTGGATGTGCGCTGGGAGTAGCTTTCATTTCTTCCGCTACTCGCTCACCGGGCGGGGGCGGAAGAAGTAGCTCTTTTGCTGCCCGCCTTTATAAATTAGCGAAATCGGCGAGAAAGTATAGCGCAGGTAGTCGCCGCGCACGAGCAGCCAACTGCCCACCGGCGCGCCGAAGGGCTCAGCGTACTCGAACAGTTCGAGGCGGGTAAGCTGATGCCCTTCGTAGCGCTCCGTGAGAACATTGCGGCCCTTGACGTCGCGGTACACTATTTTTTCCAGCTCGATACCATAGCGGTGCTTGATGGTCTGCTGCTTAACTATGCCCGAAATGGTTTGAACGCCCACGGCATTAGCCATGCTCTTGGGGGTACCGGCGTAGCTCCGCACTTTGCGATGCAGCCCCCCGAACGAGCCTTGTACGGCTCTGAAAGAAGAGATGCGGGCTTCGGCTTGGCTCCGGGCGCGTGCCACGCGGTGCAGGAGCGTGTCATTGGCCGCTGCAAAGGAGTTCAGCGTGAGGCCTACCGGTTGGATGGCCGGCGTGGGTGCTTGCGGAGCGACTGGGGCGGTCTGAGCGTAGGCTTGCGGGCAGGCACTCAGTAGCAGGGCCATTAGGCCCAAGGAATTGCTTTTTGCGTTTGTCAACATACAGCAAATGGTAGAAAATGCGGCTGCAAGATAAGTGATGCTACCGTTGGTGCATCACCCGCCACACCCACCACAATAGCGGCAGTTGCAGCGGCAGCCGCCCCCAGGCCACCCAGCCGGGAATGTGCAGCTGCTCATGAATCAGGGCCATGTACACATTTGCGGGGAACACGGCTACCAGCAGCGCCAGCAGGCCCCATCCTGCCAGCCGCCGGGTCCGGGCCGGTAGCAGCCCCAGCCCGCCCAGCATTTCAAAAATGCCGCTCACGTACACCAGCGCCAGCGGGGCGGGCAGCATGGGCGGCATAATGGCTAGGTAAGTGGCCGGATGCACGAAGTGCCAGATTCCGGCCAGCACAAATAATAGGGCCAGCGCGTAGCGGCTGAAGAGGCGAATGGTCATATTCAGGCAAAAGTCGGACAAAACTCCGGGGCGCTCAAGCAGGTTGTTTAGTGGGAAAGCCAGAATCTTTTGTCGGCTAACTACTGTTAGCGGCGCTGAGTGTCACGGTTCACCTTGCCTGTCGTGCCCCAAGGCCGTACTTTTGCGGCATTAAATCAATTATTCCCACCCCGCCCATGCAAACCGCCACATCCTCCAATATTTACCAACTCAGTGAAGAGCAGTTGGCCGTGCGCGACGCTGCCCGCGACTTCGCCCAGAGCGAGCTGTGGGCCGGCGTAATTGAGCGCGACGAGCACCAGAAATTTCCCGCCGCCCAAATCAAAAAAATGGGCGAGTTGGGCTTCATGGGCATGATGGTGAGCCCCGAGTACGGCGGCTCCGGCCTCGATACCGTGAGCTACGTGCTGGCGATGGAAGAAATCAGCAAGGTAGATGCTTCGTGCTCGGTTGTGATGAGTGTGAACAACTCGCTGGTGTGCTGGGGCCTGGAAAAATACGGTACCGAGGAGCAAAAGCAGAAATACCTGCCCCGCCTGTGCTCGGGCGAAATCATCGGGGCTTTCGCCCTGAGCGAGCCCGAAGCTGGCTCCGACGCCACCAGCCAGCGCACCACCGCCGAGGACATGGGCGACCATTACCTCCTCAACGGTACTAAAAACTGGATTACCAACGGCACCACCGCCTCGGTCTACCTCGTCATCGCCCAAACCCATCCCGAGCTGAAGTCGCGCGGTATCAACGTCCTCATCGTCGATAAGGACATGCCCGGCTTCATCCAGGGCCCCAAGGAGAACAAGCTTGGCATCCGGGGTTCCGACACTTGCTCACTCATGTTCACCGACGTGAAAGTGCCCAAGGAAAACCGCATCGGTGACGACGGCTTCGGCTTCAAGTTCGCCATGCAGGTGCTGGCCGGCGGCCGTATCGGCATTGCGGCGCAGGCGCTGGGCATTGCCTCCGGCTCGCTGGAGCTCAGCGTGAAGTATGCCAAGGAGCGCAAAGCTTTCGGCGTGCCGATTTCGCAGCACCAGGCCATCCAGTTTAAGCTGGCCGACATGGCCACCAACGTGGACGCTGCCCGCCTGCTATGCCTGCAAGCTGCTATGGATAAGGACAGCGGAGCCGACTATGGCAAGTCCGGAGCCATGGCCAAGCTCTTCGCTTCTAAAGTTGCCATGGACTCGGCCGTAGAGGCTGTGCAGATTCATGGTGGCTACGGCTTTGTGAAGGAATACCACGTCGAGCGCTTCATGCGCGACGCCAAGATTACCCAGATATACGAGGGGACTTCGGAAATTCAAAAAATTGTGATTTCGCGGGATATCCTCAAGTAAGGGGGGAATTGCCTAAAATTCAGATTCATTGCACAAAACCCAGCCACTATTTGGCTGGGTTTTTAGTTTTTGTGAATTTCAAGCTGTTATATTGCATTGCGGTAGCCACCCAGTTACCCCATCCGCATCCCTCAAGGGCCTTTCCGGCCACCAGAATTATGGAAGATTACAATAAAGTCATCGAGTCGCTAGGTGTCCGCTACATCAAGGCCAAAAACCTGGTGTTGCACCAGCCCTTCACCGTGCGCAACTCTTATGACGTCGGCAACAACCTGATTCTTCTGCACAAAGGCCACCTCACGTTTGGCGAAGACACGATGGTGGTGGAAGAAGGCGAAATGCTCTTCATCCCCGGCGGCCGGCCCACCCGCGTGAGCTACGGCGAAGACACCAAGAACCGCGTCATTACCAACGATGACCTCATCTCGAACAAGGATAAGTTCTTCCATTCCAACGACAACCTCGACCTCATCGGCGATGCCGAGGAAAGTCACAGCTTCGTGAGCTTCGAGGCCAAGGTGTTCGATTCGGTGAACTTCTTCGCCTCGCTCGATGTGCCGGCCTTCCTCATCTCAAACCAGCCCAAGCTGGCTAACCTCGTGATTAAGGTGGTGGAAGAGAGCATGCAGGACCTACCCGGCCGCGAGCGCCTCATCAACATCTACACCGAGAACATCGTGGTGGAAGTAGTGCGCTACGTGCTGCGCAACAACATGTTTGTGGAGCAGCTGGCCACCAACAGCACCTACTTCAAAGACCCCCGCCTCATTGACCTGTTCAACTACATCAAGGAGAACCTGGGCGGCGACCTGTCGAACAAAGTCCTCTCGGGCGTAGCCAACGTGAGCGAGGACTACGTGGGCCAGTATTTCAAGATGCTGACCAACATCAACCCGCAGGACTACATCGAATACCAGCGCATGGAGCGCGCCGTGTTCCTGCTGCGCACCACCAAGAAAAGCATCCGCGACATCGGCAAGGAAGTTGGGTACAAAGACACCGCCTATTTCTGCCGCCGCTTCAAGATGATGTTCGGCATTCCGGCCGGCAAAATGCGCCGCCGCGAGTCGGCCATGAATATCTAGGTGCCGAAGCTCTTTCACAAGCCAATGTGCCCGTTTCCTGAGTCAGTCAGGAAGCGGGCACATTGGCTTGTGAAAGAGCTTCGATAGCGGGCTATTCCAGCACCACCCGTCGCGTGGCGAAGCTGTGGGCATACGCTACCCGGACCAGGTAAATGCCCGCAGGAATGCCGGTAGTATTTAGCGTTAGCTCGGGCTGGGTGACATTTTGCGTTAGGGCCACCCGCCCGATTGCGTCGAGTAGTTGCACCTGGTGCGGTTGGGCGGTCACATCCAGGCGCAGGTGCAAGGCACCGTGGGCCGGCACGGGCCAGGCATCAAGCCGGGCCGCCGATTGGCTGGCACGAACGGCCAGCACGTTGGCATCGAGCAGGCGCACGAGGCCGTTGACGGGCAGGCCGCTGACTTGCTGAAACGAGCCGGCGGCCAGGATGGCCCCGTCTGGTTGAATGAGCAGCCGCAGCACGTCCTCGCCGGGGGCACGGGCTGCGTCAAAGCCTACATCTTCGGTGCCATCGACCAGCAGGCGCACCAAGCCGCGATAAGCGGTGCCACGCAACAACTCCACACCAGCCAGGACCCGTCCGTTGGGCTGCACGGCTAAGGCCGTCACGCCGTACTGCGTGCCGGTTAGGTTGGCCACGAACGTGGCATCGGGGGTGCCGTCGGCCAGCAGGCAGGCCACGTCGTGCGTGGGCGCGGCCCCAAAGGCGGGAAAACGGTTACCCACGTACACCCGGCCGGCAGCATCAGTGGCCAATGCCGTATAATTATTGGAATTGCCGGCCGCGCTAACGGAGGTCAGCGCGAAGGAGGCATCGAGGGCACCGCTGGGCAGCAGCCGCCACACCAGCACCGAGGTGGTGCCATTGGGGCGTAACGCCCGCGACTGACCACCCACCAGGATGCGGCCGTTGGGCTGCACCAGCAGCGTGAAGTTGCCGGTAGAGTCGGCGGGCACGAACGTGGCATCGCGCTGCCCCGTGGTGCCCAGCACCCGCGCCAGTACCTGGGGCGGGGCCGTTGGGCTGGGGCGCAGGTTGAAGGAACCCGCCAGGAGCACATTCCCATCGGGCTGCACAGCCACTTGCTGCACTTCTTGGCCCCCGCTGAATGGCTGCGCGGGCGGTACCAGGGGCGGGGCAAACGCGCCATCGAGCACGCCCGTGGGCAGCAGCCGGGCCAGCCCGGCCCGGCCCGCACTGCCCACGTAGCCGAAGCGCCCCCCCAGCAGCACCTTGCCATCGGCCTGCAAAACCACGCTTCTAACCGCGTCGTTGCAAGCCCCGGCGAAGGTCGGGTCCGGGGTGCCGTCGGGATTCAGCCGGGCCACGTAACCGGCGGCCTGCCCGTTTATTTCGGTAAAGTCGCCGCCTACCAGCAACTGCCCATTGGGTTGCCGGGCCACGTCGAATACGGTGCCGGGCTGCTGCACGGCGGGGGCCGCGGCGGGCAGGTAAGCGCCACCGCTGCCCAGCACCGCCAACGGGACGCGCCGCGCCGCCGGGTCGCCGTAGGGCAAGGGAAAGCCCGCGACTAATACTTGCCCACCGGGCAGCGGCTGCAAAGACAACGGGTAGCGCTCGGCTACGGGGGCGGCCGTCTGGTTGGCAAACGAAGCGTCGAGGGTGCCCCCAGGCAGCAGGCGCACCAGCCGGCCAATGGGCGTGCCGTTGTACAGCGTGGCGGAGGTAGCCACCAGGATGTTGCCATCGGCCTGCACCGCGAGGGCACCGAAATTGAGGACAACACCGGGGGCGCTGAACCCCGTGCCGGGCTGCCAGGTAGCGTCGGCCGCGCCCGTGGGCAGCAGCCGGCGCAGCGCCAATATCCCATTGGGGCCAAGCAGGACCAGCAGCTTGCCATCGGGCTGTAGGGCCAGACGGCCCGCCCGGGTATTGGCCGGCAGGGCCGCATCGAAGCTGGGGTCGAGCGCGCCGGTGGGCAGCAACCGGGCCAGCGCCCGGCGGGCCTGGCCCTGCACGGTACTAAAGATGCCGCTGAGGATGATGTTGCCATCGGGCTGAAGCAGGACGTTTTCCACCACGTCGGAGGGGCCGTTGCTCAGGCTTACCTGAAAGCCAGGGTCCCGGCTGCCATCGGGGTTGAGGCGCACCAGGGCACGCGAGAGGGTGCCGTTAGCGGCTTCCAGGAAGCCCGCCACGACGAGCTTGCCGTCGGCCTGCTCCGCTACTGCCTGCGGGATGAGCGTGGGCGCAACGGTGGATGGGGTGAAGGCGGCATCGGGGGTGCCGTCGGTATTCAGTCGCAACAGTCCCGTTCGGGAAATACTGCCTGACTGCAACGGATTGGCCCGGCCATAGCCCAGCACCAGCAGTTGGCCATTGGCCAATGGCAGCACTTGGCTCAACTCCCCTTGTAGCCCGGCTACGTTGGCCTGGAAGGCCACGTCGAGCTGCGTACCGCCCGCCAGCAGGCGGGCTAGACTGTACGTACCCGTCACGGCTACGTCGGTGCCGGCCACCCGGCTGAACGAGCCCACCAGCACCCGCTTGCCATCGGCCTGCTGTACGGCCTGTGGCACGTACCCCGGCGCATAAACCTTCCCTAGGGCAAAGGCTGGGTCGATAGTGGGGCTTTGCGCGTGGGCCAGGCCGCCCACCACTAAATTCAACAGTAGTCCGCGTAAAAATAATCGCATAGGTTCGGATAAAAGGGCGACCAGCCGACGGAAGTCGGCTGGTCGCGGGTGAAAAGGAAAAGCAGCCGTTAGTGCTTGATTTCGAGCTGCTGGCGCAGGATTTGGCCGCCGGTACTCGTTGCTATCAGGTAATAGATTCCTTCGGATAAATCGGCGGTAGCAAAATTGTGTTGAGCGCCCACGAATGCCTGCTGCCGCACCAAGTGGCCCTGGCCGTTGTATAGGCGGACAGTAGTGGTTCCCGGGTCTTGCTTGAAGGAGGAATTCAGCTGCACCAGCAAATTGCCATTGGCCGGGTTGGGGTAGATATTGATGAGGCCGGCGGCCGGCAAATCCCTGCCCGCCGCCGGGCGGTGGGGCTGGCAATTGTAGGCGTAGTTGACTTGGAGAACCAAGCCGCCCGCCGGGCTTTGACTAGCGAAGGGGCTGGACGATGCTGAGGGAACCGTCACCCGCGTGCCCGTGCAAATGTCGATGGCCGTGGCATACACCGAAAAGTAGTTGGCATAACGTAACGCATTGACACTCATGGTTGCCTTGCCATTGAATGAGGCGGCCGTAGCCGAAGCCACCGTATTGGCGGTTTCGTTGCCTGCGGCACCGGCAAACCATTGAATGGAAGCCACGTCGTAAAGCTGGGATTCCAGGGTGTAATTCAAAAATTCATCCTGGCAGACGATGTAGCTGGGATTGACAAGGTCAACGGGTGCCCGACAGATGAGATAAGAATAGGCAAAATCGGTAACGTACACCGCAACGTTGACCGGAGCGCTGATGGTGCTGCCCGCCCGGGTGGCTCGTACCGTCACCGTCACGGCATTGTCAGTCCCGGCATCGCCCCGAATGATTACGCTGGACCCGGTGGCGGTGCGCAGGCCGCTGGTGCCAAAGGTGGCACCCACGCCCACAGTCCAGGTATAGGTAGTGGCTTGGCCGCGGCCGGGCAGGGTGCATTCCTCTCGTATGGCAAACGTGCGGCCAATGCCGCCGGCGCATAGCTCAGCGGGCGCGGTTAGCAGAACCGGGGTGGGGGTGATGTTCAGAATTTCCTTGCGGATAAAATCGACGTTGCCGCTGGTGAGCTGAATGTGCTCCTCGTTGTTGCTACGCGGCCCATAATAGGCATCGAACGGAATCGTGCCGTCGCAAACCAGGTTGCTGGTGGCCAGCGACTGGCAATAGTCGTCTATTCCGCCGCCGGCGGGCTGGTAGGCCAACGCGCTGTGCATCGGCACGAAAGCCGAATTTTTCTGCACCGAATAAAAGGCAGTCGACTGGAGGATACCCCGCTCGCTGGCCTTGTCCACGATTGACTGTTGCACGTCAAACCACCCGCCCGGCCCGGCATCGCGCCCGCAGGAGCTAGGCGGCCCCAACGCGTAGTAGTTGCGGCCCCGGCCAATGGGGTAGTGGCCTTCCAATACTTTCTGGCTATTGCCATAGCCCTGTGAAAAATAGAGGCGGGCCGAGGCAATGCCGATGCCCAGCGCTTTGCCGCGTAGGTAAAGAGCCTGCTCCCCGTCGGTGATGGTGCCGCTGCCGGAGGTTCTGAGCTGTTTCTGGGCCGTGAGGCTGCCGTTGGCGATGGCGATGCGGCGCACCTGTTGCGGCCAGTTGCCCACGTTGGTCAGGTTGTTCAAGTAGAGGCCGCGCTCCTGGTTCTGCTGGAAGGGCACCGTATTGCCCGAAAGCTGGGAGTAGTGCTGCTGCGAAAGCTGCTTGGAAGCCGGCGAATTGATTTCGCCCAGTGCGTCGCGGGCGCTCACCTGGCCAATGTCTTCGCCGAAATACTTGAGAAACAACTGCGGGCCAATGGGCGTATTCGCGCCGTTGTGCGGCGAATCGAGGGAAACGTAGAGGCGCGTGTTATGCACCAGGCTGTTAGTTTCCATGTAGGCCAGCGCGTATCTGGCAATCTGCCCGCCCATGCTCGGCCCCACGATGACCAGCTTTTCGGCCGAGCCGGACCTGGTTAGCTGCGTATTCAACTCCTGAATCAGCTTGACGAGCACATAAGCATTCGCCTCGATGTAGGCGCTGCCACCCCGGTAATAGCGGGGTGCCCGGAAAAAGCCATTTAGTATATAGCCGGTGATAACGGTCGGAAAGTTGAGAATGACCACGTCGTAGCCTTGCAGGCGTAACTCGTCGGCAAGGTTATGCTCCTCATTGATGTTGCCATTCAATGTTGAATAAACCAATTTATCTGCGTAAATATTTCCGGCTTTCCGTTCGTCCTCATGGTCAAAACCATCAATCAGAATAACCGGCTTAGTTACATCCTGCTGCGTATGATTACAGCTTTTTAACGGGTTGGCACTATAGTAATACTCTACTTCGCCAATGCCAGCCCGCTGATTGCGGAAATGGGTAATATCTGCCGTTAAGGGCTGAAAGAAACAGCTGGGTTGTGCAGGCCGGATATTTTTTGCCGCCACGTCGTCTTTGGAAAAAGCTCCCACACCGCCCACGTACAGGCGGGAGCGGGTCGTGCGTTGCGAGCCGTCAGTGAAGTAGATGGTGTAAGTGAGTACTTTGTTGCCGGTGCTGGAATAGGTAATGGTGCGGGTTTGGTTGGGCAAGAGGGTTTGGGACCCGTTGCCATCCGCGAAGTCCACGCTGACACTGCTCAGCGTGCGGCCCGTATTGGTGTAGCAGAGGCGGGTATCGAGCCGAAAGCGTAACACGCCGAAGTGGGTCGTATCGAGCAGGGCCGCCATCACCGTGGCCTCACGGCTGAGGTACGGCGACCTGGGCCGGCCCGGCACATCGTGCAGCAGGGCGGGCAAATTCGTGTCGTAGTACACCAGGTTGTTCGCTACGGCGGTGCTGTCGAGGTAGCCGAAGCCGTAGTGGAGCATTCCAATCAGGGCCGTATCCCGGTCGCTGCTTTGGCGGGCGTAGTCGCGCACATCGGCCTGGCAGGGCAGCAAGGTCGTGTTATAGGCCGTGGTGTGCAGCTCGTACAGGGCCTGCCGGAAATGCCGGGCGCTGGAAGTGTCGGGGGCCTGCGCGGTGAAACGCAGCAGGTCGGCCATTTGGCAAGCCCGGTTGTAGAGCACCCCATAAGGTATCGGTGTTTTGTCGAGCGGGGCGTAAATGCTATCCGCGTGGGCTTGCAAGCCACTGATGGGCTCTGAACAGTAGAGTACGCCGGAAGGGTCGCCGCCCCCACCGCCGGGAGCTACTTTAGCCGCAACGACCGGGGTAGGGTTGCTGTGCTTTTGAGAAAACGCCTGGTATGGCAACATAGCTGCCAACGCCAAGCCCAGCATGAAGAAGTGTTTCATGGGCTAAACGGGCAAGGTGAAAATAAAAATAGAATTATTGCTGTCTGTCAAACCGCCCACTTGTTACTTTGAGGGTTTTGGTAGGGTCGAGGTTGCTAGATGCAGTAAACTCGAAGCTGCCGGCCACAACAGTTTTGTATGCGACGCTTAAGTCCACATAAGTGATTTTAACCTCTCCTGTATGACTCGCGTCAGTTGCATATACCTCTTGGGGCGAATCGTTAGGGAGGAAAACTGCATAACTCTTACATTGATTAGATGTAGCAGCCGGCAGCACTGGCGTTGTCAGATTCAGCGGATATGTGCCAAGTAACTTCTGATTTCTGCTACCCGGAAAACTATTCAGAAAAATCTGCAAGCTTCCTTCCCGGTTGCCAAACTTCCCATTCAGCCGCAAATAGTAGGCGCTGTCGTACGCGAATCCCCCGCCGATGCCCTGCACTTTTCCCAGCCCGCTTCCGTACCCCGTGGCCACAAAGGGCTGCCCGTTGATGTAGCAGCCGGCCGTGTTGGCTCCCGTGTGGGTGGCCGCTGGCAGGTCGGCTTCCGGGTTATCTTTCTTGCAGCCGCTAGCGACCAACACCGTGGCCAGGGCCAAACCAATAAATCGTTTCATAGGGGTAGAGCTATAAGCGAATCCGCGCACTCGTAACGGCAGGGTTGAAACAAAGTTGGGCAATAGATGAAGAATAAATGAAATAGGGCGGAATGGTAATACGTAGGACACTTACTATTTTAATACCGCAGCTATTCCGGGCGTAACGAAAGGCTTTAGGCCAAAATGCTAACGCTACGCAATGCGGCCCCGAATCTATGTCTGGGATATAAATTATCCGTAAAGTTTAGATTGTCAAGTTCATTACCCGTTGTATAGTCGCCAATACTAGCAACCAACTGCCTCCCTAGCAACGCAAAGCCCCCGCCTCAATACTGAAGCGGGGGCTTTGCACTCAAACAATATCCGGCCTATTCCATGCTACGGAAACCGTCGTCTTTCGAATGGGAGCGGTGTTCAGAGCCTTGCGCACCGTGGTCGGTGTGGGCCGAGGCGCTGGGGCTGCTCTCGCTACGGCCGCTGCCCGAATGAATGCCGGTGTTGCCGGATGGCTTAGTAGCGCTGGCATCAGCGCTGCTGCCGAAGCGGCTGCCGCTGTCAGCGTAGGGTGCGCCGCTATCGGAGCGGCCGGTTGTGCCGGTGGCCGGGCGGCGATTAGTGGTGGCATCGGGGGCCTGGTAGCCGTAGCTGCGGCGGCCGTAGCTGCCGGCATCGCGCTGGCGGCCATAGTTATACGCGCTACTTTCGCTGCCGCCCGACTTGCCCTTGCGGGTAGCCAGCCAGGCAATGCCGCCCGCTAGGATAGCACCGCCCACTACTTTCTGGGTCGTGCTGAGGTCGTTTACTTTATCAAGAGCGCGGTTGCCGAGGTCTTTGATGGACTGCGGCAACTGGTTCACGCTGTCGAGCACGCCGGAGTCCTCAATCCATTTTTTGCCGCTGTTCAGAGCCGTATCGAGCAGAGTACCTTCCTGGGCGTTGGTTTGCTGGCCTTCGCCCTGGCGGTTGTCGCCGGCGTTGGCCGTGGTCTGGTGCTGAGCGTCGGGAGTAGGAGCGGAGCTTTGGGCGCTGGGCGTGGGGGCCGATTTGCGCGAAGATGCCGCCGCGCCGCTGGCCGTGCCGGGGGTACCCGGCGTGGCGGGGTTCTTATCGGTGCGGCCGGTATTACCGGTATTGGTTGGGTTCGGGGTCCCGAACTGGTCTTGCTGGTTATCCATGAGTATGAGCGGGAATGGGAAGTGTAAGGAATAGAACAGCGCCGGGTACCGGAGCACCAAAAGCGCGTGGTTTATTCGTAATCAGCTGCCAGTTAGTTGCAATTCGCGGGGTTTATTTTGGCTAATGCCAGCCTGTTCAGGTTGTTTCAGGGCTGGGCTGCGCGTGGCGCGGCAGGGGGCGTAGTACGTGGGCCGGGTCGGCCAGCACCACGCGGCGGGCCTCCTCGCGGGCTTCTACTTCATACTTGTTGTGGTAGTAGCCCACGCGGGCCGACTCGACGAGGTACTTCCAAAGGAAGGGGAGTAGGCCGTGCTCTTGGTACTGGCGCAGATGCACGGCCTCATGGGCCACCCACTCGGCATCGGCCAGAAACTCTTCGCGGGAAGCCCCGCTCAGATGCACCGTCTGGCCCACCACCATGGCCACGCGCCGAGCCTTGAGCACGCGGCGGGCAATGAGAGCAAGCGGGGAGTTGGTCCAGGTTCGGAGCGTTTGCATGAGAGGGAAGATATAGGAATATTCTGGTCGCGCAGATACGAAGCAAAGATGAGCTTGGTTGCAAGCGTTAAGGTTAATATTTACTGATAAAATTATCTTTTGTAAAGTATTTTAGCCCTTTTCAAAGAAAAAGTGACGGACTTACAAAAAGTTTAACCTAGCTTTACCCTGTGACCTGTTCTACGGACAATAGAAATTATCGGGTACAACAGCTTTTCATCACCTCTTCACTCGGCTGCGTTCAGCCTTGCCTATCGCCTAAGAAAGCTACTACTCCGGCTCTTCCGCCCTCACTTTGGAACCCGGTTTTTTGCCCCCAACCCCAACGACGGACAATGAAACACAGCCTCCTGTATTGCCTCGCCGCTACCTCGCTAGCCCTCTCCTTCTTCTTTGAACGCGCCCCCGAAGCTTCGGTTATGGCCCGTGCCACTGCGGCACCGGTCGTAGCCGAAGCTTCGCTGCTTCCGGCCCTGACGATTGGAGAGCCCGCCCCCGACAGCGACCTGAGCAACCCACCGGCCACCAAGCCCACTGCCGCCGAGCTGGCTGCCTCCCGCGACTCGCTCACCTACCACTACTACGCCCAAACGCTGGGCTTGCACCTGGCCTTCGACGAAAACAAGGACCTGCTGCGTACGGTAACTGATTGGATTGGAACTCCCTATAGCTACGGCAGCAACTCGCGCAAGGGCACCGACTGCTCGGGCTTCGTAACCCGCGTGTTCCATGAAGTGTACGGTATCAACCTGGTTCATTCTTCGCGGGCCATGTTCAGCAACTCCAAGCGCGTGGCCAAGAGCGAAATGGAAACCGGCGACCTGGTGTTTTTTCGCCGGGGCAAGGGTCCGATTTACCACGTTGGTATCTATTTGAAAGACGGCAAGTTTGCCCACTCGGCTTGCAACGGCGGCGTGATGGTGAGCTCGCTGAACCAGCCCTACTACCACCGCAATTTCTACGCTGCCGGCCGCGTGCCCGCCGCCGTAGCCGCCGATGCCGCCGTGCTGGAAGAAGCCGCGCTGGCCCGTGCCGAGTAAAGAATCCGGCCGATTTGCGCCTGACAAAGCGCCCGACCCTGGTGGTCGGGCGCTTTTTTTATGGCCGGTCGGGAAGAATAACCCGGCCTGGATGCCGCATGAAATGGTCGCTGCTTCATGCGATGCCCATTGAAAGAAAACGATACTTGCATTAAACCTGAAGCCCAGGCCATAGTCTTTGTTAAACAGCTGATTAATACGGCAGCATTCGGCTGCTGAGCGGTACCTTGTGGCAACGCTTCTGGCCTCATTTTTTGCGCTTATCTATGAACCGTCGACATTTCCTCCAACGAAACGCGGCCGTCCTTAATGCTCCGGCGACCGTGGCCGGGCAACCCGCGCCGTCGCCCGGCCCCGCCGCCGCCCTGGCCCAGCAGGACCCGCCCGAAACCGTGAGCCGCTACGCCAACAAGGCGCTGCCCACCGGCCTGGCCCGCACCACCAGCACCCTCACGCCCTACGCCGGCACCTGGGGCTATGCGCAGGCCGCGCACCTGCTGCGCCGCAGCCTGTTTGGCCCCACGCGCACGGAGATTATGACGGCGGCTGGTTCCAGCCTCACGGCGGTGCTTAACGGCCTGCTCACGGCCCCGGCCACCGCGCCCGACCCGCCCGTAAACGTGTCGGCCACCGATACCAGCGTGCCCATTGGGCAGACCTGGACGGCGCAGGTGTTCGACCAGAATTTTGAGGGCGTGCGGCGGGCTTCGCTGCGCGACTGGTGGCTGGGGCAGCTGCTGGGCCAGGGCACCACGCTGGTGGAGAAGATGACGCTATTCTGGCACAACCACTTTGTGGTAGAGCTGGGCGACATCAACGATGCGCGCATGGGGTACGAATACGTGCGCCTGCTGCGCCAGCACGCGCTGGGCAATTTTAAGCAGCTGGCCAAGGACGTGACCGTGACGCCCGCCATGTTGCGCTATCTTAACGGCAACCAGAGCACAACGGGCGCGCCCAACGAGAACTACGGCCGCGAGCTGCTGGAGCTGTTCACGGTGGGCAAGGGGCCGCTCATCGGGGCGGGCAACTACACCAACTACACCGAGGCCGACGTACAGGCCGCCGCCAAGGCCCTTACCGGCTGGCGCGACCTGGCGACCGTGCCAGTAGGCAGCTACTTTACGGCCAGCCGCCACGACACCACGACCAAGGTATTCTCCTCGGCCTTCGGCAATGCCAGCATTGTGGCCAGCGGCAACACCGAATACCAGGCGCTTATCAACCTGATTTTCCAGCAGGTGGAAACGGCGCGGTTTATTGTGCGCAAGCTCTACCGCTGGTTTGTGTATTACCTCATTGATACGCAAGTAGAAACGGATATTATCCGTCCGCTGGCTACTATCCTCATTAATAATAGTTTTGATGTCGTGCCGGTGCTGCGGGCGCTGTTCAGCTCCGAGCATTTCTTCGATGCGCTGAATGTGGGCTGCCTCATCAAGAGCCCGCTCGATTTTACGGTGGGCCTGATGCGGCAGATGCAGGTGGTGTTCCCGACCAGTAGCGTAGTAGCCAGCCAGTACACAATGTGGGACTACCTCAACGGCTTGGCCAACGTGCAGCAGCAAACCCTGGGCGACCCACCCAACGTGGCCGGCTGGGCCGCTTACTACCAAACGCCGCAGTACCACGAGCTCTGGATAAATGCCGTGACGCTGCCGCGCCGCAACCAGGTCACGGACCTGTTCATCGGCGCGGGCTACACGCGGGGCGGGGTCAAAATCGTGATTGACGTGCTGGCACTCACGCAGTTGTTCCCGGCCGCCACGGCCTCAGACTGCAACTTGCTGATTGACGAGTATGTGAAGCTGATGCTGCCCATTGCCCTCACCACCAATCAGATTGCCTTTCTGAAAACGGCGCTGCTGCCCGGCCTGCCCGATTTTGAGTGGACTGTGGAATGGCAGCAGTACCTGGCCGCGCCCACTAACACGGCCAAAAAAGCCGCCGTGACCACCAAGCTGCAAGCCATGCTCCGCGCCCTGATGGGCCTGGCCGAATACCATCTTTCTTAAGCTGTTGGCTGGCAGCCATCGGCTGTTGGCTTTCGCAAATATCATTCGTCAATTGAGGCTGCTGGCTAATGGCTGACAGCTAATAGCTAACGGCCTAATTATGAAACGTCGCGAATTTCTACAGACTACGGCTGCGGCCTCGGTTGGCACTGCTTTCCTGAGCGGGCTGCCCGTAGGGGCCTATGGGTATTCGGCCCAGCTGGCGGCCCTCACCAATGCCACCACGGTATCGGATAAGGTGTTGGTTATCATTCAGCTGCAAGGCGGCAATGATGGGCTGAACATGATTATCCCGCTTGACCAGTACCCGGCCCTGATGGCGGCGCGCAGCAACATTGCCCTGCCCCAAACGGCCGTGCTGCCGCTCACTACGGCCACCGGCATTCACCCGGCCATGGCTTCGCTCCAGAACCTGTACCAGAACGGCAAGCTGGGTGTGGTGCAAAGTGTGGGCTACCCCACGCCCAACTTCTCGCACTTCCGAGCCACCGATATCTGGACCTCGGGCTCCGATTCGAACGTGACCTGGACCACCGGGTGGGCCGGCCGCTACCTCGACGGCGAGTTTCCGGGCTTCCCCACCGGCTACCCCAGCACCACAAACCCCGACCCGCTGGCCATCAGTATCGGCTCGGTGGTGAGCAACTGCGTGCAGGGCCCTTCGGTGAACATGGGCATGGCCATTGCCAGCACGTCGTCTTTCTATCAACTGCTTAGCGGTGGGGTCGATGCCGCGCCGAACACGCCGGCCGGGCATGAACTGACGTTTATCCGGCAGGTGGTGAGCCAGACGCAGGTGTACACCACGGCCATTCAGGCGGCGGCCGGACGCGCCCAGAACCTCTCGCCGCTGTACCCCGCGGCGGGCCAGAACTCGCTGGCCGACCAGCTCAAAATAGTGGCCCAGCTGGTGGCCGGCGGCCTGAGCACCCGCATCTACGTGTGCCAGCTCGGTGGCTTCGATACGCACACGCTGCAGGTGCCCAGCACGGGCACTACCACCGTGGGCACCCACGCCACGCTGTTGGGCAAGATTGCGGAAGCCGTGAATGCCTTCCAGGACGACCTGCGGCGGCTGGCCATTCAGGACCGGGTGGTGGGTATGACGTTCTCGGAATTTGGGCGGCGCATCCGGTCCAATTCGGGCTTCGGTACCGACCACGGTTCGGCGGCACCGTTGCTGGTGTTTGGCTCCAAGGTGAACCCCATCGTGCATGGAGCCAACCCCGTGCTGCCCACGGCGGCCGGTGTGAACGACAATATTCCCATGCAGTTCGATTTCCGCAGCATCTACACCAGCATTCTGAAAGACTGGTTTCAGGTGACGCCGGCCACGCTCACGCAGCTTTTTGGCCAGTCCTTTACCTACGTGCCCGTGCTGCGGCCGGGAGCCGTTACGGCCACGAATGCGGCGGCCGAGGTAGCCGAATTCACGGTGTACCCCAACCCGGTGGCGCGCGATGGCCGCACCACCGTGGCTTATGAAAGCGCCGGTGGCCACGTTCAGATTGTGGTGCTCGATACGCTGGGCCGCGAAGTGCGCCGCACCGTGGACCAGGTGCTGCCCCGCGGCCCCCAGCTGCTGCCCGTCGACCTGAACGGGCTGGCTCCAGGCGCTTACTACTGCCAGGTGCGTGAGGACCGGCGCACGGGCTCGCGCATTGTGGTGGTGGAGTAGGTTAGGAATTGTTGGGCCCAGCTTGTTGGTTGATTAATGCTGAAGTTGAAATGCTTACGGGTTTTTATTGCGGAGAAAGATTGCTGAAAAACAGAAAAAAGGCAGCCCGGCCCCACGCTTTTCCGTACAGCGAATCAAGGGCGGTAACTGCCCTGTTTCACCTCCCTTTTTCAATACCAGCTTTATGGAAGCGCAAATCGAAAAACAACTCGAACAAATCCTGCCCGAAGACCTTGCCCGTACTTTCGAGAGTGCCTACCACGTATTTCAAGGCAAAACCGAGCACGTAGACGACCTGCTGAAAAACGGTGGTGTACTGCTGCGCAAAGCCGCTCAGCGCTTCACGCCCACGCAAATGGTGCTCGGCATCGCGGCCATCGCGGCCGTGACGGTAGTGCTCATCAACCGCGCCAACAACGATTAGGCTCCGGCCGGTTATCTGCGGTAAAAGTGCGGAATCCCGGCACATGATGCAAAAAGCGACCCTCGGCCGAGGGTCGCTTTTTTTGTGCAGCCGTCCCGGTGGGAAACTGCCGGCTGCGGCTCAGTGAATGGCGACTACTACCAGTACGGCCAGGCGCACGGCCACTGGCTGCCCGTTGTGGCGGCCGGGCTCGAAACGGGGTAGGCGCAGGGCCGCCGCCAGCACGGCCTCATCCAAAGAGCTGTTGATGGGCTTGAGCATGACCGGGCGCGTGACGCGGCCATCGGGTTCCACCACGAAGCTGACCTGGCCCTCGCCGCTGCTGGCCCGCTCGGGGTATTCTATCAGCTCTTGCAGGGCGGCTTGCAGGCCATCCTGGCCGCTGCGGCCGGGCAGCACGGGCATTTGCTCGGTCTGGCTGTAGACTTGGTTTTCGGGCACCGGCGCGGCCTGGCCGGTGGGCGGCGCGGGCGGGCTGAACCAGATGTTGACTTTCTGGTACATGGCCACGGGCTGGTCGTCGAAGCCCAGGGCGGACTGCCAGCGCGGGAAGCCGCGCACGAGGCGTAGGGCCTCATCGTCGCAGCTGGGGCAAAGGGAGTTAATGACTTCGCTGGCTCCTACGCGTCCATCCGACTTCAGCACGAAACGCACCACGACGCGGCCTTTGAGGTCGCGCTGCTTCACTTCGGCGGGCGTGGCCTTGTTCTTCTGCAGGTACTGCTCCAAGGCCGCATCGCCGCCGGGAAACTGGGCCGGCCGGGAAACTTCCGTGCTGGCAAATACGTGGCGCGGCGACAGGAACATGACCGGCACCGTGAGCAGCACCGCTACCGGCTGGCCTTGGTAGCGGCCCGGCAACAGGCGCGGCATCCGCTTCACGGCGGCCAGCGCGGCCGCATCGCAGGCGGGGCTGAGAGATTGCACCACGGCTGCCTTCCGCCCCACGCCACTCACTCCCACCACGACGCGCACGAATACCCGGCCTTCGGTGCGGCCTTCGCGCACCTCTACGGGTAGCTGAAGCTGTTTCTGCACAGCTTTTACCAGGGCCAGGTTGCCACCGCCATCGGGCAGAATGGGCATCTGGTCTACGTAGTTGAAAATCTGGGTTGTATCGGTGGCGTACTGGCCGTAGGACTGGGCGGCGCAGGGGCGAGCTAGGAGGGCGAGGAGCAGCAAGAGGAGCGGCCTGCCGCCTCGGAAATGGCAGCAGACGGGCGGGCATGGGTGCTGGAGTTGACAGTTATCCATACAACAAATTTAAAGCGGTGCTCAATCTGTTGCGAAAGCGTCCGTTCAGGGCTTTTGCGGGAGTCGGCCAAACAGCACGGGCACGGTCATGCTCACGGATGCGGGCAGCCCGTTCAGCTTGCCCCCACGAAGCGCGGCAGTTGCCGCACGGCGGCCAGCGCGGCAGCATTGCAGCCCGCGTTTAACCCGCGCACTACTTTTACGTCCCGAATCACCCCACTCGGCCCCACGATGAAGCTCACGAACACCTTGCGGAGCAAAGAATCATTGGCTACCCCAGCGGGCATCACCAGCGCCCGCTGAATGGCTTGGGCAATGGGGCGGCCACCATCCCCGGACGGGAGGCGCGACATCTGGTCGACCAGCTGGTAAATGTGCGTCAGCGTGTCGGCAGCTGCGGATTTGGCGTCCTGAATCTTGAACGTGACGGGTACCGTGAAGGAAACGGCTACCGGCCTGCCCTGCTGGGTGCCGGGAATGAAGCGGGGTAGGAGTTGCACGGCGGCCAGCACTTCCTCATCGCATCCTTCTCCGATGCCCTTGACAATCTTGCCGTTCCGTACCTCACCGCTTTCCGTTACCAGAAAGCTGACGAATACCCGGCCTTGCAACTGTTGCCGCAGGGCCGCTGCCGGGTAATGCACCTGCCGCTGAAGCGCTTCCACAATAGCCGCGTTGCCACCGCCACCGGGCAATTGCGGCATTTGCTCCACATATGTATATTCTTTTCCCACAACCCGTTCAACTTTAGAACCGGCTGGCGCAGCCGGAGTGGCCTGCGCTACGGCAAACCGGGGTGCCGCCAGCCCCAGCAGCAAACCAACGGCGGGAGACACAAGGGTTTTGGTAGAAAGCAGGGCAGGTTTCACCAGGGTTAGATTGAAGAGTTGAAACTTAAAAATTGGCGACGATTGGCCAGCTTCGCGCAAATTACTTCGCTTTCAACGTCCAACTCGTAGCCACCCGCGCATGTGGCTCCTCCGCGCTGCGCAGAAATACCAGCTCATCGAGCTGGCCCACGCGCCAGGTTTCCAGCAGATTGGTGTAGAAGGGTGAGCCGGGGTTGCCGCTCTGGCCGCCGGGGTATACGCCGTAGGCGCGCACCTGCGGGCCCAGGGCCACCACCATGCGCCAGCTGGGGCCCTGGCGCTCGGTGGTGGCGTTCACGATGCCGCCGCCGCCGCCGCAGTCCACATCCATCTGCCCGAAGCCGGGGAGCTTGAGCAGGTGCAGGATGTCGGTGCTTTTCTGGCTGGCCCAGCGCCATTTGGGGCCTTGCGCGCCGTACTTGCGGGTGAGGCTGTCCACGGCCCAGCGCAGGCTTTGGCGGGCCAGCAGGGGCAGGGTTTCGCGGGCGCGGGTGCGGCGGTCGTCAATCCAGCGGCTGCTGTCTTCGGTCAGAATCAGGTTGTTGGTGCGGTCGCGGGCGGGGTAGCGGTAGGCCGGGCCTTGGGGGCCGAGGGGGAAGTCATCGTCCCAGAGGCGCTTCACGAGATTGTCGTACCACAGCTCAAATAGGCTCGGCCCGACGGCATCGGCGGTGTACTGGTAGTTCCAGGCGCGCAGGGCGGCCAGGGCCTGGCCTTCGGGCGTGGTGGCGGGCGATGCGCCGGCCAGCGCCAGCAGGCGCGGCAGCATCAGCTGGGCATTCAGGCCGAGCACGTCGTTCTGGAGCAGGCGCAGGCTGTCGGCCGTTACCATGGGCATCTGGCCGAGGCGCTGGTTGATGCGCCGGCCGCGCTCCGACGAGCCGTAGTCCCAGTTCATATAATAAGGATAGTCCTGGGGTCGCACCGACGACTGGTTGGCCGACGACACGAAGCCCCGGGCTGGGTTCTTCGCGTGCGGGTTTTGGGCGGCCGGAATCCAGCCCTGCCAGTCCTGGGCCGGGTCGCGGCCGTCGAGCAGGTACTTGCCCTGTTCGTGCCATTTGAGCGGCAGGTGGCCGTTGGGCCAGATGGCAATGTCCTGGCCGGCATCGGCAAACACGAAGTTCTGGGCCGGCGCGCCGTAGCTGGCCAGCGCGGCGGTGTAGTCGGCGTAGGTGCGGGCGCGGTTGAGCTGGTAAAACGTTTTGAACTCGTTGGCCGCGTCGTGGGCCGTCCAGCGAGCCGCGTAGCCGATGGGCACGTAGTTTAAGAAAGGCTTCTCGGGACGGTCGTACACCACCGGGCCGTGGTGGGTGTATAATACGGTATCGAGGCGGTCGGGCTGGCCGCGTACTTTGATGCGCTCTATCACGCGGCGCACCGGTTTCCAGCGGCCGGCGTGCCAGTATTCGCGCTTGTTCGCGTCCCGAAACTGCACCTGATACCAGTCCAGCACATCGGCGTAGGTATTGGTCACGCCCCAGGCCACCTGCTCGTTAAAGCCGATGATGGCCAGCGGCGCGCCCGGAATCGACACGCCGTACACGTTCACGCCCGGCGCGGTCATTTGCACCTGGTACCAGATGCTGGGCAAGTTAAGTTGCAGGTGCGGGTCGTTGGCCAGCATCGGAAAGCCAGTAGCGGAGCGTGCCCCGCTCACCGCGAAGTTATTAGAACCCAGGTCGCGCGAAGGCTCCTGAGTAGGCGCATACGGCGCTTCGGCCGCCACGAAAGCTGGTGGCACGGGCGGCGTAGCCAGCGGTTTGAAATCCAAGGACGTACCAGCCGGAATTACCGGCGACTCGCGGGTGGGGTAGTCCGGAAACAGGTCGCGCATCACCGCCGGGCCGTACTTGCGCAGGGCGTTGCTCATGCGCAGGTCGTCGGAACGGCCGGTGAGGTCGAAGGCCATGTATTTGAGAATGAGGGCGCTTTTTAGTGGTTCCCAAGGCTCGGGCGCGTAGTCGAGCAGCTTGTACTCAAACGGATAAGTGGCGGGCGTGAGGCTGTTGATGTAGGCGTTGATGCCATCGGAATACGCCCGCGCTACCACGCTGGTCACGGGGTCGGCCAGCACGGCGGCCACCGATTTCTGCGCCCCGAAACCCAGGCCCATGCGCCGGAAAAACCGGTCCGTCTCCAGCCGCTCCGGCCCCACGATTTCGGCCAGCCGCCCGGCCGCTACGTGGGCCACGAAATCCATCTGCCAGAGCCGGTCGCGGGCCGTGAGGTAGCCCTGGGCCAGGTACAGGTCATGGTCGTTCTGGGCGAAGATGTGGGGCACGCGGCGGTCGTCGTAGCGCACCGTCACGGGCTGTTGCAGGCCCGTGAGGGCCAGCTGCTGATGGGCCGGGAAGTCCTCGGGCCGCTCGCCATTCAGCCAGAAGCCCCGGTACGGGCTCAGCAGCTTGCCGAAGGGGGGCAGGCTGCCCTGCCGGGTATTCAGCACCCAGATGAGAGACAGGCACGCAGCCAGGGCTAGTAGCGCTTTTATCATGGCAGGAAGTGTGGTTCAGGTTTCCGGGCGCAAGCTAACGCCCGAAGCCGCAGCGCGGCGGCATATCGGTAGCAAGAAGTGAGGATAAAATAGCAAAAGCCCCAGCGGGGCGACACTCGTTGATTCAAGTGTCGCCCCGCTGGGGCTTTAAAATTATTGGGGGGTGCTGCTACTGCTACCGATATGTCGCCGCGCTGCGGCTAGTATTGGCGTATCAGAGCAGGGCTGAACTCACCGAAGCGCAACTTCGCGCACCAGCCCGCCGATGCCCCAAACCAGCAATTGCTGGCGGATGGCTTCGGCCTCGGGGCGCTCGCCGAACTGGCCCACGAGCACGCGGCTGCGCTGGCGGCCATCGAGCAAATCCTGGGAGATGGTTACGCTCACGTCGGGCAGCAGCGACTTGATACGGGCCTGCACCGTCTGGGCATTGGCGGCATCAAGGAAAGAGCCAGCTTGAATGAGGAAGCCTGCCGGGCAGTTCACCGATTCGGTGGCCGTGATAACCTCCGCCTTGCCGGCGGTGGAAGCTGCGATGAGCGTTGCCGTAGCGCCGACCCGGGCCACCGAATCGGCGGGGCTGATGGGGGCTTCCGGGGTTACGGAATAGGTCGTGAACGCGGCGTTGGGATTGGGGTCGGCGGCGAAGAGGACGGCCAGGTTTTCGGGGGTAGAAGCCGGGCCGAGAGGCGTTTCGGGAGCTACTACTTCGGCTACTACGGTAGCCGCGCCGCATTCAACCAGGCCCAGAGGCTTGGCGGCAATTTCCGAAAGGTCGATGATGCGCTGATGGCGGAACGGGCCGCGGTCTGAAACACGAACGACGACCGACTTGCCGTTCTTCACGTTCGTAACCCGCAGGCGGGTGCCGAAGGGTAGCGTTTTGTGGGCGCAGGTGTAGGCGAAGCGGTTGTAGCGCTCGCCGCTGGTGGTGCGTCGGCCTTGGAAGTAACTGCCATACCAGGAGGCCCGGCCCCGTAGCACCGTGGTGGCGGTGGTGGTAGCGGGAACTGCTTTGGTGGTACCGGGGGCGGTGCGCGCCGAAGCGCCCAGCAAAGTCAGCAGAAAAAAGAAGCAACTGGAGAGGACGAGTACTTGTAGGCGACGAAATAAAATCATGCGACTTGCAGATGGTGAGCACGACAAACATAGACCCATCCATTTGAGCAATGCTAAAAATCCACTGACCTCTACTAATCGAATTGGGTTAAAAATTGTCCTATATCCAGAAAACTTGCATTTAATTAATCTTCATGTTAGAGGTAAAAGTAGCCGTGAGGTTGCCTCAAAGTATATTTTGCTGAATGAGGCCTTTGCCATTGCGCAAATGCCAAAATTAGATTATGCGACGGGTGTAAAATTTGGGCATCGGCCCTACGAGTACCTTTAAAACCGGGTTGCATAAGTCCGGCTTTTTTCGTAAGAGTAGTAGCCTGCCACCGAGACCGGCCGCTACCTTTGCCCCATGGATTTTGGCCGTCTGCCCGACCTTCGCTACGTTGATTTTAGTCTGCCGCCCGACCATCCCGAGACGGCCCGGGTGCTGGCCCGCGCCCGGCCCATGCAGCCCGCACCGGCCCGCCTGTACGTCGGCTGTCCCATCTGGACCAATAAGGAATGGCTGGGTACGTACTTCCCCGCCGGCATCAAGGAGCCCGACTACCTGCGCTACTACGCGCAGCAGTTCAACAGCATCGAGCTGAATACCACCCACTACCGCATTCCTGATGCCACCACCGTGCGGCGCTGGCGCGAAGCCGTGGGGCCTGATTCCGGCTTTAAATTCTGCCCGAAGCTGCCGCGCAGCATTAGCCACGAGCGGGAGTTATTTCAGGCCGATGACCTGGTGGTGACCACGGCGCGGGCCTTCGAGGGGCTGGGCGAGAAATTGGGTTGGGCGTTTTTGCAGCTGCCGCCGCACTTCGGCCCCGAGCACCTGCCGCGCCTGGAGCGCTTCCTGGTCGACTTCCCCGCCGCCGTGCCGTTGGCCGTGGAGTTGCGCCACCCGCGCTGGTTTGCCGACCGGGTTTTGGCCGATGCCGTGTTCGCCACCCTCGAAGCCCTCAACAAAACGCTGGTGATAACCGACGTGGCCGGCCGGCGTGATGTACTGCCCCTGCGCCTGACCACGCCCACGGCTTTTATCCGCTTCAATGGCCACGGCCTGCATAGCACCGACTACCAGCGCGCCGATGCCTGGGCCGAGCGCATCGCGGCCTGGGTGGCGCAGGGCGTACATGAAGTTTATTTCTTCATCCATCAAAAGGATGTACGCCACGCGCCGGTTTTTGCCCAATACTTATTGGAGAAAATCCGGGGGTTGACGGGGATTGTGGTGCCGCCGCCGCATATCATCCCGCAACCGGTGCAGGGGAATCTGTTTGGGTTTTAGGCAGGAGTTTGCGGAAACGTCATGCCAAGCGCAGCCGAGGCATCTCGCTTGCAGTAGTAATACTTTGGTCTGACGATTGATTTACTACCACATGCGAGATGCCTCGGCTGCGCTCGGCATGGCGTTCTAATAACTCCATAAACTACTGAGCAACCGGCTGCTGCAACAGCGGCCCCAACACTTGCCACACGTTTTCGGCCAGGATTTTCTGGCCGGCCGCGTTGGGATGCACGCCGTCGGCTAGGTTCAACTCGCGGCGGCCTAACACTCCTTGTAATAGGAAGGGTACGAAGGGCAGCGCGTTTTTATCGGCCAGGGTGCGAAACAGGGCTTTGAATTCGGCGGCGTAGTGGGCCAAGCGGTGGCCGCCAAGCGGGCCGAGGTCGAAGGGAAACTCCAGGCCGGCCAGTATCAGCTGGGCCTCGGGGTACTGCCGCCGCACGGCATCGGTGATGAACTGCAGGTTCTGGGTGGTTTCGCGGACCGGGATGCCCCGGATGCCGTCGTTGGCCCCGAGGGCCAGTACGAATACGTCAATCGGGTGGCGGGCCAATACGGCGGACAGGCGCTGGCGACCACCGGCGCTGGTTTCGCCACTCACGCCGTAGTTGTAGGCTTTATAAGGAAGCGGCTCGCTATCGAGCCGCTTCTGTAGGATGCTGGGGAAGCTGTTGGCGGCTGGCAGGCCGTGACCGGCGGTGAGGCTGTCGCCGAAGAAGATGATGTTTTTCATGGAGTGCTGTTTTAACAGCACGGAGGGCTTTTTCGTGCCGCTTAGCTTGCAGCTAACCTACTCCACCACTTCCAACACGGTGCGGAACGAGACGTACTTGCCGGCGAAGTGCTTCTCCATGTCGGCGCGCAGGGCGGGGGCGCAGATGGCTTGGTATTCTTCCAGCTGCTCCAGGCTGAGGCAGTAGTATTGGGCGGCGTAGGTGATGCCGCCTTCTTCCTCATCGAGCAGGCGCAGGAGCTGGCTTTTGATGAAAAAACCGGTTTCCATTACTTCTGGGATGTGGGTGGAGCGCATGTAGTCGAGCCATTGGTCGGCGGCGCTGGGCTCAAGGCTGCTGGTGACGTTGTAGAGAATCATACTTCGTTTGGTGGGTTGGTGGGTGGGTAGATTAGCGGGTTTTCGAAATAGTGGGGTAAATAAGTTTCAAACCCACTAATCCATTCGCCCACCAATCTGCCAAATCAGACGCGCATGGCGTCGAACTGAAAATCGGTGATACGCGCCTGAATGTCTTTGGGTGAAAGGTTGGACGTGGCGGCGGCCTGGGCCAGGGCGGGTAGCTCGGCATCGCCGGCCAGGCGCAGGCTCAGGATTTGGCCGAGGCTGAGCTGCTTTTCGAGCGGGGCAAAACGCTGGCCGCTCACCTCAAAATAGCGCTGGCGCACTTCGAGCCGGCAGATGCGGTCCTGCAATTGCAGGGCGTAGTGCTGGCGCAGCATCACGAGCACGCCCAGGCCGATGACGGCCAGCGCTGCCACGCTGAACCAGAGCCGGGCCGTCTGGTCGTCGTCGCCGGCCACTTTGGTGTAACGCAGAATGGTGTAGCCGGCCATGAGCAGGGCCAGCGGCAGCAGCACGAAATGGTGCCACGGGTAGTACATGGGGGTGTTCTTGGTGGGCGTAGTAGCCATACGAAGCAGCGGGGTTGAAGCGGGCGAAAGTAGGGAGTTGGCTGTGGAAAGCGGGCAATAAAAAACTCCGGCCGGAGCCGGAGTTTTTCTGAATACGACGGAATGGCCGCTTCGTTATTTCATTTCCTTGGCGCGTTTCTTTTCGGCCTTGGCCATGTCGCGGGCGGCGCGCTCCTGCTTTTTGGCTTCGGAAGCGGCGTTGCGCTGCTCCTTGAGCTGGGCTTTCTGGGCTTTCTGAGCATCACGCTGTTCCCTCATTTGCTTTTTGAGGTCCTGCTCCTGATTGCGCTGCTCTTTCAGCTGGTTCTTGCTGTCGCGGACGGCCTGGTCGCTGTTGTTGCTTTGCTGCTTCTGGGCGTCATAGGTGGCTTTGGCATCGTTAGCCCGTTGCTGTTGCATTTCGGGCGTGAGCGCCGGGTCGGCAGCGGCGGGGACGGGGGTAGTCTGTGCTTGCGCCGAAAAGGCGGAAGCCGCCATAATGGCCAGGAGGCCGAAGAATTTTTTCATGGAAGTGGGTTTTGAAACCCCTTTAGGTTTGGCCTGTGTACGCCGCGCCTAACGCAAGGTTTTCAAAACGGCAGCTCCGGATAACGTCCAGCTCCTGCGCGGGGGCGCTATTCCTCCACGTAATCCAAGTCTTTGCCATAGCTCTCGGGCAGGGTACTCACAGCCCAGAAGGCCACAAGCAGCGACACGCCGCCCAGCACCGCTGCGCCCGGTACGAAGCCCAACTGCCCGCTCAGATACTTGAAGGCGGGCACCAGTCCCACCACCGCGCCCCGCGCAAAGTTGGGCGCGGTGGTGGCCACCGTGGCCCGCAGGTTGGTGCCAAACTGCTCGGCGGCCACCGTCACAAACAGCGCCCAGAAGCCCACCGACATGCCCAATACGAAACACACGGTATAGAAGGTAGTGGGCGAAGCGCCTTTGATGCCGAACAGGTACACGCCTACCAGCACGGCGCAAAAAATCAAAAACACCTGCAGCGCCTTGTTGCGCGAGTGCCACAGCTGGCTCAGCGCCCCGCTCATAAAATCGCCGAATACCAGCCCGAAGTAGCACCAGAACACCGCCAGCCCAGCCGTGACCTCGCCTGTGAGGCCCAGCGCCCGCCCAAACTCCGGGGCCAGCGTGACCAGGATGCCCACCACGAACCACAGCGGCACCCCAATCAGCAGAATGCGCAGGTACTTGCCCAGCCGGGCGGGGTGGGTGAACAGGCTCAGGAAATTGCCGCGCGTGACGCCAGCCTGGGCCTGCACCTGCTGGAACATGCCCGACTCGAACACGCTCACGCGTAGCAGCAGCAAGGCCAGGCCCAGCCCGCCACCCACGAAATAAGCATTGCGCCAGCCCAGCTTCTCGCCCACCCAGTAGCCCAGCATGGCTCCGCTCACGCCCACGGTGGCCACTATCATGGTGCCGTAGCCGCGCTTTTCCTTGGGCAGGCTCTCGCTCACGAGGGTGATGCCCGCGCCCAGCTCGCCGGCCAGCCCGATGCCGGCGATGAGGCGCAGCCAGGCGTATTGCTCGATGGTATGCACGAAGCCGTTGGCAATGTTGGCCAGCGAATACAGCAGAATGGAGCCGAAGAGTACCGAGAGCCGGCCCTTTTTATCGCCCAAAATGCCCCACAAAATGCCGCCGAGCAGCATGCCGCCCATCTGCATATTTATCAGGAACAGGCCCCGGTCCGTGACGGCGGCTTTGTCGAGAATGCCGAGGTCGTTGAGGCTTTTGACGCGCACGATGCTGAACAGAATCAGGTCGTAGATGTCGACGAAATAGCCCAGCGCGGCCACGATGACGGCAGCAGTGAGGAAGGTGCCAGTGTTTTTGGCAGGGTGGGAGGCTTGCATGGCGAAATGTAGCGCCGGAAAGCCTTATACAGACCTTAAAATCAAGGGAAGGACCACAATAAGCCGGTGTGTTCTGGATTAAATCCTGCTCGGGGCGAAGAAAATCTTGCTCGGCGGGCAGGAATTGGGTCGGGCCTAAAGGAAATCCTACTCGGTTCGAAGGAAATCCTAATTGATGCAAATTAAATCCTGCTCGGCATTGATTAAATTCAGTTCCGTGGGTAGGAACCGTTGCTCAGCAGATAGGAATCGACGCTCGGTGGGCAGCAATGAGGCTAGGCGACGGATGAAGCCACTGGCGCGGGCACTTCGCAGTGGCTGTGGCAGCCGCCGGGCAGGGGGCCGTCTTCGACCTGCACGGTGCTGTGGCGGATGTTGAACTGGGTTTCGAGGCCGTGGGTGAGGGTGCCGAGCCAGGCGGCATCGGCCCCGCCGGGACGGATGAGGTGGGCCATGAGGGCGGCGTCGTGGCCGGCGCTGCTGAGGCTCCAGATGTGGAGGTCGTGGACGGATTCGACCTGCGGCTGCTGTAGCAGGTAGGCGCGCACGGCTTCGGGGTCGATGCCGTCGGGCACGGCTTGCAGGCCCAGGCGGAGGCTGTCGCGCAGCAAGCCCCAGGAGCTATAGGCGATGATGCCGAGGATGATGAAGCTGATGGCGGGGTCGAGCCAGGCCCAGCCGGTGAGCAGCACCAGGCCGCCGCCGGCCACCACGCCCACGCTCACTAGGGCGTCGGTCATCATGTGCAGGTAGGCCCCGCGCACATTCACGTCGTCTTTCTGTCCGCTGCGGAAAAGCAGGGCGGTGATGCCGTTGACGAGGATGCCGATGCCGGCCAGTAGCATCACCCAGCGGCCGTTGACGGGGGCGGGGTGGCGCAGGTGGTCGATGGTTTCCCACAAAATGAAGCCCAGCGCGGCGTAGAGCAAGGCGGTATTCAGGAGCGCGGCCTGGATGGTGGCGCCCCGGTAGCCGAAGGTGTAGCGCCGCGTGGCCGGGCGGCCCGCCAGCCAGGCCGCGCCCCAGGCTAGGGCCAGGCTGAGCACGTCGCTCAGGTTGTGGCCGGCATCGGAGAGCAGGGCGCTGGAATTGGCCCAGAAGCCGCCAATGGTTTCGGCGATGACGAAGGCCAGGTTGAGGGCAATGCCGATGGCGAAGGCGGCGCTGAAGCCGCCGCCGGGCGGCGGGGCGGCGTGCTGGTGGCCGGCGTGGGAGTGGCCGGGGGCGGAATGGTCGTGGTCGTGGGGCATGGGGCGCAGGGAAACCTTGGGGGCTGCGCTCTAAACGCAGGGCGGCGGTTTTGGGTGCGGCAAGCTACGGCTGGCGGGTCAGCACTTCGTCAATCAGGCCGTATTCTTTCGCCTCATCGGCCCGCAGCCAGTAGTCGCGGTCGGAGTCGGTGTGGATTTGCTGGTAGGTTTTGCCGGTGCGCTCGGCGTAGATGCCGTAGAGCTCCTGGCGGAGTTTGATGACCTCGCGGGCCGTGATTTCGATGTCGGCCGACGGGCCCTGCACGCCGCCCGAGGGCTGGTGAATCATGACGCGGGCGTGGGGCAGGGCCGAGCGTTTGCCGATGGCCCCGCCGCACAGCAGAAACGCGCCCATGCTGGCCGCCAGCCCGGTGCAGATGGTGGCCACGTCGGGCGTCACGTACTGCATGGTGTCGTACATGCCGAAGCCGGCATACACCGAGCCGCCCGGCGAGTTGACGTAGAGCAAAATGTCTTTCCGAGCATCGGCCGATTCCAGAAATAGCAGCTGGGCGTTGATGATGTTGGCAATGTTGTCATCCACGGCCTGGCCGAGAAAGATGATGCGGTCCATAATGAGGCGCGAAAACACGTCGATTTCGCGGAAATTCTGCGGCCGTTCTTCGATTACGGAGCGGGTCATGTTGGTGATGTAGGGCCGGGCCAGGGCTTCGGTGCGAGTCAGGTATTGGTCGACGGTCAGGCCATTAAGGCCCCGGCCGTGAACGGCGAATTTTCGGAATTCGGCTTGATTGAGCATGAGTGTATTGGGTTTTGAATGGGCAAGGCGCGGCCCGCCGTGCTGATGAGCAAGAGAAAAAAAGCCCGCGAATTAGGGAGATGAGGAGTTGTAGAGACGCGTATTCGCGTCTCACCGTCCGCGCCTTTTGGCTATAATCGTTCAACCATGAGACGCAAGTATGCGTCTCTACATCGGCCAGAGGCGGCAGAACCAGGCCCGACAGCCGCCATACAGCCGCGCGTGAATCTGGCAAAGCTCCTGCCGCAGCTGTTGCTGGCCGGCCATGCGCAGGCCGTGGTAGAGCTGCTGCTGCACCTGCGTATCGGCGGCCAGCTCGCCGTCGAAAAGCTGGCGCAGGTTCCAGTCCTCGGCCGGGAGGGCGGCTGGGCCGTTGAGCAATTGCTGCTCAATCAGCTGCAAGCGTTCGAGTTCGGGACGCATGGCTTAATATTCGATGGTTTCAGCCTGAAAAGCAGCCCGCACCGATTCGCGCAGCCGTTCCAGGCACTTGAATTTCTGCACCGTAGCCGAGCGCACGGAGCGGTAGCCGTTGGCTTCGGCAATCTGGGTGAGGGGCTGCTGGAAGTAATAAAAAGCCAGCAGCACGTTCCGGCATTTTTCGCCCAGCCGTGCCACGTAGTCGAGCACGGCAAAGGCGGGTTCGGCTTCGGTCGGTTCCTCGGCCATCGTATTAAGCTCATCGGGCAGGGCCTCGTGCGGCAGGCGGGCGCGGCGGCGCTGCTCGTGGTGCCACAGGTTGCGGCTGATGCCCACCAGGTAGGTGCTGGGCGCGGCCGTGAGCACCAGCGTGCCGCCCACCGCCTGCTCGTAAAGGATAACCAGCGCATCGTGAAAGATGTCCTGCGCATCCTGAACAGAGCCGCCGTGGCGGCTGACGTGGCGGCGCACCAGCGGGAAGGCGCGGCGGTAGAGCTGCGTTAGCGCCTGCTCGCGGTCGGTGAGCAGCGTGTGGCGGAGGGCGGAAGTAGTTGGGGCGGGCATGTACTAATTAATCCATTTCTGGCTTAACTATCACCGGGCAAGCTCAAAAAAAGTTGTTTGCTTCCCCGGCAGGGGACAAACGACTTATTCCCTTATTTCTGATTAATAATCTATTAACCAGCGCGTATTCGCACTAGATGTACTATTCCACCACCACGCGGCGGGTGACGGTACCAGTAGCGTAGGTCACGCGCAACACATAAGTGCCGACCGGCAAGGCCGTGGTCGCTAAGGTGAGCTCCGGTTGTCTGGCGGTTTGGGTAAGAACCGGGCGGCCCAGTACATCGAGGAGCTGCACTTGTTGCGGGCGGGCTGCGGCGTCCAATGTAATATGTAGGTCGCCGTGCGTGGGCACGGGCCAGACGAGGGTCGTTGCTGCCAGGTGAGTGGCGGCAGTATGCAGCACATGCGGGTCGAGGAGGCGAATCAAGCCCGTCCGGGCCTGATTGCCGACGTGCGTGAACGCGCCGCTCACCAATATCGCCCCATTGGGTTGCACCAGGAGGGTACGCACGGCCCCATCGCGCGGGCCTTGGGTGAAATCGAAATCAGGGTCAGGCTGGCCGTCGGGCAACAGGCGCTGCAGGCCGTATTCGGTGCCCGTGCCCACCAGAATGCGGCCATTGGGCTGCTCGGCCACGGCCGTAACCTCCGGTGAAAATCCCGTGGTAATAAGGGTGGCCTGAAAGCTGGGGTCGGGGCTGCCCGTGGCCAGCAGGCGGGCTACCCCGCTGGAAGTGACGGCCCCCGCTCCGCCGAAATAGCCGAAGAGGAGTTGGCGGCCGGCCGCGTCGCGGCTCAACCCATTGGCAAACGCGAGGGGGCGGCTCGGTAGCGCGGGAAACAGTGCGGAGGACGAAAAGGCCGGGTCGGGGGCACCGCTGGCTAATCGCCGCGTTACGACCCCGACCGGGCTCCCGTTCGCGCCGTTGAGCAGCAGGGCCGAGCCATCGGGCTGGGCCACCAGCTGGTCCTGTATCGAAAACGAGGTGCCGATGGCCAATTGATAAGCCGCATCATGGCCCCCCGTTGCAGTCAGTCGTACGGCCCCCTCGATAGTATAAGTGCCGCTGGGTTCCAAAATTCCGGTCAGCAGCACCTTGCCATCGGGTTGCAGCGTCATCCCCCGCACAAAGCCTAGGCTGAGCGCGGGGCTGAAGGTGGCGTCCAGGCAGCCGGTGGGCAGCAGGCGGGCCACATCTACTGTCGAGCCGGTGCTAAGACTCAGGCCACTGACCAGGATTTTGCCGTCGGGCTGCAACGCCACCAGTGGCTCGTACAAGGGCGAGATTGTCGCATATTGCCCGAGCGCCGTAAATGTCCCGCACCCGGCCCCAAACCCTGCATCGAGCGCGCCGGTGGGCAGCAGGCGGGCAATGCCAATGGCCGCCACCCCGTTCACTTCCGTGAATAAACCGGCAATAATGATTTTGCCATCGCCCTGCAACGCCATGCTGCTCAGGTGCCCGGTTTTCTGCAACGCGGGTGTGAAACCCGGGACATACGCCCCGTTGGTACCGAGCAGCGCCACGGAGGTAGCCGGGGTGCCAGTGCTGAAAAGCTGTGGCGAGTCTGCCGATACCAGCACCTGGCCCGACGGCAATACCTGCACGCTGGCAGCATTCTGCACCAGCGGGCTGGCGTGCGAAACCTGCCAGGTGGGGTCGTGGGCCCCCGTGGGTGTGAGGCGGATGATTAACCGCTCTTCCGTTCCGCCCGGCGCGGCGGTCCACCAGCCCGATACCAGAATGCCCCCCGCTGCCTGCACCTGAATGGCAGGTCCAATCATTGAGCTCGCGTTGATAATCACGCTTTGGTCGCGTTGAAACGTGGCATCCAGGGTGCCGGTAGCGGGCAGCAGGCGCACCAGCCTGGCATTGGTGCCCGAGCTGATTTCATAGGCGCACAACAAGGCTCCATCGGTGGGCTGCACGGTGAGGGAGCGGCAACCAGCCCCGGCCGGCAGCGTGGGTTGGTAGCTGGTGTCGAGCGCGCCGCTTGGTAGCAGCCGCGCCAGGCCGGCCCTAGGCTGGCCCTGCACGGTGGTGAAGCTGCCCCCAACCAGCAATTTTCCGTCGGCCTGGCGCGCTAACGTTGACACAAACCCGCCTACCCGGCCCTGAAACTGGCTGCCGTACTGCTGGAAAAAAGCTATATCGAACGAGCCGTCCGCGAGCAAGTGCATCAGGCCCGTTCGCACCCCCACCAGCAGGCTGCCATCGGGCTGCACCAGCAGGGCTCCCGTATCCGCCAGGGGCGTGGGCGGCGAGGCGAAGGTGCTGTCGCGCCGGCCGTTGGGCAGGAGGCGCACTAGGCTGGCGCACAGCTGCCCACTCACCCGGGCCGTGTCGCCGAACAGGACGATGAGCTTGTTGCCCGGGGCTTCGCGCAAGGCGAATATCTGCCAGGTGTTGGCCTGGGTTTGGGCGCTGAAGACTGCATCGGGCTGGCCATTGGGCAGGTAGCGGGCCAGGCCGTTGCAGGCTTGGCCATCGGCCCGGATAAACTGGCCCGCTACCACCCGCGAGCCGTCGCTGAGCTGTAGTGCCCCCCGCACGATAGCGGGTCGGTAGAGGGTCAGCGGCTGAAAACCGGGGTCGAGCAATGGTCCGCCCTGCGCCCATCCGCTGCCGCTGCCCAGAAGCAGAAGCACGTAGATTAAGCCGCGAAGACCACAAAAAAATCGGACGTAAACGGGGTTAGCAAGCACTGGCAGTATGGTAAGGTGTCCATAACTGAGCCGCAGACGCACGAGTAAGTTGCAGGAAAACCGGTTGAAACCCCAGGCTTTACGATTTCATAATAAGCATGATTAGCGCCGCCAGCGCCTTGGACCAGCCGGAAAGTGACTGGCCTAAGGCGCTGACGGCGCTAATACCGGGGGCATTCAGCTGCGGCCCTTTAGGGTTGCCCGCAACGACTGCCTGCCTACTTGAACGCCAACGGGACCACCAGCCGCATACTCACATTCCGCCCTTGGTTGAACACGCCGGTGCGCCCGTTGGCCACATTGAAATCGGCGTACTTTAACCGGCTCAGGTGGCTCTGGTAGCCCACGTCGAGCAGGTTATTGGCCGTGAGAAACACCGAAAACAGTGTGCGGCCCTTCGCATCGGCCAAATCGGTGCCGATGCCGGCATTGATGAGCGTGTAGCCGGGCGTGGCCGTCTCGGTGTCGAAGGCCGAGAAGAATCGGTCTTGAGCGAAGGTGTGCTCCAACTGCACGCGGGCGTAGGGGTTGGTGATGCGCTGGCCCTGGCGGCGGAAGTTGGCCCGCAGCTCCGATTGCAGCCGGTCGCCGGGGATGAAGGGCAGGTACTTCTCGGCAGCGGCTACGTTCAGCTGCTCGGCGCGCACCATCGAGAACGAGTTTTCAAAGTGCAGCCAGTCGAGCGGGTGGGGGTGAAAGTCGAGGCTGACCTCGCCGCCCACCAGCCGGGCTTTGCCCTGCGCGTACTTATAAACGCGGGTATCGTCGCGGAGCGAGTCGCCCCCGCTGGCCGTGACCAGCCGGCGGGTAAAGATATAGTTATCAATGCTGTTCTCGAACGCATCGACGCTGAACCGGACGTGGTCCGTGACGTAGCTCACGCCGGCATCAAGTTGCAGGCTGGTTTCGGGGGCCAGATTGTCGTTACCGATTTCGTAGCGAATGGTGCCCTCGTGCTTGCCGTTCGAACCCAGCTCGGCGATGTTCGGAGCGCGGAAGCCGCGCGAGAGGTTGGCCTTCACCGTCAGCTTCTCATTCAGGTTATACGCCGCCCCCAGGCTGCCGCTGTAGTTGCGAAAGGTGCTTTGAAAACCCGGAAACTTGGTTTCGGCGTCCAGGGCGGTGCTGGGCCGCTCGCTGCCGTCGAGCAGCAGCTTATCGGCCGCAATCTGGCGCACATCGTACCGCAGCCCGCCGCTGATGTCGAGCGCACCAATGGTTTTCTTGGCCACGCCAAACACGCCGCCCTCGTTCACGCGGTAGGCCGGAATCAGGAATTCCTGGCCCAGGTTCTGGTTTTGCTGGTGCAGGCCGCTGGTGCCCACGGTCAGGTTCCAGCCGTTGGTTTCGGGCAGAAAGTAGCGCAGCGAATAGTCCACGGTGCGCAGCTGGAAGTAGAGCGAGGTTTCACTGGGGTCGAGCACGTTGCCGTACTCCCGGCGCAGGTTCTGCTGGTAGCTCACCTGCAAGCCGATGCGGCCGCCGTTCGAGCCCAGCACGAAGCTGTTATCGGTGCCAATGCGCAGGTGGTTAATCTGCTGCTGGGGCACGGCCAGGCCGTAGCCGCGCAGGTCGCCATCGGTCACGGGCACGCTCAGGGTAGAGTCGCCGCTGGGCACGTCCTTCACGAAGCGGCCAGTTTGCGGGTCGCGCGCGCCCTCCGTCAGCCCCAGGTGCTGGTTGAAGGTGCTGAAAGTGAGGTGCGAATAGCCCCAGCTTTTATTTACACCCACGTAGCCGTTGGCGTCCCACTCATTAAAGCCCGAGTTGTACACCCGGCCGTCGTAGCGGTTCTGGTAGTCGCCGGCCACCTTGCGGGTGCCCCGCGCCAGCCAGTTGAAACCGTTGATATTGCCCGCGTTCTGGAAGGAGTAGGCTTGCAGGTGATTATTCGTTTGATAATTCGCCGTGGCCGTGCCCGTAATGTGGCCTTCGGCAATAGGGTCGGGGGCCAGGAAATTGATAACCCCGGCCATGGCATCGGAGCCGTACAGCAGCGAGCCCGGGCCTTTGATAATCTCGGCCCGGTCCACGCTAAACTCATCAATCTCAATGCCGTGCTCGTCGCCCCATTGCTGGCCTTCCTGTTTGGCTCCGTTGTTCAGGGTGATGACGCGGTTGTAGCCCAGCCCGCGCACGACGGGCTTGCTGATGGCCGCGCCGGTCGTAATCTGGCTCACGCCCGGCGTGTGCGCAATGGCATCCACCAAGTTCGAGCCGGCCGTCTGGTTCAGTCGCGTGTGGTCCACCACCGAGGTCGGAATGGGAGAGCGCCGCAGCTGCGTGGCCTGCGACACGCCCGTGACCACCACCTGGCCAATCTCGGTAGCCGCCACCGTCAGCTTGAAATCGAGCGGCTGGCCGCTGCCCGTGTCCACGGTCTGCGTCACGGTGTTGTAGCCCAGTGAGCGCACCTGCACCGTGAAGCGCCCCCGGGGTAGGTTACTGAAGCGGAACGAGCCATCCGGGCCGGCGGCGGTGCCTTGCTTCAGGTCGTCGAAAATAATGTTGGCCCCCGGCAGGCCCTCGCCGGTGGCCGCGTCGGTAATGCGGCCGGTGAGGGGCGGCGCGGCCGTGCGCACACGCGGCGCAACAACCGGGACCGTCTGGGCAAAAAGAGCCGTTGGCACCACCGCCAGGCCCATCAATAACGAAAAACGGGGATTAAGAAATGACATAAAAAAGCCAAAGCAGCCCGGCCCGCCAGCCGCTGCAAAAGCGCGGCTGCGGGCAAAGCAGGTTGTTACCAGGAAAAAAAGGAATGCGCCGGAGGTTAGGCGCGGGCGGGCGGGCCACGCAACGACCGCGCAAAAAGCACCTCGCCCGCTGCCGGCCGCACGGGCGGTAGGGCAGGCGTGGCGGCGTAGCACAGGGCCACGCGGGGCCGGGGCACGGCCACCGGCACGGCCGCCTGAAACGCCACATTGTAGAACTGCTCTACGTCGCAGTGCTGGTGCCGGGCGCTGACCAGCGCCTTGCCCTTATGGCGAAACGCCGGAGCCTGGGCCGGCTCCTCGGTGGTGTGGGCGTGGGGGTGCAGGGCCAGAATCCACGCCTCGGGCAGCAGCGTCCGCACGAGGCAGAGCAGTAGCAGCAGGGCTAAATGGGAGCGGATGGCTTGCACAATACAAAGATGGAGGTAAACGCCGGAAGTTGCTCAGTAAATAATTCTTACGTGGCCTGTGTGTTCGTAAATCTGTCGCGCTGCATTTCCCGTAACGGTGCAGTAACTTGCTGCCTGAGCGGCTTTTTAGCGCCTTTTTCTGTGATAATTAGCAATATTCCTGACTTTTCTTTGCAATTCGACGAACAGCTGAGCCTGTTACGCATTGAATGGGCCTCCGGGGCCGATACCCGCACCCTGCGCCAAAGCGCTGGGCAACTCCTGGCCCTGGACCGGGAGTTGGGCGTGCGCAATTTTTTGCTCAACATGAATACCTTCCCCGACATTTCGGTCTACGACCAGGTGTGGCTGGGCGTGAGCTGGATGCCGGGCATCATGAAGCTGCCGCTGGAGCGCGTGGTGCTCGTAAACCACCGCCACCGCGTGCATAATCAGCTGGCCATCGACTCGCTGTTGGGCATGTTCCGGAGCATCATCAAGTTCGATATCCAGTATTTCCCCCACCCCGAGGCCGGCTTGGAATGGATGACGGACCATTCGGCGCGCCTGCCCGAAATACAGGCCGAATGGGATGCCGTGTTTGGTCCCGGTCCGGTGCCAGCCGGCGGCCCCGAAGCCCCGCACCGGCACCAGCCCGAGCGGTTTTAGCCCGCCGGCGCTGTCAATCTGACAGCCGAATGCCCCTTGGAACGACCTTTGAAAGCTACGGGAACCGTGGCCGGTGCCTTTGCGCCCGGCCATTCCGTCTGTATTCAACCGTTTCCATCTTATATCATGCAAGAAACCGGCTCCATTTCCATCCACACCGAGAACATCTTCCCCATCATCAAGAAGTTCTTGTATTCCGACCACGAGATTTTCCTGCGGGAATTGGTCTCGAACGCGGTTGATGCCACCCAAAAGCTGAAAAGCCTGGCCCAGTTGGGCGAGTATACCGGTGAGCTCGGCGAACTGAAAGTGCGCGTGACCGTGGACAAGGAAGCGCGTAAAATCACGATTTCGGACCGCGGCCTGGGCATGACCGGCGAAGAAATCAAGAAGTACATCAACCAGATTGCCTTCTCCGGCGCCACCGAGTTTGTGGAGCAGTACAAGGAGAAGGACGCGGCCACCAAAGACCAGATTATCGGGCAATTCGGCCTCGGTTTCTACTCCGCGTTCATGGTGGCGAAGGAGGTCGAAATCTTCTCGCAGAGCTACAAGGAAGGCACCGAAGCCGCCCACTGGACCTGCGACGGCAGCACCTCTTTCACCCTGGAAAGCACCGAGAAAGCCGAGCGCGGCACCGATGTGGTGCTGAACGTGGCCGAAGACTCCGACGAGTTTTTGGAGGAAGCCCGCCTGCGTACCATCCTCACCAAGTACTGCAAGTTCCTGCCTATTCCGATTGAGTTTGAGGGCCAGCTCATCAACGACACCAACCCCATCTGGACCAAGCAGCCCAGCGAGCTGACCGATGAGGACTACAAGAAATTCTACCAGGAGCTGTATCCCATGAGCATGGACGAGCCCCTATTCTGGATTCACCTGAACGTGGACTATCCGTTTAATCTCACGGGTATTCTGTACTTCCCGAAGGTGAAGGACGAGCTCCAGTTCTCGCGCAACAAGATTCAGCTCTACTCGCGCCAGGTGTTCATCACCGACGAGGTGAAAGATGTGGTGCCCGAGTTCCTGATGCTGCTGCACGGCGTGATTGACTCGCCCGATATCCCGCTCAACGTGTCGCGCAGCTTCCTGCAGGCCGACGCGGCGGTGCGCAAAATCAATACCTACATCACCAAGAAGGTGGCCGATAAGCTGAGCAGCCTGTTCAAGCAGGACCGGCCCGGTTACGAGGAAAAGTGGTCTGATATCGGCATGTTCGTGAAGTACGGCATGCTGAGCGACGAGAAGTTTTACGACAAGGGCAAAGACTTCGTGCTGCTGAAAAACGTGGACGGCAAGCTGTTCACCATCAGTGAGTATACGGAACATATTCAGGCCAACCAGCAGGACAAGGACGGCAATACCGTGGTGCTCTACACCAACGATGCCGAGCAGCAGCACGGCTATGTGGCCGCCGCCCAGGAGCGCGGTTACGACGTGCTCAACTTCGACCACATCCTCGACCCGCACTTCATCGGCCAACTGGAGCAGAAACTGGAAAAAACCAGCTTCAAGCGCGTTGATGCCGATACCGTGAGCAAGCTCATCGAAAAGGAAGGCACCACCGAAAGCGTGCTGACCGAGGACGACTCCAAGAAGCTGGAAACAACCTTCACCACGGCCATTTCCAATCCGGCCATGCACGTGAAAGTGGCCGCCCTCAGCCCGCAGGATGCCCCGGTCACCATCACCCAGAACGAGTTCATGCGCCGCATGAAGGACATGCAGCGCACCGGCGGCGGTGGCGGCATGCAGATGTTCGGGGCCTTCCCTGAGTCGTACGACGTGACCGTGAACGCCAACCACCCGCTGGCTAGCAAAGTGCTGGCCGATGGCGGCGACCAGCTTGCCAAGCAAGCCTTCGACCTGGCCCTACTGGCCCAAGGCATGCTAAAAGGCGAGGCCCTGACGGCGTTCGTGAAGCGCAGCACGGAGCTGCTGTAATCCCAGTCACCGCTTCCGCAAATTACCAACAAAGCCCCGCTACCACACTGGTAGCGGGGCTTTGTTGTGATGCACTACCACATTAGCCGGGGATAATATCGCGGTCAAGGGGTTAAGTGACCCGCCAATGCCTTCCCAACCGCCTGCGCCTGCGCAAACCGCCGGAACTCCTTCGCCGTCAGCACGGTCACGCCCTCCTCGCTCGCCAGCCACAGCCGCTGCTGCTGGTCTACTTCCAGCAGTATGGGTTTGCCTGCGCCCGGCAGCGGGGGCAGAGGGCGCAACAGCCGTTTGGGTTCAATCTTGTCGGTGGCCGGGGTGAAGCTAGCAAAGCCGCCGGGCTCGTTGGGCAGCAGTAGCAGGCCGTCGGTGGTGGCGAAAAGGCGGCCGGTACCTGGCAGGCTGGCCACACCGAACAGCTCGTTGCCGGGCCGGCCCAGGAATTTCACGGTGGGCAGCTCGGCTTCGGCCGCGCCACGCTGGCCGCCGCCCTCAAACACACAGACGGCGTCCGACATCACCACCCAGAGGTTGCCGGCATTGTCGGGCAGCAGCTTTTCCACGATGTTGTCGGGGATTTCGTGGTTGGCCACGCCTTCCTCGTTGTAGCGCGTCCACTCCGCGCCCTGCTTGCGGCTGAGGCCGATGCTGGTGGCAATCCAGATGGAGCTGTCGGCCGTGGCCACGCCGCCGTTGATGGCGGGCGTGCGCAGCTCCTGCGTGAAACTGCCGTTGTCCCAGCGGAACACGCCCGCGCCGTTGGCACCCACCCACACCGCGCCCCGCCCATCCCGAAACAGCGCCGTAATGCCGGGCATAGCATCGGTACCGGGCAGCGCCACCGGACGCGGACGGTAGGTGGCCGTGTTCAGCCGCAACACGCCGGCCTGGGTGCCCAGCCACAAGGCCGTATCAGCCAGCGCGGCGCACTGAATAATATTGGCAACCTGCGCTTTGCGTACAAATTCCGCGCCTTCGAGCCGGAACACGCTGTGCGCCGTGATGAGGTAGGTGGCCTTGCCAGCGTGTAGCAGGGCCACCGGCTTTTCGTGGCCGGCCACGGCGTAGCGCGGGCGCGGGCGGGCCGGCGCGGTGCCCACGCTGCCCAGCAGCAGCAGGCCCAGCAGAACCAGGTGCAGGCGGGGAAATAACCAATTCGGGCGAGGTGAAAACATGGGGCTAATGAGCAGGGTAACGGGTGCCGCAAAGGTAGAATTTTCGATATAATCGGTTGGTTACATAATCGTTACCAAATGTGAAACTTGATTTTCATTCATAATGAAGGATTGATTAAGCCGTAACGCCGACCTCACGGCAGCCATGGACTTTTGTGGCCGGTAACCACTTCCCTCACTTTTTCACGGTTTTATGAAAGCGAAAGTTTTACTTACCGGCGGGCTGCTGCTCTCGGCCCTAACGGCCCACCAAGAGGCCCAGGCCCAGGCATCGGCGGCTAACAACAACGTCATCATCTACATCGGCGACGGCTTCGGGCTTGCCCCCAAAACGGCCGCCCGCATGGCCATGGGCCAGGGCAGCACGGGCAAGCGCTTCCCCTCCGATGCCGGCTTTCAGGTACTGAACCTGGACAAGCTGAAGTACAACGCCACCGTCACCACGCACTCGCTGAATTCCTGGATTACGGACTCGGCCCCCGGTGCAGCGGTGTACGCCTGCGGCAAGCCTGGCAAGCAGGACAACGAAGTGATTTCGCTGAACCCCGCCACCGGTGCGTCCATCGAAACCATTCTGGAAGCGGCGAAGAAGCAGGGCTACGCGGTGGGCCTCGTGAGCACGGCCCGCATCACGCACGCCACGCCGGCCGCCTTCGCCAGCCACATCTGGTACCGCGACTTGGAGGACTACATCTCGGCCCAGTACATCGCCTCGACCCAGGCCCAATACCAGGCCATCTTCGACAGCAGCCCCACGGCTTCGTACCGCTACACGGCGGCCCGCGATTGGGTGCTGCCCGACAAGAAAGTAGGCGTTGAGCTCGACGTGCTGCTCGGCGGCGGGGCCCGCCACTTCATGCCCCGCACCCGCACGGCGGCCAGCTCCTACGAAACCATCGTGGACCGCAACGGCGCGGCCATCATCGACCCCGCCACCGGCGTGGCCGCCACCCTGCGCGGCAACCGCGCCGATGACGTAGACCTCGTTAACTATGCCGTAACCCAGCGCAACTATGGCTACGTGAACAGCCGTGATGCCCTCAACAACATCAACCTCAGCCAGTACGGCCCCGGCGGCAAGAAGCTGCTGGGCCTGTTCAACGCCTCGCACGTTAACTACGAGCAGGACCGCCAGACCAGCGCCGCCTGGGAGCCCTCGCTGGCCGAAATGACCCACATGGCCATCGAAGTCCTCAAGGCCAAGAGCAACGGCAAAGGCTTTTTCCTGATGGTGGAGGCCGGCCGCATCGACCACCTGGAGCACGCCAACACCGGCGGCATCTCGGTGGTAGCCAACGCTGCCGGGGTCAATCAATACACCGTCGATTCTGACAAACCCACCTACGCCCCCGGCGGCGGCGAGGCCAACTATATTGCCACACCCAGCACGGTCCGCACCGCCAACGTGTACGCTTCCGACTACATGATTAAGGAGGTAATGGCTTTCGATTATGCCGTGGCCGAGGGCCGCGCCCTGCTCGCCACGCCCACCACCACCGGCAAAACCCTGATTTTTAGCACTTCCGACCACGAGTGCGGCGGCTTTGCCGTGACGGGCCTGCACGACGAGGCCGATGCCCAGGCCAACGGCACCAAAATCCGGACCTACGCGGGCCAGATTACCAAGTCGGTGGCGGCCGAAGCCGGCTACGCCACGCCCACCAATCTGGTGCGCGGCGATGGCGGCGCGGGCGGCTGGTTTCCTGATTACGTGATGAATAGCTTCCAGGGCAAGGACTATCCGCAGCCGGCTTCGGCTACGGGCAAACGCATTGTGGTGGCCTACGGCTCGAACCCCCTCACCAACGGCAACGGCACCCGCGCCAGCACCGGCGTGGGCAGCAACCAGGGCGCTACCCCCGGCAACCACACCCCGCAGGACATCTGGGTAGGAGCCGAGGATAACACCAGCCTGGCCACCGACGCGGCGGCCATCACCGGCCAGGGCCTGCTCGACAACACGTCCATCACGCCCATCATGGCCCGCTTTCTGGGCCTCACGAGCTTCTACACCACCATCACCCTGCGCACCACCCCCGGCAAAGTGGATGAACTGACCGGCATGCAGCTCAGCCCCGTGCCCTTCCTCAACCAGTTCGACATAAACTTCACGCTGCCCGCTGCCGGTGCTGTCACGGTCGAGCTATTCGACGAGATGGGCCGGCGCGTGCAAAGCGTGGTGACCAACCAAAAATTCAGCACCGGCACCCACTCCGTGGCCGTGGATGGCAGCCGCCTGCGGGCCGGCCTCTACATCGCCGCTGTCACGGTGAATGGCCAAGTAGTGAGCAAGCGTACCATTAAGCTGTAACGCGGACTTTTAGTCTGCGAGTTGGCGTAATGCCAAAACGCCTGAAGCAGTCGTTGCTTCAGGCGTTTTTTGTGTCTGAATTTCGTGGTATCGGTGTACTCGCGGACCCACAGAGTCCGCGTTACTTCACGTTCCGCGCCACCACAAACATCCGGTCCCCGAACCGGCCGGTCAGCTTGTTCAGGTAGTACGTGGGGTACTGCCCGGCCAGCTTGCTCACCTTCTCCACCACGCTGCCACCCAGACGAATATTCTTCGGCGGCTTCACCGGATTCAGCAGTTCCACTACCTCAAAACCCTGCTTCTTGAGCATTTTGGTGATGGTAGCCGGCGTGAATTCAAATAAATGATAGGGTGGAATGTCCATCTTGCGCTCCTTGCCCAGCGCCCCGTAGGCCGCGAACCCCAGGCGCACGGTGGGCAAATTGAGGGTAGCCGGCAGGGCCAGCACCAGCAGCCCGCCCGGCTCCAGAATGTGGTGGAATTTGGCTAGCGTGGCGGCGGGGGAGAGCAGGTGCTCCAGCACGTCGCCCATGTAAGCCAGGTCGAACTGGTTTTCGTGGAAATCCTCGGTGGTTTCGATGTTGCCCGTCACCACGGGCAGGTGCAACTCGCGGCGGGCAAAGTCGGCGGCGTGCTCCGATATTTCCAGGCCGTGGGCTTCCCAGCCCAGCGCCTCCAGGCTTTTGAGGGTGTAGCCGGGGCCACAGCCCACGTCGAGGTAGCGAAACTTGCGGCCGGGGTACTTGGCCAGGATGTAGTTCGTGAACTTGTCGGGCCGAACCTGGTTTAAAGCAGCCTGCTTCTGGCCTTCCTCGATGAACACGACCTCCTGCTGGGTCCGGTCGTAGTTGGGGCGCTCGGTGAAATAGTCTTTCCCGTAGAGCCGTTCCAGCTGCGCAGGCGTGGGCTGAGGGTCGAGAAACATCAGGGCGCAGCTGCGGCACTGGGTACCTTGTAGCCGCTGGCCTTCAAATTCGTAGTAAAAGGGCAGCTTCTTAAAATCGGTGCTGCCGCACAAGTCGCAGGTACGCATAGCGCAAAGGTAGGGGCGCATATTTGCGTCTCTGCGTCTGGCCCGGTTGTTTTAAAGAGGAAACATCCTCATTTACTGTTCAACGATAAGGCGCGAATACGCGTCTCTATATTATATGCTCGACGTTCTCATTATCGGAGCCGGCCCCGTGGGCCTGGCCTGCGCCCTCGAAACCCAGCGCAAAGGCCTCAAAGTGGCCATCATCGAAAAAGGCGCGCTGGTGAATTCCCTGGTGGGCTACCCCACCAACATGGAGTTTTTCTCCACGCCCGAGCTGCTCGAAATCGGCGGCTACCCCTTCCCCACGGCCCACTACAAGCCCCTGCGCGAAGATGCCCTCGACTACTATCAGCGCGTAGCCCGCGACGAAAAAATCGACATTCGCCTGCATGAGAAAGTGCTGAGCCTGAGCGGCGAGCAGGATAATTTCATCATCACTACTGACAAAGGCACAATCCCGACCCGCAACGTTATCGTGGCCACCGGCTTCTACGATTTGCCCAACCCGCTCAACGTGCCTGGCGAAGACCTGCCCCACGTAAGTCACTACTACAAAGAGCCCTACCAGCATGTGATGCAAAATGTGGTCGTCATAGGGGCCAAAAACTCTTCGGCCAAAGCCGCCCTGCAAATGACCCGCGCCGGGGCCAAGGTCACGCTCATTGTGCGCGGCCCCGCCATCAGCGACTCCGTGAAATACTGGATTCGCCCCGACCTCGTCAACCGCATTGCCGAAGGCCGCATCACGGCGCACTTTAACACCACCATCACCGCCATTACCCCGGCGGCCATCGAAGTCCTCACGCCCGACGGCCCCCTCACCATCCCCACCGATTTCGTGTACGCCCTCACCGGCTACCACCCCGACGAGGCCTTGCTCGGCCGCCTCGGCGTGGAGCCTGACCCGGCCGACGAGGCCCGCGCCCCGCTCTTCGACCCCGCCACCCACCAAACCACCCGGCCCGGCCTGTTCGTAGCCGGCACCGTGTGCGGCGGCCGCGCCACCAGCCGCTGGTTCATCGAAAACGGCCGGCACCACGCCCAGCTTATCGCAGCGTACCTGGCAGATTAGCTCAACGCATGGTTAACAAAAAAGCGCCTCCCTGATTCAGGGAGGCGCTTTTTCAGGTCATCTTATTCGGCATATTCCTTAGTTGGGGAACTTCACGCCGCGATATTTCGTGGCATCCACGCCGGGGACTGCGGCACCGTAATAGGCATTGATGGACTTAATCATCTCATTGGCTACCACGGCGTAGCCGCGGGGCGTGGGATGCACACCATCCAGCGAAAACAGGTTGCCGGACACAAACGCCGCGCTGTTGTTCACCGTGTTGATAACCACGCCGGTGCGCGCAATGCCGTTGAAGAAGGTGTTGGCATCGAATACTGCCAAGCCCTTCTGGTTGGCCACGCTGGTGATGACGGCATTCAGGTCCGTGGTGGCTTTTTGTACGTTGCTCACTTCCACGGCATCCAATACCAGGCTGCTAGGCAGTGGGTTGGCCGGGGCCGCTACGAGCAAGCCTGCGGCCTGTGGCGCCGCCAGACCCGTGATAACGATGCCCAGGCCCCGGGGCAGCGGGTTGGTCGTGGTAGAGGGCGTGTTGATAACGGAACTGGCAGGCAGCAGCAGCAGGTCGGCCGCCGTGGCTTCGCGCGTCACGGTTGCCGTGCCCGCTGCGTTGAGGGCCTGGATGAAAAGGCCAAAGCGGATAGTAGCGACCTGCGTCGGAGTCAGGCTCAGGCCGGCCGTGAGGGCGGCGATGGTGGCAGCAGGCACGGGGGCGCTGCTAATTTGGGCGATGGTACTAGCCGTGGGCACCGTAGTGAACAATGGGACGTTGGTCACGTTCGGAATCGTGGCCACCAGGCCCTTGGCTCCGCCGGCCGTCAGCACGTTGGTGATGGCCGTGTATTTGGTGGTGAATTCGGCCACCGGCGTGAGGGGCGCGGCGGTGCCGCCCGAACTGGCATAGCCCAGCACGTCATTGTTGCCCAGCCAGTTGGTGAAGAACGTGGGCTTGAGGGTATTTACCCGTTCCTGCACGTAGTCCTGGTAGGAGATGGCCGCGTTGGATGCGCCCAGCAGGCGCTCAAAGTAATTATTGAAGCCAAGAGGATTGTTAAAGCCATAGCCGGGCGTCTGAATGTCGGCCACCCGAATGCCAGGAACCCCCAGGTTCTGGTTGTTAGCAGTCGATTTAGTCAGCAAATTAGTTCCGGCCGCTTGGCTACCATTCACCACGGCCAAGCTGCTGGTTTCGGCTCCCAGCGTGGGGGAGCCGGCGGCGGTGAAGGCCGTAATTTTCAGGTAGCCCGAGCCATTGGACTGGTTGGCTCCGTCGAAGAGCGGCTGCACGAAGGCTCCGCCGCCCACTTGCGCAAACTGCCCGGCCAGGATGGACGGGTACGAGTTCTGCTGGCCTTCCAGGTACAGGCCGTTATCGCCGTAGCCGGCCGTGAGCGAGTTGCCCACCGCGATGTACGTAGTGAAGCTGGCCGAGCCGGCGCTCGGTTTCGGGTTGGTAATGTCTGGCTGGCAGCTGGCCAGCGCCAGGCCCATGAGCCCCAGCGCCGGAGCGGTACGTTTGATAAACAGGTTCATATCAGCGAGAAGTTAAAGTTGGGTGGGAAGGGGTTAGAACTTGTAGTTCAGGCCGATGCCGGGAATGAAAATATCGGTGCGGTACGTGCCCGCAACCCTGTCAGTGGTGCCGTTGTCTAGCAGCTGGCCCTGGGTCTGGCTGCGCTGGCGGAAGGCTTCAAACAGGAAAGAGCCATCGACCCCGAAGTGCTCCGTAACCTGGTACGACAGCCCGGCTGTGGCCTGAATGCGGTCGGCATCCGGCGTTTCGGGGCCTACGTAACCGTCCTTCACAGCCGAGAAGTCATAGGCCGTGCCCAGACGCACCGTCAGCTTATCGTCCACTTTGTACTGGCCGCCGAGGCGGAAAGCCAGGGCATCCTGGTAGGAGCGCTTCGAGGTGCTGAAGTTGTTGCCGCCCACCAGACCGGTGTTGGCGTCGGTGGTCGTGCCGGCGTTGCCGTTATTGCCACTGAAGTTGAAATCCAGGTTGCGGTAAGCGCTCCAGAACGTGAGCGAGGCATCAATGCCAATGGTCAGTTTCTCGGTGGGCATCACGCCCACCCCAATGCTGGCCACGGCCGGCAGCGGCAGCGTGGCCGTGAAATTGGTGGCCGTGAACTGGCGGTTCACGAGGGCCGCGCTGGCACCCGTGGCTAGGCCCGAATACGTCACCGACCCGTTATCCACCGTCGCGTCAATCTTCGAGCGGTAGCTCACGCCCGCGCTCAGCTTGTCCGACGGCTTAAAGAAAATGCCGGCGTTGTAGCCAAACTGGGTCTTGGTCTTGCCATCGAGGGTGATGTGGCCGGGGCCGGTGGGCAGCGGCAGGTCCTTCTGCAAATTCACCGAGCCGTAGGCCAGAATCATCAGGCCCGCGCCCACGCTCAGCGTGGGGGTGATGGCGTAGGAAGCGGTGGGCTGCACGTACACCGATTGCAGCGTGATTTCGGTGAGGGCATAGCGGCCTTCCCAGCCGTCGGCGTACTTCAGGGTACTGCCGTAGGGCGTGTACACGGCCACGCCAAACTTATACTTGGCGTCTTTGGGGCCGAAGCCGGCGTAGAAGTTGAAGGGAACCACCAGCTTGTTGTCGAGCTGGCGCTGCGGGCCGCCCACGTCGCTGCGGAAGCTGGAGCGGGCCAATGCGGCGTTCACGCCCACCTGCACGCCGTTGTCGCGCACCATGGCCAGGGCACCGGGGTTGTAGAACATCGCGGCCTGGTCGAGCGACAAGCCCACTCCGACACCGCCCATGCCGATGTTTTTCTGCCCGCCCAGGTTCACCTGGAAGCCACTGGCAGACGCGGCCGACGCGCTGACCAGCAGCGTGCCCCCCGCAAGGAGTAGTGTTTTTACCGTCATAAAAAAAAGAAAAATTAGGTGGGTTAGGTTGTGGGCTTAAAAGTAACGGAAATTTTCACGCCATTTGTTAGGCAAGCCGAATATTTTATCCCGTTCACAATCGTTTGGTGCGGCATTCGCCTACCCTCCGCCCAACCCGTACCTTTGCCCGTATGATTCTTCGCGCCGACCACCTCGTCAAAAAATACAAAGCCCGCACCGTCGTCAACGACATGTCGGTGACCGTGGAGCAAGGCGAAATCGTGGGCCTGCTCGGGCCGAACGGGGCCGGCAAAACCACCTGCTTCTACATGATGGTGGGCATGGTGAAGCCCAACGGCGGCCGCATCTTTCTGGATAACACCGAGATAACCACCATGCCCATCTACCAGCGCGCGCGCCTCGGGGTGGGCTACCTGGCCCAGGAAGCCAGCGTGTTCCGCGACCTGAGCGTGGAGGAAAACATCATGGCCGTGCTCGAAATGACCAGCATGAAAAAGCAGGCCCGGCAGGACAAAGTGGAAGAAATGCTCGAAGAGTTCAGCCTGACCCATGTGCGCAAAAATCTGGGCAAAGTATTGAGCGGGGGCGAGCGCCGCCGCACCGAAATAGCCCGCGCCCTGGCCGTGGACCCCAAATTCGTCCTCCTCGACGAGCCCTTCGCCGGCGTCGACCCCATCGCCACCGAGGAAATCCAGGGCATCGTGTCCAAGCTCAAGCACCGCAACATCGGCGTGCTCATCACCGACCACGACGTGAACTCCACCCTTAGCATCGTGGACCGTGCCTACCTGCTTTTCGAAGGCAAGCTCCTCAAAGCCGGCACCGCCGAAGAACTGGCCGGCGATGAAACCGTGCGCCGCGTGTACCTGGGCAAGAATTTCGAGTTGAAGCGGAATGTGTGAAGCGCAACATTGGCTAGACCGTCTCGGAAGGCCGTCATGCTGAGCCTGCCGAAGTATCTCTACCGCGCAACCAACTCTTTCGATTGGGTTAGTATTGCAGTAGAGATGCTTAGGCAAGCTCAGCATGACGGCCCTGTTTATTCTTAGCTAATTCTATCTAATAACATAACTGCCTATGCTCGACCAGCTAGTCGCCCATGCCGTTCAGCTCAGCAGCCTGTCGCGGCTGGCCCGCATCCGGCAGCAGCCGCACGAGGTGCAGGCGCGGCTGCTGCGGGGGCTGCTGCGCCGGGCGCAGGGCACGGAGTGGGGCCGGCGCTACGGCTTCGGGGAGCAAATGACGCCTGCCGACTTTTCCCGGCGCGTGCCCACAAGCACTTACGAGCAGTTGTATCCGGAGCTGGAAAAGGTGCTGCGCGGCCAGCCCGACGTGCTGTGGCCCGGCCGGCCGCAATGGTTTGCCAAGAGCAGCGGCACCACCAACGCCCGCAGCAAGTTTATCCCCGTCACGGCCGAGGCCCTGCACCACTGTCACTACCGCGCCGGGCGCGACATGCTGGCCCTGAGTACGCACCTCTACCCCCGCGAGCGGCTGCTGGCCGGCAAAACCCTCTCGCTGGGCGGCGCGCACGTGCCTAATCCGTTCCGGCCCCACGAGCCGGCCTCACGGGTGGGCGATGTGTCGGCCGTCATCATGGCGCAGCTGCCGGGCTGGGCCGAACGGCTGCGCACGCCGCCGCTCCAACTGGCCCTGCTGGACGAGTGGGAGGAAAAGATTGAGCGCATTGCGGCCCACGCCCTGCGGCAGGATGTGCGCGTGCTGGCCGGCGTGCCCACCTGGATGGTGGTACTGCTGCGCCGCGTGGTGGCCCTGGCCGGGGCCGATAACATTACCGAGGTGTGGCCGCAGCTGCGGCTGTTTCTGCACGGTGCGGTGGCGTTTGGGCCGTACCGCGAGCTGTTTCGCCAGCTCATTCCCGATGCGCGCATGCGCTACCTCGAAATCTACAACGCCTCGGAGGGCTACTTTGCGCTGCAGGACGAGCCCGACAGCGAGGACCTGCTGCTCCTGCTCGACCACGGCATCTACTACGAATTCCTGCCCGCCGACCAGTGGGCCGCATCCGACCCACGTCCCATCCCCCTGGCCGCCGTAGAGTTGCACCGGCCCTACGCCCTGGTCATCAGCACCAATGCCGGCCTGTGGCGCTACGTGGTGGGCGACACCGTGCGCTTCACCTCGCTGGCTCCGTACCGGGTGCGCATCACCGGCCGCACCAAGCACTTCCTCAATGCCTTTGGCGAGGAAGTGGTGATTGAAACCGCCGAGGCCGCCGTGGCTGCCGCCAGCCACGCCACCGGCCTGCTGGTGCGCGATTTCACGGCGGCCCCGGTCTGGTTCACGGCCGACAGCGCCACCTCACGGGGCGGCCACGAGTGGGCGATTGAGTTTGCTGAACATCCCACCGCACCCGATATGGCCCGGTTCGGGGCCGTGCTCGATGCCACGCTCTGCGCCCTGAACTCCGACTACGCCGCCAAGCGCCACCGTAGCCTGGCCCTGGCCCCGCCCAGGGTGCGGGCCGTGCCCGGCGGCACCTTCGAGGCGTGGCTGGCCCACCAAGGCAAGCTGGGTGGCCAGCACAAGGTACCACGCCTGCTCAACTCGCGCGAAGTGCTGGAGGCGGTGTTGCGGGCCGCCAGCGTAGCGGCGGGACTGGCATAGTAATCAATTCTATAGGCTTTCTGTGCCCGTTTACCGGGCCAATTATGCGTTTGGCATAGTATACTTGGATTTTAGTCGAATTCGGCTACTATATATTGGATTAAAAGTGGTAATATTACCGTCATATTCCCACCAAATGTCCTATACCACCGAATTGTCAACTGCGCGAAAGTCAGCTTATAAACGCCCTTATAAGTCCCGGCAGCAGCGCCGCGAAACCGACCGTCGTAAGCACGACGAATCCAGCGACGTTAAATTCCTGGTGCGCGTGGCTGTGGCCGTGGCCCTCGTGCTGGCCGTGGCCCTGGCATTTATGCTCAAAGGCTCAATGAGTCCCGCCGAGCCCGTCGCTATCGAAGCGCCGCAATAGCGGCCGTTGGGCCGTCTCCGGCTACTCGTCCATCATCCCGCCGAGCAGGCCGCCCAATACGCCTCCGCTTTCCTTCTGGGCATTGCCGCCGCCCGGTGCCAGCGCCCGGATGAGCTTTTTGACGGGCATGGATTGCAGCCATACGCGGCCACTGCCGCGCAACGTGGCCAGCAACAGCCCCTCACCGCCAAATATCATTGACTTGAGGCCACCCGCCCGGGCTACGCTAAAGTCGATGCCCGGCTCAAAGGCCACCACGCAGCCGGTATCCACGCGCAGCAGCTCGTTGTTGAGGCGCTTCTCGATGATGGTGCCGCCCGCGTGTACGAAGGCTTTGCCGTCGCCGGTCAGCTTCTGGAGGATGAAGCCCTCGCCGCCAAACAGGCCGGCCCCGAATTTCTGGTTGAAGTGCAGGCTGATTTTGGTGCCTCGCGCGGCGGCCAGAAAGCCGTCTTTCTGCACAATGAGGCCGGCGGGCATCTCCCGCAAATCAACCGCGATGATGGTGCCGGGATAGGGGGCCGAGAAGGCCACCTTGCTCTTGCCGAAGCTGCCCCGGTGCGTGAAGTGCGTGAGAAACAGCGACTCGCCGGTAATAAGGCGCGTGCCGGCCGAGAACAGCTTGCCCATCAGGCCCTGGTCGGGTTCGGAGCCGTCGCCCATCTTGGTTTCAAACGCAATGGCTTCTTCCATGTAGACCATGGCCCCGGCCTCGGCAATGACCGTCTCATTGGGGTCGAGTTCAATTTCGAGCACCTGGATATCGGAGCCGAGGATGCGGTAGTCAACGTCGTGGGAAGTCATAGCAGGAGCGGGTAAGGAATTGGTACGGCCAAAGATATAGGTGAAGGGCTATTTGCAGCGAGCGGATGGCGACGGGCACAATATTTTTTCGCGGGTGCGTTGAAAGAGCTTCAATTAACTAACTTTATAGTTAACTGCTTTCTTTTCCGCCTATGGCTTCCTTTCGACTCCCTTTATTACTTGTGTTCAGTGGCTTGCTAAGCGGCTGCGCCGGCTCGCGTTTCGCGCTGGCACCGCCCGCGTGGGCCATCTGGCTACCCAACCGCTTCGACCGGCACGGCCTCGAAACCGGTCGCTGGCGCACCTACTACGACGATGGCCGCCACCGGCCCTACACGGCCGGACGCTACCGCCACGGCCAACCGGTGCGAACCTTCCGCTACTACGGCCCGACGGGTCAGCTCGACCGCACCGAAACCTACCGACAGGAAGGCCACTGCGAAGTGAGCTACTGGCACCCCGGTGGGCAGCTGGCCCGGCGTGGCCCCGCCCAGTGGGTCACTGGCAAGGGCCAGGCCCCCCGCTTCTACTGGTACGGCACCTGGACGAGCTACGAGCCCGGCGGACAGGTTTCGGCGGTGCAGACCTACGTCGATGGCAACATTACCCGGGCCGAAACCTACGAAAACGGCCAGCTCACGCAGGTCGAAACCTTCGATAAGAACAAGCGTACCCGCCTCGAAACCTACGCCGACGGCCAGCTCATCAAGGTAGAATCCTTTGAGAAAGGCCTGCGCACCGGCACTACCAGCACGCTGTGAAACAGTGGTTAATGGTTAAGTCTTTACTATTAACCGTTAATCACTCATCATTAACTACTAAAAATTACTCCTCCGGCGGCAGCTCGCCCCGGGTTTCGGCGGCTTCCTTGTCGGGGTCGCCTACGGTTTTTTTGCGTTTGGCCTCGCGGCTGGTGCGCTTGATGAAGTCTTCGTCCGATTCCTCGGGCTCGGCCTGGCCGTCTTCGATGGGGAAGTTGGCGTCTTCGACCTCGTCATCGCCAGGCTTTTCACCGAACTGGCCGGCACGGTCCACCAGCTTTTTATCGCGCACATGGCGGCCCAGAAACTGGTTTATCTGCTCGATGGAGTAATTCGACGTGATTTCGCCCAGTGGGTTCACCCCAATCTCAAAGCCTTCCAGCTCTTTGTGAACGCGGGCTTTTTTGGCGGGGTCGGTGGCAGCTTTCTTGGGTTTGACGGGTTTCTTGGCCATGACGGGATGCGAGATGGAAAAATACTCCGTTGCTGTACGCGAAACCACGGGTTTGGGTGGTGGCCAGTTGGCCGGGCGGCCAAAAAAGCGGGTTTGCCGGCTCCCGGCAGCCTGGTGCGCGGCGGAAGGGGGCGGCTCGTGCTTCAGTTGTGCCGGGCGCGGGGCAGTGGCACGGCCACCTGCACCCGGAATCCGCCGGCGGCCACCGGACCGGCAATGGCCGCGCCCACCAGCGCTTCGGCCCGCGTAGCCATGTTGCGCAGGCCGTGGCCCGGAGGCCGGCCGGCTCCGGCTTCGGTAACGGCCGGACTCGGGGCGTTGTCGCGCACTTCCAGCACCAATTGGGGCAGGCTGCTGGCCATGTAGCGCAGGCGCACGGCCACGGCAGTAGCGCCGGTGGCGTGCTTCAGCACGTTGTGCAGGCTCTCTTTGTAGATGAGGTAAAGGTTGCGGCGCAGCAACACCGACAGCCGCTGGTCGGGGAGGTCGGCCGGGAAATCAAACGTGACTTCGAGGCCCGCCCGGCCCAGTACCTCCTCAGCGTAGTCGCGCATCCGGTCCAGCAGGTCGGGCAGGCGGTCGTGGTGGGTGTCGAGGCTCCACAGCACGTCGTTGAGTTGCCGCCCGGCCGCCCGGCTGGCTTCGGTGATTTCGCCCAGCTGCTGGCGTTGGCCGGCCGCATCGGCCAGGCCATCCTGGAGCAGGCTGCTTTGCCGGGCAATCTGGCTCAGCAGGGTGCCCACATCATCGTGCAGGTCGGCGGCCAGGGTGGTGCGGAGGGCCGTTTCGCGGCGGCGCTGGCGCTGGCGGTAGCGCCACAGCAGTGCGGCCCCACCCACTGCGGCCAGCAGCCCCAGCCCCAGCAGGCCGGCGGTCAGGCGCTGCCGCCGCAGGCGGGCCAGCTCCTGCTGCTGGCCCAGCAACTGCAGCTCGGCGCGGTGCTGGGCCGCCGCGTGGTTGAAGCGCAGGGCGGCGGTGCGGCGGCTCACAGCGGCTCCGTTCAGGCGGTTGTTGTAGGCCTCGAAGCGGCGCTGGTCCTGGTAGGCGGCGGCCCAGTTGCCCTGTGCGGCGTGGGCCAGGGCCAGCACTTCGTAAGCGGCGCGCAGTCCTTCGGGAGCCCGCGCCCGGGCGCTGGCCTGGCGGCCTCGTTCGGCGTAGGTCAGGGCGCTGTCGGGCCGGCCCTGGTGCAGCCAGGTGCGGCCCAGCAGCGCCAGCAGCTGCGGCACCAGCAGCACATCGTGGGCGGCGGTGGCCTCGTGCAGGGTGGCGCGGGCCAGAACCTGGGCGGCGGTGTGGTCGCCTAGGCGCTCGGTCACGTCGGCCAGGTGGAAGCGCATGGTCCGCACCGTGGCCTGGTCGGCCACGGCAATTTGCCGGCTCACGGCAATGCTCATGCCGTAGAAGCGCCGGGCTTCGGCCCAGTGCCCCTGGGCGCGGTTGAGCTCGCCCAATTCGGCCATAATCCGGTTGAGGCGGTCGGGATAGTCGTGGTAGCGGGCAGTGGCCAGCGCTTCCTGCAAATACTGCCGGGCCGGGCCAAACTCGCCCAGCCGGGTATAAAGGCTGGCCGCGTGGATTTTCAGACTGGTATGGAAACGCCGCTCATTGCCCGTCGAGCTGATGGCCATGCCGCGCAGGCAATAGTCGAGGGCCTCCGCCAAATGGCCCTGCTGGTCGGCCATACGGGCCAGCCGGCCGAGGTTGCGCATCTGTCCGCCCAGGTCGTGCAGGCGGGCAAACTCGCGGCGGGATGCCTCCAGCGGTGGGCCGGCCGAGTCGTATTGGGCCAAGGCAATGTGGTAATCGGCTATATTCAGCAAAGCCTCGGCCAGAAAATCGCGGTAGCGTAGGCGGCGGGCCAGCAGGAGCGTTTCGCGGCGCACCGCGCCGACGGCGCTCACGTCAACCTCCATTAGCTCGTCGCTCAAGTCAAACAGCAGCTTTATCCGGGTCGTATCGGGCTGCGGATGGGTGTGCAGCAGGAGTTTCAGGCTGTCGATGCGGCGAAGGCTCGGCTGGGACTGGGCTGCCGCCAGCCGGGGCAGTACGGAGCACAGGCCCAGCAACCAGCCGCCAACAATAGCAACAGTGCGGAAAGCCGGCAGGTAACGCCCGTAAAAAGCCACGGAATAAACAAATAATGCCTTCCGCACGCCAGCCGTCAGGCTAAGCAGCAGAGTGGGAGGAACCACCAGATTGGCAGCTAACTATAAATACCCATCAAAGTTATGCGATGGTTGCTAATGGATAAGGCTGGCGGAGGCAACAAGTCGGACGCTTTCCTCGTGATTTCCAATGGATACAAGCGGCCGGATTGCTGCCAAAAAAGCCCGGCCGCCTGGTATCAGGCATCCGGGCTTTTTTGGCAGCAGTTGACATTGAAATTACGCCGCTACCGGAATAGTAGCCACGGCCGTGTGCAGGCGGTCGGCCACTTCAGGTACGCCCAGAATTACGAGCGTCTCGAACAAATCCGGGCCGGCGGCACCGCCGGTTACGGCGGTGCGGAGGGCTTGCAGCACTTGGCCGGGCTTGAGGCCCTGGGCCGCCATGGTGTCGTTGAACAGGGTTTTCAGGCCTTCGGCCGAAACTTCGGGCGCGGTGGGCAGCGCGGTGGCGTAGGCCGTGAGGGCGGCGGCTACCGGGCCGCTCCATTTCTTGCTCACCACGGTTTCGTCGTAGGTCGTGGGAGCCTGGAAGAAGTATTTGGCCTCCTGCCAGAAGTCGTGCGGGAAGCTCACGCGCTCCTTCATCACGCCCACAATCTGCTCCGCTTTTTCCTGGCTGCACACAATGGCGTGCTCGTGCAGGGCCGTGAGCAGGTAAGGGGCCAGCTCGGCGTTGGATTTGGCGCGCAGGTAGTGCTCGTTGAACCACTTCACCTTGTTCTGGTCGAACTTGGCCGGCGACTTGCTCACGCGCTCAATCGAGAAGGCCTGAATCAGCTCATCCATCGAGAAAATCTCCTGCTGGGTGCCGGGGTTCCAGCCCAGGAAAGCCAGGAAGTTTACCATGGCCTCGGGCAGGTAGCCCTCTTCGCGGTAGCCCCGGCTGACGGTGGCTTCACCGGTTTCGGCATCGGTGCCGTGCCACTCCAGCGGGAACACGGGGAAGCCCAGGCGGTCGCCGTCGCGCTTGCTCAGCTTGCCGGTGCCGTCGGGTTTCAGCAGCAGGGGCAGGTGCGCAAACTGCGGCATGGTCTTCTCCCAGCCCAAATAGCGGTACAGCAATACGTGCAGCGGCGCGCTCGGCAGCCACTCCTCGCCCCGGATTACGTGCGAGATTTCCATCAGGTGGTCGTCCACGATGTTGGCCAGGTGGTAGGTCGGCATGCCGTCCGACTTCATCAGCACCTTGTCATCAACCGCCGAAGAATGCACCACCACCCAGCCGCGAATCATGTCCTGAAAACGGATTTCCTCCTTGCGGGGCACTTTCAGACGAATCACATACTGCGCGCCGCCTTCCAGCAGGGCTTTCACCTCGTCCTCGGGCAGGGTGAGGGAGTTGCGCATCTGGGCGCGGGTGATGGAGTTGTACTGCGGGTTGGGCACCTTGGCGGCCTGCAGGCGGGCGCGCATGGCGTCCAGCTCCTCGGGCGTGTCGAAGGCGTAGTAGGCGTGGCCGTCGGCGATGAGCTGGTCGGCGTACTGCTTGTACATGGGCTTGCGCTCGCTCTGCTTGTAGGGGCCGTGGGGGCCGCCCACGCCCTGGCCTTCGTCAATCACGATGCCAATCCAGGCCAGGGCTTCCAGAATGTACTCCTCGGCACCGGGCACGAAGCGGTTTTGGTCCGTATCCTCGATGCGCAGCAGCATTTTGCCGCCCAGCTTACGGGCCAGCAGGTAGTTATACAGGGCGGTGCGTACGCCGCCAATGTGCAGCGGCCCGGTGGGCGAAGGTGCGAAACGCACCCGGACTTCTCTCTCGGTCATAACAGAAAAAAAGCGCGCCCCGGGGTTCGGAACGCGCTGCAAAGGTCGGAGTCATTTAACAATTATCATTTATCATTTAACAGCAGTTTTGGCGAGTCGGATTTGCTGCCGTTGAACAGCTGTCAAATGTTGATTGGTAAATGTTAACTGAAACTCAGTTCCGGTCTTTAAATCCCAGCCAGAGCACCAGCCCGAGCAACGTAATGCCACCCCGAATACCCCACGCCACGGCGGAGCCCCACTGGTCAATCCACGTCAGGAAAACGTAGTGGATATTGGGGTTGATAAACGGCAGTACCAGCGAAATAAACCCAATAATGAGCAGGCCGAGTCCAAGTTCTTTCATGCGATGTAGGTGTTGGGATGGAATGATTTTTCAACCCAACGCCCACATTGTCGGGATATTATGCGCCCACGGCGATGCAGGATATTTCCACTTCCACGTCGCGCGGCAGGCGGGCTACTTCTACCGTTTCGCGGGCCGGGGCGGTGGCATCGTCGAAATAAGAGCCGTACACTTGGTTAATGGCGGCGAAGTTGCCGAGGTCTTTCACGAAAATGCTGCACTTCACCACATCGGTGAGTTTCAGGCCGGCGGCGGTCAGCACAGCAGTCAGGTTTTTCAGAACCTGGTGGGTCTGGGCGGTCACGTCGCCGTCTACCAGCTGCCCGGCCGCATCCAGCGGAATCTGACCCGAAACGTACACGGTGTTGCCCGCTTTCACGGCTTGCGAGTAGGGGCCAATGGGGGCCGGAGCCTGGTCGGTGAGGATAATCTGGTGGGCCATGCGGTGGGTTGGTGGATTTGTGGGTTGGCGAATTAATGAATTATGGAACGCAAATAACGCGAAAAGCCGCCCCTGTTTCCAGAAGCGGCTTCTCCAAGGCAAGTTTTAGAAACCCACCAATTCATACTCCACTATTCCACCGTCACTGACTTGGCCAGGTTGCGGGGTTGGTCGACGTTGCAGCCGCGCAGCACGGCAATGTGGTAGGAGAGGAGCTGCAGCGGCACTACCGACACCAGCGGCATCAGCACTTCCGAGGTATGAGGCACCTCAATCACGTACTCGGCCATGGCCGGAATCACCGTATCGCCTTCGCTCACGATGGCGATAATGCGGCCCTTGCGGGCTTTCACCTCCTGAATGTTGCTCACCACCTTCTCGTACGAGCTGTCGCGGGTGGCAATCACCACCATCGGCATGTTCTCGTCAATCAGGGCGATGGGGCCGTGCTTCATCTCGGCAGCCGGGTAGCCCTCGGCGTGGATGTAGCTGATTTCCTTGAGTTTGAGCGCGCCTTCCAAGGCTACGGGGAAGTTGTAGCCCCGGCCTAGGTACAGGAAGTTGGTGGCATCCTTGAACTCCTCGGCAATCTCCTGAATCTGGGCATCCAGCTCCAGAGCCTTGGTTACTTTGGCCGGAATCGTCTCCAGTTCCACCATCAGTTCGCGCAGCTTGGTGTCGGTGATGGTGCCGCGCTTCTGGCCCATAATCATGGCCAACAGCGTCAGTACGGTCACCTGCGCCGTAAAGGCTTTGGTCGAAGCCACCCCGATTTCGGGGCCGGCGTGGGTGTAAGCTCCTGCATCCGTAGCGCGGGCAATGCTGCTGCCCACCACGTTGCACACGCCAAAAATGGTGGCGCCCTTGCTCTTGGCCAGCTCGATGGCGGCCAGCGTATCAGCCGTCTCACCGCTCTGCGAAATCGCAATTACGATGTCGCGCTCGGTGATAATGGGGTTGCGGTAGCGGAATTCCGACGCGTATTCAACCTCTACCGGAATGCGGGCCAGGTCTTCAATCAGGTACTCGGCCACTAGGCCAGCGTGCCAGCTGGTGCCGCAGGCCACGATGATGATGCGCTGGGCATTGATAAACTTCTGCTCGTAGGCGCGGATGCCGCCCATGTTCAGGTGGTTAGCTTCCAGCTCCAGGCGGCCGCGCATGGAGTCGAGGATGGAGCGGGGCTGCTCGAAAATCTCCTTCAGCATGAAGTGCGGGTAACCACCTTTCTCAATGGAGTCCAACTCCATCTCCAGCTTCTGGATGTAGGGCGTCTGGCTCACGTCCTCACGGCTGCGGATTTCCAGTTGGCCATCGCGGATAACCACGATTTCGTAGTCGTTCACATACACCACTTCGTTGGTGTACTCAATGATGGGCGTGGCATCGGAGGCAATGAAGAACTCGCCTTCGCCGATGCCAATCACCATCGGCGAGCCTTTGCGGGCGGCGATGAGTTGGTTGGGGGCGTCCTTGCTGAGCACCACGATGGCGTAGGCTCCTACCACTTCGTGCAGGGCCAGCCGCACGGCCTCTTCCAGCGAGCAACTGTTCTGCTTCTGGATTTCCTCAATCAGGTTCACGAAAACCTCCGTGTCCGTATCGGAATGAAAAACGTGACCCTGCTGCTGCAAGTGCGTTTTCAGCGCCGCATAGTTTTCAATAATGCCGTTGTGGATGATGGCAATGCGCTCCGACGTGGAGTAATGCGGGTGGGCATTCTCATCGTTGGGCTCGCCGTGGGTAGCCCAACGGGTGTGGCCCATGCCCACGTTGGCGTGCGTGTTCTTGTCAGCGATAAACGCTTCGAGGTCACTAACCTTGCCTTTCTTTTTATAAACGGTGAGGTCACCATTAAGCAGCGCCACACCCGCCGAGTCGTACCCGCGGTATTCGAGCCGATGCAGGCCTTTGAGGATAATAGGGCAGGCCTCACGATGGCCCAAATAAGCAACAATGCCGCACATGGCAAATGGGGTTAAGTTCTTAAAAATCAGAAGGTGACTGGTGGGGCCAGTTATCAAGGCCCCGGCCCGGCGCTAACGCTGGGAGTAGTATACGCGCAATGTTATTTTTGCGGCATCAATGGCTGCCCGGTCAAGAGTCAGGGTATTAATTACCAAGTTGCCGTAGGAGCGGAGGTTGGGCACCAGCACCAGAGCATCGGGGGTACTTTCAAGTTTGTTGGTCAGGTACTCCTGCAAGTAAGTCGTAACGGGAATGCTGTAATACGGCTGGGTGGAGGTGCCATCAACCAGCAAGCTGTAAGCAGGATAGCCGGCAGCTAGCTGGGGCGTCCCATCGGCCTGCACTACCCGGTCAACGGCCGTATAGTTCACTGTGCGTTGCAGTACCTCGTTCGCGGTGTTCACCTCCAGGGCAAAGAGGCGGGCCGGATTGGCAAACAGCGCATTGGAAAAAGGCTTCACCGGCACGCGCAGCTCCGCACGGTTAATGGTCAGGCCGGGTTTGGTGGCCAGGGCTGCCAGGCCCGTGAAGGCAATGCGCGTTCCCAGCCCCGTGCCTTCTTGCGCGTAGCTGGTATTGTTCAGGTCGCCCGAGGCCACGAAGCCGGGGCGGGTGGCCAATGCTTGTAGTGCGGCCGGTAATGTGTTCGTAATCTGGGTGTAGTAGCGCGGGTCGCTGGCGGTAGATGTTCCAGTCAGGTAAGCCGATACCGGCCCAAAGTAAATCCCATAAAAGTGCTTCAGCACGTTGCTGGTAGCACCCATCGAGTGGAAATACATGATAATGCGCGGCAGGCCATTCTGACCAAAGCTCAGAATGTTGCCATTGTGGCCGGCACTGGGGGCAATGGCAATGCCTTTCAGCAGCGCATCAAACTGGGCCTGCGTGAAGCTGGCCTGCTGAAGCTTTTGGAAAAAATCGGTGAAAAACGCCGACGACACCGCCGGCTGCCCGGCTGTGGCGGTGGTGCGTTGCAGTATCAGCCGCACGGTGGGGTCGGCCGCGATGGTCGTCACCGCTGGCACAGCGGGGTTGGCGGGGGTGGCCGCTACGGCCGCCGTCACGATTTGCACCTGGGTGCGGTCGAGGCGGCTGGTCAGGTTCTGGCCCAGCAGGGTACCTACCGGGGTGGCGGTGCTCGCATCATACACTTGCCGGTCATCGAGCGCTGTTGGGAGCTGGTACACATCGTATTGCACCGGCGTGGTGCTGCCGTTCACCTTGTCGAAACCCAGCACCATCACCACCGAATCCAGCACCGGGGTGGTGAATTTGGCGGGCAATGAGTCGGCTACGGCCCCGTTCAGCACGTTGAAATACGCCCGGGCTTCGGTCAGGCCGGCCACGTTGTCGTTGAGGCGGCCGATGAGGAAACGGTCGGTTTTCAGGCTTTGTACCGGTGCCAGGCGCACGGTGCCGCTCGTCACGGGCAAGTCCAGGTATTGGGTGCTGATGCCCGTGGTATCGGGCAGGTCCACGTTGAGGGCGGTGCCCGTGTCGCAGCCCGTCAGGGCCAGTGCGGCAAAAGCTACCAGAGGAGCACAGCGGCTAGTTAGCCAATTCATTGTAGAGCGCTAGGTAAGAAGAGTGCAGGTTTTCGTCGGTAGCCACCTGGCTAAGCTTATTGTGCAGGGCGTATTCGTGGAACATGCCATTCATGTTGTCCGAAAAATCCTCGTCGGACCGCACCACGGTATCGGCATACTCCATGCCCATTTTGATAAATCCGCTGAAATCAGCGGTTTTCAACGAAGCCATCATGGAATCATCGATGTCGAGCATTTTGGCTTTTTCGAGGATATTGCCCTCGAACTTATCCATGAACTCGTTGCTATAAATCGAGAATACCGATTTGGCATCCTTGAACACCGGGTCTTTTTTGTAGGTGGTTTTCAGGTACAACGGAATCAGACCGGTCATCCAGTCGGAGCAGTGTACGATGTTGGGCGACCAGCCCAGCTTCTTCACCGTTTCGAGGACGCCTTTGCAGAAAAAGATGGCACGCTCGTCGTTGTCGGCGTAGAATTTATCGTTTTTGTCGACCAAAGCCGACTTGCGGTGGAAATAATCTTCGTTATCGATAAAATAAACCTGCAACTTTGCCGTCGGAATCGAGGCGACTTTAATAACCAACGGTTTCTCGTCATCACCAACCGCGATGTTGATGCCCGAGAGGCGCACTACTTCGTGCAACCGGTTCTTGCGCTCGTTGATAATGCCAAAACGTGGCACGAAAATCCGGATTTCGCAGCCCATCTCCTGCATGCTGGCGGGCAGGCGCCGCAGCATTTCGGCCACCTTGGTGGTCTGGAGAAAGGGGTCAATTTCGGTGGCCGCGTAAAGGATTCGTAGCTTCGACATAAAGGAATTATTGAAGAGAATGGAACATGGCCATGCTATGGGTCCACAAAATTAAACAATTTTGAGCGAAAATTCAATAAAAGCTACTTTGGGGGCCGTTCCAATTGCCTTCCTCTTCTATGCAGATACTAACTACCGCTGCCGGGTTGCAAGCCTACACCGAACAGGCGCGCCAGGCCGGCCAACGGGTGGGCTTGGTGCCCACGATGGGCGCTTTGCACGCCGGCCACATCCAGCTGGTGCAGGCCGCCCGGGCCGAGTGCAACGAGGTGATAGCCACCATCTTTGTGAACCCCACGCAGTTCAATAACGCCGATGATTTCCGGCTCTACCCCCGGGTGCCGGAGGCCGATACGGCCCTGCTGGAACCGGCCGGCTGCACGGCCTTATTCGTGCCTTCGGTGGAGGAAATGTACCCCCGGCCCACGGTGCTGCGGTTCGATTTCGGGGCGTTGGAACAGGTGATGGAAGGGGCGCACCGGCCGGGGCATTTCAACGGCGTGGCCACGGTGGTGAGCAAATTGTTTCACCTGGCCCGCCCGCACCGGGCGTATTTCGGGCAGAAGGACTGGCAGCAGGTGGCCGTGGTGAAGCAGCTGGTGGCCGACCTGTCATTCGACCTCGAAATCGTGGCCTGCCCCACCATCCGGGAAGCCGATGGGCTGGCCATGTCCTCGCGCAACCGCCGCCTCGATGCGCCCGCCCGGGCCGTGGCCCCGCTGCTATACCGGGTGCTGAGCGCCGCCGCCGCCCAGGTGCGGCAGGGCGTGCGGCCGGCCCAGGTGCAAGCCGATGCCTTGGCCGCGCTGGCTCATGAGCCCAGCATCACGCCTGAATACGTGGAAATAGCCGATGCCCAAACCCTGCAGCCGCTGGCCGAATACGCACCCGGCCGGGCCGTGGTGCTGTGCCTGGCCGCCCACCTGGGCGGCGTACGGCTGATTGATAACGTGGTGGTGGATGGGTGAGCCCAGCCAAAGCGGGGCGGGGGCGGGGTTTATCTTTGCAGCCCTCAACCAAAGCCTGCGGGCCAAGCTATGCACATTGAAGTAATGAAGTCCAAAATCCACCATGCAACGGTCACGCAGGCCGAATTGCACTATGTGGGCAGCGTGACGATTGACGAAGACCTCCTGGATGCTGCCAATTTCGTGGAAAACGAAAAGGTGACCGTCGTGAATGTGAACAACGGCGAGCGGTTTGAAACCTACACCATTCGCGGGGAGCGGGGCTCGGGCACCATCTGCCTGAATGGCCCGGCGGCGCGCAAAGTGGCGGTGGGCGATGTGGTCATCATCTTCTCCTACGCACTGGTGGATTTTGCCGAAGCCCGGCAGCACAAGCCCACGGTCATTTTTCCCAATGAGCACAACCGCTTAGTCTAACTAAATGGGTGAAGGAGGTGACTAAGCGAATGGTTTTCGCAGCCATTCGCTCAGTCACTTATTCACTCATTTCCCCATTGATTGATGAAACACCTGCTGACGGTTGTAAAGTACGTGCTGCTGCTGAGTATTTCGGTGGCGCTGATGTGGTACGCGGTGCGCGGGCAGGACCTGTCGCGCATTGGGCACTACATCGCCACAGCCAATTATTTCTGGCTTACGCTCACGTTGTCGCTGTCGGCGCTGGGCTATTTCAGCCGGGCCTACCGCTGGCAGATGCAGCTCAATGCTTCCCAAACGCCGGCCCCGTACTGGGCCGTGTACCACGCCATGATGGTGGGCTACCTGGCCAACCTGGTGCTGCCGCGTATGGGCGAAGTTATCCGCTGCTCGGTGCTGCGGCGCACGAGCGGCGTGCCCGTGCAGGTAGCCCTGGGCACGGTCGTAACGGAGCGCGTGATTGACGTGTTGGTGCTTTTTAGCCTGATTGCCAGCCTGCTGCTGCTGGATTTCAATACGTTCTGGAATTTTGTGACGGTGCAGGTGCTGGGCGGGCGCTACGAAGCGCTGGCCCGCAACCGTACGCCGCTGCTTATCGCGGCCATCATTGGCGGGGTGCTGCTGCTGGCCACGGGCTACGCGCTGTTTCGCAACCTGGAGCGGCTCCGGCAGAATGCCTTTTTCAACAAGGGTATTCTGTTCGTTAAGGGCCTGCTGGCGGGGGTGTTCAGCATTCTGAAGATGGAAAATAAGGGGGTGTTTCTGCTGCACACCCTGTTTACCTGGGGCGTGTATTACCTCATGGATTACCTGGCCTTCTTCTGCTTTCCCGAAACCTACAACCTCGACATGAAGGCCGGTCTGGCGGTGCTCACCTTTGGCGCATTTGGAATGGCCGCGCCGGTGGCGGGCGGCATCGGGCCGTTCCACGTAATGGTGCAGGGCATTTTGCTGGTGTACGGCGTGAGTAAGGAGGCCGGCATTGCCTACGCGCTGGTGGTACACGGTGCCCAAACGCTGCTGGTGGTGCTCATGGGCGGCATCAGCTTCGTGGCCGTGGCCGCCGCCGACAAGCGCAGCCTGCTCACCGAGGCCGAAGCCCTGGCCGACGAACCGCTTACTAGTGAGTTATGAGTTGAAAGGTAGGCGTTAAGAGTTGCGGATGAGCGAGCGGTCGATGGCTCCACTCACCCATAACCCATAACTACTAAACTTTTAACTCATAACTCTTAACTCCCTTCCTATGTGGACGAAAGATAAAATCCTGACCCGCGAGCAACTGCCGGCCACGCTGGCCGACTGGCGCGCGCAAGGCCGCAAAGTGGTGTTCACCAACGGCTGCTTCGATTTGCTGCACCTCGGCCACGTCGACTACCTGGAGCAGGCCCGGCACCTGGGCGATGCGCTGGTAGTGGGCGTGAACACCGATAATTCGGTGCGCTGCCTCAAGCCCGGCCGGCCCATTCAGGACGAGGAGGCGCGGGCACGCATTCTGGCCGCGCTGGGTTTCGTTGATGCCGTGGTGCTGTTTGGCGAGCCCACGCCGCTGGCCCTCATCGAACTGGTGCAGCCCGATATCCTGGTGAAGGGCGACGACTACGCCGTAGAGCACATTGTGGGCCACGAGCTGGTGCTGGCCCGGGGCGGGCAGGTGCTCACCGTGCCGCTGGTGGCCGGCTACAGCACCTCGCGCATCGTGGAGCACATTATTGCCACGCGGTAGCCACTTTGGCAGGGCCGAAAGACTGCATCTTTTTTGCTGAGCTGGTGTTTTGATAGCAACGCCAGGCATTTTGCCGCGCGTGTTTCTTCATCTCACTTTCTCCCCATGTCAGTTTCCTATTTGCTCATCATCGTGCTGATGGCGGCCAGCTGGGCCATTCAATGGCGGCTGCGCAGCAAGTTTAAGCAGTATGCCCAGGTGGGCCTGAGCTCGGGCCTGAGCGGGGCCGAAATCGCGGCCCGCATGCTGGCCGACCACGGTATTTACGATGTCCGCATCATCAGCACCGCCGGCCAGCTTACCGACCACTACAACCCCGCCGATAAAACCGTGAACCTGAGCGAAGGCGTGTACGCCGAGCGCAGTGCGGCCGCGGCGGCCATCGCAGCCCACGAGTGCGGCCACGCCGTGCAGCACGCCACGGCGTACTCCATGCTGACGTTTCGGTCAGCCTTGGTGCCGGCGCTCAGTTCTGTGTCACGCTTCATGCCCTGGATATTGATTGCGGGCATTCTGATGCTGCGCACCAGCATCATCCCGTTGGGCGTAGGCATTGGCTTGTTTGCCCTCACCACGCTATTTTCGTTCATCACGCTGCCGGTCGAGTTCGATGCCTCGCGCCGGGCCCTGGCTTGGATGGACCGGCGCGGCGTGGTAACCGTGCAGGAGCACGCCATGGCCAAAGACGCGCTGTGGTGGGCGGCCATGACCTACGTGGTAGCGGCCCTGGCTTCGCTGGCCACGCTGCTTTATTACGTGGGTATTTTCATGCGCCGCCGCTAAGCCACCATCGTGCTTTTAGTATAGGAGCCGTCATTCTGCTTGCAGAGTGGCGGCTCTTTTTATGGACAGTAGGCCGGTTGGCAATAGTAAAACGCGGCCCAAACGAGCTTTCAATAATAAATCAACTATTCAGATAATTTATAGTATTGTTTATCGAAGTTAAAATACTACTTTGGCAGACCTTTCCGCCTGTTGCCTGCGCCAGCGCTTTGCCTCCCAAAGCTTGCTGGTCAGCGGGTTCACCGCGTTGTGTCTGCCAATGCTATGATTTCTTCTACCCCCACCGCCCTGGTGGCGGCCGCTCCCACGCTGCTCCGGCAGGGATTGGTAGCGACTCTGCGGGAGCAATGGCCCCAGCTCCAGCTCACCCTCACCGCCGATGCCACGCAAGTTGTGGAGCTGGTCGACCACGTCGCATTCAGCCTGCTGGTGCTGGATGAGCAGCTGCCCGGCCGCCACCTGCCCGAACTATTGGGGCGGCTGCAACGTGCCCGGCCCGGTCTTCGCCTGGTAGTACTCACGGACCATCACGCCCCCGCTTCCCAGCCGGCCGGCCCCGGCAAGCCCCTGCAATTGCCCCGCCACATATTGCCCCATGTGCTGGTTGGGGCGCTGACGCAATGGCTTGATGCGCCGAATGGCACTGCAGGGACTGGTTGCTCCCTCCGAGCCTATGCCGTGCCCGACCCGTTCAGCCGCCGCGAGCTGGAGGTGTTGCGCCTGGTAGTGGCCGACTATTGCAACGAGGAAATTGCCGACCAACTCTGCCTGAGCGTGCGCACCGTGGAAAGCCACCGCCGCATGCTGCTCCAGAAAGCCGGCACCCGCACACTGGTGGGCCTCGCCGCCCGCGCCGTGCGCGAGGGCTGGGTAGCCTAAATTTCAGTGCTGCCACTGATGCGAATGGGGGGGCGAAAAGCCGTGCTTTACACCCACGCTGCCAACTGGCAAATGAGTTGATTCAAGGCTCGTTTAAGTGTGGTAGGCGCATTATTTTCATTCACCGTCGGCGGTCTGGTTGCGTGGGCACGCCATGCTTCGCATCCGCAGATGACTCAAGCCTGAACCGCTAAATGGTTGCACCGGTGCCTGCTTTTGACGGCTATTTCCCTCCATTGCCATGCACGTAATAGCCCAAACTGACTGGCCCTCCGTGGTCAGCGCCTGTGCCCAGGCCAATGGCTTGTTGCAGGACCCCGCGTTTTTTGCCGGCATTGCTGCCCATCCGAGCTTCGACGAGGATGCGGGCGGGCCACCGACCCGCGTTGGCCCCGCGCAAATTGCTGCCTTCATGCAGCAGCTACCGCTCGCCTTCAGCGTGAGCTTGTTCACGCCACGCGGGCCAATTCAGCGCATCAAGTATTTTAAAACCCAGGCGTATACTGACCCCGGCCAGCCCGACACCCTTTTCCTGAACAGTCGCTGGCTGGCCCAGAAGACCCCGCCAATGGCCGAAATCGCCGCTACTATCATCCATGAGTGTGTGCATGCGGCCGACGAGGCGGACCCCGTCCACGATTTCGGCCACGGAGACAATAGTTCGGTGGGCAAGCAGAATACGGCTCCTTACTGGATTGGCAACTACGCCTACCGCTGCCTAGGGGGACCACAGCCGGGGCCACTAAATTTCGACGAGGCGACGCAGTAGCATCTGGTAGCCAACCGCCAAGGCCCTCTTGCCTTTAGTACAGTAGTCAGTTGATTTTTACATTGATTGTGCCCGCATGTTTACGCTGCCGTTGGTAGAAGTTGCCATTTCGCTGTCGTTGCTCTACTTGTTCTTTAGCCAGGTAGTGCTTTCCGTGTTTGAGTGGCTGGCCGGCCGCCTGAACCTGCGGGGACGGTACCTGCGGCGGTACCTGAACGAGGCCCTTAACAGCGGCACCGATAAAAACTGGGCCGAGCTGATGTATCGCCACCCCAGCGTTGACATGCTGGCGCAGAAAGCCAACCGCACACCCGCCTATGTGCCGTCGAGCGTGTTCGTGAAGGCCATTGTGGATTTGGTGATTGACGAAGTCCGGATGCACGAATTTGTCCCCCGCCTCGACGAGCACGGCAACCCCGTACCCGGTGGGGAGCGGGTGTACCAGCTGAGCAACCTGGCCGCTCCCGATAGTACCGCGCTTTCCCCCCTTCAGCAGCTAAAGGCGGGCGTGGCCCGGCTCTCCGAAGGCGATTTCAAAGTCCTGTTGCGGACCCTGCTCTTCAATGCCGAAGGGTGCCAGGCGGCCGACGATGCCAACGTGTTCGAGCAATTTTTACACGGCCTGGCCGTGTGGTATGATGATTATATGGAGCGCGTCTCGGGCTGGTACAAGCGCTATGTCCGGCCTTTTCTGTTTGCTGTCGGCTTGGTTATTGCGGTGGTTTGCAACCTGGATTCCCTGCGGGTTGGCAGCTACCTGTGGCGGCATACCGCCGCCCGGCAGCGCATCGTGGCCTTTGCCGAAATGCAGGCCCGGGATTCGGCAACGATGACCCGGCTGCAATTCATACCCCCGGCCGACACGGCCACCACCCGGCAGGTGAAACAGGCGGTGCGCCGCTACGCCAGCCAAGTCGACTCCCTTACCCGGGCGCTGCAGGGCCTCGGCTTCCCCATTGGGTGGTCGTTCCGGGACCACCGCACCACGCTGGATACCCTGTACCGCGCCATCGTGCCAGCGAGTGTGGCCGGCGACTGGCAGCCCCAGCCCTACTGGGTGCGCTACGTGCTCACCACCTTCACCCGGCCGCTGGGCCGCAGCCAGGTGCTGCTGCGGCACCGGGCGTGGCAGCCGGATACCCTCCACGCGTTGCGAACTGGCCTGGTGCCCGTGGCCGAAGAAGATGTGCAGCAACTGGCAGTGCCGCTGCCCAAGGCGGCCACCGGCTGGCTTCAGCCCGACGGGCCGTGGCTTGCTGGCCGGCCCCACGGTTGGGGGTGGGGCTGGGCGGCGCTCGGCTGGCTGCTCACGGCGGCGGCGCTGTCGTTCGGGGCACCGTTCTGGTTCCAGCTGCTCAATCAGTTCGTGAATATGCGCAGCGGCGGCCTGCGCCCGCCTTCCACCACGGTGCCGGCGGATGGGGCGTCCACTTCTAAATAGCTCAGTGATGAATATTTACAATTGCCACACGCACCTGTTCAACCTGGACTGCACGCCCGACCGGTTTCTGGAAGGCATGGCCCCCAGCTGGGTGGGCAAGATTGGAGCGCACCTGCTGTATGGCCTACTGGCCCTGCCCACAGTCACGGGCTGGGGGCTGCGGCTAGCCAATCAGTTTCCGGCCGCCCGCAAGTATGCGGCTTTTCTGGGCATTGGCAGCAGCTTGTCCCCGTTGGCTATTTTTGAGAAGCACCTGCTGCCAGCCTATCCCACGGGCACCCGCTTTGTGGCCCTCCCCATTAATTTTGACCTGATGGGGGCCGGCAAAGCGCCTCTTAACCAGGAAAGCCAGCTGTGGCAGTTGCTGGAGGTGCGCAAGCGCTACCCCAACACCTGCCTGCCCTTCGTGAGTGTAGACCCCCGCCAAGGCACGGCTGCCGAAAACCGTGCCTTTGTGGAGCGCTGGATTGGCCGGGGCTTCGTGGGCATCAAGCTTTATCCGGCCCTGGGGTTTTATCCCTTCGATAAGGGCCTGGACGAGGTATATGGTTACGCTGAGCAAAACGGCCTGCCCATCATGACGCACTGCAGCCGGGGCGGCATCTACTACCAGGGTGGGCTGACCACCGCCCTGCGCCGGCCCGACCTGCCGTCCAATCTGTCGTATCCGCTGCCCAGCCCGCCGGGGCTTTACGACCAGCCTTTTCCATTGAAGGTGGAGGGCAAGGAAACCAACGCCAGCTTCTGCGATTATTTCCTCGACCCCCGCGCCTACGAGCTGGTGCTCGACCGGTTTCCGAAGCTGAAAATCTGCCTGGCGCACTACGGTGGGGCCGAAGAAATCCAGCTGAACATCAAAAATCCTGGTTCTGCTGCCTTCAACTGGTACCAAGGCGTGCGCGCCCTGCTGGCCAATCCGAAATACCCCAATGTGTACACCGATGTATCGTACACGCTGGCCGATAAAAGCTTGTTCGAAACCCTGGCCGCCGACCTGCTGCCAGCCACCCCGCCAGCCCCGCTGCGGGAGCGGGTGCTCTTCGGTACCGATTTCTTCATGACCACCCAGGAGAAGCCCGAAGATGCGCTGGCCAGCGAGCTAATGACTGATTTGCTAACCCGCGACCCTACTGCCAGTGCCTGGCAGCAACTCGCCAACGAAAATCCCACGCGCTACCTGCACTCGAAAGCCTACACCCCCGTGGAGCGCTCTGGCCTGGCCTGGGATGTCGCCTAACCTGGCCCGGGCTGCGGTGCCAGGGCCACTTCTCTTAATCCATTCACCTCAAGCAACCCCACTGCCATGCCAACCGGAAATGACCTGCTGAAACTAGCGGAAGCCCACCTCGGTGAAAAATACGTCAACGTCCTCGTCCCGAAGGATAATGCCAACTGGCACGGCCCCTGGGACTGCGCCGAGTTTGCCTCTTGGGTGGTGTTTCAGAAAACCCAACAGCTCTACGGCTGCGACAACAACCACGGCAAGCCCGCCACAGCCGACGCCTACTCTGGCTACTGGGTGCGCGACGCGCTGAACGGCCCGTTGCTGCCCACCAGCCAGGCCAATGCCAATACCATGGCCGGCGTCGTCCTTATTCGCCGGCCGCCCCTGCCCGGCCAGATGGGCCACGTCGCCATCACGGACGGCCAGGGCGGCACCGTGGAAGCCGCCGGCCGGGGCCTGAACGTGCGCCGCGGCAAAGTAGAAGGCCGCCTGTGGCACTTCTGCGTGCAAATTCCCGACGTAACCTACCAGGACTCCGGTGCCGTGGTGCGCCCCAAAGCCCTGCCCTTCCTGCTCGTGCTTGAAGAGCCCAACACCAAAAGTGCCTTGGTGGGCCGCATCCAGCACGCCCTGCGCGATGCCGGCTTTAACCCCGGGGTACTCGACGATAAGTACGGTCCGCATACGGTAGCTGCCGTGGCGGCTTTCCAGAGTACCCACCGCCTTGTGTCGGATGGTGTGGTGGGGCCGCTCACTGCCAAAAAGCTGGGCGTGGAATGGCCGTAATGACACTGGCTAATTGCTGGCGCGTCGCATTAGGAATACCGCAATACCATCGGGTGAATGCTCAGCGCTCAGCAATTGAATATTTTTCTCCTTTCACTCAGCTTACCCATGGATGCTCCTCAAAAAGACCTGGAATACAAAGTGCTCGACGGCCAAAAAGTACTGGTAAAAGCGACGGTAGGTAATGCCCAGTCGGGCTTACCAACGTTTTATCTCGGCACTAAAATCCTGATTCCTGAACGCCCTGACTCAACTAGTGGGGTAGTTACGTTCGCGGGTGGTGAGAGCATCCGTGGGAAAACGCTACGCATCATGACCTCGGTGACGCGCCCCAATTCGAACGAGGTGACGACCTGCAACCTGCTGTACGAAGCTTCGGGAGGCCGCCCGGCCCAAATGACTGCCGATAATACGGTAACAAACCCAATAGACAGCATCGTGTATTTTGATGACCGTGTCAGATTCGTCTAGTAACCATTGGATTATGATGAAAAAACGACTCCTTTGGGCTTGCATTCTGAGCTTGGCCGTGCTCGTTGCCGGTACGCCGGTCCTGGCCCAAAGCACGCCCACGATAACCGACCTGCACACGCCTACTGCCCCCGGGTTTGTGCTGCTTGGCATCGAGCCAACATCCATTGATAAGCCGACTACGCCTTCGGCCTTCGCCACCAGTCTGCAATCAGCCATCACCGCTACGGGCGTGCGGCCGGGCTATTCAATGGAAGTAGCCCCTTACTGGCTGGTAAGCCGCCCGTCGCTGACGCTGGATGAGTACCGCAATCCGACTGTTCGGCAAAACATTAGCCAGACATTTTCCCTGTCGTTCGCTACGTCCAGCCTAGCCAAAGTGGGCACTGGAATGGGAATTGGGGCGCGGGTCCAGCTTTTTTCCGGCCACATCCCACCTGATAAGCTGGCCGACAGCAACGCTCGGAAATGCCTGGAAATTTTTGCCCGCGACGGCGTACGCAATGAGATTTCGGTAGCCGTTGTCGACAACGAAACCGATACTGATGCCCTCACCGGAACGCTGCCGCTGACTGATAACGACATTGTGACCAAACACGACAGCCTTCGCCGGGCCGTGGCCCGGCACATCCGCCTGCGCATCACCAAGAACCGCCCGGCGATTCAAGCCAACATTAAGAGCAGTTCCACCTGTAGCGCGCTTTCGGATGATGACCTGGCCCGCGTGATTACGCAGTACATGGAAGTCTGCATTCAGGACCTGACCATTCAGTATGCCGGCCCCATTGCCACGCGGGCCGACCTGCGAGCCTGGGTGAACCACCTTAAGGACGAGACGATTGCGAACAAGGTGGTGCAGCAGGTTATTACCAACGAAGTCTCGCTCGATAAAAACCGGTCGGGCTTTTTGTGGGACTTTGCGGCCGCTACCGTGCTGGCTTTTCCGGAAAGCACCTGGGGCAATTCAAGCTTTCAGAGATGGGGGGCCTGGACGACCATCGGCTACGATACCGGCGATTTGGACCTGCTGGCCGTGGGCCGATTTTTGAACCCCGTGGGCACTCCCGACAGTGCCCGCACGCTGGATGTGGGCATCAAACTCAATTACGGCACGAGCACGAGTAAATTCAAGATAGGCGGTGAAGTGCTGTTTCGCCAGTACCGCCGCGATAAAACGATTGATGCTGGGAGTGGATTCTTTGAGGTTCACAAGCTCCGGAAAAACACGGAGCGGTTTGATGTGAATATCAACTATAAATTCAGTGACACTATTTCTATTACATCCACTATCGGCAAGAACTTTAATGAGATGTTTGTGAACACAAATAATCTGCTCACCATTTTCGGTATTCAATATAATGTTGCCAGTTATTCGGCCAAACCTTAGGTCTATGGATGGGAGGATTGGTGAAATGCGAAGGGGCCACCGGAAATCGTTCCGGTGGCCCCTTCGGTCTGCTATTGATTGAGATTTCTACCCCAGCTTCTTGTACCGCACCCGCTTCGGCTCCACGTCGCCCAGGCGCTTGCGCTTGGCTTCTTCGTAGTCCGAAAAGTTGCCCTCGAACCACACCACTTCCGAGTCGCCCTCGAAGGCCAGGATGTGAGTGGCCAGCCGGTCTAGGAACCACCGGTCGTGGCTGATGATAACGGCGCAGCCGGCGAAGTTTTCCAGTGCGTCTTCCAGCGCCCGGATAGCATTGACGTCCAGGTCGTTGGTCGGCTCATCGAGCAGCAGCAGGTTGGCTCCCTGCTTCAGCGTCATGGCCAGATGTACGCGGTTTTTCTCGCCGCCCGAGAGCGTGCCGACCTTCTTCTCCTGGTCGCCGCCGCCGAAGTTGAACTTGCTCACGTAGGCGCGGGAGTTCACTGGCCGGCCGGCCAGCAGCATGGTTTCGGTGCCGCCCGTGATAGTGTCGAACACCGACTTCGCGCCATCCAGCGTGTCGTGCTGCTGGTCGATGTAAGCCGTGAGCACCGTGGGGCCCACTTCAAAGGTGCCCGCGTCGGGCTGCAATTGGTCCGTAATGAGACGGAAAAGCGTGGTTTTGCCCGCGCCGTTCGGCCCGATAATGCCCACGATGCCACCCTGCGGCAGCGAGAAGCTCAGGTTTTCAAACAGCAGCTTGTCGCCGAATGATTTCGTGATGCCCTCGGCCTCAATCACCTGCGCGCCCAGGCGCGGGCCGTCGGGGATGAATAGCTCCAGCTTCTGCTCCTTGTCCTTGGCTTCCTCGCTGGCCAGCTTGTCGTAGTTGGCCAGGCGGGCCTTGCCCTTGCTTTGGCGGGCTTTGGGCGACATTCGCACCCATTCCAGCTCCCGCTGGAGGGTTTTGGCCCGCTTGCTTTCCGAGTTTTCCTCCTTGGCCATGCGGTCGGTTTTCTGCTCCAGCCACGAGGAGTAGTTACCCTTCCACGGGATGCCCGAACCCCGGTCCAGCTCCAGAATCCAGCCCGCTACGTTGTCGAGGAAGTACCGGTCGTGGGTCACGGCGATGACCGTGCCTTTATATTGCTGCAAGTGCTGCTCCAGCCACAGCACGCTCTCGGCGTCGAGGTGGTTGGTGGGCTCGTCCAGTAGCAATACATCCGGCTCCTGCAATAGCAGGCGGCACAGCGCCACGCGGCGCTTCTCGCCCCCCGAGAGGTTACCGATAACGGCCTCCTGCGGCGGGGTGCGCAGAGCGTCCATCGCCCGCTCCAGCTTGGTGTCGAGGTTCCAGGCGTCGAGCTGGTCCAGCCGCTCCTGCACCTTGCCCTGGCGGTCCAGCAGCTTGTCGAAATCGGCATCCTCGGCCCCGAAGGCTTCGTTGATTTCGTCGTATTCCTTCAGCAAGGCCACGGTTTCGGCCGCGCCTTCTTCCACCACCTCGCGCACGGTTTTGGTAGGGTCGAGCTGGGGCTCCTGCTCCAGGTAGCCCACCGAGTAGCCCGGCGAAAATACCACTTCGCCCTGAAACTGCTTATCAACGCCAGCAATGATTTTCAGCAAACTCGACTTGCCCGAGCCGTTGAGGCCCAGCACGCCGATTTTGGCCCCGTAGAAAAACGAGAGGTAGATGTTTTTAAGAACTTGCTTCTGCGGCGGGTAAATCTTACTCACGCCGGCCATGCTGAAGATGATGGTCTGGTCGCTCATGGGGTGGGGTGGGGCTAATGAAAGAATTGCGACTGCAAAGAACGACAGCCGCCGCTTGCAACCCGCAACCCGGCTCCGGGTTCTGTCAACGGGTTGGTCCGGCCCTGGCCGCCGAATGAGCCGGTTTAGCCGGGGTTTACCGAATGGCACATCTATTCATCACGTTTTTACCGTAAACTTGTAGTCCCTTCCCGGTCCGCGTTTCAATTGCAGCCCCCTACGTTCTTTTTTGCCTCTCCTGCCCAATACTCCACCTTCCTACCCACGAGCTTACTATCTATTATGGAACCAACCGACCACCTGCTGGCCGAAGCCCAGCGCTACGGCTACGTGGACGCCGACGGCGTATGGCTACGCCCCGTGCTGGGCCAGCCCGCCCGCCAGATTGGCCTAGTCAAAGATTCGGACGATACCGCCCTGCGGTACTTCAGCCAACGTTTTGAAAGCCTGCGCGCCAAAGTCGATTCGTTGCTGGAAAAAATGGAGGCCAGCGACAACAAAGGCTCCTTCCTGATGAAGGCCCTGCACCTCAAAGAGCAGCTCCTGACCCACGACGGCCTCGGCGATTTTGCCCGCCTGCACCGCCGCCTCACCGAGGCCGAGGAGGCCATTGCCGTGACCGTGGTCCGCAACCGTGAAAAAAACCTGGCCACCAAAATCAGCTTCATTCACGAAGCCGAAGCCCTCAGCGAAAGCGTGGAGTGGATTTCGGCCAGCGAGAAAGTGAAGGACCTGCGCCAGGGCTGGCTCAAAACTGGCCCCGTCGACAAAGCCATGACCGACGAACTGGAGCACCGCTTCCAGACCGCCATTCAGGTGTTTTTCGACCGCCGTAAGGCCTTCCAGTCCGATAAAAAGGCCATGACCAACCGGGTGCAAACCCGCTACCGTGACCTCATTCAGCAAGCCGAAGCCCTCAAAAATTCCGACCAGTTCGAAACCACCTCACGCCAACTCAAGGTGCTGCAACAGGTCTGGCGCGACGTGAACGGCAACCTGCCCAAAAAGCTGGCCTCCGAGCTCTGGACGCGCTTTCGGGCCGCCAACAACCACTTCTTCGAGCGGCTCAAGGTGCATATTGCCGCGCAGCAGTCGGCCGGCGCGCCCGGGGCCCCCGCCACCCCCGAAGTGCTGCTGGCCCGCAAACGCTCTCTGGCCGAGCGCGCCGAAGCCCTGATGGCCATTCCGCCGCAGGAAGCTATTCACCAGGCCAAGTCGCTGCAGGCCGAATGGAAGCAAGTCGGCACCGTGCGCGGCGAAGAGTCGGACCGCATCTGGCAGCGCTTCATGGTGGCCTGCGATAAGATTTTTGAGCTGAGTGCCCTCGAATACCACCTGCGCAAGCGGGCCGATGGTGCGCCCATGCCCACTGCCCCGGCCGAGCGCGCCCGCTTCCGGGCCAGCACGCTACGTGAGCTGCTTAAGGACGACCACGAGGAACTCAACACCCTGCAGGCCAACCTCGACAACCTGAGCCCCAGCGCCGCCAATGATGCTTTTCGGCAGATGCTGCAAACCAAAATCAGGTCCTTTGAACGCAAAATCCGCACAAAAAATGACCTTATTGCCCTGTTCAGCCAGCAGGCGCAGACTGCCGGCTAACCTTGGCCAACATTTTGCGTTGTCGGTTGAAAATTCCCCGTCGTTTGTATCTTGACGGGAAACTGTTACCTTCGCCCACCCTTTTTTATCCGCTTCACTATGTATTGGACACTCGAACTGGCTTCCTACCTGGAAGATGCTCCCTGGCCCGCCACCAAAGACGAACTGATTGACTTTTCTATCCGCTCGGGTGCGCCCATGGAGGTAGTAGAGAACCTGCAAGCCCTTGAGGACGACGGCCAACCCTACGAAAATATCGAGGAAGTATGGCCCGACTACCCGACCAAGGAGGACTTCATGTTCAACGAGGACGAGTATTAATCTTTAATTATGGGTTTTGAATTATGAATTATGAGTTGAGCGGTAATTCTTCCCCTGAACTCATAAATCATAACTCTCAACTCATAACTCCCGCGCTCAGCGCGGAGAATCTGGTTGCGGGCTACCCCGGTAGGGTGTTGGTCCGCAACCTTTTTTTGTGCCTGCCCGCGCCCGCCTTTGTGGCCGTGGTGGGGCACAACGGCAGCGGCAAAACCACCCTGTTTCGGGTACTCACGGGGCAGCTTCCCTATGAAGGAAGTGCTCAATTGCACGGCCACGAAGTGCGCGACCTGCGCCGCGCCGCCACGGCCGGCCTGCTGGGCTACCTACCGCAGCGCGGCAGCCTCGACTTTGCCATTGCCGTGCGTGAGCTGGTGGTGATGGGCCGTTACCGCCACCACGGTCTGCTCAGTGCCTACGCCCCGGCCGATTATTCTCTGGCCGATGCTGCGCTGGCCCGCGTAGGCATGGCCCACCTGGCTGCCCGCAATTTCATGCAACTTTCCGGCGGCGAGCAGCAGCTGGTGTGGCTGGCCCAACTCAGCCTGCAGGACGCCCAGGTGTATTTGCTTGATGAGCCCACCCAGCAGCTCGACGTGTACTACCGCCGCCAGGTATTCAGCCTCGTACACGACTGGGTTACCCAGCAGGGCAAAACCGTGCTATGCAGCACCCACGACCTTGACAATCTGCCCGCCCTCACCGGCTTCCTGCTAAACCTGTCGGAGCCGCAGCCGCAGCTGCGCCCAATTTCTGAGGCTACCGTACGCGAGGCCCGGACGTGGCTGGAACAGGCTCCTTTGGGAGTTAAGAGTTGAAAAGACCTGAAAATCTTAACTCTGCACTCCTAACTCCGTCTCCCCGGCCGGCCGCGCAGCACCTGCCCGATGGACCGCATAAATGGCCCGGCCGATACTGAGTTCATCACTCGCAGGTTATCGGCCCAGGAGGTTTGCTCATCCAGAAAGCGGAAAATGCGCTCTACCGGGTTGCGCTCGAAGAGTTGCCGGAAAATATCGCGCGTGGTTTCGCCGCGCCGCCGCATAATGTCGAGCAGCAGCGTGTCAAATAGTCGGAATTGCCATTTGTCGCCTGTAGCGTCGGCGGGCGGGTGGCCGGTTTCGGCCAGCGCCGCCACCAGCCGCGCCGAGTGCTGCTGAATGCGTTTGAAGGCGTAGCCGGTGCTGGGCTTGGCCCGGCCGCCCCGCGTGCCCAGGTTGATGATGTGCGCGCCGTTGCGGACCGGCAGGGGGTGGTCCGTCATTGGAATAGCGCCTACTTCTTCGGCTACTATCCGATAGGTTTTCAGGCCCGACGTGTTGCTCAGATGCTCCCGAATAGCCGTTTCGTATTCCGCTTTGGGTAAGATGGTTTCCGAGAACAACGTGTACTCAACCAACGCTTTGCGTGGCCCGAAAGGCAGCACGTAGATGAACCGCGCCTCATGCTGCTGCTCACCGCGAAAGTCCATGAACTCCACCGTGGCCGGGTCGAAAACGTCGGTGTCGGTTTCAATTTCCCAGCCCACGAAGTGCTGCAACAGGTAGCGGTATTTCTCGGGCTGCTGGAGCTTCGCTAGGTTCGGCGGGCGGCTATCGAAGGCATAGCGGGCGGTGTAAGCCCCACCGGCAGCGGTGGTTGCGCGCACGCCAGCTGGCGTGTTGTCCAACTGCTCAACATTGCCGCGTACCCGCGTGAACTGCGGATTATCAGCCAGTGCCTGCTGCACAAAGCGGTAGTAATCCAGCCCGTTGATGGTCTTGTAGCGGTAGCGGCCCATGTCAATCACGCGCTCGAAGCCGGGACTACGGAAGGCTATTTTGCGCCATTCGTGGGCCACAATGCTATCGAACATTCCTGGCTCATCGGCCCAGAACGACCAGGTGCGGTCATTCTGCGTTTTGGCCTCAGGCTCGATGAGTAGTATTTTCTTATTGGCTAACCGAGGCTCCTGAGCAATGTGATATGCCAGACTCAGCCCCGCTGCCCCGCCGCCCACAATGAGGTAATCGAATTCCAGAACAGTGGCAGAAGTAGGGGAGGGCATAAACGAAGAAACTACAAACGCACCGACAACGCACGGCAGCCCACAAAAAAAGCCGCTCCCGAAGAAGCGGCTTTCCCTGCAGACTGTTTGGCCAATACGGCAAAAAACCCGTTTGTATCCGTCAAATCTGCAAAAATCCGTGGTCTAGAAGTTTGGCGACAGCAGGTACTTGTGGTAGAAGTCGTCGATGATTTTCACGGCCTCACTGGCATCGTCCACAATCTGCACCAGCTGCATGTCCTCGGCCGAGATGTTGTGCTCTTCGTGCAGCATCACGTCCTCAATCCACTTGAACAGGCCGTTCCAGTAGGCCGAACCCACTAGCACGATGGGGAAGCGGCTGATTTTCTTGGTCTGAATCAACGTCATGGCCTCAAACAGCTCATCGAGCGTGCCGAAGCCACCGGGCATGCCCACGAAGGCCTGCGCGTACTTCACAAACATCACCTTCCGCACAAAAAAGTAGTCGAAGTTGATGCACTTGTCCTGGTCGATGTAGATGTTGTGGGTTTGCTCGAAGGGCAGCTCAATGTTGAGCCCCACCGACTTACCGCCCTCGGCGCGGGCACCCTTGTTGCCGGCTTCCATGATGCCGGGGCCACCGCCCGTAATAACGCCGTAGCCGTGGCGCACCAGTTTGGCCGCGATTTCCTCGGCCATCTGGTAGTAAGGGTTGTCCGGCTTGGTACGGGCCGAGCCGAAGATGCTCACACAAGGGCCGATTTTGGACATCTTCTCGAAGCCCTCCACGAACTCGGCCATCACCTTGAAAATCTGCCAGGAGTCGGCGATTTTGATTTCGTTCCAGTCCTTGTCCACAAAGGCTTTACGCAGGCGCTGCTCGTCCTCGATGGCCAGGGCGGTCTGGCCGTTGGTGGTCTGGCGCATCTCCGTGATGGAGGTGAGCTTGTCGTCGTTGACGTTGGGCTGCTTGATGGTTTTGCCGCTGCCGGCATTCAGCATGTCGTCGGAGACCTTGGTTTTGCTGGTCTTGGCTTTTTTCAGAGTAGACATATTATTCAATTGGGAATTCCTACCAAAACAAAATCGCCCCGAACGCGGGGCGACCAAAAGTAGGGCGTCAAAGTTATCGAATTGTTACCAAATAAAAATGCTGCGACTACAATGTTATAGAACAAAACCAGACAGGTCATGCTGAGCTTGTCGAAGCATCTCTACCGCAGTAGTAAATAATTACTTGTGCAGTAGAGATGCTTCGACAAGCTCAGCATGACGTTCTGGAAATTCGACGCAATTGCATGACCCTACACCAGCTGCCGCAGCGCCATCTCGAACGAGCGTTGCGCGATGCCGGTGGGCTGCGCGTTCTCGGCGTGGGTGCGCTCCAGAGCCGCGCCGATGATGTGCGAAGTATCGGCGAAAATGGCCTGGTCGGTGATTTCGGCCCCGGTTTCCATGAGGTATGCAAAGACTCGGGCCATGCCGCAGTTGGCAATGAAATCGGGGATGACGGCCGTGCGCTCATCGGCAAAGACGCCGGTGGGACCGAAGAAAATCTCGGGGTCGGCAAACGGCACGTTGGCCCCGCAGCTGATGACTTTGAGGCCCCCGGCCAGCAGCTGCTCCACCTGCTCACGCGCCACGAGGCGCGACGACGCGGCCGGAATAAAGATATCAGCTCCTATCGACCATACTTTCTCGTTCACTTCCTCGAAGGACAGTAGGTTATCGGCCGTGAGGGCATTGCCCTGGCGGGCCAGCAGCAGTGCCCGGATTTCTTCCAGCCCGAAGCCCTCAACATTCAGCAGCCCACCGGCCCGGTCGATGATGCCCACGATGTGGACGCCCTGCCCGGCCAGGTAGTAGGCCGCCGCCGCGCCCACATTGCCCCAGCCCTGGATGATGGCGCGCTGCCCGGCCAACTCCGTGCCGGGCCAGAGGCGGTAGTAGTGGCGCACGGCCTCGGCCACGCCGTAGCCGGTGATAAGGTCGGCCACGGTGTACTTGCGGGCCAGATTGGGCGAGAATGTGGCATCCTCCACCACCTTGATAACACCCTGGCGCAGCTGGCCGAGCTTCTGAATCTTCTGGGGCTCGGTAGCGTGGTAGTGGCCGGTTACTACGCCTTCCTGCGGGTGCCAGAGGCCATATTCCTCGGTGATGGCGATGACTTCGTGAATCTCGTCCACGTTGAGGTCGCCGCCGGTGCCGTAATAATTTTTCAGCAGCGGAAATACGGCGCGGTACCAGCGCTCCAGCACGCCGCGCTTGCGGGGGTCCTGCGGGTCGAAGTTGATGCCCGACTTGGCCCCGCCGATGGCCGGCCCCGATACCGTGAACTTCACCTCCATGGTCTTGGCCAGGCTTTCTACTTCGCGCTTATCGAGACCTTTTCGCATGCGGGTGCCCCCACCGGCAGCTCCGCCCCGTAAGGAGTTGATAACGACCCAGCCTTCGGCTTCGGTTTCGGCATCTTTCCACTCGAAGACGATTTCGGGACGCTTGTTTTCAAACTTGGTGAGCAGGTCGAGCATAGGACAAAAAGGATAAGAAAGAATGCCAATAAGCAGAACAACAAAGGTAGCCCCTGCTCCCGAAGTGGCCGGAAGGCAGGAATAGGATTTCAGTAAGAAATAAAAATGAATAAATATTAAAGTATTTTAGGAATAACAAACCCCTTTAACGCTATTTTGCGTAATCATTAGGAACTAGCTCAGCAGTACCGCTGTATTGCACTTATTCTACTCTTCCATTCCCCCCCTCACTTTTTATCGACTTCATGAAACCATTGCATTCGCGTGTAGAAGCGCAACAGCTGGACCGCGCCGCGGCTATGCTCAAGGTTCTCTCGCACCCTAAGCGCCTTGCCATTGTGGACCTGCTGGGAAAGACTAAGGGCAAAGACAGCCAAATGTCGGTTACCGACATCTACCAGGCGCTCGACTTGCCCCAAGCCATCGCCTCGCAGCACCTCATCACCCTTAAAGACCGGGGCGTGTTGAAGTCCAGCAAAATTGGTACGAAGATTTATTACTCACTGGCGGTGCCCCAGCTCCTGAAAGTGATTGATACCTTGGAAGATTACTCGGGCCGCATTTAAGCTCCCCAGCGTCCGAAGGATAAGGCTGCCCCGCAAGAGGCAGCCTTTCTTCGTTTACGGGGTGGCCGGTGGGGTGCTGAAGGCCGCGTGCAACGCCAGCACCTGCGGCAAGAGTGGCTGCACATCGTCGTTGGTCAGCACGTAGTTGGCCCGTGCTATTTTTTCTTCCTCGCTGAGCTGCTTGGCCATGATGGCCTGCACGTCGGCAGTAGAGCGGTGCGGGTCGCGCCGCAGCACGCGGGCCGCCCGCACCGCCAGCGGTGCAAACACGGTGATGACGCGGTCGAGTTGCCTGTAGGAACCGGCCTCGAACAGCAGGGCGGCTTCTTTGAGCACGTAGGCGTGGCCGGCCTGCGCCTGCTCCCTGGCCCAGCGCTCAAAATCGGTACCTACGTGCGGGTGTACCAAGCTGTTGAGCTGGGCCAGCAGCGCCGGGTTGTTGAATACGGTGCCAGCCAGCACGGGCCGATTTAAGCGGCCGGCAACATCGTACGTATCGGGGCCAAAAGAAGCGGTGAGCTGCTGGCGCAACTCCGCGTCGTTTTCCATCACCCAGCGGGCGCGGGTGTCGGCATCGTAGATGGGCACGCCCAGCGCATGAAACAAGCGGCTGACAATGCTTTTGCCTGAACCGATTCCGCCGGTAATGCCGATGCGCAACATGGGAAAACAGAGGTTTGGATGTAGTATGCGGCAAGAAACTAGCGCCGCGTCTGGCGCAGGCGCACCGTGGGCACGGAGGCCCGAATCCGGGCTGGGGTTTTAACGTCTGCCTCCATTTCCTCCGCCCTGCCACGCGCTGAGGACTGCGGCGGCACAATGGGGTAGGGGCTGGGCAGTGCCTGCACCAAGCTGGCCGGCCCCCGAAACGTGACCATTGCGGGCGTGAAGCTGGCCTTGTAGCGCCGGGCCGAGTCGGGCGGCAGGGCCAGCGGCAACCGGCGGCTGACGTAGCGGTCGAAGGTGAGGCGTAGGGTATCGCCGGCCCATTCGGTTACCTGCACGCCTTCCAGCGCGTTTTGCAGGCCCCGGTGCCAGGCGGTGGCGGGCAGGTAGCGGGTGCCTGGCAGCGGCACCGGGCGCAGGTCGGCGGGGTGGGTGCCCCAACCCAGGTTGGCGCGCAGCAGCCGCCAGCCCTGGCCCGTGACCGTGACGGGCAGCGCCGTCGGCAAAGGCCGCATGGGCACGTAATGCACGGAGTCGTAGTGCCAGGCCAGCGGGAAGTTCAGGCGGGTGGTGTAGGTTTTGTTCAGGGCATTCATCTGCCAGAACAGGCCCGCTGCCAGCAGGCAGGCCGTGATGGCCCGGTAAAAGCTGGGCTCCTGGCCCGCGAAGGGCCGCACGAACCAGCGCAGAAGCCTGCTTGCCCGATTCAGCGGCCCGTCCATGACTTAGGCGGCGGCGATGGTGTCGGCCCCGGTGCCGGTGTTGGCCTTGTTGCCCACTTCGCGGGCAATGGCCGAGCGGTCGAAGCGCAGCTTGGTGCCCCGGTCCACTTCCACCACCACGGTGTCGTCGGTGAGCTCCACAATTAGCCCGTGCAGGCCGCCGATGGTGACAATGCGCGAGCCCTTGGCCAGCGACTGGCGGAAGGTTTTGGCATCGGTGGCCCGCTTTTGCTGCGGCCGAATCATGAAGAAATAGAAGACGCCAGCAGCAATCAGCAGGAAAAGCGGCTGGGCGTAGTCGGCACCGCCGGCGGCTTGCAGCATAAGGTTCAGGAACATGGCGTTGGAGTAAGAAGCGGGAATAGGCTAGTTAGCCTTGGGGGTGAGCACGTTGCCCTTGATGAGAATGGTGGTGATGCTGGGCTGCGTATTGGCCCGCACCGCCACCTGCTTGCTGATGATGCCCTGCTTGCCCCGGCTGTCGAACTGCACTTCCATTTTGCCCTGCGCACCGGGAGCCACGGGCTCCTTGGTCCAGCTGGGGGTAGTGCAGCCGCAGGAAGCGGTGGCATCCTCAATGAGTAGCGGCGACTTGCCGGTGTTGATAAAGGTAAACGTGTGGTGAACTTTGGTATCGGGCTGAATATCGCCGAAATCAAACTCGGCTTCGGCAAATTTCATTACCGGAGCATTAGGGTTGGGCGCTTCGTTGTCGCTCACCACGTTGGGGTTGTCCACAGTCGGGTTGGCGGCATCAGATTCGATAGTTGCGGCGGCGTTGACGCCTTCGGTGCCTACTTCGGCGGTTTTGTCGCGGTTGCAAGCTGCCAGCGACAGGGCGGCCGCCAGTATGAGGTACTGTTTCATATGAGTTAAGAGGTTGTTGTAATAATCCGTCATCCTGAGCTTGCGAAGGACCTTATCAAACCAGAACAAATTGCTCGGTGGTAATAAGGTCCTTCGCAAGCTCAGGATGACAGATGGGGCACAACCGTATAAAATTACAACTTGTCGATAATGCTTTGGGCAAACTGGCTGGTGCTGGCTTTGCCGCCGAGGTCGCCGGTGCATTCTGCCTGGTTCATCAGGGTGGCTTCCAGGGCTTTGTCGATTTTGTCAGCCAGGGCGTGCTCGCCGAGGTAGTGCAGCATCATGATACCCGAGCGGAGCAGGGCGGTGGGGTTGGCTCTGCCCTGACCGGCGATGTCGGGGGCCGAGCCGTGTACGGCTTCAAAAATGGCCATGTTGTCGCCGATGTTGGCCCCGGCTACCACGCCCAGGCCGCCCACGAGGCCGGCGCAGAGGTCAGACAGGATGTCGCCGAACAGGTTGGTGGTCACCACCACGTCGAACTGCTCGGGCTTGTTCACGAGCTGCATGCACATGTTGTCGATGATTTTATCCTCGAACACAATCTGCGGAAACTCGTTGCTGGCTTCTTTGCAGGCATTGAGCATTAGTGTGCCGGCCATTTTCAGGATGTTGGCTTTGTGGGCCAGCGTTACCTTTTTGCGGCCGTGCTTGGCGGCGTAGGCAAAGGCGGCGCGGCAGATTTTGCGCGAGCCGGCCACCGTGATGCGGTTGAACGAGTCGGCAATGCCGAGGCGCTCGTCGTACACTTCGAGGCCGGAGTACAGGCCTTCGGTGTTTTCGCGGAACAGCACGAGGTCGATGCCCTCGTAGCGGGTGTGGATGCCGGCCGTGGTTTTGCTGGGCCGCACATTTTGGTAGAGGTCGTACTTCTGACGCAGCGTGATGTTGATGCTGCGGAAGCCTTTGCCAACCGGCGTAGTAATCGGACCTTTGAGGGCCACCTTATTCTTTTCCAGCGACTTGAGCAGCGAGGTCGGAATCAATTCTCCCGACTGGTCGAACGTTGTTTGGCCGGCGTTCTGCTCTTCCCACTGAATGGGCACCTGCGCGGCGGCAAAAATATCGGTTACCGCTTTTGTGATTTCGGGGCCTATGCCATCGCCGGGAATAAGGGTTACTACGTGCATCGTACTGGTAATAAATGACTGAATGAGAAAGCAAAGAACGGAATGAGGGAATGAGGGAAGACTGAATTTTCATCGGCCTTTCACCCATTCTCTCATTCCGTCAATCACTTAGGCACCCGTAAAAAAAATTAAGCGCCCTTGCGGGAATTGATTTGGTTGATGAGCTGGTCAACATCGCCGAGCAATTGTTCGGCTTTGGATTTGGCATCGGAAATCACGCGCTGGCCCTCGCTTTTGGCTGAGGACTGGCCCATGCCTTCGCGGCTGGTCACGAGGCTGTCGGTGAGGTCGGCAAGCACCGAGCGGTACTTTTCGAGCTGGTAGCTGAGCCAGGAACGGGTTTCGGTGCCGGGTTCGGGGGCGTAGAGCAAGCCAAGGGCTGCGCCGGTGAGGGCGCCGCCCGCGAAGCACAGGATGCCGGTGGTGGTTTTGCTAGCCATGGTCGTCGGGGATTGGGGAAGAGAGGTGAGAGTGTTTTCAGGTCTGCGTACGCAGAAACGCGGCCGTAGATGCAAAAGTGGCTATATCGGCCCAATGTTCAGCCGCAGGCCACAAAGTTGCCGCTGGCCGGCACCTGCGGTTTACTGGTTGTCCAGCAAGCCGCGGCCCGATTTACGAATGTCGCCGCTGGCGGCCAAATCCGTCGCCAGCTTGTCCAGAATACCGTTAACAAATTGTTTGCTCTTGGGCGTGCTGTAGAGCTTGCTGATTTCAATGTACTCGTTGATAGTGACTTTCACCGGAATGCCGCGGAAGAGCTGCATCTCAGTAAGCGCCATTTTCAGGATGATTTTGTCAAGCAATGCCACGCGCTCCACGTCCCAGTTCTGCACCGAGCCGGCGATGAGCTTCTCCATCTTGTCGTCCTCGATGAGCGTCTGCTTGTAGAGGGTTTCGGCAAATTCGCGGTCATCGGCCCAGTTGGCCGAGAGGTTCATCAGCTCCTGCGTAGACTCGGCGGCGAAGGGCAGCATTTTCAGCGTCTTCAGCACCAGGTTGCGCACGATGGGCCGGTTTTCTTCCCAGTTCAAATCGTCGGACTCCAGTTGGCGCGGCAGCGCTTCACCTTTGAAAACGAAGTCCTTGTAGATATGACGCAGGATTTCGAGGTCCGTATCGTAGTCCATATCGGGCTGGTCGATGTCCTTGCCGTTGAGGTAACTCCGCACGGTTTCGTCGGTCTTCATTTCCTCCCAGCCGGCGCGCAGGGCTTCCAGCTCCTCATTGCCTTCCCAAGCCAGCTTGCGCCGGATGGTCTGGCTCTGGAGCTGCTCGTTGGCCATGAGCTTAACAATGGCTTTGTTCTTATGCAAACGGGTGGCATCCTGGGCATCCTCGCGCGGGCCGAGGCGGCGGCGCTCTTCGCGGCTTTGCTCTTCCTCAATCACGCCGAGCAGGGCGGCGGGCAGGTTCAGCAGGTGCAGGTACTGGTCGTGAATGCTTTCGGCCCCCACCAGCAGCTGCCCGCCGTAGAACTCGCCGTCCTTCTTCACCTGGTTCTGGAAGGAGTTGATGGCATCGGTCACGGCCTTGTCCACGGCTTTGTCGTCCGTTTTCTCGGGCATGGTGCCTGTGCGGTACCAGTCGCGCAGCTGGGCTTCGCCCATTTTGCGCTGGCCTTCCAGCTGGCGGCGGTCGGGGGCCTCTTTGGCCGTCAGGTCGGGCTCGAAAGCAGCCGCGATGCGGTCCTGCGCCAGCATCAAATCGGCTCCCACCGCCTGGTGGTAGGAGTAGAGCGACTGCATGACTTTGATACGGAGGAGACGGCGGTTGAGCATTTCTTTTAGTTAAGAGTTATAAGTTAAGAGTTAGGAGTTGAGTGTTATGAGTTTGGCTGGCTAAGCGAGTTAAGCCAAGGTCCTAACCAACTCGTAACTCTCAACTCCTAACTCTTAACCCCTTTTAGTACGTCGACTTCACCTTGCCCACGCTGGCGATGCGCTCCTTGGCCTGCTTGATGGCGGCGGCCTGCGGATGCGTGCCTTCTTCTTCGGCCTTGGCCAAAACCTGGAGGGTGAAATCGTAAATTTTTTCGGTCTGGGTGAGGGCACCCTGGCGGCTGGCCCCGGTTATTTCGGAGTACACGTTGATGAGGCCGCCGGCGTTGATAAGGAAGTCGGGGGCGTACACGATGCCACGGCGCACAAGCTCGGGGCCGTGCTGGTTTTCTACTTTGAGCTGGTTGTTGGCGCAGCCGGCCACCACGCGGGCCTTCAGGCGCGGAATGGTGTCGTCGTTGAGCGTGGCACCCAAGGCGCAGGGCGAGTAAATATCCATTTCCTGGTCATAAATCTCATCCAGGCCCACGGCGGTAGCTCCGAAGCGGTTGGCTGCATCCAGGGCGCGGTCTTCGTAGTAATCGGTCACGATGAGCTTCGCGCCCTCTTTCTGGAGGTGCTCCAGCAGGTAGGTGCCCACATGGCCCGTGCCCTGCACGCCAATGCGCTTGCCGGCCAGGCTCTCCGAGCCGAAGGCTTTTTTGGCGGCGGCTTTCATGCCCATATACACGCCGTAAGCCGTCACCGGCGAGGGGTCGCCGCTGCCGCCCATGCTCTCGGGCAGGCCGGCTACGTGCTTGGTTTCCATGCGGATGTACTCCATGTCCTTGGTGGTCATGTTCACGTCCTCGGCTGTGATGTACTTGCCGTTCAGGTTCTTCACGAAGCGACCAAACTTGCGCAGCAGTGCTTCGGTCTTCAGCGTCTTGGCATCGCCAATGATGACGGCCTTGCCGCCGCCCAGGTTCAGGCCCGAGATGGCGGCCTTGTATGTCATGCCGCGCGAGAGGCGCAGCACGTCGTTCAGGGCCTCTGCGTCAGACGCATAATGCCACATGCGGGTGCCGCCAAGGGCCGGCCCGAGCACGGTGTTGTGGATGCCGATAATGGCTTTGAGGCCGGTTTCGTGGTCGTGGCAATACACCACTTGCTCGTGCTGATGCTCGGCAATCTGGCCGAAAATCGACTCGGGAGCGACAATTTGGGTTTCAATCATGGGAAATGAGTTGAAGGATGGTGGGAATTGTGGGATGGATGGTTGGGAAGAGTGCGGTGTAACTTTGTTGGGTTATATACGCAACAGCAGAACGTCATGCTGAGCTTGTCGAAGCATCGCTACCGCTTCGTTGAATCGTATTGATTACTGATGCGGTAGCGATGCTTCGACAAGCTCAGCATGACGTTCTTTTTGGTGCTGTTTTGCAAGAAAACTATTCTTTCAGGCCGCAAAAGTACCGCTATTTTCCCAAACCGGCCCCTTCCCAACCTTGCCCGTGCGCGCACTCAACGCCGTTAACCCCTTCATTTTCCGCTACAAGTGGCATTTCCTCGCTGGGGTGCTGTTCGTGGCGCTCAGTACCTTGCTGGCCATTTTTCCGGCCCAACTCGTGCGCTACGCCTTCGATTTGGTGAACGAGGGCATCGACCTCTACCACCTCTACGCCGGCACCGAAGCGCAGAAAGGCGTGTACCAGCTGTTTGGGCGCAACGTGCTGTTCTACGGCATGCTCATTATCGGCTTGGCCTTGCTGCGCGGCATCTTCCTGTTCTTCATGCGGCAGACGCTCATCGTGATGTCGCGCCACATCGAAAACGACCAGAAGAACCAGATTTACCAGCACTACCAGTCGCTGCCGCTCAGCTTCTACCGCCGCCACAGCACCGGCGATTTGATGTCGCGCATTTCGGAGGATGTGAGCCGGGTGCGGATGTACCTCGGGCCGGCCATCATGTATTTTCTGCAACTCGTGCTGCTGTTCCTTCTCATCGTGCCGCTCATGCTCATCGTGAACGTGAAGCTGACGCTCTACACGCTGCTGCCGCTGCCGGTACTGTCGGTTAGCATCTTCTACGTCAATAATTTGATTGAGCGGAAGTCGGACGAGATTCAGCGGGCGCTGTCCGGCATGACGACCTTTGTGCAGGAGGCATTTTCGGGGATTCGGGTGCTGAAATCGTTCGTGCGGGAACAGGACTCGCACGCGCAATTCTCGGCGGCCAGCAATGAGTATAAAGAAAAGTCGCTGAGCCTGAACTTCGTGAACTCGCTGTTTTTTCCGCTCATCCTATTTCTCATTGGCCTTAGCACCCTCATTACGGTTTGGGTGGGCGGGCAGGAAGTGATTCGCGGCACCATCACGACGGGCACCATCGCCGAGTTCCTGATTTATGTGAACCTGCTCACCTGGCCGGTCACGGCCCTGGGCTGGACATCGTCGCTGGTGCAGCGGGCCGAGGCTTCACAGGTCCGCATCAATGAATTCCTGGACCAGAAAACGGACATTATTTCGCGCCAGAATGTGCAGCGCGAGCTGGTGGGCGATATCGTGTTCGAGAACGTGTCCTTCACCTACCCCGACACCGGGATTCAGGCCCTGAAAAACGTGAGCTTCCGCGTGAAGCCGGGCCAGACGCTGGCCGTCATCGGCAATACGGGCTCGGGCAAAAGCACCGTGGCCGCGCTGCTCTGCCGCCTCTACGACGTGTCGGCCGGCGACATTAAAATCGACGGTACCGACGTGCGCGATTATTCCTTGCGCGCCCTGCGCGGCCAGATTGGCTACGTGCCGCAGGACGTGTTTCTGTTTTCCGACAGCATTCGCAACAACATCAACTTCGGCCTCGACCAGCCCGATGAGGCCCGGATGCTGCAAGCCGCAAGGGATGCCGACGTGTACGAGAATATTATTGCTTTCCCCGAAGGCTTCGATACCAAAGTGGGGGAGCGCGGCATCACGCTCTCCGGCGGCCAGAAGCAGCGCGTGAGCATGGCCCGCGCCCTAGTGAAAGAGCCCAAAATCCTGATTCTGGACGACTCACTCTCCGCCGTCGATACCAAGACGGAGAATGCCATCCTCGGCAGCCTTCAGCGCATCATGGCGGCGCGCACCAGCCTCATCATCTCGCACCGCGTGAGCTCGGTGAAGCTGGCCGATGAAATCCTAGTGCTCGACGATGGCCTCATTGTGCAGCACGGCACCCACGATGCCTTGATGGCCGACGCGGCTGGACTGTACAGAGCGTTATATGACCGGCAACTGCAAACCGAGGAAGTGTAAAATGGCGGATTTGTGGACTTGTGGAGTGGTGGATTTGCTATTCTGTCTATGCCGCTCCGCCAACCCACCACCCCACAAGTCCACCACATGAACCAACGCCTCGCCCACGTCACCCTGCTAGTTCGGAACTACGACGAAGCTATTGCCTTCTATACCAACGTACTGGGCTTTGCCCTGGCTTCTGACTTGGACATGGGCGGCGGCAAGCGCTGGGTGGTGGTAGCGCCGCCCGGCCCCGCCGGGTGCAGCCTGCTGCTGGCCGAGGCCAAAACCGAGGAGGAAAAACAGGGCGTGGGCCGGCAGGGCGCGGGCCGCGTCTGGCTGTTCCTCCACACCGACGACTTCTGGCGCGACTTCCCGGTGTTGCAAGGCCGGGGCCTACGCTTTCTCGAAACGCCGCGTAGTGAAGTATATGGTCACGTTGCCGTTTTTGAAGACCTGTACGGCAACAAATGGGACTTGCTGGAGCCGTTGAGCTAATCGATTTCGCCCGCACAAAAAAAGGGGCCGCCATGCTTAGCATGACGGCCCCTTTTTACTTCAAAAGCGAAAGCCGCTGCTATTGTCCAATCATGACGCGGCGCATACCGGTTTTTTCATAAGCCGTGCAGCGCACAATGTAGGCCCCGGCGGGGAGCTGGCTCACGTTGAGCACGGCCGGGGTCTGGCCGTTCATCATGGTGTGGGTGATGACCGGGCGCCCGCCCGCGTCGCTCACTTCCACGCGGGTGGGGCCGGGGTTGTCGGTTTTCACAGTGAGCTTGCCGGCCACGGCATCGGCCTTCACCTTGATGGCGTTGGGGTTGGCGGCGGGGGTTTCGGGGGCCAGCGCAATGTGGCCCGCGCCCTCGGCCGCTGGCGCAGCGGCCACCGCGGTGGCGGGAGCCGCCACTACACCGTTGGGCAAAATTGCTTCTTCTTTTGCCGGAGCAGCCGAGGCGGCGGCGGGGCTGGCCGGAGCCGGAGCCTGGGCCTGTGCGGCAGCCGAAGCCAACGTGCTGGCCAACACAAGTAGTAATAACTTTTTCATAAGTAGGATAAGAACAAGATGAGGTAAAATGGCTTGCGTAAAGCTAAGCAATTCCGGGACTGGTTGGGCCAAAACCGCTCCAAAAACCGGCCCCAGGCCACTGCGGGCAAAACTTTATTTACGCGGTGCTTGCACCAGAATCAAAAATAACCTTACCTTTGTCGCTCCAATACCAATCGGGGTGTAGCGTAGCCTGGTATCGCGCCAGCATGGGGTGCTGGAGGTCGTAGGTTCGAATCCTGCCACTCCGACGGAAGAGCAGCCGCTCTTGTAAAGCCTCCGAACTTCTGAGTTCGGAGGCTTTTTTCGGCCGCTACTATTGGAACAAGAAAACCGGTCGCCCCATCGACCGGCTTTCGGGGTGTAGCGCAGCCCGGTAGCGCGCGTCGTTCGGGACGACGAGGCCGTAGGTTCGAATCCTGCCACCCCGACTTTTTCCGCCAACCAAAAAGACCCCCTCTTGCAACGGAGAGGGTCTTTTTTTGCTCATACCCATACCGGAAAGTCGTTGAGTTGCGTTGCGGAGCTTTCCATCACTTCAACCCAACGTTTCCTTTCCCTTTTTTATGAAAAAGAACTTTGTACTGCTTGCTCTGCTGGGCGGCATCACTACGGCAGCGCACGCCCAAACTGCTATCCCGGCTGGCACAGTGTCGCTTGGGGGCAATGTGGGCTACTCCCGGCGCACCACCAATGCCCAGGTGACAGGCACCAATTTGAGTAGCGAATACGTGGCCAGCCAGTTCCAGATTGCCCCCTCCTTGGGCTATTTTGTGGCCGACAATCTGGCGATTGGCTTGAGTCTGGGCTACTCTGCCACCAAAAATACCTACACCAGCAACTTCGCAAATTCACTTTCGGACCTCGACCCCAGCACCACTTTTCGGGGCGGAGCCTACGTGCAGTACTACAAAATGCTGACCGACCAGTTTGGTCTGGTGGGCACACTCGGGGGTGGCTATCAGTACAACCGCAATATCATCGTTTATGGGCCGGCTGGGAATATGGGTTCGGTCGAAACGAAGCAAAAGGGCTACTACGCCAACCTGACACCTGGCATTATTTACTTCCCGATTCCGAAGCTGGGCATCAGCGCCACCGTGGGCAGCCTGGCGTATAGCCGGCTGAAAGAAACGCCGACCAGTGGAGAGCCGGTGAGCACCGAATTTAGCGCTGGCTTCGGGCTGAGCCAGCTGCAGTTTGGCGGCACTTACTACTTCGGCCGCTAAACCGGATTTGAAAACAGTAAAAAGCCTTCCGGCCAATTGGTCGGAAGGCTTTTTTGTGCGTCAGGCGGCCATTGCCTGGCCTTATTTCACCCCAATCCAGACCTCTGACTCATCGCCGGTACCGAAGCGTTCCAAGTAAAAGTCGCCGCGCTGGGTGAGTTTTTGGGCTTTGATGGCCTCCAGGGCGGCGGGATAGAGCTTGTTGGGGGCCAGCAGGTAGCTCACGCCTGTGAGGCAGGCGGCCAGCACACGTTGCCCGGCCGGCACCACGCGGTAGCGGAAGCCGGTGGGCAGGGCCTGCGTTGTATCGGCCAGGGCCAGGCCGATGAAGGCGCGGATGGTGTCGTGAGCCGTTTCGGGGTCGTTGAGGTAAAGGTTGGCCAGGTCGCCGTGCAGGCGGGCCTGGGCATCCTTGGCCTGCCGAAACAAGTTGCCAAAGGCATCGCCGGTGACCTTGCCGTGGAAGGGCTGGCCGGCCAGATACAGCGGCGCGGCCGTGGTTTCGAGGGTGATTTTGGGCTCGCGGGTGCCGCCGAGGTAGGCGTAGGTGCCGGCCGCGATGAGGGTGAGCAGAATGATGGTGAGAAAGAGGTAACGCACGGCGTGGGGAAACAGGTTAAATTGCAGTAGGGTAGGGCGAAAACACGAAATCGGTTGGCCTGTTTACCGCGCTGCAAACTTACTCGTGCGCTCATGAAGCTCTACCGAATACTCCTCGTGATACTGGTGCTGGGTAGCCGGCAGGGGACTGCCCAAACAAATGCTGCCGCCTCGGAGTGGGCACCGCGCCGGTGGACGGTGAGTACCCAACTGGCGGCCTATCCCCGCGTTGCACTGGCCGAAGCAGTTGATGGACAAGGAGGAACGGACCGCGTTCGGCCCTGGCCCGTGATGCTGACGGTGGCCTATCGGACGGAGCACCAGGCCAGCCTCCAAGTCGGCTTGCTGATACGAGCGGACCCGGCGCATACTATTTCGGCAAGCAACAGTTCGGGTACCTATATAAATCGAAAGCGGGCTGTGACGTGGATGGTGCCCATCGTGACACAGATACATCTGCTGCTGCCCCAACCTAAGCGGTGGCAAATCGACTTTGAGATTGGTCTCATGCCATTGTCCTCCCAGTACAACGAAGAAACGACGCTGACTGACGTGCGAACGGGCCAAACTTCAACGACCGGTACCACCCGGTATTCCTACAGCGACATCCGATTCCTCGGCGGCCTGGGTGGCGCGTTTGCGCTTACCCCAAACCTCAGCCTCACCGCCGCCGCCCGCGTGACGTTCTCGTTCCTGGCAGCAATAGTCGGCTCGTATCTTTCGAACAACGGCATCAAGAATGACATCACCCCCTTCGCCCCGGCTCTGAGTACGGGCGTTAGCTACCGGTTTGGAAAGACGCTCTAAACCGGCCCGCTATTCCGCGTTAAGCGAAGCATCGGCCACGACGTACTGCATGCGGTAGAGCTGGGCGTAGTAGCCGCCTTCGATGCGCAGGAGTTCCTCGTGGGTGCCGGTTTCCTTGATTTCGCCTTTGTCGAGCACGATGATTTTATCGGCTTTCTGGATGGTGCTCAGGCGGTGGGCGATGACGAGCGAGGTGCGGCCCTGCATCAGCTTTTCGATGGCTTCCTGAATCAATTCTTCAGTTTCGGAATCGACAGAGGACGTGGCTTCGTCGAGCACGATGATGTGGGGCTGGTACACCATGGCCCGCACGAAGCTGATGAGCTGGCGCTGGCCCACCGAGAGCGTGGCCCCGCGCTCCATCACGGGGTAGCCGAGGCCTTCGGGCAGGCGCTCGATGAAGCGGCGCGCACCCACGAGGTCGGCCGCTTCCCAGATTTGGGCGTCGGTGATGGTTTGGTTGCCGAGGGTGATGTTGTCGCGGATGGAGCCGGCGAACAGGAAAACGTCCTGAAGCACGATGCCGATTTGGCGGCGCAGTAGGCTGAGGTCGTACTCGCGCAGGTCGCGGCCATCGATGAGGATGCTGCCGCCCTGGATGTCGTAGAAGCGGCTCAGCAGGTTGATGATGCTGGTTTTTCCCGCGCCGGTCGCGCCCACGAAGGCGATGGTCTGGCCGGGCTTCACGTGGAAACTGATGTCCTTAAGCACCCAGTCGGGCTCGTTGTAGGCAAATTTGACGTGCTTGAATTCGACATCGCCCTTGAGCTCGGCGGGGGCGAAGGTGCCACTCGGGGCTACTAATTCCTGGTTATCGAGGAGCTTGAGGAGGCGCTCGGTGCTTACCAAGCCGAGTTGCAGGGTGTTGAACCGGTCGGCAATCTGGCGGATGGGGCGGAAGAAAAGGGCGTTGTACATGATGAAGGCGATGAGTGCGCCCTTCGAAATCGAGCCCTCAATCTGGCCTTGCGCCGCGTACCACACCAGCAGGCCTACGCCGATGGCCCCGAGCACCTCGGCCACCGGGAAATAGATGCTATAGTATAGCACCGAGCGGATGTTGGCGTCGGTGTGCTCCTTGTTGATGGCCTCGAACTTGCGGAATTCGCGCTCCTCGTTGTTGAAAATCTGGACCACGTTCATGCCCGTGAGGTGCTCCTGCACGAAGGAGTTAAGCTTGGCCACAGCCGTCCGCACGTCCTGAAACGAGCCCTTGATTTTCTCCTTGAACACGTAGGTGCTGAACAGCAGCGGCGGAATCACCGACAGGCTGATGAGCGTAAGCCGCCAGTCGATGTAAAACATGAAAGCCATGATGAAGAGCAGCTGCAGAATGTCGCCCACCATGGCCGCCAACCCCTCGCTGAACACATCGGACAGGGTTTCCACGTCGGAAATGTTGCGCGTAACGAGTACGCCGATGGGCGTCTGGTCAAAGAACTTCAGCTTGAGGCTGAGCAGGTGGCGGTAGAGGTCGGTGCGGATGTCGCGCACGATGTACTGGCCCAGCCAGCCGCCGTAGTACGTCTGCAGGTAGCTCACACCAGCGTGAGCCACCAGCAGCACTAGCAGCAGCAGAAACATGGTGTTCAGGCTCTTCATGTCGCCCTGCTCGATGCTGACATCGACCATGCGCTGAATGAGGAAGGGCCGCAGCGTGCCCAGCACGGCCGTGGCCACGGTGAGCACAATGAGGCCGATGAAGACGCGCCGGTAGGGGCGTACGTAGCCGAGCAGGCGGCGCAACACGGCCCAGTCGAAGACCTGGCCGGTTTTGGTGGCGGAAGTGGTGGGGTCCATAAGTGAGGGCAAAGGTCGGGAGGAAACCGTGGCCGGGGCCAAAGAGTTGGCCCCGGAACATTCCGAGGTGCCCCAAGCATTCTGGCTCTACCGCACAATTTCCACCCAGCCCTTCACCCGCGTGGTCCCGTCGGCATCGTGCAGCAGGTAGTAGTAAAGGCCGGCCGGCAGGCCCGCGCCGGCCCATTCATTATGATAGGTAAGAGAATCGAACACCGCCTGGCCCCAGCGCGAAAACACCTGGAGGCGGCCGGGGCAGCCACCGATTTCCGGGGCGAAGGTATCGTTCAGCCCGTCGGCGTTGGGGGTGATGATGTTGGGTACGCGGGCGGCCTGCACCTCCACGGTGGGCAGCGTTAACTGGTTGGGGCAGGCCCCGGCGGGCGCGGCGGGAAGCGTGGCCAGCGGCTGGTAGCGGCCGGCGGCGGCGTACAAATGTTCCACCACTGCGCCGGTAGCTGGCGGCGTGCCATCGCCAAAATCCCACTGCATCTGCCCGGCTGCCGCGCCGTTGGCCTCGAAACGGAGGCGGCGCGGGGCGCGGGTATTGTTGGGGCAGGCGGGCACCGTCCAGCGGGCCTGGGCCGAGAGTTGGACGGGTACGGTCACGCGGTAAGGGGCCGGGTCGCAGGTGCCGGGCAACTCGTAGTAGAGCGTGGTAGTGCCCGGCGTGACGGGCGGCGTGAAGAGGCCGGCGGCCGTCACGCCCGGCCCGGTCCAGGTGCCGCCGGCCGGGCTGGCCCGCAGTGGCAGCGGCGCGGGGCTGGTACAGAGCACGGTATCGGCGGGCAGATGCACGGCCGGCACCAGGCTCACATTCACCGTTTGGGTGATGGTGAGGGGGCAGCGGATTTCGGCAAAATCCCAGGTGTAGGTGAGCGTGTGGCGGCCCGGCCCGGCATCGGAGGGGTTGAAGCGGTTGCCCACCACCCCCGGCCCGCTAAACACGCCCCCCGCCGGCGTGGCCGTGAGCATGATGCCGTGCGGCGGCGCGGTCAGGCAGAAGCTGACATCGCCCACCGGCGCGAAAAACAGCGGCGGCAGCGCCAGCACCCGCAGGCGCAGGGTGGCGGCCATGGGGCAGTCGGCGGCGTTGGCCGGGGCCGGGCCGGCGTAAGCCAGCGTTTGCACCCCCGCCAGCGCGGCGGTGGGCGTGAAGAAGAACCCCGAGGCCACCGAGCCTGATACGCCCGGCCCGGTCCATACGCCGCCCGTGGGCATGGCCGTCAGGGGCTGCGGGCCAGCTACGGCGCACAGCAGGGTATCAGGGGCCGATACCGCCGCCACGCCGCTCGTGTTTACGGTAATGGTGCGGTTGGCCCGGCCGGGGCAGGCCGGTGAATTGTTAATCGGGCCGGTATACAGCAGGGGCTGTGCCCCGGTGAGCAAGGGGCTTGGAGTGAAGAAGAACCCCGAGGCCACCGAGCCCGACACGCCCGGCCCGCTCCAGGAGCCGCCCAGCGGCAGGCCACCCCGCAGCCGGAAGGGCCGGGTGCTGAGGCAGAAAGCGGTATCGGGCGGGGCCGCGCCGGTGGGGCCGGGCGGCAGCACGGTCATGCGCAACGTGTCGGTCACGGCCTCGCAGTCGGTATCGCCCTGGAAGGTATACAGGAGAATATGCGGCCCGCCCAGCAGGGCCACCGTGGGCGTAAACACGAAGCTGCCAATGGAGCCCGACACGCCCGGCCCCGTCCAGATGCCGCCCGGCGGCGTGCCGCCCAGCGTTACGGGCGGGTCGTTGAGGCACACCTTGCGCGGCGGCAGGGGCGTGGGGGGCGGCACGGCTTTCACCACCATTTGCAGCACGGCCAGCACCGGGCAGCGCCCCGCCGATACCTCGTAGGTGATGGCGTGGCTGCCCGGCCCGGCCAGCACGGGGTCGAACCGGGCGGTGCCCGGCACCACGCCCTTGCCGCTCCAGGTGCCGCCCGCCGGCAGGCCCGTGAGCGGCACCGTGGGCTGCGGCACCCCCGCCCGCAGGCAGAAGATACGCAACGGAGCCGATGCCGTGGCCCGGCCCTGCGGCAGCACCGTGATGCGCCGCGTGCTGGTGCCGGTGCAGCCATTGGCCGCGCCGGGGCTGGTGTAAGTAAGCACGTTAAGGCCCAGCCGGGAGCTGTCGGGCTGAAAGGTGAAGCCGCCGCCTACCGAGCCACTCACGCCCGGCCCCGTCCAGGTGCCGCCGGCCGGCGAGCCGCCCAGCCCCACTGCCCCGGTCCGGGCGCAGACTGAGAGCGTATCGGTGCCCGCCGGCGAGGCCGCCGCCAGAAACGCAAACTTGAAGGCCGCGTTGTTGCAGCGCGGTGCCCCGTTGGCCGCAGCGTAGGTGAAGGCTCCCGGCGGCACGGGCAGGCTGCCCACGCCCGCGCCGCCCTGGTCGCAGGCGCACACCGCCTGGTATAGGATGCCCTGAGCATCGAAGCGCGAGGTGCCACCGTCGACGTGGTCATCGGCTGAAGTTCCGAAGAAGGTGGCGTAATCGAGCACCCGCGCCCCGTCGGAAAGCTGCATCAGGTAGAAATCCTGGCTGTCGGTGTTGTTTTGGAGGGCGTTGGCGGTCACGGGCAGGCCGGTGGTTGAGCCGTTGTTGGGGTCGAGCCCGCCGCCCCAGCCCGCCAGCAGAATGCGCCCATAGCAGTCCACCCCAAAGGCGGTGGGGGAGATGTCGGTGGTGGTGCGCCCGCTACCAAACACCGTGGCAAACACCGACGAGCGCAAATCCGAAGCCAGCTGCTGGATGAACTGCTGGCCCTGTGCCGTGTGGTAGCGCGTGGCATCGAGGCCGGGCCAGGCCGGGGCCAGCGTCTGGCCCAGCACGTACACCTGCCCGCCCGCGCCCTGCCGCACGAAAAACGCCTGGTCGTAGGCGCTGGTGCCCAGGTAGGTGCTTTGCAGTAGCGCGCCGCCGGGCAGCAGGCGGGCCACAAAGCCATCCACGCCGCCGCCCGGAGTGGCCTGGTAGCCGCCCGCCGCCCCGGCCAGGCCCGGGCTGTTGGTACCGCCGGCCACCAGCAGCCCGCCACCGGCTTCCTCCCGTTGCAGGGAGTAAGCGGCATCGGCCCCGGTGCCGCCGAGCAGGGTGGTCCACCGCACGCGGCTGAAACTGGAATCAAGGCTGGTGACGAGGCCATCGGAGCTGCCACCGTGGTAGTTGCCGGGCACCAGGCCGGGGAAATCGGCCGAGCCCGTCACGCTGGCCACGTACACGTTGCCCTGCGGGTCGAGGGCCAGGTCGCCCCGGAAGGCGTCGCCGTAGTTGTGGCGCAGGCGGGGCGCGGCAGCGGCCGGGTCTAGCAAACCATCCGTATCCGTGCCGCCCAGGTAGGTGCTGGCCCGCAGCCGGCCGCCGCCCGCACTCAGGCGCGTGAGTACGAGGTCGGAGCCGCCGCTGAGCACGAAGGGCGAGTTGCTGCCGAAGGGGGCCACGGCCGGGCCGCCCCGCAGCGCGTGGCTCAAGGCCGTGGTGGTGGTGGGAAAATCGGTGGAGGCGGTGGTGCCGAGCAGCAGCAGCTCGTTGCGGTCGTTCACCAGCAGGCTGTGGGGGAATTCCAGGTTGTTGCCGCCCAGGTAGGTGGCCCAGGCCCGCGCGCTGGGGCCGGTGGCGCTGGTCGTAAATTTCATGATGGCGATGTCGGTGCTGCCGGCAAAGGCCGTCTGGTAGGCCCCGGTCGTGACCGGGTAGCCGGCCTCAAACACCACGCCCGCCGTGTAGAGGTTGCCCGCCGCGTCGTGCGTGGCCGCGAAGCCCCAGTTTTCCACCGGCGAGCCCGTGTAGCTAGCAAACTGCACGGCCGGGTCAATCACCAGCGGCCGGCCGGCATCGTACTTCCCCAGCCGGAAGCTCACCACTTCGCCGCGCAGCACGAAGGCGCAGGCCACCGGCTGCCGCGCGCCCGTGGCGGGGTCCGTCTGCCAGGCCTCGGGCCGGAAATCAGTCAGCACACCGGCCGGCGTCTGCACCCGCAGCTGGCCGGTGGCGGGGTCCAGGCGCAGGCCGTCAGCCCCGCGATAGCGCCACTGGGCCTGGGCGGGGTCGGCCCCGGCGCTTAGCAGCAGGTCGTACTCGAACTGGTGGGCGGGGCTCTCTCTCAATAGCAGGTCGATGCCGGCCCAGAGCCGGCGGTAGCGCAATTGCCGCCAGGCGCGCACGTCGGTAGCCCAGTGGGCGGCGTCGGGGCCGCGCAGGTAGTGCCGGCGGCCGGCGGCTTCGGTTTCGCCGTCGGCGGTGAGGATGACGGCGGCGCTGGGCTGCACGAACTCCAGGCGCAGGCCATGGGCGGGGAGCTGGCCATCGGCCCGGCCGGCAGCGGAAGGACCATGCCCCGGCAGCCCGGCCGTGAGGGCGTAGGTGAGGCCGGTTTTCTCTACGAACAGGCGGGCACCCGGAGCCACTTGGGCGGCGTAGCGGGCGTGGGCATCCCACTGGCCCCGGTTTTCAACGAATTCAATGGTGCGGGCCGCTTCCTGCGCCCAGGCTGGGCGCGAGAAAAGGGCAGCCAGCACCAGCAACAGAGTAGCTGTCGGGCGCATAAGCAAACGGAGGAAAGGAAGGCCAAAGCTGGCCTGCTACTACGCGCAAAAACAGTGCCTTGCCCGCAACGCCGCTCAAGTTAAGCCGCGCCGGCCGTTACGCCGGCACGATGCCGTCCTCGTACTCCACCCGGCTCAGGAAAAGCCCTTTGGCCGGGGCGGCGCTGCCGGCATCTACCCGCTTCTGCGCCCACAGCAGCTCCTGAAACTGGCGGGGCGTAATCTTGCCCCGGCCCACGTCGAGCAGCGTGCCCACCACCAGCCGCACCATGCCCCGCACAAAGCGGTTGGCCCGGATGCGGAATACCCAGCCGCCGGGTGCCGGATGCCAGCCGGCGGCCGTGCAGTAGCAGACGTAGTGGTTTTCGCCGCCCTTCACTTTCGAGAAAGACGTAAAATCAAACTGTCCCACCAGGTAGCCGGCCGCCTCGTTCATGGCCGCCACGTCCAGCGGGCGATCCACGTACAGGGCCTGGTCGCGCCGGAAGGGGTTGGGCTCCGTCACCACGAAGTAGTCGTAGTTACGTTCCTCGGCTGAGAAGCGGGCGTGCGCGTTGGCCGGCACGGGGTGCAGGCGCAGGGCCCCGATATCGGGCGGCAGGGCGCGGCGCAGGCGGTAGAGCAACACGTCGAGCGACAGGGTGTCGGGCAGGTCGGCATCGAAATGCGCGACCTGGTGGCTGGCATGCACGCCCGAATCGGTGCGGCCGCTGCCCAGGCACCAGGTGGGCCGGCGCAGTATCTGGGTCAGGCAGCGGTCAATTTCGGCCTGCACGGTGGGCATGCCCGGCTGAATCTGCCAGCCGCAGTAGGAAGTGCCGTCGTAGGCCAGGTGCAGGAAGTAGCGCATGAAGCACAAAAGTAAGGCCACTGGAGCGCGAACCATCGGTTCGCGCTCCAGTGGCCGGGCCGCGAACCACCGGTTCGCGCTACTGAGCTATGGCGCTACTCCACCACTACGCGGCGGGCCAGGGCCGCGCCGCCGGCCCGCAGGCGCAGGGTGTAGATGCCGGTGGCCAGCCCACTGGTGGCTACCGTGAAGCTGGCCGCGCCCACGGCCGGGCGGCGCACCACTTGGCCCAGGGCATTGAGCAGCTCGGCCTGGGTGGGGGCGAGGCCGGCCGGCAGCCGCACCGTGAAGGCCTCGTGGGCGGGGTTGGGGGCCAGGGTGAGGTCGGCGGGGGTGGGGCGGGCGGTGGCCAGATAGGTGCCGGTATTCAGCAGCACTCCAACGTTGTTGGTGCTGTTTGCAAAAAGGCTCGTCACAATGTCCAGCCGGCCGTCGCCGTTCAGGTCACCCAGCGCTACATCAGACGGCGTGGTATTTGGGCCGATGGCAAAGACCACGGCGGCCGCAAAAGTGCCGCCGGCCAGTCCTGGCAAAACGCTCACCGAGCCTGCGCCATTGGCCGTAACAATATCCAGCCGCCCGTCACCGGTTACATCGCCCAGGGCCACGCCTATGGGCGTGTTGCCGTTCGTCGAATAGGTGCTTGCGAACCCGAACCCGCCACTGGCCTGCCCCAGCAATACACTGGTTGAGGCGTTGTTCGGGTCAACGAAGACAATGTCCAACCGGCCATCGCTGTTCAGGTCGCCCAGCGCCACATCATTCGGCGAGCTATTGGCACCAGGCCCGAAGGAATAAGTCGTAATCAGGGCAAAAGTGCCGCCGGCCTGCCCCAGCAGGACACCGGCCGCATTGGTCTTCGCCGTGACGATATCCAGCTGCCCATCGCCGTTCACATCGCCCAGTGCTACGCCGGCCGACCCGCCCGCTCCGGTTGCGTAGGCACTCACCGGGGCAAACCCCCCACTGGCTTGGGCTAGCAGCACGCCCATTTCATTGTTATAAGAGTTGGTTGTGACAATGTCCGGACGACCATCGCCGTTCACGTCTCCCAAAGCCACGGCCCCCGGCATCTTGTTAGAGCCAGCCGAATAGATGCTGACCGGGGCAAAGCCGCCCGTGGCCTGCCCCAGCAGTACCCCCGCCGAATAGGTCCGTTGGTTGGCCGCGACGGCATCCAGCCGCCCATCGCCGTTCACATCGGCCAGGGCAATGCCGTTCGGTACACTGCCCGACCCGGTAGAGTATTCGAAGCCGGGAGAGGCAAAGCTCCCGCCTGCCAGCCCGGGCAGCACCGCCACCCCGTTGCCCGCGTAGTTGGATGCCACCACGTCGAGCCGCCCATCGCCGGTTACATCGCCCAGCGCGACCCCGGAAAGGGCACCGCCCGAACCGCTCGAATTTGCACCGGCCGAATAGAAGCTCACCGGCCCGAAGCTTTGGCCCCAGGCGGCCGGCCCCGCTGTGCCCAGGGCCAGCAGCAGCGCCCCGCGCCGGGCGTATGTCAAGAAGGTAACGGAAGTAAAAGCGTGTTTCATAATAGTGGAAAGGAAAAGGACTACCCGCGCCAGTAGTAGCCGGGCGGCCCCAAGATAAGAGCGCGGCAATTAAGCTGCGGCGCTACTCCACCACCACGCGGTGGGCCAGGGCCACGCCGCCGGCCCGCAGGCGCAGGGTGTAGATGCCGGGGGCCAGCCCGCTGGTGGCTACCGTGAAGCTGCCCGCGCTCACGGCCGGGCGGCGCACCACTTGGCCCAGGGCATTGAGCAGCTCGGCCTGGGTGGGGGCGAGGCCGGCCGGCAGCCGCACCGTGAAGGCCTCGTGGGCCGGGTTGGGAGCCAGGGTAAAGTCGGCGGCGGCGGGGTGGGCGGTGGCGAGGGGCGTGTAGGTGCCGGTGTTGAGTAATACCCCGATATTATTCGCCGTAAACGTAAAAAGTGCCGAGACGATATCGGGCCGGTTATCGCCGCTCACATCGCCCAGCGCCACGTCGGCGGGATTCGTTCCGGTGCCGGTGGTCAGATTTTGGGCCGTTGCGAAACCGCCACTGGCCTGTCCTACCAATACACTCACGCTGCTTCCGGCATTGGCCGTGACAACATCTAACCGCCCGTCACCATTCACATCGGCCACAGCTACACCTTGGGGAATAGAACCGGTGGCATAGAGGGTGACCGGTGCAAAGCCTCCACCAGCCCGCCCCAGCAGTACGCCGACCTTCGCGGTGGCGCTGTTGGCCGTGATGATGTCGGGCCGGCCGTCGCCGTTCACGTCAGCCAGGGCCACATCGGCGGGGCTGCTGCCGGTACCGGTAGAATAGGCTACGACCGGAGCGAAACCGCCGCTGGCCATCCCCAGCAGCACGCCGGCTTCATTGGTATTGTTGTTGGCCGTGACGATATCGAGCCGGCCATCACCGTTCGTGTCGCCCAGGGCTACGCTATATGGCTGGCTGCCCGCACCCGTAGAATACGTGCTGACGGCTGCAAAGCCGCCGGCCCGGCCCAGCAGCACGCCCACCTCGTTGGTAAAAAAGCTCGCCGTAACAATGTCGGGCCGGCCGTCGCCGTCCACATCGCCCAGCGCCACGCCGATGGGGTTGCTGCTGTTTGTGCCGGTAGCATAGGTGACGACAGGGGCAAACCCACCCCCTACCTGTCCGAGTAAAACTCCCACGGAACTGGTGCTTTTATTGGCCGTGACGATGTCGAGCCGGCTATCGCCGTTCACATCGCCCAACGCCACGGCGCTTGGCACGCTGTTGGTGCCAGTAGGATAGGTGACGACAGGGGCAAAACCGCCCCCGGCCCGTCCCAGCAGTACGCCCACCCCATTCGTTCCGTAGTTGGCCGTGACGATGTCGAGCCGACTGTCGTTGTTTACATCGCCCAGCGCCACGGCGGTGGGGGCCGTCCCCGAGCCGGTCGAGTAAATACTCACCGGCCCAAAGCTCTGCCCCCAGGCCGCTGGCCCCGCCGCGCTCAAGGCCAGCAGCAGCGCCCCGCGCCGGGCATATGTCAGCAATGGAGTAGAAACGTGTTTCATAATAGGGGAAAGGAAAAGGACTACCCGCGCCAGTAGTAGCCGGGCGGCCCCAAGATAAGAGCGCGGCAATTAAGCTGCGGCGCTACTCCACCACCACGCGGTGGGCCAGGGCCACGCCGCCGGCCCGCAGGCGCAGGGTGTAGATGCCGGGGGCCAGCCCGCTGGTGGCTACCGTGAAGCTGCCCGCGCTCACGGCCGGGCGGCGCACCACCTGGCCCAGGGCATTGAGCAGCTCGGCCTGGGTGGGGGCGAGGCCGGCCGGCAGCTGCACCGTGAAGGCCTCGTGGGCCGGGTTGGGGGCCAGGGTGAGGTCGGCGGCGGTGGGGTGGACCGTGGCGAGGGGCGTGTAGGTGCCGGTGTTGAGGAGGACGCCTACTTGGCTGGCTCCGGCGGTCATGATGATATCTGGTCGGCCATCTCCGTTTACATCCCCCAGCGTCACATTGTCGGTTTGATAATTTGAATTGACGGGGTAAGAAATGGCCGGGGCTAGGCCGCCGCCAGCCAGTCCCAGCAACACGCCCACATTGTAGCGGTTCCCGTTAGCCGTCACTACATCCAGCCGGCCGTCTCCGTTCACATCGCCCAAGGCAGTGGTTTGGGGGTAGTTCTGGCTACCGGCCGAGTAGGAAACCACGGGAGCGAAGGTGCCACCGGCTTGCCCCATCAATACGCCCACTGCGCTCACTACTGGGTTGGCCGTTACGATATCGGGCCGGCCATCGCCGTTGATGTCGCCCACGCGCACGCTCGTGACGAGCCCCCCACCGGGGTAGGATATTGGGGCGCTAAAGCTGCCGCCGGCCTGCCCCAATGCCACGCCTACGGTGCCAGTATTAATATCGGCCGTCACGATATCGGGCCGGCCGTCGGCATTTAAATCGGCCACCACTAGGTCGTAGGTCCCGCCGCTGGGATAGAATACCGGGGCCGCAAAGGTGCCGCCGGCCTGTCCCAGTAATATGCTGGCAGTTGTATTCATGTTGCCGGAGATGATATCGGGCCGGCCATCAGCATTCACATCGGCCAGCGCTACGCTGCGCGGGTTGGTACTGGCACCCGTGGTATAGGGCACCATGGCGGCGAAGGTGCCGCCGACCTGCCCCAGAAACACGCTCACCGCACTGGTGCCGGCATTAGCCGTTATAATGTCGAGCCGGCCATCGTTGTTCACATCGCCCAGGGCCACGCCCGTCGGAAAGCTGTTGTTGCCGGTGGGGTAAGGCACTCCCGTGGCGAAGCCCCCCCCAACTTGTCTAAGCAGGACGACGACGCTGTTGGCGGCAGCGTTGCCCCGGCTAACCGCCACGATGTCGGGCCGGCCGTCGCCGTTCACGTCGCCCAGGGCCACTTCGCCGGGTGCCCCGGCTCCGGTCGCATACTGCATCAAAGGCCCAAAACTCTGGCCCCAGGCGGCCGGCCCCGCCGCACCCAGGGCCAGCAGCAGCGCCCCGCGCCGGGCGTGTTTTTTCAATAGAAAAGTAAAAGCGTGTTTCATAAAAACGAGGAAAGGAAAAACCCGCGCCAGTAGTAGCCGGACCGCCGCCGAAGGTACGGGCGCGGCCCGGAAACGTTCCGGGACCTAACCGGCACTGGCGAAAGGCATCCGGAAACGTTCCGGCACCCATCCGGCACCAGCGCAGGGGCCACGGACGGCTTATGGCAGCTATATGGCAGCAAACCTGTAGCTTAGGCCCCGCGCCGCTGCCACGATGCGGCGGTTTTATTCACCTTTTTCTCTTTTCCAATACCCCCATGCTGAACCCTACCCCGTTCTTCGCCGACTACTTCGCCACGACCGACGTGACGCTGCCCCGGCTGCAAAAATTCTCGCTCGACGTCCTCCAGCGCCTCGCCCTCGACAACCCCGGCGGGGCCTTCACCCAGCTCATTGCCGACCTTACCGCCTACCACACGGCCCTGTTCGGCTCCATGGCCGCCGCTGATGCCGGTACCAGCCAGCGCCGCACCAGCGCCCAGCAGATGTGGGGTGCCCTGGCCGACCTCCAGCACGAGCTTGAGGAAGACGAGGACTTCATCGAGTACAAAAGCAAGAAAACGCCGGCCATTCGCCTGGACTTCTTCCCCAACGGCCGCACCGAGTACAGCAAAGCCAGCCTGCTCACCGCCGACCTGCTCTTTGCCCGGGCCGAAACCGCCGCCACTATTCACGCCACCGCCCTGGGCACCGAGTTCGACGCCGCCCGCTACACCAGCCTCTACGCCGCCTTCCAGGCCGGCCGCGACGGCATCGGGGCCGGCGACGAACAATCGGCCAAGGCCCGCGCCGAAGCCCAGACCCACCGCCAGGACCTCACCCTACGCCTCACCGATGCCGTGAAGCTCGTGGCCGCCCACTTCCCGCGCGATGAGGCCCGCGCCGTCGCCTACTTCCGCCTCGGCCTGTTGCAAGCCCCCAAGCCGGAAACGATGGTGGTAGTATAAACGAGTAGGAGCGGGTCTCGCCCCCGCCCGCCGTGCGCGCCGTTTTACCGGGTCGTGCAACGACGGGCGGGGGCGAGACCCGCCCCTACAAAGGTTTTTGCGGCGTTACAGCTTCTCGTAAATCACGGCCGCACCCTGGCCCACGCCCACGCACATCACGGCCAGGCCGTAGCGCATGCCCTCGCCGCGGCGGTGCATCTCGTGTAGCAGCGTGGCCGTGATGCGCGCCCCCGAGCTGCCCAGCGGGTGGCCCATGGCAATGCTGCCGCCGTTCACGTTCACCTTGGCCATGTCCAGGCCCAGCTCGCGCACGCAGGCAATGCTCTGGGCGGCGAAGGCTTCGTTGAGCTCAATCAGGTCGATGTCGGCCAGCGTCAGGCCGGCACGCTGCAACACCTTCTGGGTGGCCGGAATCGGGCCGAGGCCCATCACCGAGGGGTCCACGCCGGCCACGGCCGAGGCCACCACCCGCGCCAGGGGCTTCAGGTTGTACTTCTTCAGCGCGTCGTCGCTCACCATGAGCACGGCCGCCGCGCCGTCGTTGATGCCCGCCGAGTTGCCGGCCGTCACCGTGCCGCCTTCGGGCTGGAAGGCGGGCTTGAGCGTGGCCAGCTTCTCCAGGGGCGAGAAGCGGGGCTGCTCGTCGGCATCAAACAGGGCCGTGTCGCCCTTGGGGCTGGCGATGAACACGGGCACGATTTCCTTGCGGAAGCGGCCTTTCTCCAACGCCCGGGCATACTTGCGCTGGCTTTCGAAGGCGAAGAAATCCTGCTCCTCGCGGGTCACGTTGTACTGCTTGGCCACGTTCTCGGCCGTTTGGCCCATGGCGAAGGGGTAGTGCAGCTTGCTCAGCTTGGGGTTGATGAAGCGCCAGCCCAGGGTGGTGTCGTGGGCCGTGAGCTCGCGCCCGAAAGCCGATTCCGACTTGGCCATCACGAACGGAGCGCGGGTCATGCTCTCGGCCCCGCCCGCCAGGTACACGTCGCCCTCGCCGCACTTAATGGCGCGGGCCGCGTCCATGATGCTTTGCAGGCCCGAGGCGCAGAGGCGGTTCACGGTATTGCCGGGCACGGTGACGGGCAGGCCGGCCAGCAGCGCGGCCATGCGGGCCACATTGCGGTTGTCTTCCCCAGCTTGGTTGGCGGCTCCGATAATGACGTCCTCAATGGCGGCCTTATCAACGGTTGGGTTGCGGCGCATGAGCTCGCGGAGCACGTGGGCGGCAAGGTCGTCGGGGCGAACGCTGCTGAGCGCACCCCCAAATTTTCCAATCGGGGTACGCACCGCGTCCACGATATAAGCAGTTGGCATTCGTAAGGTAATAATGGCGGCGCAAGCGCCGGATGGGATTAAATTTGCGGCCCGGGCATTGGCCCGGACCTGTTCTACACTACAACAAAGATGATACAAAGAATCCAAAGCGTGTTTTTGCTCTTGCTGGCCCTGGCCATGCTCAGCCTGCTGGCGCTGCCCCTGTGGCACAAAGTCGATGGCCTCACCCACCAGGAATTAACCCTCACCGCCTTCGGCTTCGATGCCAAAGGCCTCACGGTGCCGGCCGGCATCGGCCCGGTCTGGCTCATCGGGGCGCTGGCCGCCGCCTCGGCCGCGCTGGCTTTCTATGAGATTTTCCAGTTTCGCACCCGCCTGCGCCAGCTCATGCTCGGCTCCATCAACCTGCTGCTCATCACCGCCACCCTCGGGGCCGAGTTCTACTTCCAGACCAAGGGCGAGCAACTACTCAACCTCAAGCTTGAAGGCCAGGTGCTCATTGCCTTCTACCTGCCCACGCTGGCCCTGCTGCTCAACCTGCTGGCCAACCGCTTCATCCGCCGCGACGAGCAGCTGGTGCGCAGCGCCGACCGCCTCCGCTAAGGCTTTGCCAGACAAAAAGGGCCGCTGTCGTCACGACAGCGGCCCTTTTTTGTGTTCAATCGACTCGGCCTGATACTCAGCGCTGGGAGGCGCTGTTCACGGCCTGCTCCACCGCCTTGGCTCCGCTTTCCGTCTCGAAAGCATCGTACACCCGGTCGAAATTCTCGGGGTCGCTGACATGCGAAAAGGCGAACGTGGCCAAATCAATCCGGCAAGCCTCGGAATTAATGCTGCGTAATAGCCGGCTCAAATCATCGGCCCGCAGGCTGCGCTGGGCCAGGCCCTCCTTAGCCGCGCTCAGCTTGCTGACTTCGGCAATGCGGCCCTGCACGGTTTTCAGCAGCGCATCTACATCCTGTGGGGCCAGGATGCGGTAGCTGCTCGTGGCCGTGCCGGGGTAGTTGCCGGGCGTGGGGCCGTTGTTGTAGCCGCCGTTAGGATTATTCGGATTGTTGCCGTAGTTGCCCCCATTGGGCGTGTTGGGGTTATTGCCATAGCCGCCGTTCGGCGTATTTGGGGTGCCGTAGCTAGGGCCGGCGTTGGGGGCTGGCGCGTTGTTGTAGTCGTCGTTGTCGTAGCCGGTGTTACCTCCGTTGTACGGGTCATTGTTACCATAGCCACCCTGGCTGCCACCCTGGCCGTAGGGCGCGGGGCCATACCCGGTAGGGCTGTTGTAGCGCCCGCCGCCGTTGTTGTAATAGCCGCGTCCACCATAGCCAGGTGCATACAGCGCCACCGCGTTCACCTGCTGAAGCGTAATGGGCCACCCCGGCCGCGTCACCAGCACAAACGTGGTTTCGAGGCCGGGCTCCAGCCACACGCGGCTGCGGAAGCGCACGGCCCCGCCATACGCCGTGGGCAGGCTGAAATCGGCCCAGTGCTGGCCGGGCATCAGTTGGTCGACATGTACCTGCCGGGCCAGGCCTCGCGTGAGCGGCCGCCCATCGAGCACTAGCCCAAACGGTACCCCGCGCTCCGACGAAAAGTTAACGTTAGCCGGCACCGGCGGATGCGCCATTGCGGGAGCCACGGCGGCAAACAAACCCGCCAATGCCAGAAGTAGAGCCTTTTTCATTGCAGTAAAGGAGAAATAAACGACCAGAGAATCCGGTCGCTGCATAGCTATTTCCAAAACCTGTGCCACGTTTCAGCGCCCGCGTGATGGTTGCATAATCGGTGTACCGTGGACGCTGCGAGTCCGCGTGGCTGGCGGTTCACACGCGGACTCGCAGCGTCCACGGCACACCACACACCACCTGTTTTGGGCCGCAGCAAAAAGCCCCCGCAACTGATGTTGCGGGGGCTTCTCAAATCTAAGCAGAAGGGGCCGGCTACTTCGCTATCCGGGTCACTTTGAACTCGGTGCGGCGGTTGCGCTGGTATTCTTCTTCCGTGGTCGGCTTCAGCACGATGGGGCGGGTTTCGCCGTAGCCCTTGGCCGTGATGCGGGCCTTATCCACGCCCTTGCTCACGATGTAGTCAACGGCGGCCTGGGCGCGCTGCTGCGAAAGCTTCAGGTTATAAGCGTCCTTGCCGCGCTGGTCGGTGTGCGAGCTCAGCTCGATGGAGATTTTAGGGTTGTCCACCAGCGTCTGTACGAGCGTATCGAGGCGGATGGCAGCATCCGGCCGGATATTGAACTTGTTGTAGTCGTAGAGAATGTCTTTGACTTCAATGGCCTTGGCCAGGATGATTTTGTTCAGTGTCAGGGTCACCGGCAGCTGAACATCGTTGGTCAGGTTGGGCAGTTGGTCCTGGCTGGGTTTGCGGCCCACGGTGCTTAATGCGGCGCGCGACGAGAAGTCGCCGCTGCGCTCAGCCAGCAGGTTGTAGCTGGTCACAGAATCCAGCTTCAGGCTGAATTTGCCGTCCGGGCCGCTGACAGCACTCAGGCGCTGGCCGCTACCGCTGGTCACCGTCACAGTGGCACCGGCTACGGGCAGCGTGGTCTTGGCCTTGTCGTCGTGCTCCAGCACGGTGCCGTCGGCGTAGAAGGTCACCAGCTTGAGCGGCTTCTTCTTGAACATGTACTCGTCGTCGGAACCCTTGCCACCAGCGCGGTTCGAGCTGAACAAGCCCATGTCGCCGGCCATCGGCACCGGGGCGAAATCGTCGGCAGTGCTGTTCACATCGGCCCCCAGGTTCACGGGCTGGCCGTTTTTCACCATGAAGAGGTCGAGCTTGCCCAGACCGGGGCGTCCGTCCGAAGCAAAGTACAGTGTGCCATCCGGCGCTACGCCGGGGAAGTTGTCATTGCCAGCCGTATTGATGCTTTCGCCGAGGTTCTCGGCCGGCGAGAAGCGGCCGTTCGGACCGAGGGTGGCCTTGTACAGGTCGTTACCGCCCTGCCCGCCCTTGCGGCTCGACGCGAAGTACAGCGTGGTGCCATCCGGCCCGAAAGCCGGGGCGAAGTCATCGGCCGTGCGGTCGTTAATGTTCGCCAAAACCGGCTCGCTCCAGGCCCCGGCCTTGAGGTAAGAAATCCACAAGTCGACGCTCAGGTAGCCTTTTTTGCTGCCGTCGTTCGAGCGGGCAAACACCATAGTCTTGCCATCCGGGGTGTAGGTGGCGCTGGCTTCGTGCTTGGTTTCGGTGTTGAAGGGGCCTTCGAGCTTGCGCACCGTGCCGCCGGTCATGGCCGCCGCGTTGTCAAACTTAATGGCGTAGAGGTCGTTGAAGTTCTCGCCGTTGCCGAGGTACTTCTTGCCGTCGCGGCCGGAAGCAAATACGAAGTCGCCGGTACCGGCCACCATCGTCCCGCCAAAATCGGAGCCAGCCGAATTCAGTGCGTCCACGGGCATCACGTCGTACTTGTTCTTAACAGCTGCCACGGCCTTGCTGGCGGCGGCGTTTTTGCTCTCGGTTTCGGCGCGGGCGGCCAGGGTGCGGTTGCCGCCGCTGCTGGCGTAGCTCGCAAACTGCGCCGCGGCTTCGTCGTACTTGCCGTTGGCCTTCAGGGCCTCGGCGTAGCGGAAGCCGGCGTCGGCGTTTTTCACCCCACCATCCAGCGCGGCTTTGTAAAAGGGCTCGCTTTCCTCAATCCGGTTCGAGAGGCGGTACGCCTCGCCGATGCGGAAGTTGGATATTGCGGCACCCTTGCTTTTGGCCACATCGGCCTTATACAAGGGAATAGCCAGCTCGTACTGGCCCCGGGCGAACTGCTTGTCTCCCTTGCTCATACCACCGGTAGTGGCACAGCCGCTCAGTAGCGCGACGGAGCCAGCCGCAGTGCAGACGAATAATAGTTTCCTCATAGGTGAAGTGGGGTGGTGGTGTGTGGGGAGGGAGAAGGGGGAGGAATCAGGAATATTCCCGATTAGGTATTTTTGGGTTAGCAATAATACTACGTTTAAACAGGATTCACGTAAGCTGCCCGTTTTTTTCTTCCTGCACAAAGTAGCGGGCCAGCCACGTTTGGTCGGCCGGCCGGGGCCAGTGGGTATCCAATTCACCCTTAGTCGCTAGCGTATTGTCAAAATAAAAGGTATCCGGTCCTATCGTGCCGGCAGCCACGGCCGCTTTCAATTCGCCGCGCTTCAGCAGTTGCACCGTGCCGGTCTGCAAGAAAGCCATCCGGGACTTTTCCAGCAGCTCCACCCCCAGATGCTGTTCCAGCTGGGCCACAAAGCGCACCGATGCGTCGATGGAACAGCCACTTGCGCCAGCCACGCCCTCATCCAATCCAATTACCAAAAACTGCTGGTGCAGAAACTCGCCCGAGGCCAGCAGGCTACGGCCGTGGCTGGTCCATTCTTCGGCGAAGCGGGCCAGGCCGGGCATCACGCCCACTATTTCCGGTCCGCTGAGCGGGCGGCTGGCCTGATAAATCCACACCCGGGCTTCGGGCGGGAGCTGGTCGAATGCGACGTACATATAAGGAAGCAGGTTAGAAAAGTGAGCACAGCCAGGCAGCTCTCCCAAGGCAAGCAGCCCAGCCCGCCAAAGGTATGGGGGTAAACGAAGCCAAGCGTATTTTCTTGCCTCCGCCTACCCCCAAAACTGAATTTGTATCCTTAAAAGCTAGGCATTGATGCCCTCGGCCGAGGCCACCAGCTCGGCCAGGTCGAACACCTGCACCTTGCTTTCCTGCTCCTTGTTCTTCACGCCGTCGCTCATCATGGTCATGCAGAAGGGGCACGATACGGCGATGATGCTGCCCTGCAAGTCGTGGGTGCCGGGGGCGCTGGTTTCGGTTTCCACTCCGCCCAGGTTGGCCAGGGCCTCGGCCTTGCCGGCGAGGGTGGCCAAGGCTTCCTCGGTGCGCTCGATATTGATTTCCTTCTTGCCCGGCTCGGCTTCTTTCCACATCTGGGCACCGCCCGCGCCGCAACACAGGCCGTTAGCGCGGCTGCGCTTCATCTCCACCAGGTCGGCATCGAGGGCGGCCAGCACATCACGCGGGGCTTCGTAAATGTTGTTGGCGCGGCCCAGGTAGCAGCTGTCGTGGAAGGTGATGCGGCGGCCCTTGAAGCTTTCGCCGCCGGTCACGCCCACCTTGCCTTCATTAATAAGCTGCTGCAAATACGTGCTGTGGTGGATGACTTCGTAGTCGCCGCCCAGCGCGGGGTATTCGTTCTTTATGGTGTTGAAGCAATGGGGGCAGGCCGTCACGATTTTCTTGATGCCGTAGCCGTTCAGCGTCGTGATGTTCTGCATGGCCTGCATCTGAAACAGGAATTCGTTGCCGGCGCGCTTGGCGGGGTCGCCGGTGCAGCTTTCTTCCAGGCCCAGCACGGCGTACTTGGTGCCTACGTGCTCCAGAATGCGGACGAAGGCGCGGGTTACGCGCTTGTACCGGTCATCGAAAGCACCGGCGCAGCCCACCCAGAACAGGATTTCGGGCGACTCGTTGCGGGCCGCCAAATCGGCCATGACGGGAACGTTGATTTGCTTTTTGGTTGGTGCTTCAGTAGTCATAGTAGGGAATGCTTGAAGAAGAACGTCATGCTCATCTGGCGTCCGCGAAGCCGAAGCATCTCGCGTGCAGTGGTAATCAATGACGTAACAACAATAGGATTAGTAGTGGCACGCGAGATACTTCGGCTTCGCGGACGCCAGATGAGCATGACCGCCTTTTGGGTAATCTAAGCTACCGTAGTAGCGCCTGACTTCTCTGCCGCAAACAAATCATCGGCCCAGTTAAACCGGTCTGACGGCGAGAAAGCCCACGGAGCACCATTATTTTCAATGTTCGAGAACATCACGTTCAGTGAGTTCGGCGCGGCCGATTCTTCCAGCACCAGGAAGCGGCGCATCTCGATGATGCTTTCCAGCGGGTTAATATTCACGGGGCAGCTTTCCACGCAGGCGTTGCAGGTGGTGCAGGCCCACAGCTCTTCGGGGGTCACTTTGCCGCGCAGCAGAGTGGCCTCCATCAGGTCGGTCACGGGTTCGTGCTTGGCCTCCGCGCCGTACACATTGGGGCGGAAAATGAGGGGTGAGTTATACTTCTCCTCCATCCGGTCGCGCGTATCCATGATGATTTTGCGCGGCGAGAGCAGCTTGCCCGTCAGATTGGCGGGGCACACCGAAGTGCAGCGGCCGCACTCGGTGCAGGAGTAGGCGTTCATCAGGTTGGTCCAGGGCAGGTCCTCTACATCCTTGGCGCCGAAGGACGTGGGGGCCAGCGCCGAGCCATCGGGCGCGGTAGGGGCGGGCGGCACCACGAAGCTGGGGTCCATCATGGCCTTCACTTCGTTGGTGATGCTTTCCACGTTCGAAAACTGCCCCTGCGGTATCAGCCGCGAGTACCACACGTTCGGAAACGCCATGATGATGTGGAAGTGCTTCGAGCTGGGCAGATAATTGAGGAACAACAAGATGCCTGTGATATGAATCCACCAACCCAGGCGTTCCAGCACTTCCAACGTGCCCGTGTTGGTCGGCAGCAGCCCCACCAGCAGGGTGCTAATCGGGAAAGTGCCGGCCATTGGCTCGCCTTCCATTTGGTGCAGCTTGAGGTCGGCGGTGTTCATGAAAAACAGGGCCACCATCAGCACCACTTCAATGTAGAGAATGATGTTGGCATCCAGTTTGGGCCACAGCCGCAGCTCCGGCCCCGTGAAGCGCTTGAGCGGCGGGTTGCTGTTGCGGCGCCACCAGAAGGCCGCCACCGCCACAATCACCAGCGCGGCCAGGATTTCGTTGGTAGCCATCAGCACATCGTACACCGGCCCGAGAAATTTGAGCGCCCGATGAAAGCCGAAAATATTGCCAAACAAGCCGTCGATGACGATTTCAATCACCTCGATATTAATAACCAGAAAGCCCACGTACACCACCAAGTGCAGCAGGGCGGGGGTCATGCGCTTGAACATTTTCTGCTGCCCGAAGGCCACGAGCAGGGTTCTCTGAAATCGCTCGGCCGCGTTGCCACTCATGTCGCGCTCGCGCCCAACCAGAATGTTGGCCCGGATTTTCCGGACCTGCCACGTAAATAAGCCAAAAGCCGCTACCAGGAGCAGTAGAAAGAGGATGGATTGCAACATGGAGTAAAGGTAAGGAATCGGGAACGTTTGGGGCTGCAATATACTCGGCATGCCTACTACTTTTCAAAAACCGCGTACTTATTCCGACTTTTTTTGTCCGGGTTCTTGCGTCATTGCGTTGCTTTCGTACCTTTGCGGTCCCCTAAGCAACCTAAAGGCGCAGCGGGGAAACGGCAACATAGCTCAGTTGGTAGAGCACAGCACTGAAAATGCTGGTGTCGTTGGTTCGATTCCAACTGTTGCCACGAAAAAAGGCCTCTAGCTCATTGCTAGAGGCCTTTTTGTTTGTACTTGGGACAACATCTGGGCCAGAAGAGGCCGACCGAACCCAGTAAAGACTCCAAGGGGCTGAAAAATCAGCTAAGCCACACAAATATGCTGCCTTTGCTCTCGCTAGGAAGAATTAGTTGCCAAACGCTTCTTTCCAGTGGGTAAGGTCGTTTCCGTTTCGGGGGGGGCTTTTTTGCGGTGGTCTGCCGATTTAGAGTGAGGTGGTCTAGCTAAGCCGGGCACAATTGGGACGTGGTTTGCAGGTGGGTTTCGAAGTGGTTGGGTGCGAGGTATCCGAGCGCGGAATGGCGGCGCTCGGCGTTGTAATAGGCGATGTGGTGGCTGATTTCAAGCTTGGCGTCGGCCAAGCTGGGTAAAGCGGCCACCGTCGAGCAGTTCGGCCTTGAAGTGGCTCCAAAAGGATTCGGCGTGGGCGTTGTCGTAGCAATTGCCCTACCGGATACGACCGCGCCGGCTCATGCTTTGCAGGGCACGATGGTGGGCGAACAAGTTCTTGAATCGCGTGGCTGTGTACTGGCTGCCTTGGTCGGAATGCACGATGAGCGCGGCTGGCGGCGCACGGCCAGCGCGCGGCGGAGGGCTTCACTGACCAAGTCTTCGGGCATGGTTTCGCGCATGTTCCACCCCATGCCTTTGCGCGAACAGCGGTCCAGCCAGCCGGCCCGGTAGAGCCAGCCGCCACCCTGACGGGACGGGTAGGTGATGCCCCCGACCCACGCCCGGTTCGGGGCGGTGGGGGCCGGCTGGCCGAGCAAGCGGTTGTGTGGAGCGCGTACGGCTGGGTCGGAACCGGTGGTGCGCGGCACAAACGGGCGGGGTTGTCGGGCCTGTAAGCCGTGGGCCTCAAGCACGCGGCGGACGCGCCAGCGGCCCACCGCGTGGCCGGCGGCTTGTACTTCGACCCGCAGTCGGCGCGTACCATCGCGCTGGCTGTGAAAAGCAAAGGCCTCGTGTACCGCTACTTGCCAAGCGGGCAGCACCGCCGGCCGATATCGGCGGTGCTGCCAGGCGTAATACGCGGCCGGGACCACGCGCAGCATCTGGCAGAGCTGGCGCACCGGCACGTAGCCGGCGCGCTGGGCGATGTGCTGGTAGGCACTCACCGAGTCGGCTGGCCGAAGATGACCAAGGCTTTTTTTGAAATTTCCAGTTCCTGCTCGGCCCGCTTCAGACGGGCGCGCAGGGCGCGGACTTCCGGGTCGCGGGCCACTTTCACACTGCCGACCTTGGCCATGAGTTGGGCTTGTTGCCAACGGTAGGGCAACTTGGGGCTGATGCCCTCGACCCAACTGCCGCGCTACGGCTTAGGTAGTGCGGCCCTCGAACGCCAGGCGCAGGGCCTCGGCCTTGAAAGCCTCGTCGTATTTACGCCGTTTGTTTACGCCGTTTGTCGGGCGGCGCCCCGCTGGATTTGCTTGCCATAACAGAAGAAACATATGTCCTGCTTCTGTCCACTATTTCTAGACCTCCTCACAGTACCCCATTTTCAAAGCGCCGGCCGGTGCGGTAGCGGTATCCGTCCGAATAGAATAACACTAACCCCGTGCCCCGAGCGGGGGGCGCCTGTGAGGCGGTGCGGTAGCTACGGTAGCTACGGTAGAAGGAGGAAAAGAGCGCCGCCGTGTCAAAGGGTGTCGGGGTGAGTTGCAGCAGTAGCTCAATGATGAGCCCAGTGGGAATAGTAGCATTTGGCTCTTGCGCGACGATTAAATAACGGCTGCCTTGCACCGGACGGCCCGCAAATAGCCGTCCATCGCCTTGCAAGGGCACCTGCCAAAAAGGCCGCCCCAACTATTGGGACGGCCTTTTTGTAGGCACGAGACTTGTTCGTTGCCTTACAGAATAAACCGGGTGCTGAGGAAGCTGCTTTCCTGGCCGTCCACAATCTCATTCAGCAGGTGCTTGTTGGCGTCCGTCATCTTCGTAGCCACCACCGTGCGGATGCTGAAGGAGCGCAGCGCATCGTTCACCGAGAGGGTGCCTTCGGCCGAGTCTTTGCGGCCGGTGAAGGGGAACGTATCCGGCCCGCGCTGGCACTGGGCATTGAGGTTGACGCGGCTGACCTGGTTCACAAGCTGGTCGATGAGGTCGGCCACTTCCTGCGACTCCGAGCCGAAGATGCTCACCTGCTGGCCGTGGTCGGAGTCGATGAGGTACTGAATGGCCTCCTCGGTTTGGGCGAAGCGGGCCACCGGTACCACCGGGCCGAACTGCTCCTCGCGCCACACTTTCATGCCTTCTTTCACCGGATACAGCAGGGCCGGGAACACCAGCGGGCCGGCCGCCGTGCCGCCGCCCTCGTTCATCACGCGGGCCCCGTGGGCTTCGGCATCGGCAATGATTTCGGCCAGGTAGGCGGGTTTCTGGGGCTCGGGCAGGGGCGTGATGTGTACGCCCGCGTCCCAGGGCATGCCGGGCTTCAACTTGTTTATCTCGGCGGCGAGGCGTTGCACGAACTCGTCGGCGATGCTTTCGTGGACCAGGAACATCTTGAGCGCGGTGCAGCGCTGGCCGTTGAAGCTGAGCGCGCCAAGCAGCGACTCCTGCACGGCCACGGCCAGGTCGGCATCGGGCATGACGATGGCCGCGTTCTTGGCATCGAGGCCCAGGATGGCGCGCAGGCGGTTGCTCTTGGGGTGCATTTTCTTGAGCGAATCGGCCACCCGGCTGCTGCCGATGAGGCCCAGCGCGTCAATTTTGCCCGAAGCCATGAGGGCCGGCACCACGGTATTGCCCCGGCCATACACGGTGTTCACCACGCCCTTGGGGAATGCTTCGGCGAAGGCTTGCAGCAGCGGGAAGTGTAGCAGGGTGCCGTGCTTCGGAGGTTTGAAAAGGACCGTGTTGCCCATGATGAGGGCGGGAATGAGCATGCAGAACGTCTCGTTCAGCGGGTAGTTGAAGGGGCCCATGCAGAGCACCACGCCCAGCGGCGAGCGCCGAATCTGGCCGATGATGCCTTCCTCGATGGTGAAGCGCGACGAGTCGCGGTCGATGTCCTTGAGCGCGTCAATTGTGTTGCGGATGTAGTCGATGGTGCGGTCAAACTCCTTATTGGAGTCGGCGGCCGACTTGCCGATTTCCCACAGCAGCAGCTTCACGATTTCGTCCTTGCGGGCCACAATCAGGCGGGTAAATTTTTCCACCGCCGCAATGCGCCCGGCCACGCTCATGCTGGGCCACTCGCCGCGGCCGTAGTCGTAGGCGCGCACGGCGGCATCGAGGGCTTTGAGAGCTTCGGCCTCGTCGAAGAGCGGGTAGGAACCGATAACGCGGGGCTTCAGGGAGCCGTCGGGCTGGCGCTCAAACATGGGCGAAATGACTTCCTGCGTAGGGCCGGCCCACTCGTGCAGTTCGCCGTCGAGCAGGTACTGGCGCTGGTGCAGCGGCTGGGCCAGCCGCCAAGCGTCGGGAATGGCCGCCGCGTCGGGCGGGAAGAGTTGAGTCAGGTTTTCGGTGCTTATAGCCATGGTAATGGGCAAAAGGTGCGGTGCGAACCTACACAACAGCGTATGGGTACGGAAATGTTGGCCGCCACGGCTGGCATCGGCGCGTTTCCACGGGAACGTTTGCGTACCGCGCATGCCCCTAAAAACCGTTATGTTTCCATTGTAATTATTTTTCCGCTCATGTCGCTTCGCCTCCTGCTTTTGCTCAATTTCGCCGCTGCCGCCTACCTCACCGGCCTCATCTGGACGGTGCAGGTGGTGCATTACCCCAGCTTCGGGCGGGTGCCGAAGGCGGCGTGGGCGGCCTACCACGCGGCCCATACGCGCCGCATGAGCTACGTGGTGCTGGCCCCGATGGTACTGGAGCTTGGCCTCGCCAGCTGGCTAGCCTGGACCGGCCGCGCGGCCCTGCCCCACGGCGCGGGCTGGTGGAGCCTGGGGCTGGTGGGGCTGATTTGGGCCGCCACGTTCTTCGTCTCCGTGCCCCTCCACAACCGCCTCGAACAGGGCTACGACTACATTGCCATCGACGGCCTCACGCGCACCAACTGGCTGCGCACGCTGGCCTGGACGGCGCGGGCCGGGCTGCTGGGCTGGCTGCTGGTGTAGCGAATGGATTGAACAAAAGCCCCGGCGGGGCGGCGTATTGGTAGTGAAACTGAACCAACAGAACGGCAAAGCGCCAGCGGGACGACACTCGTTGCCACAAGTGCCGCCCTGCTGGCGCTGCGTTCAGCGGGCTTCATTTTCCCGCCCTCACTATTTGCCCGGCCGGCTCTTCTCCCGCGTGGCCTTGAATTCTGAGCCGTCCTTCCACTTGGGAAAGGTTGTTTCACCGGCCAGCTTTTGGCCCACGCGGAACATGAGGCGGGCATCTTCGGCCGCGCCGCGCAGGTCCCAGGCGGGGTCGAACTGGTCGGCGGGCTGGTGGTAGGCTTTCTCCTCGAAGTCCTTGCGCTGCTTTTCGGCGAAGGCTTTGCCGTGCAGGCGGCTGTCGAACTGCCCGCTGGCGTAGAGCGCCGGAATGCCCACTTTGGCGAAGCTGAAATGGTCGGAGCGGTAGAAACTGCCGGTTTCGGGGTGCTGGAAGGGGATGACGTAGCGGTTCTGCTCCTTGGCGGCGGTGCGGGCGTAGTCGTCCAGCTCCGACTGCCCGTAGCCCACGATGGTCACATCGCGCATCGGCCCGAAGGCCAGCAGCTCGTCCATGTTGATGTCGGCCACCGTGCTGGCCACCGGAAACAGCGGATGCTGCGCGTAGTAGTCGGAGCCCAGCAGGCCCTGCTCCTCACCGGTCACGGCCAGAAACACGATGCTGCGCTGGGGCTGCTCCTTGGCCTGTTTGAAGGCCGTGGCAATGGCCAGCAGGCCGGCGCAGCCGCTGGCGTTGTCGAGCGCGCCGTTGTAAATCGAGTCGCCCGCAATCGGTTTGCCGATGCCCAGGTGGTCCCAATGCGCCGAGTAGATGATGTACTCCTTGGGCCGGGTGGTGCCGGGTAGCACGGCCACCACGTTTTTGGAGGTTTTGCGCGTGATTTTGTTGTGGATGGTCGTGCTCAAACTCAGGTTCATCACCCGGCCGCGGAAGCCGGGGTGGTTGGCGGCGGCGTAGGCCTCGTCGTAGCTCTGGCCCGAAGCCGTGAAGAGGCGCTTGGCGGCATCAAGCGTCATCCAGCCTTCGAGGGCCACTTTGCTGGCCCCGAGGTCGGGCGTTTGGGGGTGCAGCTTGGCCCCGCCGTTGCTGCTTTGCACCACCGTCCAGGGGTAGGAGGCCGGTTTGGTGTCGTGGATGATGAGCAGGCCGGTGGCACCGTGGCGGGCGGCCTCCTCGTACTTGTAGCCCCAGCGGCCGTAGTACGTCATGGCCTTGCCCTTGAACATCGTGGTATCGTTGCCCGCGTTGCCGGGGTCGTTGATGAGCACCACCACGGTCTTGCCCTTCACGTCGAGGCCGGCGTAGTCGTCCCAATTATACTCGGGGGCCGTCACGCCGTAGCCGGCAAATACCAGCGGCGAATCCTTGATGGTGACAACCGGTTTTTCCTGCTCGGTCAGGAACATGAAATCCTGCCGGTATTTCAGTTGCAAAGTCTTGCCATTGCCCGTCACCGTCGCAATCGAATCGGGCTTGCCGACAATTTCCACCAGCGGTACCGCCTGGAAATACGAGCCATTGGCCCCCGGCTGCAAGCCCAGCTTCTTGAATTCCGACGCCAGGTAAGCCGTGGCCTTATCCTCACCCGCCGTAAACGGCCGTCGGCCTTGGTACTCGTCCGACGCCAGCACCTTGATGTGCCGGGCCAGGAGCGCGGGCGTAATGCCGTCGTTAGGCGCGGGCACGCTGGCCGTGTCGGTGGGGGTGGCTTCGGTTTGGGCTGCCGTGGTGGCCGTTTCCGACGACGAGGTTTTGCCCTGGCAGCCCGCCAGCAGCAGGCCCGTAGCGGCCGGCACCAGCCAGCCGCTCATTCTTGATAAACGCATTGGTACAGAGAGTTACCCCCGGCCGCGACGCCGGAGCTGCCTACAGCCGGGCAAAATGCTCGGCCGCAATCCGCGCGCCTTCATCGGTGCAGATGCCCCGAATGTAGTACAGGAAAATGCTGCGGAAAACCTCGCGCATGTTGTAGCGGTCGGGCGGGAACACCTGGGGATTGAGCATCACGTTGAGCTGCTCAATCAATATCTTGGTAACCAGCTGAATATTAATATCTGAGCGGAATAGGCGAGCACGAATTCCATCGTTGAGCAACTGCTGAAGCTGGGGACCCGAATAGGTATTGAGGTGGTCCATCACGGCATCCCAGGTGTGGGGGAAACCGGTTTGCAAATCGACGTAGTAATTGCCCGGCACGGCCGCCAAATCGCGCAGGCCCAACTGCAGCAGGCCATACAGGCGTTCCACGGCCGACGGATATTGGGCGTACAATGCTACGTGCTCGCGTTTCTGGCGCTCCATGTCGGCCAGCACGGCGTGGTGGACCAACAGCTCGCGGCTGGGAAACTGGGCCGTCAGGCCGGGCTCTGAGGTATGCAGGGCGGTGGCCAGCGCTGCGTCGGAGGCATCGTGCAGGCCGTAGAGATAAAAGACCGGAATGGCGGCTTCCAGAGAAGCCGTTGGCAACGTAAAATCAGGCATCTGCGGAAGGAATAAATCTGTTTTCAGAGAGAAGAGAGCGTAGCGGGGTTGGCCCTGGCCGGGCGTGGCCGTGCGGGCTAGATGGCCCCGAGCAGGAAAAAGAACAGCAACTGCGTGATGTACACCAGTGGCACCAGCGGGTTGCGCTTGGTAAAGGAGGTGCGATTGAACAGCATCTGCAAGATACAGGCAAAGATGAACCAGTCGCGGAAATTCTGGAACGGAATCACCCCGGCCGACCAGTGCCAAAAATCGAAGCGCCCGGCCACCGGCTCCATGCAGGCATCGAAGCCCACCATGAGGGCCGCCGCCAGCAGAATGCGCGGCAGCTCGCCCAGCGGCAGGTAGCGCACCAAGGTCCCGCACAGGTACGTCGTCACCACCCAGTTGAGGCCAATCATCGGCGGCACGCCTTTGAAGGGCTGGCTATCAAAGAGTTTGAAACCCAGCGTATCACCATAGGTGTAGTGCCCAAAAAACCGGGCCGTATTCACGCCCACAAACTCGGCCCCGAAGCCCAGCAGTGCCACCGTAAGACAAAAGCCCCAGAAGCTGGCATCGCGCTTCGGCTGAAACCAGAGCAGCAGCAGCGCCGTGAGCCCGAGCGTGAGCGGTGTAAACCGCAGGTAAAAATCGGGGTTTTTGGAAAAAGCCAGCCCCACAAAACCGGTAAAATGAAACAGCAACACCAGGCCCTGGGCCACGCGCAGCCGGCGGTTAGTCGCGGCCGGGAGCGGCTCGGTGTAATCAACCATGTATTTGAATTGAGAATGAAGAATGAGGAATGAGGAATTGTCGCTGGCGAATTCCTTATTCCTCATTCTTCATTCCTTATTAATTAAGGACGAAACGATTTTGGCTGATAGCAGGCACAGCGGAATGCCGCCGCCCGGATGCACCGAACCGCCGCAAAAGTACAGCCCATCGAGCCGCCCCGAAAAATTGGGGTGCCGCAAAAAGGCCGCCAGCGCGTTGTTGCTGGAACTGCCGTAGAGTGCCCCGCCAAACGACGAGGTATCGGCGGCGATGCCGGGCGGCGTCCAGGTTTTTTCGGTGGCAATCAGCGGCTCAATGTCGGTGCCCAGGGCCTGGCTCAGCTTACGCAGCACGGCGCGCCGGGTTTGGTGGGTGAGGGCCGGCCAGTCCTGGCCCTGGTCGTGGGGCACGTTCACCATCACAAACCAGTTTTCGTGGCCGGGCGGAGCATCGGTGGGCGTTTTCTTGGAGGTGATGTTCACGTACGCCGTCACGTCGTCGGCCACGGTTTTTTCCTGAAAAATGGCCTCGAACTCAGCCTTATAGTCGGCCGAGAAGAAGATGTTGTGCAGGTCCAGCTCGGGAAATTCGCGGGTAATGCCCCAGTAAAAAATCAGCGCCGAGGAGGAGCGGGGTTGGCTCAGGGTGCGCTCGGGGGCGGGCTCGCGGGGCAGCAGGCGGCGGTAGGTGGGCACCACGTCCATGTTGCTCACCACCAGGCTGAAGTCGTACACGTCGTGGGCCGTGCGCAGGCCCGTCACGCGCCCGTCGGCCACGACAATTTCCTCCACGGCTTCATTGTAGCGGAATTTTACGCCGAATTCCTCGGCCAGTCGGTGCAGGCTCTCAGCAATGGCATAAATGCCACCCTCGGGATAAAAAGCCCCAATGCCGTGCTCCAGGTGCGGAATCATGCTCAGCGTGGCCGGGGCCTGATAGGGGTCGGAGCCGTTGTAGGTGGCGTAGCGGTCGAAGAGCTGCACCAGTCGCGGGTCGCTACCGAAGGCCTTTTCGTGGCGCTGGTGCATGGTGCCCAGCAGGCCCAGCTGCGGCAGGGAAGCCACGGCCTTCAGCGTTTCGGGGCTGAAGTAGGTGCCGGCTTTGTGCAAAGACTTGTGCAGAAACGTGCCGGCCGTGGCATCATACGCCTGGCCGGCCCGGGCCAGAAACTGCGTCACGGCCGCCGCCGGCGTGCCCAGCTTCGCCTCCACTTCGGCCGCGAATTTCGCCGCGTCGGCCCAGGCCGTGAGCCGGGTGCCATCGGCAAAAAAGTAGTTAGTGATGGGGTCCAGCCGCTCGTAACGGAAATAGTCGGCGGGCGGCCGGCCGGCCAGCCGGAAAATATCGTCTACCAGCTGCGGCAACGTAAACAGCGACGGTCCGGCATCGAACCGGTACCCGCCGGGCAGCGCAAACTGGTGCATCTTGCCCCCAAACGTAGGTCCGGCCTCGAATACCGTGACCGGGTGACCGGCCACGGCCAGCCGGGCCGCCGTGGCCAGCCCGGCAATGCCCGCGCCGATGACGGTCACGGGCTGCCGGGGGGGCGCAATTTTGGTTGTCTTCTTAAACACTGGACTGCTAACCGCCGCAATAGGGGGAGAAGTTTAGCCGAAGCGGCCAAAAATAAAGCGGCGCTCAGGCGCAGACGTTTTCTGTCCGCATCTGAGCGCCGCTTTATTGTTTTTAATCGGCTTATTCCACGGCCAGCACCAGCCCCTTCAGGTAAGCGCCTTCTGGATGGAACAGGCTCACCGGGTGGTCGGCGGGCTGGGTGAGGCGGTGCAGTATGCGCGCCGGCCGGCCGGCCTCAATGGCCGCCGCCAGCACCGCGCCCTCAAACAATTCGGGGCTCACCACCTGCGAGCAGGAGAACGTGAATAGTAGCCCGCCCGGCGCGAGGTGCGCGATGCCGGCCATGTTCAGGCGTTTGTAGCCCATCAGGGCGGCGTGGCGGGCGCCCATGTGCTTGGCGAAAGCGGGCGGGTCGAGGACCAGCAAATCGTATTGAGCCGAGTGGTTTTTCAGGAAGCCCAGCACATCGTCGGGGTAGGCGGCGTGGCGGTCGGCGTGGTTCGATAATTCGGCATTGCGCTCGGTGAGGGCAATGGCTTTTTTGCTCGAATCGACGGAATGAACCAGCTCGGCCCCGGCCTCCAGCGCGTACACCGAGAAGCCGCCGGTGTAGCAGAACGTGTTGAGCACCTTGCGGCCGGGCGAGTAGCGGGCCAGCAGGGCGCGGTTGTCGCGCTGGTCGATAAAGAAGCCGGTTTTCTGGCCCGTTTCCCAATCCACGGCAAACTGGTGGCCATTTTCCATCACAATGTGCTCGGTGCCTGAGCTTTCGCCGAACAGGTAGCCGTTCTGGGCGTCGGGCACGGCATTGCCGGGCACGGTTTCGGCGCTCTTGTCATAAATGGCGCGCAGCTTACCGCCAAACACCACTTGCAGCGCCGCCGCGATTTCGGGCCGGGCGCGGTACATGCCCACGCTGTGGGCCTGCACCACGGCGGTGTCGCCATACACATCGATGATGAGGCCGGGCAGGCCGTCGCCCTCGGCGTGTACCAGCCGGAACACGTTGGTATCGGCCGTGCCGGTCAGGGCCAGGCGCTGGCGCAGCCTATAGGCATTGCCCAACTTGGCTTCCCAGAACTCCGGCGTGGGCAGGATGGCATTTTCGCCAAAGTCCAGCATGCGCACCGCAATGGAGCCGCCGCCCGAAAAGTGGCCCACCCCCAACAGCTCTCCGTCGATGGCTTCGACGCGCACGGGGTCGCCCTCCTGGGTTTCGCCCTGTACGCGGGCAATGGCCCCCGAGAACACCCAGGGGTGGCGGCGGCGCAGGCTGTGGTCTTTTCCGTTTTTGAGGACGATGGTGGCGGGGTTCAGCATAGTCTGCAAAGGTACGGCCCCGCGCCGGGCCGCCCTCCTTACCGGAACCAGCGCCGGTAAATGGGCCGCCGCCACGCAAACTGCGCCCACATGGCCGGATAAATCAGGGCATCGAGCAGGCGCGAAGCCGTGCGGTATTCCAGCGCATCCACAATCATGCTGCCGCCCTGGGGGCCGGGCTGAATGAGGTGGCGGTGCCGCCAGAACCGTAGCGGCGGCGGCAGTATTTGGCCTTCATCCACAAAGAACTGGGTCCCGTCGGGCTGCACCCCATCGTCCACAATCAGCGAAGTCCAGGGCAGGCGCTTCACCAGCGTATCGAGCTCGATTTCAACCCGGTCGCCGGTGCAACAGCCATCGAAGCGGAGCAGCCGCAGCCGGGGAAACGGCGGGGCCAGGGCCACAAATAACTCTCTGGTGAAGCCGGCCATCACCACGGCCGGGGGCTGCGAAACGGCGGTGCGTAGGGTGACGTGCATGAGTTGCTAACCCCGGCCGGTCCTAATTGTTGGCCAATGCCTATTTGTAGTCGGGCAAAAACGCGTTGGTAAACAGGCGGGTGCGGTTTTTGCCGTCCAGGTCCATCGTCCATACTTCGGGCGGCGCAACTTCGTCGGTGGTCCGGTTCACGAAAATCAGGTGAAAGCCATCGGGCGTAAATCGGGGCGTCAGGTCATTGGTTCCTAAGGTCTTGCCACTATTGTTGGTGCCGGTCGAAAGGTCCGTTGGCGTGCCGGTACCATCGGTGCGCCGGCTGAAAATGCGCGCATCCTGCTGCCGGCCGGTGGTGGCGTTAAAACCCGCCGCATCCCGCGTATACACCACCGTGAGGCCGTCGATGCTGAAGCTGGGCGAATCGAGCCGGCCGGGCAGGTTGCTCACCAGCAGCCGGGGGCTGGTGCCGTCGGTATTGTAGATGTACAGCTCCGAATCGAAAATATCCGCGCCCACGGTTTGCACCACCAGGTGGCCGCCGTCCTCGGCCGTCCAGTCGCACTCGCGGAAGTTGCGGCCGGCGGGCGCGGTGGCCAAATCCACCCGTCCCGTGCCGTCGCGGTTGATGCGGTACAGCTTGTCGTTGTGCGTATAGATGAAATACGCCCCGTCCGGCGACCAGCGGTAGCCCACGCCCCGGTTATTATACCCATCCACGTCGAGCGTGGTAATCTGGCGCGGGTTCGAGCCGTCGCGATTCATCGTGTATAGCTGGTACAGGCCCGTGGCGTTGGACGTGTAGGCAATCAGGTCGCGGCTGGGGCTTAGCTGCGGGGCCGTTTCCACGGTGCTCCCGAAGGTGAGCTGCACCGGCGTAGCAGTGCCATCCGCCGAATAAATGTCGGTGTTGCCCACCACGGTGCGGGCAAACAGGTAGCGGTTGTTCGGAAAAGCAACCGTCTGAAAGCTCCAAATTGGTCCCCGCGCCGTGACGCCCGTCGTGTTGCGCACCGTCACCTGCCAGTAATAAGTGGTGCTGTATCGCAGGCTCGTGGCCGTCACGGCCGTATCCTTCGAGTTGGTGAGCAACATGCGCTGATTCAGGTTGTTGCTTTCGAAAAGGGCCACGTCGTAGCGCAACGAGTCGCTGGCAGCAGCCCCTACCGGCCGCCACGACAGCAGTACGGTGGTGGGCTGGCCGGTGGCCTGGTTGGCGGGCGTGGGGCGGTTGGGGGCCGTGGGGGCGGCGGTGCTCGCTTTTGTCAGCACGATGGACACATCCGCCGTCTGTCCGTCATTCACCGTCACGTTGGTCACCACCTGCTGGTAGTCCACCTTGCTCACCGTGATGGCAAAGCGCCCGGCCGGCGCATCCGTAATCTGAAATTTGCCCTGGGCCGACGTAACGTAGGAGCTGGTGGCCGGGCTGGTGGTGATGGTGGCATTGGCCAGCGGCTGGTTGGTGCGCGCATCGAGCACCGTGCCCGTCACGGTGCCGAAATAGGCCGGGGCCACCAAATCTTCCTGGCAGGCGCTAAGCAGGCAGGTGCAAATGAGTAGAAAAAATGCTCTGGGCAGAAAGCGCCCCTTGGAAAACGATAAAAATGTCATCGAATAGCGGATGCGGACAAGAAGAAAGAACGGGTAAAGTTAGCGCGCCGGAACTTGCGCCGCTGAGTCCTGCGCCACTACGTGGCCCGCCAGGTCAAGCACCCGAAGATGAACATGATAGGTGTCCTGCGGCGAGGCATTCACCCGCGAGTGCGACAGCGATACTTCCTGCTGCGGGGCCACGTCAAACTCCCCGCGCTGGGTGTTCTGCGAGCGGCCACCCGCGCTTTCGCGCTGCAACGACAGCTCGTAGCGGTAGCGCCCGGCCGTGGGCAGCAGGTTACGGCAGTGGCCGGTCACGCTCAGCAGGCCATCCTGCTGGTGCATTTCCAGGCGGGCCTGGCAGGGCGCGGGCGTTTCGGTGGGCTGCCACATACGGAGTAACAAAAAGAAGAAAAACATGAGGGAAGGCCGTTAGAGTGGAAACTGCTGGTCCGTTATGCCCGCTGCCCGCCGTGCTCCGATGCTTACTTAATGCGTGGGCACTACTTTGCTCTGCTCGATGGTGAGGTTGATGCCCTGGCCGCGCATTTCCACGCTATAGCCTTTGGGCATTTGCACCGTCGATTCGAACTGCGTCAGGGTATTGTTGTTGCCGTACTGCTTGATGTTGTATACCCGGTCGCTGAGGCGGATGTCGCCGGTCACTTGGTTGTTGTTGCCATCCTGCAGCACGTTTACTTCGTTGCGGTCGCCTTTCACTACCCCGGTCAGCTTATTGGCCGTGCCGTGCTGCGTAATGGTGGACGAGTTGCCCTGGCCATCTTGGGTAAACGTCGCGCTGTTGCCGGTGCCGTTCTGGCTGATGCCTATTTCGTTACCCATGCCAATCTGCACAATATAGGCCTGGTTGCCCAGGGCCGAGGGGCTCTGCTGGCTCACTGTAGCTTGGTTGCCAATGCCAATCTGCCGCAACGTAGAGGAGGTCTGGTTCTGGGCGGTGGTCTGGGTTTCGCCACTATTTGGCAGGCGGTCGGGGCCAAAGTCCTCGGCCAGGCGCTGTTCTGCCGTGGCCGCTTCGCTCGGCAGGCGCTGCGTTTGGGCCAGCGCTACTCCCGAGGAAAGCAACGCTCCAACCAAACCAAGTACGGACAATGGCTTCATGGTTTTTAGAAGTTTAGAATAATCGAGTAGAAATATAAGGAGAATTTAGCCAAATGGGCCAAGCCCCGGCCCGGTATTAGCCGGACTCGGAACTTGGCACATCTTGGTTTCGGCTCCAGCCGAAGGGAGGGGTTTATTAATGTACGCCCTGATGCACAACGGCCGTGTTGTTGCTGCCCTGCTGGGTCGTCATGCTATAGGCCGAATCGCGCAGCAGGTTGCCGCCCTGAATGGTTTCGGCGTAGTTGCTGTTGCCGCCGCTCTGCATCTGGCTGGCCACGTTGTTGCTGGTGCTCTGGGTGATGGTGGCCCGATTGAAGTCGCCGGTCTGCGCCTGCAAGGCTTGGTTGTTAGCCGTCAGCAGCGTTTGCTGGGTAATGGAGGCAAGGTTGCCGTTGCCCTGCTGGTCCTGGCTGGCATACTGGTTCAGGCCGCGTTGCGTCACCGTGGCGTTGTTGTTGTTGCCCGTGCCGCCGCCAATTCCGCCCTGCTTCTGAACCGAGGTATGGTTCTGAGCTTCCTGCGAAGCCGAGGCATTGTTGCCGTTACCCTTTTGCTCCTGTGTGGCCGAATTGTTGGAAATACCAATCGTCGTATTTTGCGCAATGGTTGCTTTGTTGTCGTTGCCAGTCTGTTTCTGGCTGGCGTAGTCGTTGCCGCTCAGTACGCCAAAGCCAATATTGCCGGCCTTGTTGCCCTGTCGAATAGCAGCCTGGTTGCGGGTGCCGGTCTGCTCCTGAATGGCCGTGCTGGTTGCGCCAAACTGGCCGATGTAGGCCCGGTTCTGGTCGCCGCTGGCCGTGCTGCCCGTCGATACCTGCGTCTGGCTGGCGTAGTTGCCGTCGGCACCCGGTACAATGACGTTTGCTAAGCTGGGGCTTTGGTCGATATCGGCGGTGTTGCGGCCGGTGCCGGTCTGCGAAACGTTGGCCATCTGGCCATCGCCCACCTGCTGCACATACGAGTCGTTGTTGATGGCCCCGGTGCTGCCCAGGGCGGGGCGGCCGGTGAGGGTGACGGGGCCGGCGGCGCTGGTGGGCTGCGACACGGGGTTGGGGTTGGCTCCGACGGCGCTAGGGGCCGCTGGGGTGAGGGTACGGACCTGGGCGTTGGCAGCGCCAGCGAGCAGCAAAGCCGCGCTGAGAAGGAGAGTAAGTTTTTTCATCGAGTCAGAGGAATTAAAAAGATTGAAAGCGGGGTGATTTTGGAAAAGCCAGTACTTTATGAATCAAAACAGGAAGAGGTCATTTCTGGCCGCTATCCTGCTGAATAGCGGCCAGAAATTGACATTCGCCAAAGGTTGTTTCTCGCTTACGGCTGGCCCTGGTGTACCACAGCCGTGTTATTGTTTCCCGTCTGCACCGTCATGCTGTAGCCGGCATCCACACCAGCGGTGCCGCCCTGCTTGGTTTCGGCATAGTTGAAGCCACCGCCTTGTTGGGTCTGGCTGGCCACGTTGTCATTGGTGGTTTGCTCAACCAGCGCTTGGTTGTTGTACCCGCTCTGCGTTTGCTCTGCTTGGTTGCGATTGCCCGTCTGAGTGAGTTCAGCAATATTGCTGCCGCCGTTTGGAGACTGGTCTTGCTTTGCGTAGTTATCGTTACCCGTTTGAGTTACCGTGGCATTATCGTAGCCATAAACGCCTTGTTTCTGCACCGATTTGTTGCGGCTGCCCTGTTGCGAGGCCGAAACTTTTCCGCCGCTGCTTTGCTGTTCCTGGGTAGCTGAGTTGTCGCCGCCAGCAACTGTAGTGTTTTGCTTAATAGTAGCGTTGTTCCCGCCTGTATCTCTAGTAGGGTCAGGTGAACGCTGTATCTGGCTGGCGAAATTGCCTGAGCTGGCTACCCCCGAAGCTCCCTGCTGAATGGCCTCTTTGTTCTGGGTGCCCCGCTGGTCCTGAATGGCCGAGCTACCAGTACCGTACTGCTTGATATTTGCATTGTTCTCTGGATTTGGGGTATACCCCAGATTTAGCGACTCCTGAGTCTGCTTGGCGTAGTTGCCACCGGTTCCGGCCGCTGATGATTGCAGGATGTCGGAAGTGTTGCTGCCCGCACCGGTCTGGGTAACAAAAGCCCGCTGGTTGTCGCCTACCTGCTCGAGATACGAGTCGTTGTTGAATCCGCCACCACCACCGGCAGTCGTAGTGCCCAGAGCGGGGCGGCCGGTCAGGGTGACCGGGCCGGCGGCGCTAGTGGGCTGTGAAACCGTGTTGGGGTTGGCTCCTACAGCAGAAGGGGCGGCAGGGGTGAGAGTCCGTACTTGGGCGTTGGCGGCGCTAGCCAGTAATAAAGCCGCGCCAAGTAATAGAGAAATCTTTTTCATGGCAATAAAAATGTGAAATGTGTGAGAATTTTTTGTGTTCCTGTTAGAACATGACAAATATAATCTCATAAAAAGCGCATTTCAAAATCCGTGAATTAGAAAAGAATAAATTAGAATTAGAATAATTATAAATAATAGCATTGATTATAAATTTACCTCGTAGCAGTAAATATATATTTTTACATATATAAACTGGTTTTCAGTACTTTATTTTTTATAAAAAAGCAGTTATTTTTTATAAGTAATCGTTGAATTTTTTTTACCTAAGTATAAAATAATCCCTGCTTTGCCTGCCCACGAATAGTCATTGTAGCGGCCCTGGCTCACCTGGTCAAGCCGGTCGTTGAGATATAAGCGGTTCTCAACCTCGACATTAAGCCCTAGGCGTGGGGTGAGCAGCAATTCGGCCCCAACCCCGAATGCGGCGTGTGGCAGTAGATTCCCCGAAGACGCCAGCGCCGTAAATCCTCGCGCCGTGACGCCACCCCCAACTGCCAGGTAGGGTGAGAACTTATCGTAGGGAAACAGGCAGGCTTGCAGTCCCAATTCGGCGTAGTTGAAGCGCTGGTCAAAATACTGGCCTTGCGGTCCGGCTGCCAGCCTCCCGGTACCAGCGTTTAGAAACGTCGAGAAGTAGCCGTCGCCCAAGCGGTAGCGCATCGTGAACTCGGCTCCCGTCCGGTATTGGGGCAGCGCAAAATCGCCTTGGTAGAGCTGCACGGCACCATTCAGGCCCAGCCCCAGGGGACGGCGGCGGTACATGGTTTGCCGGCCCAGCACATCGTAAGAGAGGTTTTCATCCTTTTCGCGTAGGTAGCTTTGCATGGGCAGGCCGCGCACCGCCGCCGTGTCCGACGACGTCCAGACGTTGGCCAGCAGCCCTTCATAAATCAGCGACTGCACCGATTTCTCAATGGCCTCCTTCACCGCCATTTCGCTCGGCTCGTTGTAGGTGAAGCCGGTTTCGGTTTCCAGCAGGCGCTTAAAACTCACAAATTGGAACAGGCTGGCATCAACCTGCTGCGAGAGAATGGTTTTGGAGGTGTAAACCGTTTTGAGGATTTTGCCCGTGTTGGTGCTGATGGCCCGCAGGTACACCGTCACCCGGTCCTGGCGGTACTGGCCCGAGGCTCCGGCTCCGAAGTAGCGCAGGCCCGCCCCGCCGGTCAGAATATTGGAATCGTAGGAAATAATGCCGCCTTCGAGCAAGATGCCGGCGAAGAGCAGGGGCGGCAGATTGGGTTGCCGCTGGCCCGTTTGCTGCGAGTACTCGTCCCGCGTCGAGCGAATAATCTTGCGCTCGTTCAGCAGGTTGCCCAGGTTTTCGCGCTCAATGGGGTCAAACCACTGCGATTCTTCCAAGGCGCGCAGCAGGATGGTGGTGGCTCCCTGCGTGACGGCCGTGGAAAAACTGGCCCCGTTGGCCTGCGGCTTGTACTGACCGGTCTGGTCCCGGAACTTATAAACGGCCACCACCACGCGCTGCCGGGCCGGGGGTAGGTGCCGCCACACCTCGTTGCTGTTGACTTCGGCACCCAAGCGCGCCGCCTCCGGGTTGATAAACGTTTGGTGGAGGTAAGAAGCGCAGCCGCTGAGCCCTGCCGATAGCAAGGAAACCACGGCAATCAGCAAACGACGCAGGGACATAATGAACCGAAAAAGCGGAAAAGGAAGAAATTGGAGGCTGAATAGCGGTTGTATTACAGCCCGTTGGGGATGGTAATGGTGGTCTGGTTGCCCGTTGAGGTATCCGTGACCTGCACGGCAACGCCCGCCGCGCCGGGCGTTATCTGAATCTGATAGTTGCCCACGCTATAGCTGCCCGCTTTGATGGCACCCTGGCCAAACTGCGAGGCAATGAGCCGGCTGCTCAGCTGCGCCAGCACCTGCTGGTTGAGGTTGGCCGTGAAGGAGGCCAGCGGGTCGGCCGCCGAAGTAGCGGCGGCCGAGGCCGGGTCCGGAATGGTGTTCTGGGCCTGTGCCGAACTCAGCAGCCACGAATAGTTGAAGGTATTACCGCCCCCAAAAGAGGGGTTTTTGGGCTCATACACAAAGTCCTGGGCATGAGCCACCCGGCCGCAGAAAAGCATTATTCCCAAGGCCATCAGCGTAGAAAATTGTTTCATGTGCAAAAAATAAGTAGAAAAGTTAATAGGTTTCGAGGGGTTGGCGGTTACCTTTTTCCAATTGCTTGCTGAGGTTGCGGGCCTGCTGCAAAAAGTTGCTCACCACTTCCATCACCTGCTGGTTGGTTTCCTCAATGATGTCGTATTTGCCCTGGAGCGGAAATTCCAGCAGTTCTTCGTCGTTCACGACCACCGTCACAATGGCGTTGTTGTTGCTGCGCGACGGCTTCTCACTGATGATGATGATGAAATCATCGTTATCGGCCGGCGCTTCCCAACGGCTGAAAAACTGGTCGTAAAAGTCGTGCCCTATTTTGGTAATGGTCTGGTCCACCACCAATCCGCTGGATTCCGGCCCCAGCCGCGCCCGTTGACGCTGCGAGGCCACGGAGTCGGCCCGGAGCAGGAGGCGCAGGGCCTCTTCCATTTTTTGGGGCGACAATTGGTTCTGAGCCGGAGCAGGGGCTCGGGCTGGCATTGCGGGCTTGGTCGGAGCCGGCGGCCGTGTGGGTTGGGCATGGCCCGTGGTTGCTAGCAGCAACAGCCAAATCAGGCCGCACAACCGCCACTTGGTGCTTTTCCAACGCAGATGCAGTGCAGCAACGAGAGCCATGTAATCGGCGTTGGCTTAAGAAAAGAAAATGGAAAGGTAAATAGCTTTCTCAACGGAAAAAGCCGGGCACAAATATGCTTAAAAGTAAATTAAAAACAAGAATGATTAAATAAAGGCGCGGGATTATCCCAGCAATTCCTCAATGTCCTCGCGGGTGAGGTGCTTAATTACGGCTTCGTCGGTGGCGATGAGTTCGCTCACCAGGGCCAGCTTGCGGCGTTGCAGGGCCAGAATTTTTTCCTCCACCGTGCCCTGGGTGATAAACTTGTAGGTGAACACCGGGCGCTGCTGGCCGATGCGGTGGGCTCGGTCCACGGCCTGGGCCTCCACGGCGGGGTTCCACCACGGGTCGAGGATGAAGACGTAGTCGGCAGCGGTGAGGTTGAGGCCCACGCCGCCAGCTTTGAGGCTGATGAGGAAAATTTTCAGGTCTTCCGTTTCCTGGAAGCGGGCTACTTCGGCGGGCCGGTCGCGGGTCGCGCCGTCGAGGTAGGCATAGGGCATCTGCCGCTCATCAAGCGCGGCCCGCACCAGGGACAAGTGCTGTACGAACTGGCTGAACACCAATACTTTGTGTCCTTCGGCCACCACGTTGCGCAGCATGCGCAGCACTTCGCGCAGCTTGCCCGATTCGTGGGCGTAGTTTTCATCGGCCAGGCGCGGATGGTTGGCAATCTGACGCAACCGGGTGAGGCCTTGCAGCAGCAGAAACTGGGTGCTGGCCGGGCCGTGCTCGTCGAGGTTGCGCAGGATTTTGTTGCGGTAGAAGCTCTTGGTTTCCTCGTAGGCGTGGGCTTGCTCATCCGTCATCTGGCAGTAGCTGAGCTGCTCCGTTTTGGCGGGTAGTTCTTTCGCTACCTGGGCTTTGTGCCGCCGCAGTATGAACGGCTTGATGAGGGCGTGCAGGCGGCGGGTGCGGCCTTCGTCCTGGTTTTTCTCAATGGGCTTGAGGAATTCCTTGCGGAAAAAAGCTTGCGTACCCAGCAAGCCCGGGTTAATGAAGGACATCTGCGACCACAAGTCCATCGTGCTATTCTCCACTGGTGTGCCCGTGAGGATGAGCCGGTGCTTGGAGTGCAACTGCCGCACAGCCTGCGAGGTAGTGCTCGACGGGTTCTTGATGGCCTGCGACTCGTCCAGAATCACGTAGTCGAACTTGTAGCCGGCCAGCAGCTCCGTATCGAGACGCACGATGCCGTAGCTGGTCAGCACCACATCGTAATCGGCGAAGCGGTCGGGGTTTTTGTCGCGGTAGGTGCCGGTATAGGCCAGCACGCGCAGCTCGGGCGTAAATTTCTGGGCTTCGTTCAGCCAGTTGAAAACCAGTGAGGTAGGCAGTACCAGGAGCGAGGCCGCGCCCTTGGCCTCGCCGCTTTCACGGCGGTGCTGGAGCATGGCCAGCGTTTGAATGGTTTTGCCCAAACCCATGTCGTCGGCCAGGCAGCCGCCGAAATGGTAGTCCTGCACGAAGCGCAGCCAGTTGTAGCCGGCCTTCTGATAGGGGCGCAGCTCGCCCAGGAAGCCCACGGGCAGGGGGTGGTCTTCGACTTCGGCAAAGTCGCGCAGCTTTTCGAGCTTGCGGCCCATCCGCACGGTGGCCAGCTCATTGCTTTGCAGGTCGGCCACCAGGGCCAGGTGGTGGCGGCGCAGGTTGAGGCCGTCCTCGGTTTCTTCGCCGAAGGCAAACAGCTCCAGGTAGTCCGTAAACCACTCGTCGGGAATGATGGCAATCTGGCCGTTGGGCAGCTTGAATTCGCGCCGACGTTGCAGAATGTGCCCCCGCAGCCGGATGAACGGAACTTCGATGTCGCCAAAACGCACCGTGCCGCGCACGTCGAACCAGTCGCCGGCTTCCTGAATGCCCACCTGCACGCTGGTGGGTCCGATGAAGTAGTTCTTGGTAGCCGTGGCGGCGGCTTCTACCGTGTATCCCAGTTCGGTAAGAGCGGGGGAATTCTCGTGCAGCCACTTGAAGGCTTCGGCTTTGGGCAGCGAGGCGTGGCCGTTGGCCACGGTGAGGTGGCGGGCCTGGAGCTCCTCCACGGTGGCCTGCTCCTGCTCGGGGCTGCGCATCAGGCGGTGGAACACGTAGCTGTCGGCCGTTTTTTCGAGATGCACGCTCACGGGCTTGCTCGTGCCTAGCGGCATGAGGTGCGGGCCGTAGCGGAAGCTCAGCTCGAAATGAATCTGTTCGGTTTCGGCCCCGGTGAGAAGGGGCGCGATGGGTTTGGGCAGCGGAATGCGGCCCCGGCGCGGCGGGCCGGGCGGGCGTACGGGCGCTTCGGGCGCGGGCAGGGCGGGCTGGGCGTCGCTGAACGTGAGCCGGGGCCGCGCCACGTAGCGCTCCGACCGAATATCAAAGCCCCGCGCGTGTACCTCAAACGACTCCATGAGCGGGGCCACGAACTTCTGGAAATAACTTTCCTCCACCTGCCGGGGCACCACGATGAATTTCTTCTTCAAAAACGGCAGCAACTTCTTGCCGTCCACCTCGGTACGGAAGGAGTAGAGCAGGTCGTTGAGCAGCAGCCAGGCCGGTTGCAGGCACACCAGCACTGCGTCTTTGTATTGAAAATCAAGCTTCTGCCCCTGGTACTGGATGGTAGGGAAGTAGTGAGTGCCTTCCTCGTTGCGGCGGAAGTGGAACAGGATGGACGCCTTGGCCGGGGCCAGGCCGATTTCCTTCCACGTTGGCTCGCCGTCGCGGCCCATAATAAAGACCTGCTTGCCCGCCAGCCGCGTCAGAATGCCGGCCATGCGCGTCTGCACATACTTCGCAATGACCTCCTGAAGGGGTTTATCGCCTTTTTCGGCGTTGTAGGTCTTAAGGAAAAACTCGGCCGTGGCAATTTTGCGGGGCCAGAATTCCTTCACCACCGCTTCCTGCTGAATCTGGTCGCAGAGTTCCACCAGCTCAAAGTCGGTGGCGTCGAGGCCGGCCGCGAATTCATGGGCATTCTTTCCCGAAACGGTCTGGTGCTGAAGCGTTAGCTGGCCCCGGGGACCCAGCTGGACCACATAGGCCGCGAACAGGTGGCCCAGGAACTCGTGTTCGAAGAGCGAGTAGACAATTTGAAACGGTTCTGCGGTAGATACTTTCATAGCCGGGCACGCGTAAAGCGCAAGGTAGGGCAGAAAGCGGAAATTGGGATAGTTAAGCTTTTGTGCCGGGAGTAAATGCTAGGCCCTTACGCCAGAAAAACCCCTAAGATGCCGGAAAGGCGATAAACGCTATAAATTCTCGCGCAAGTCCAACTTGCTAGCATTCAGGGCCGGGCGAATGCTTACGGCCAGGGTAATGACGATGATGGACACGCAGGTAAAAATCAGGTCTGAGGCCTGCATTTTTACCGGGTACGCGTCCACCACGCTCGTGGCCATGCCCATACTCACGAAACCAAACCGCTGCTGGAGCCAGCACAGCGTGACGCCCAGAATGAGCCCGGTGGCCGCGCCCACCAGCGCCACAATGGCCCCTACATACAGGAATGTGCGCCGCACCGTCTTCTGGCTCGCACCCATAGCGAGCAGCACGGAGATGTCCTTTTTCTTATCGATAACCAGCATCGAGAGCGAGAAAAAGATGTTGAGCGAGGCGATGAGCAGAATAAGCGTGAAGGTGATGAACACGAACAGCTTCTCCACTTTGATGGCCTTGAACAGGCTGACGTGCTGCTCATCAGAATCCTGCACTTTGAAATCTGGCCCGAGGAGCGTGCGGAGTTGGCCTTTCACCTTCTCGATTTCAAAGCTCTGGCCCACCTTCACGTAGAGGGCCGTGCGGCGGGTGCCGTAGCCCAACAGACGCTGGGCGAAGGTAAGAGGCACGAAAATGTAGCTGTCGTCGATGTGCTGCTCGATGAGGAAGACGCCGCCGGCCGTCAGGTTCTGCTCGTTGAAGGCGTTTTCGGGGTTGAAATCGAGGGTTTTTTTGCCGGGCGTGTTGCGCGGGTAGAGCAGGCGCATGGGCGCCAGTCGGTTATTAAGGGTAATGCTGAGCTCGTGCTGCACGCCGGCACCCACCAGAGCCAGCTCCAGGCTGTCGCGGCGCAGGCGGTGGTCACCCTCGCGGATATTGGCGTCAATCTGGCTCTGGCCGAAGTAGTTGTCCGAGAGGCCGCGCATTTTTACCACCATTTGGCGGTCGTGGTACTGTAGCAGGGCATTGTCTTCGATGACCTCCGTGAGCAGGGCCACGCCGGGCGTGTTTTCCAGCTTCATCAGGAAGGTGCGGTCCACGTCGAAGGCCTTGCCTTTGGCGGCCGAGATGACGAGATTAGGGTCCGACTTGCCGTAGAGCGTGCGCACCAAATCCTCCAGCCCGTTGAACACCGACAGCACGATAATCAGCGCCATGGTGCCCACCGCCACCCCAATCATCGAAATGTTGGAGATGATGGTGATGATGTTGCGCTTGTTCTTGGAGCGAAAATAGCGCCGGGCAATGAGGATGGGGACGTTCATAAATCACGGACTCGTCGGGTAGGTCACGGATTATCCGGATGGGGCAGATGGCTCCTGCGTGGGTTTTATCGGGGCGCTTTACGGGGTTAGCGTTCGGAAAGCTAAGGCAAAATGCGGGTTAAACGGTAACGGACACAATTTCAGGCGGTTTGCCTATTTGTGTTGCGGCTTATTTCCAGGCTTTCACAATGAGGCCGGTACCAGAGTCGTGCGTCGTGCGCGCATCGAGCCAGTTCAGTAGCAGGCAGAACGGGAACGTGATGAGGTAGTAGAACGGCAGCAGGATAAAAAACAGGCGCGACTTGCCCAGCATCAGAATCGGGTATTTCATGCTGAGACGCCACGAAATCTGGCCCGGTTCGCCGTAAGCATAGCGGGCCTCAATGCGCTCGAAGCCAGCGGTGCGCAGCTTCTGCTGAATCTCGCGGATGTTGTAACCGTCGCGCACGTGCTCCTCGATGAAGCTGGTTTCGCCGTCGTCGTGTACGTCGGAGCCGCCCTGGTCGCTGGGGGTCGAAATCAGGAGCATCCCGCCGTCTTTCAGCGAAGCGTGGATGTTGCGGAATACCTCCACATCTTCCAGAATGTGCTCCATCACATCAACAGACAAGGCCAAATCGAAGGAGTTCGGCTCCTGATAGAGCACCAAATCCTGCACGGCAAACTGCACGTTCTTGCGGCCAATCTGCTGGAAAAACCGGTTAGAGTCGGCCACCTGGTCGTCCTTCACGTCCACGGCCAGGATGTTCCACTTCGGGCTCAGGCCACTGAGCCAGTACGTGTACTGCCCGTAGCCAGAGCCAGCGTCGAGGATATTGAGGGGCTCCTGGGTGCGGCCCTTGGCCCAGCGGCGCAGCTCGCGATGCACGTGCCAGGTGCGCAGCAGCAGCAAATCGAGCAGGTGATAAAACAGCCGGCGCAGCCACGGCGTGCGGTTGAATACCTGGCCGAGCGTCTTCTTAATTGGGTCGTAGTACAAGGGGGAAGCGGTAAATGAGTAAGTGCGTAAATAAGTAAGTGAGCAAGCAGGCCGACCAATCGAGTCATTTATTCACTTACTCATTTACCCATTCGCTAATTGAACAGGCGCGGGCGGGCAGGCTTTTCCTCGTCGTCCGGGGCGTCATCTTTCGGCGCGGCCGGAATGTCGAGCGTGCCCAGCACCTCGTCCATGTGGGCGGCGTAGGCGGCGCTGTCGTCGTGGAAAAAGATGAGCTCGGGCACCACGCGGGCCGTTTTGCGAATGCGCTTGGCCAGGGCGTGGCGGATTTCCTTGGCGTTGTCGCGCACTATTTCGATGCGCTCGTTGGCATCGTTGCCCAGCAGCAGGCTCAGGTACACGCGGGCCTGGCCCAAGTCGGGCGTCACCTTCACCATGCTGATGCTGGGGGCCAGCCCGCCACCGAACAAGTGCGGTAAGTCGCGCTGTAATACGGCTGCCAGCTCCTGCTGCAGCAGGCTGGCCATTTTCTGTTGTCGTTTGCTATCCATAATGACTGGCAAAGGTACGAGGGGTTTTCAGGGTATGAGGGTGTGGGAGTAGGAGGCTTTTTAACGTGTGCGTGTGGGGGATAGGAAGGAATGGGCGGCGGAAGGCAGAAAAAGAATAGCTGCCAGCGTTGGGGTCGCACAATACCTTTGCGCTACCCTCGCATCCTTATACTCTTCTACCCCCACACCCTCTTACCCTCATACCCTAACGAGTGCTCCGCTTTTTCAAAAGCTCGTTGCCCACGCAGCTGCTGGCCCTGGTGCTGCTGGTGCTGGCTCTGCGCCTGCCGTTGCTCTGGTTTGGCCTGCCCCTGACGGCGGCCGAGCTCCGGGCCTTACTGGTGGGCGAGCGGCTGCACGGCGGGGCCATGCCCTACCGCGACCTCTACGACGGCACCGCGCCGCTGGCCGCCGCCACCTTTGCCGCCCTCGATGCCGTGCTAGCGCGCCCTGTGTGGCTCTACCGCATGGTGGCGCTGGGGCTATTGTTTATCCAAGGCCTGCGCCTGAACCTGGTGTTCAACCGCTACGACGTGCATCCCGAGCGCGGCTACGTGGCGGCGCTCACCTACCTGCTGGTGGGCAGCGTGAGCACCGATTTGGATACCCTTTCGCCGCTGCTGCTGGGCAATACCTTCATCGTGTTTGCGCTGAGCGCGCTGCTGCCCACCTCCCGCGAGGGCTACGACAACCGCCGCCTGTTCCGGGCTGGGTTTCTCATCGGGCTGGGGGCGTTGTGCTACCTGCCGCTCAGCTTGTTTGTGATAGTGGGGCTGTTTGCGGTGGTCATTTTCGCGGCTAATTCCTTTCGCAGCTCGCTGCTGCTGCTGTGCGGGTTTTTCTTCCCGTATGCGCTGGTGGCCACGTTCTTCTTTTATACCGATGCGCTGCCGGGCTTCGTACAATTTCACTTGCAGCCGGGCCTCACGGACCTCATTGCCAGCGGCCTGCCCGCCGGCCTGCAACTGCGCCTGCTGATAGTGCCCGTGCTGGTGCTGGCGCTGGCGCTGCTGCGGGCATTGGGCACGTCGCTGGGGCTGGTGTTCCAGGTGAAATTCCGCCAGATGATGCTGGTGTGGCTGGCTGTGGCCGGGGTGGCCGCCGCCGTGGAACGCGGCGCGGCCCCCGGTGCGCTGGTGCTGCTGCTGCCACCACTGGCCTATTTCAGCCTCTTTCTATGGCAGCGCTACCGCCAAAGCTGGCTGCTGGAGCTGCTGCTGCTGCTCATCATCAACTCCGTAGTTGTGCTTCGCTACCGCGCTCAGGTGCCGCGCCTCGAAAGCCTGTTGCACATGCCTGCCGAGAGCCGCTTCGGCCTAGAGCCCGACCCACGCTATACTGCCCTGCGCGGCCAGACGCTCCTCGTCCTCGGCCCCGACGACCGGGCCTATTTCAACAACCACCCCACCACGCCCTACTTGGACTGGGCGCTGTCTCAAGTCGATTTCGGCCACCTCAACGAGTACGCCGCCGTGGTACGCGTAGCTCAGCGCATGGGCCCCACGCCGCCCGCTTACCTGCTCGACCAGAGCCGCGTGGTGCCCCGCCTGCAACAGCTGCTGCCCGGCATCTTCAGTGCTTATGAGCCCACGGACATGCCCGGCTTGTACAAGCGGAAGTAGCGCGAACTTTTAGTTCGCGTCCCTCATGCCGTTGGGCAGTCGTTCCGTGCGGACGCGAACTAAAAGTTCGCGCTACACCCAGCACCAGGCCTTGGCGCGCCGGTCGGTGGGCAGACTGCGCAGGAAAATGGCCAGCGGCTCCAAATCCGTCAGTAGTGAGGTAAGGGTGACGGTCCGCCCATCGTGCAAGTGCAGCGTCAGGTAATCGTATTTCGCCCAGAAAGTATGGCGGGCGCGGCACGTCACGCGCTCCACGCGGGCCAAATCGCGCCGCTCAAACGGCACCCGCTGCCCGGCTTCGTACACTTCAAATCGGTTATCAACGGGCTGAAAAACCAGCGTAGTGTCGTGGTTTAGTGTCCAGTAGCGCAAGTGCAGCAGCAGCGCCGGCCCGCTCAAAGCCAGCGTAAACAGCATAAAGCCCGCCGTGAGCAGCCACTCAAAGGCGCTGACCGCGGCCCCGCCCATTGCCACGGCGGGCAGCACGCTCAGCCCCGCGCCCAGCGCCAGCAGCGGCCAGAACAGCAGCCGCAGCTGCCGCGCCGCCGTGGTTTGGTACACATGCGTGCGCTTCGAAAACAGCCCCGTTACCCAGCGCGCCGCCCCCAGCACCACAAACAGCGCCACGGCCGCCTCCAGCAGCGGACGAAAAAAGGTTGATTTCATGAATACAAGAAATCCCCGGCCCTACGCCTGCACCTGCACCCAAGGCTCGCTGTCGGCGTGCGCACGCAGGTGCCCGAAGCTTTCCAGCACCAGCCCATATTTCGTGAAAACGGCTTCCACGGCCGCCCGCCCGGCCGGCTCCACGCACACCAGCAGGCCGCCGGACGTTTGCGGGTCGCACAGCCACGCCCGCTGCTCGTCCGTCACCGCGCCGATTTTGTGGCCGTAGCTAGCCCAGTTGCGGCCGGTGCCGCCCGGCACGCTGCCTTGCTCCAAATACGCTTTGGCTGCCTCAATAAGCGGCACTTTACTGAAGTCGATTTCCGCCGTCAGACCGCTGCCTTCGCACACCTCGGCCAGGTGCCCGAGCAGGCCGAACCCGGTTACATCCGTCAGGGCCGTCACTGCTCCCAGCTTGCTCAGTTCCGCGCCAATCTTGTTCAGCTGCATCATCTGAGCCGGCGCAATATCGGCGTCCTCATCCCGCAGAATGCCTTTTTTCTGGGCCGTCGTCATAATGCCCACGCCCAGCGGCTTGGTCAAGAATAATTCCGAGCCGGCCGTGGCCGTATCGTTCTGCTTCAGGTCTTTGATGTCGACCATGCCCGTCACGGCCAGCCCAAAAATGGGCTCCGGCGAGTCGATGCTATGGCCACCCGCCAGTGGAATCCCCGCCTCAGCGCAGATGCTGCGGGCACCCTCAAGCACGCGGCGCGCCACCTCGGGCGGCAGCTTATCCACGGGCCAGCCCAGTACGGCAATGGCCAGCAGCGGCCGCCCGCCCATGGCATACACATCCGAAATAGCGTTGGCCGAGGCAATGCGCCCGAAATCGTAGGCATCATCCACGATGGGCATGAAGAAGTCGGTAGTCGAAATCACTGCCTGGCCCCCGCCGATGTCGTACACCGCCGCGTCGTCGCGGCTGGCGTTACCTACTAATAGGTTAGGATGCTGGGGCTGGGCAATGCTGGTATGCAGCATCTGGTCGAGCACGGCCGGCGCGATTTTGCAGCCGCAACCCGCGCCGTGGCTGTATTGAGTGAGCTTATATTCCATGGGTTAATAAGGCGAGAGAAGGCACAAAAGTAAGCGGGCGGCCCACCGTGGGCCGCCCGCTTCCATTCCGGTCGTTAAACGAGGGCTATTTGATGGCCACCGGCAATTCTATATTTTCCCAGCGCAGCACCAGCGCTTTGGGTGTCACCTCATAGGCCAGCCGCTCGGTCACCGCCGCTGTTTTGCGCGGGGTCACCATCACGCGTAGCGCGTCCAACTTCTCGTCATATTTAAAAGCGCCCCACTGGTTCGGCACCTTGTTAAAGATGGCCGTCCACTGGCCGCTCTCCGTCGGAATCACGAAGAAGCCGTACTTGCCCGCCGGCAGCGCCTTGCCTTCCACCATCACCGCCTTACTGAATTCGACCGTGGTGGCCTCGTTGGCCCCGGCGCGCCACACTTTTCCATAAGGCTCTAGCCCGCCAAAAATCTTGCGCCCTTTCACGCCTGGGCTGCTGTAGTTCACCGTCACGTCGGCCGTGCTAATCTTGCCGGTAGCCGTAGCCGCCGGGCTGGGCTTGGCCGCATCCTTAGCGGGAGCCGGCATGGTGGCGGGCATCGTTTGGGCGTGGGCGGCGATACCGGTCAAGCCCAGCGTCAGGCAGAAAGTAGCGGTGCGAAGAATTGTGAGGAATTTCATGGGAATTACCGGTTGAAAATGAGGGTGAATGAGGCCGTGAAGTTCAGCCGCCGACTCGCAAACTCCGCATCAGCCGTCGAGGTTTATCAAAGACGCCGATTGCCGCTGGAATTGCAGCAGTCACCGAAGCTACTGAGTCCAAGTGCAAAGCCTGTTGGCTCCCCGCTCTTATTGGATAGTGGCCGGGGCCATGCCCGGCACTGGTAAGGTTCTGCGGCCCCACTTGGGCCACCCCATCCCATCTTGCATTCCGCAGCCAATTGTCGTACCTTTGCCCCGAAGTTGGTATTCGCTTTAGCAAAGAGGGGACGCGCAGTCCCCTCTTTTTTTGCCCGCTTGTTTCAAAACTTATGCACTTCGACCGCAATCTGCTGCTGGAAATGCTCCACGACGCCATTGGCGAAGAGGAGCTGTTCATCGTGAGCCTCACCGTGTCCGATTCGGTGCTGCCCAAGGTCACCGTCACCCTCGACGGCCCCAATGGCCTCGCCATCCAAGCCTGCGCCACCATCAGCCGCCGCCTGGCCCGTCGCATCGACGAGCATTACGGCGAAGAGTCCGCGTACTCCCTAGAAGTCACCAGCCCCGGGGCCGACCAGCCCCTGACAGACCCGCGCCAGTACGCCCGCCACATCGGCCGCTCGCTGGCCCTGAAGCTGGCCGACGGCACCGAAAAGACCGGCACCCTCACCGCCGCCACCGCCGAGGGCGTGGAAATCGAGGAAGTCATTAAACAAAAAACCAAGAAAACCACCCTGCCCGCCGCTTTCTATTCCTTCGGGGACATTACCGAGGCCAAGGTTGTTATCTCTTTCAAATAAATACAGTTCTGCCTCTATGAACAGCCACGAACTAATCGAATCCTTCGGCGAATTTGCCCGGAGCAAGAACATCGACCGGCCCACGATGATGAGCATCTTGGACGACGTGTTTCGCACCATGATTCGGAAGAAGTACGACCAGGACGAGAACTTCGACGTTATCATCAACCCCGATAACGGCGATTTGGAGATTTATCGCAACCGCGAAATCGTGGACGATAACTCCGAGGACATCTGGGACCACGATAAAATCACCCTCACCGAGGCCCAGAAAATCGAGCCCGATTTCGAGATTGGCGAATCCGTAGCCGAAGGCGTGAAGCTGGAGGATTTCGGCCGCCGCGCCGTGCTTATGGCCCGCCAGACGCTGATTCAGCGTGTGAAGGACTTGGAGCGCGACAACCTGTACCAGAAGTACAAGGACCAGGTGGGCGAAATTGTGACCGGCGAAGTCTATCAGGTGTGGAGCCGCGAGGCCCTCATCATGGACAAAGACGACAACGAGCTAGTGATGCCGAAAGGCGAGCAAATTCCCAAGGACCGTTTCCGCAAGGGCGACACCGTGCGCGCCGTAGTACACCGCGTGGAGGTGATTAACGGCACGCCGAAAATCATTCTCTCCCGCGCCGCGCCGGCTTTCTTGGAGCGTTTGTTTGAGTTGGAAGTGCCCGAGATTTACGATGGCCTCATCGTTATCAAAAACGTGGTGCGTGAGCCCGGCGAGCGCGCCAAAGTAGCCGTCGAAAGCTACGATGAGCGCATCGACCCCGTGGGTGCCTGCGTGGGCATGAAGGGCAGCCGCATCCACCCGGTGGTGCGTGAGCTCGAAAACGAGAACATCGACATTATTAATTACACGGATAACTTAGAGCTTTATATTGCGCGGGCACTATCGCCGGCCAAGGTGGGTTCTATGAAGATAAACCAGGAGAACGGCCGGGTTTCCGTGTTCATGAAGCCTGACCAGGTGAGCCTGGCCATCGGCCGCGGCGGTGCCAATATTAAGCTGGCCAGCCGGTTGGTGGGCATGGAAATCGACGTGTTCCGTGAAGCCATAGACTACGAGGAAGACATTTCGCTGGACGAGTTCCAGGACGAAATCGAGCCCTGGGTATTGGCTGAGTTGAAAAAAATCGGTTTGGATACCGGCCGCGCCGTATTGGCCGTAAAGAAGGACGACATTGTGCGCCGCACGGAGTTGGAGGAAGAAATGGTGGACGATGTGTACCGCATTATCCGTCAGGAATTTGCCGACGACGAAGACCTCGACGAGAACTCGCTGGAAACGGCTAAAAACCGCGTTGTTGCAGGTAAAACGACCGATGCCACTGAAGAAGAAGCTGCGGTAACGCACGCCTCGGACACCGAAACGGCCCCCGAACACACGCCCCTGGCTGATGCCACCGAGGATACTACCACGACTACGACTGAGGAAGCGGGCACCAGCTCTCCCGCTGAGCCAGCCCAATGACGGCCGCGCGGCCGGTACGGCAAGGGTAACAAATCGAGCCAGCAGGCGTGGTTTGTGCCCTGCTGGCAAGATTTAATGTAATACCTTTGCAATTAGAAGCGTATCGTTACGCGAGAAAAGATAGATGGCGGAAGCAACCCCGAAACGGCTACAACAGGCGGCCAAAGACCTGAATATTGGAATGGACAGGGTGGTAGAAGCCCTGGCCAAAAAAGGTATACAAGTAGAGAACAAGCCGACCACGAAGCTCACCGGTGAGCAAGTGGCCTCGCTGGAGAAGGAATTCGCCGCCTCTGCCCACGACCGCCAGGAAGCCCAGAAAGTCATTCAGGCCAAGCGCCAGAGCGACCTCGACGCGGCTCCAAAACCTGCTGCCCACGCCCCGCGTCCCGCGCCGGTGGCTGCGCCCGCACCGGCTCCAAAGCCGGCCGCGCCGGTTGCGCCCGTCGTTGCTGTTGCGCCCGTGGCGGCGGCTCCGGCTGCGGTTGCTCCTGCCGCGCCGGCGGCACCCGTTGCCACTACTCCGGCTCCCACGCCCGCCCCCGAAACACCAAGTGTGCCCGGCCTGAAAGTGTTGGGCAAAATTGAGCTGGATAGCAAAGGCCGCGTGGTTCCGCCCCGTGCCGCTGCCCCGGCTCCCGTGCCGGTAGCAGCCACGCCGGCTCCCACGCTCGCTCCGGCTCCGGCCGCGCCGAAAGTGGAAGCCCCGGTTGCTGCCGCCCCCGCTCCTAAAGTAGAAGCTCTCGCTGCTCCGGTTGCTGCTCCGGCCCCCGTGGCCCAGCCCGTAGCCAAAGCTGAAACGGTGGCTCCAACTCCCGCTGCTCCGGCCCCGGTGGCTGCTGCCCCGGCCGCGCCTGCTGCTCCGGTAGCCCCGGCTCCGGCTCCTGCCGCTGCTGCACCAGTAGCCGCAGTTGCTCCGGCTGAGCCGGCTGCTGCGCCCGAGGACACCAGCACTATCGTTGCTAAGTCGGACACGCTGAAGGGCCTGACCGTACTTGGTAAGATTGACTTGTCATCCATCAACAACGACCGGCGTGGGCCGGGTGGCCGTGGCCCCCGCCCCATCGCTTCGTCGGATGTGAGCAAGCGCGGGCTGCCCGCCGGCCCCGGCCAGAAGAAGCGTACGCGCCTGCCCGGCCCGGCCGGCAGCACGACTTCGCCCCCCAGCCCCGGTTACCAAGGCAACCGCCCCGCTGGTGGTGGCACCGGTGGCGGCTACCAAGGCAACCGCCCTAACGGTGGCCCCGGCCAAGGCAACCGCCCCGGCGGTCCCGGCCAGCGCCCCGGCCAGAACACGGCTCCCAAGCCCAACGCTCCCGCACTCACTCCCGAACAGGCTGAAAAGCAGATTCAGGAGCAGATTAAGGCCACATTGGCCAAACTCGGTGGCAACAAGGGCGGCAACAATCAGAACCGCGCCAAGTACCGCCGCGATAAGCGGAGCATGCTGGCAGAGGACCGCGAGGCCCTGCGTGCGCAGAATGAGCTCGACGCCAAAATCCTCAAGCTCACTGAATTCATCTCGGCCCACGACCTGGCCTCGCTGATGGACGTGAATGTGAACGAGGTGATTAAGGTGTGTTTGGGCATGGGCATGTTCGTATCCATCAATCAGCGCCTTGATGCCGAAGCTATTACCGTGATTGCCGATGAGTTCGGCTTCGACGTGGAATTCCTTTCGGCTGAAGAAGAGGAGATTGACGTGGATGCGGGCGACAGCGAAGAAGACCTGCGTCCCCGCGCCCCCATCGTGACCATCATGGGCCACGTCGACCATGGCAAAACGTCGCTGCTTGACTACATCCGCGATGCGAGTGTGGCCAAAGGCGAGGCCGGCGGCATCACGCAGCACATCGGTGCCTACGAGGTGCGGACCAAATCAGGCCAGGCCATTACCTTCCTTGATACGCCTGGTCACGAAGCCTTTACGGCCATGCGTGCCCGTGGTGCCAAGGTGACGGACATTGCCATTATTGTGGTAGCCGCCGACGACTCGGTGATGCCGCAGACGAAGGAAGCCATCAACCACGCGCAAGCCGCTGGGGTACCGATTATCATCGCCCTCAACAAGATTGACAAGCAGTCGGCCAACCCCGAGAAAATCCGCGAGGAGCTTTCCCAGATTAACATTCTGGTGGAAGAGTGGGGCGGCAAGTACCAGAGCCAAGAGGTTTCGGCCAAATCGGGCATTGGTATTGAAGAATTGCTGGAAAAGGTGCTGCTGGAAGCCGAACTGCTCGACCTGAAAGCTAACCCCGACCGTGGGGCCATCGGTACCGTGATTGAAGCCTCGCTCGATAAAGGCCGGGGCTACGTTACCACCGTGCTGGTGCAAACCGGCACGCTGAATGTGGGTGACATCATCCTCGCCGGCCCGCACTTTGGCCGCGTGAAGGCTATGACCGACCACCGCGGCAAGAAAATGAAGACCGCACCGCCTGCTACGCCGGTGCAGGTGCTCGGCCTCACCGGAGCCCCGCAGGCCGGTGACCGCATCCAGGTAATGGAGACGGAGCGCGAAGCCCGCGAAATTGCTACTCAGCGCCTGCAGTTGGCTCGGGAGCAAACCATCCGGACCAAGAAGCACATCACGCTGGACGAAATTGGTCGCCGCCTAGCTATCGGTTCGTTTAAGGAACTCAACATCCTGGTGAAGGGCGATGTGGATGGCTCGGTGGAAGCACTTTCCGACTCGCTGCTGAAGTTGAGCACGCCGGAAGTGAAAGTGAACATCCTTTCGAAAGGGGTGGGCGCTATCTCCGAAAGCGACGTGCTGCTGGCTTCGGCTTCCGATGCCATCATCATCGGCTTCCAGGTGCGGCCCTCGCAGAGTGCGCGCAAGCTGGCGGAAAACGAGCAGATTGACATCCGCCTGTACTCCATCATTTACAACGCCATCAACGAGGTGAAGGATGCCATGGAAGGCATGCTGGCCCCGACGGTGCAGGAAGTGGTGACGGCCAACGCCGAAGTACGGATGGTGTTCAACATCACCAAAGTAGGCACCATTGCTGGCTGTATGATGACGGAAGGCACCCTGACCCGCAAAACCAAGGTGCGCGTGGTTCGCAACGGTATCGTGATGTATACCGGCGACATTCAGGACCTCAAGCGTTTCAAAGACGACGTAAGCGAGGTACGCCAGGGCTACGAATGTGGTATCTCCATCAAGGGCTTCAACGAGCTGATTGAAGGCGACAACATCGAAGGCTTCGAGGAAAAGGAAATCAAGCGGACGCTGTAAGGCAAACGCAACCTGCGAAGGTGAAAAAGCCCCGGCTGCACAATGCAGCCGGGGCTTTGTTTTGAAGTCAGTTTCTAGCTTCGTCGCACCTAGCTCAATTGAAGGAAATGATGCCAGCGAATTAAAAAGTAGCGTAAAGAAATGAAAAAGCCCCAATTGCAGCTGCAACCGGGGCCTTTAGTTTTAATAACCGATTTCTAGAAAAACAGGAATCTGTGCTGGCCTTTGTGTTTGTGTACCAGCGGCTTGCCGGCTGGATTGGAACTGCCAACGGTGTGGGCCGTGCCACGCTTGCTCACGTAGCCGGGCTTGCCGGGCTGGGTCTTGAACTTGCGAACCATGAAGCCGTTGCCACTGCGGTTGGAATCGAACTGGCGCTCGGGGCCGCGAGCACCGAAGCTGGTGTTGCCGGTGCGAGCTTCGAGGAGTTCCATTTGCTGGTCGCGCTTCACTTCGTCGGGCGTCATGGCGGCGCGGCGCTGGTTACGGGCCAGCTCCTGGGCATTGTTGGCCGTGGTGACGCGGGCACCTTCTTCGCTGGTGGTTTTGCCGGGCATGGGGAAAGCGGGCCCGGTCTGGGCGTGGGCCACCGAGGCAGCTCTGAAACTCAAGCCGCCAAGAAGTGCGGCAACGAACAATGCTTTCATAGGGTGCAATGGGGGTGAGGGGAGCTGGATAGCGGCCTAACGATTGAGAGAAGTGGGTGGTTCAATGCGGACATCTAAAAGGATGGCCTGCGGTGTTAAGCTGCCCCTAAGTTCGCAACTTATTTTGAATCGAGCAATTAACCGGCTTGAATAAAACGACTGGTTGAAGCAAAAAAACAAAAACCGTGGTCTGCCACTCGGCAAACCACGGTTTTTTCTGGGTGAACGGAATGGGTGGCTCAGGCGCGGCCGGCGCGCAGCGAGTCGCGGATTTCCATAAGCAGTTGCTGGTCGGCGGTGGGCGGTGCGGGTACGGCCGTTACTTCCACGGGCTTCTTTTTAATGCTATTGGCCCCTTTCACGATGAAGAAGATGATAACTGCCAGGATGAGGAAGCCCACTACCGCGTTGAGGAACAAGCCAATTTTGACGGGGCCGAGGTGAATAGCCGAAAAATCGGGCTGGCCGCCAATCAGGCCCACAATCGGCATGATGACATCGTCGGTGAGCGAGGATACGATTTTACCGAATGCGCCACCGATGATAACGCCGACTGCCAAGTCGAGCACGTTGCCTTTGGAGATAAACTCTTTGAATTCGGAAATAAATCCCATAGTAGTAAGGGGTTAGGGGTGAAAAGGGGTGAGGTTTGATGCTAAACTAAGTATTTAAATTCAAATACTTGCTTCTGTTTACGGTTGCAAAGGTGGGTTATTCCGGAAAGGATTGGGACCGGTTTTGGAAGGAATGGATGCGTCAGGCGTTGAGCCGGGCAATTGACCCGACCGGCACGGGGCGGCTCATGTTCTATCTTTGGCGCTGCCAACCGCATTTCGGGGCTTCCTCTCAGCTTATGCCTGCTTCTTTCGAAAACCTGCTCTACGACCTGGACGCCGCCAGCGGCATCCTTACCATCACCATCAACCGGCCCACCAAGCTCAATGCGCTGAACGCGGCCACGATAGCCGACATCGACGCGGCCGTGCAGCAGGCGCTGGCGGAGCCGCAGGTGCGTGGCATTATCCTAACGGGCAGCGGCGAGAAGGCCTTTGTGGCCGGCGCTGATATTGCCGAGTTGGCGGCGCTCACGCCCGACCGGGCCGGCCGGGCCTCGTTGGCCGGGCAGGAGGCATTTGCCCGCATCGAGGCCAGCCCTAAGCCCGTGGTAGCGGCCGTGAACGGCTTTGCCCTGGGCGGCGGCTGCGAGCTGGCCATGGCCTGCCACATGCGCGTAGCTTCGGACAATGCCCGTTTTGGCCAGCCGGAGGTGAACCTGGGCCTGCCCCCCGGCTACGGCGGCACCCAGCGCCTGCCGCAGCTCATCGGCAAGGGCAAGGCCATTGAGCTGCTGCTGACGGCCGATATGGTGAAGGCCGACGAGGCCCTGCGCCTGGGCCTGGTGAACCACGTAGTGCCGCTGGCTGAGCTAATGCCTTTCTGCACCCAATTGCTGACCAAGATTCTGGGCAAGGCCCCGCTGGCCGTGGGCCTGGTGCTGGATTGCGTGAACGCGCACTACGCCAAGGACGCCGACGGCTACGAAGCCGAAGCCCAGGCCTTTGAGCGGGCCTTCGAAAGCGAGGATTTCAAGGAAGGCACCACGGCCTTTGTGGAGAAGCGGCCGGCAGTTTTCACGGGGAAATAAGCCCTTCTATTAATGAGGAATGAAGAATGAGGAATTACCCAAGCGGTGGTTCAGCATTTTTCATTCCTCATTCTTTGTTCTTCATTAGATAAAGAATGAGTGTAGCTAAAAAATTAGCCTCGCAGACGGCTGTGTATGGCGTGAGCAGCATCGTGGGCCGGGTGCTCACGTATTTGCTCACAGGGCTATATACGGGGGCTTTTGCGGCGGCGGAGTTCGGCATTGTTACGGGACTGTACGCCTACGTATCGTTTCTGAACGTGGTGTTCACCTACGGCATGGAAACCACGTACTTCCGCTTTGCCAACCGCCCCGGTACCGACCGTCAGGACCTGTATGACCGGGTTCTGAGCCTGCTGCTGCTGAGCACGGTAGCCCTGACGCTACTTCTGATGCTGCTGGCCCGTCCGCTGCTGGACTTGCTCGCAATTCCGCCCGGGCACGAGCAATATGCGGTGTGGGTAGCCCTGATTCTGGGGCTGGATGCGCTGACGGCCATTCCGTTTGCGCGGCTGCGGCTGGAGAATAAGGCGCGCAAGTTTGCCGGCATCAAGCTGGCGGGCATTATTGTTAACGTAGCGTTGAACCTGTTCTTTATTGTGTTCTGCCCGGCCGTAATGAGCGGAAAGTTGCTGCCGGGTTTGCAGTTGCTGGTGGCGCGGGTATATGACCCCACATTAGGCGTAGGGTATATTTTCCTCTCAAACTTAGTTGCCAGCGGCTTTACGTTGCTGCTACTGGGCCGCGAGCTGCTGGACTTTCGCTTTCGGCTGAATCCGAACTTCCTGAAACCGCTGCTAGCCTACGCCTTCCCCCTGATGCTGATGGGGCTGGCCGGCATGGTGAATGAGACGCTGGACCGTATCTTGTTGCCTAAGTGGTTGCCCTTCAATTTCTATCCCGGCCAGAGTAGCCTCACGGCGGTGGGCATCTATGGCGCTTGCTACAAGCTGAGCATCTTAATGTCGCTGGTGATTCAGGCATTCCGCTACGCGGCTGAGCCGTTCTTCTTTGCGCAAAGCACGGAGAAAAACTCACCGGCCACGTTTGCCATGATTCTGAAGTGGTTTACGTTGTGCTGCGCCGTGATTTTTGTGGGCATCAGCCTGAACGTGGAAGACATTGCCCCCCTGTTTCTGCGGCGGCCCGAGTACCTGCAGGGGCTGGTGGTGGTGCCCATTCTGCTGCTGGCCAACCTGTTTCTGGGGGTGTACTACAACCTGTCGGTGTGGTTCAAGCTCACCGATAAAACCTACTACGGCACCTACATCGGGGCCGGTGGCGCGGTGCTCACTATTGCCCTCAACTTCGTGCTGATACCGATAATGGGCTACTTGGGCAGCGCCATTGCCACGCTGTCCTGCTATTTTATGATGGCGATTTTGTGCTGGCGGCTGGGCGAGCGGCATTTCCCGGTGCCGTATCCGGCGCTTCGGTTGGGGCTGTGGCTGGTGTTTGCGGCGGGGCTGGTGGCGCTGGGCTGGTGGGTGCAGCCAGGAGGCTGGTGGCTGCGCCACGCCTGGCACGCGGGCCTCACGGTGGCTTTCCTGCTGGCGCTCTACGGCGTGGAGCGGCCCCGCTCGGCCGTGAGTGTCACCAAGGCATGACGCGGTTGGGATAGTATAGGCCCGGCGCTATCTTTGCCCACTCCCTTACTGCCCTCCATGCACATCCCCGTTATTAACCACTCGGGTCACCCCCTGCCCGAATACCAGACGCCCCACGCCGCCGGCCTCGACCTGCGCGCTCACCTGCCGGAAGGCCCCGTTACGCTCGGGCCGCTGGAGCGCCAGCTTATTCCTACCGGCCTGAGCCTGGAAATCCCGGTGGGCTACGAAGCGCAGGTGCGGCCCCGGAGTGGCTTGGCCGTGAAACACGGCATCGGCATCGTGAACAGTCCGGGAACGATTGATGCCGACTACCGGGGCGAAATCCGGGTGCTGCTCGTGAATTTATCCAACGAGCCTTTCGTGGTGAATGATGGCGAACGCATTGCCCAGCTGATAGTTGCCAAACACGAAACCATAACCTGGCAGCCCGTCGAAGTCCTGAGCGTAACCCAACGCGGCGCGGGCGGGTATGGGAGTACGGGCCGGGCGTAACCACTAGTCTTCAAACCGTCATGCAGAGCACAGCGAAGCATCTTTACCGCGCAGGTAATCAGAATTACTATCGCAGTAAAGATGCTTCGCTGTGCTCTGCATGACGGCCTTCTTCTAATACAAGTCAATAACAACCTTACCACCAATATGAAAATCATCGTCCCGATGGCCGGCATGGGCAAGCGCATGCGCCCCCACACCCTCACCGTTCCCAAGCCGCTCATCCCCATCGCGGGCAAGCCCATTGTGCAGCGCCTCGTGGAGGACATTGCCAAGGTATGCGGCGAGCCGGTGGACGAGGTGGCCTTCATCATCGGCCGTTTCGGAGCTGAAGTGGAAAAAAGCCTGGTAAAAATTGCCGAGTCGGTGGGGGCCAAGGGCACCATCGTGTACCAGGACGAGCCGCTGGGGACGGCCCACGCCATTCTGTGTGCCAAAGACTCGCTGACCGGCCCGCTGGTAGTAGCTTTTGCTGATACGTTGTTCAAAGCTGATTTTACGCTTGATTCCAGCGTGCCTGGCACTATCTGGGTGCAGCAGGTGGCCGACCCCAAGCCCTTTGGCGTGGTGAAACTGGATGCCCAAGGCCGCATCACCGATTTCGTGGAGAAGCCCCAGACGTTTGTGTCGGACCTGGCCATCATCGGCATCTATTACTTCCAGGACGGCGAGTACCTGCGCAGTGAGCTGCAGTACCTGCTCGACAACGACATCAAGGACAAAGGCGAATACCAGCTCACCAATGCCCTCGAAAACATGAAGAACAAGGGTACCGTTTTCGTGCCCGGCCGCGTAACGGAGTGGCTCGACTGTGGCAACAAGGACGCCACGGTGTTCACCAACCAGCGCTACCTGGAGTACCTGAAGGAGCGCGGCGAGTCGCTGGTGGCCGAGTCGGCCAAAATCACCAACTCGGTGCTGATTGAGCCAGTGTATATCGGCGAGGGCGCTATTGTGACCGATTCGGTGGTGGGACCGCACGTTTCGCTGGGGGCGCAATCCAACGTGCGCGACTCGCGCCTGTCGAACTCAATTGTGCAGCAGTCGGCCTCGGTGCTGAACGCGGTTATCACCAATTCGATGATTGGCAACTTCGCCACCGTGACCGGCACGCCCGATGACCTGAGCCTCGGCGATTATAACCAGCTGCGGGTGTGACATTTTAAGTCCGAAATGCGTTAGCACGACGCGGCCTTCTTGCGGGGGCCGCGTCGTTGGCTTTTATTCCCCGTAATTTCGTGGGCCGGGCCTCAGGTCCGGTTTTCTTGTATATGCGTCAAGTTGTTCTGAGTCTGCTGTTTTGGGTGGGGCTGACGGCCCCGGGGTACGCGCAGGCCCCGGCAGGGTCCTCTGAGCTGCCGGCTAAGCTGAGCCGCAAGGAGCAGCGCGTGCTGGAAAAAGAGCAGCGCGAGCTGGAGAAGCGGGTGGCCGAGCTGCGGGCCAAGCGTGCCACCTCGCCCGCCCTGTCGGAGCGGGAAAAGGAACAGAGCGAAGCGCTGTTTGTGGACGGCGTGAAGTACGTACTGCTGGAAGACTACCCCAAGGGCCTCGAAAACCTGCTGAAAGCTCACTCTCTGAGCCCTGACAACGCGGCCATCAACTACAAGATTGCCGAAGCTAACCTGCTGAGCGGCAACTTGCGCGATGCCACCAACTACGCCGAAGCCGCCACCCGCCTCGACCCTAAAAATGCCTATTACTACCTGCTGCTGGCCCAGGTGCAGGCCAGCCAGAAACAGTACGAGGCGGCCACCAAAACATACGCTACGCTCATCAAGCAGGTGCCCAACTCGGGTAGCTACCTCTTCAATCTGGCCGACCTGTACCTGGCTCAGAACCACCTGCCCGAAGCCCTGACCACGCTGGACCAGGCCGAAAAGGAGTTTGGCCAGGTGGATGAGATTTCCTTCAAGAAGCAGCAGATTTACCTCAAGCAAAACAAGCTGGACCTGGCCTTGTCTGAGGGCGAAAAGCTCATTAAGGCTAACCCAACCGAGCCGCGCTACGTGCTGGCTCAGGCCGAGATGTACGCTAGCAACAACCGCCTGCCCGATGCTGTGCGCGTGACCCAGCAGGCCCTGCGTCTCGACCCCGACAACCCCCAGGCCCACCTGATACTGTCGGAAGTGTACCGCCAGCAGAAGCAGGACGATGAGGCCGACCAGCAGCTGCGCGCGGCCTTCGCCAGCCCGGCGTTGGATATTGATGCCCGGGTCCGCATTCTGGTGGGCTACATCAAGCAGCTGCCCAGCCCCAAGGAGCCGATGAACCAGCTGGTGCGCGACCTGGCAGCGGCCACCGTCAAAAGCTACCCCAAGGATGCCAAGGCCTACGCCATCTCTGGCGATGTGCAGACCCTGACCGACCACAAGAAAGACGCCCGCAATACCTACCTGCAGGCCCTGCGCTACGACAATTCCAAGTTCCAGGTGTGGCAGCAGGTGGTGCTCATTGATGCCGAGCTGAACCAGACCGACTCGCTGCTCGTGCATTCGGGCCGGGCGCTGGAGTTGTTTCCGAACCAGTCGTCGCTGTGGTTTTACAACGGCGTGGCGTACATTTTGAAAAAGCAGCCCCAGAAGGGCGTGAAAGCCCTGGAGCATGGCCGCCGGCTGGTGGTGAACAACGCGCCACTGCTGGGTCAGTTCGATGCCCAGCTTGGCGATGCCTACCACGAGCTGCATGAGTACGAAAAATCGGACGCGGCCTATGAATCAGCATTGGTGAGTGACCCGGATAATGTGCAGGTGCTGAATAACTACAGTTACTTCCTATCGTTGCGGGGCGAGAAGCTGGACAAGGCCAAGCAGATGTCGGGTAAAGTCGTGAAGCAATTCCCGGACAACGACACCTACCTGGATACGTATGCCTGGGTGCTCTACAAGCAAAAGGATTATGCCGGGGCAAAAAATGCCTTGGAAAAAGCGCTGCAAACCAGCAAAGACGGCTCCATCATCGAGCACTACGGCGACGTATTATTCCAGCTCGGCGAGAAGGATAAAGCCGTGGCAGAATGGCAGCGGGCGCACAAAATCGGAGGAACTTCCGACCTGCTGGAGCGAAAATTGAAAGACCATAAACTGTATGAATAAAGTCACGCTACTGCTGGCCCTGGGGCTGCTGGGCAGCTGCGCCCGCAAGGCCGTACCCACTACCACTTCGGCAGCTGGACCGGGCACCTCCACCGCCGTGATGGAGCCCGCGCTGCCCTCGGTGAAAGCTACTAATACCGCCTTCACCTTCCTCAATGCCAAGGGGAAAGCACAGATTAACATGAAGGGCAATAAGCAGGGAGCCAACCTGTCGTTGCGCATGCGCCGCGACAGCATTATTTGGGTATCGGCGGGTTTGGCGGGGATTGAGGGCGTGCGCGCCGTGCTTACCCGCGACTCGGTGCGGGTGATGAACCGGCTGGACAAAACCTACTTCTCGGGTGGCTACGACTACTTGAGCAAGCTGCTGAATGTACCCGTGAGCTTTGCCCAGATGCAGGCCCTGCTACTCGGCGACTACCTGCCCGCCCCCACCGGCACAAAGCCCACCGTGGCTATTGAAGAGGCCGGCCGCCAGCGCGTGAGCTACCCCCTGGCCGATGTGCTAGTGGAACGCCTGCTGCAAGCCGGCACCGGCCGCGTGCAGCAGCTGAAGATGAGCGACGAAGCCACCAAGCGCAACCTCACCGTCGACTACACCGATTTCCAGCCGCTGGATGAGCCGGCGGGCCTGCCTTTCGCGCATTCCACGTTCATTCAGGCGCAGCAGCCGGCGGCGGGCGTGGTCACGGCGGCCATCAACTACAACAAGGTGAATACCGGCAGGGAGCGGCTGACGTTTCCGTTTGCCGTGCCCAAGGGCTTTCGGCGCATCAAGTAGCCCGCCCGCCAGCGTGGTTAGCGGAAACTGATTCGGGGCAACAATTAACAACCACTCACCCGATTACCTTTGCCCCGCCATAGTAGTGGCGGGTTTTGAATGGCGCACGTTGAATAAGCAGGTAGGACAGGCTGAGAAAGCACTCGTTTTGGAGGTAAATGCTGGCGCGATGGCTATTCGGAGCCGGTGGTGGCTGTTCGCGCTGCTGAGCCTGCTGCTGGCCGGGCCGGTGGGCGCGCAGCACCGCAAGCCCGGGCCGTCCGCCAAGCCGACGCGACAGCCGGCCAAGTCGGCTCGTAGTGCCAGGCAGCCCGCCCGTACCCGCGCTAAGGCAGCCGCCAGCACCCGGCCGGCCCGCGCCAAAAGCAAGGAGCAGCTGGAACGTGAGCGCCAGACCAATCTGCGCCAGATTCAGCAGACCAGCCAGGCGCTGAATCAGACCCAAGAGAAGAAAAAGGTAAGCCTGGGTCAGCTGCACGTCATCACCGAAAAGCTGACGGAGAAAAAGCAGGTTATCCAGGGGATTTCGACGCAGCTGCACGGCATCGAAACCAACGTGCATCAGACGGCGAAACAGGTTATTCAGACCCAGCAGACCCTGGCTCAGCTGAAGGCCGAATACTCGCGCTTGCTTTACACCGCCTCAAAAACGGCCAATGGCTTCAACCGGCTGATGTTTTTGTTTGCCTCGGAGTCGTTCAACCAGTTTGCGCTGCGGCTGCGCTACATCCGGCAGTACACCGAGGAGCGGCAGCGCCAGGCGGCCCGCATCATGGGTACGCAGTACCGGCTGCACCAGCAGCTTTCGGGCCTCACCAAGCAGCAACAGCGCAAAAGCAGCTTGCTCAACAGCCAGCTGAGCGAGAACAAAAGCCTGCTCACCCTCAAATCGAAAGAAGACGACATGGTGCAGCAGCTCAGCCAGCAGGAGCAGGGCCTGCGCCAGGAGTTGGAAGAGCGCCGCCAGGCCGTCAACCGCCTCGATAACCTCATTGCCGAGCGCGTGCGTGAGGAAATAGCCCGTGCCGCCCGCGCGGCCCGCATGGCCGCCCGCCGCGAAGCCGCCGTGGCCGCCGCCCGCGATGCCCGCCGGGCTGCCGCCGCCCGCAACAGCACCAGCCCCGCCCGGACCCGCCGCGACCCCGAAACGCCCACTGCTGAAACCAGCGCCGACGCCAGCAACGACACCGCCAACCCGGAAATGGACGCGCCCGAAACGGCGGCCGAAGCTGCCGCCGACCGCCGTGCCGTTCGCATTGCCCTCACGCCCGAAACGGCGCAGCTGTCATCGTCTTTCTCCGGCAATCGGGGCCGGCTGCCCTGGCCCGTAAGCCGGGGCTTCATCAGCCAGCACTTTGGGCGGCACCCCCACCCGGTGCTGAAAAACGTGACCGTGGAAAACCGGGGCGTGGACATCCAGACCGGGGCCGGTGAGGCGGTGCGGGCCTGCTTCGATGGCAAGGTCCAGACCGTGACCAACATCGCGGGCATGAACACCATCGTCATGATTCAGCACGGCGACTTCTTCACGGTGTATGCCAAGCTGCGCTCCGTGAGCGTGAGCGTGGGCCAGCGGGTGAGTGCGCGGGATGTTATCGGCACCGTGGCGACGGACGCTGAGGGCACGTCCGAAGTCCAGTTCCAGGTGTGGCACAACTCGTCCAACCTGAATCCGGAAACCTGGCTGGGCCACCGCTAGCAGCCGGGGCTAATTCGGGCCATTGTAGCCGGAAGCAACCGCTTTTCTGAACCAAATCGACCTAAAATAAAAAAAACACCGCGCAAAGCACGGTGCCTTTCTGAGCTATGAAAACAAACTTAGCTGTCGGCCGCAGGGACTACTAGCCTGCTGCAACCGATAACCGTATCAAAGATGCGAGGGGAGGCAGCCTGTTTAATGGACAATTCGGTGAAGGGAGGCATTGGCGCGGCGAACGCCTGCTTTGCCGGGGTTTGAAGCTGGCAATGCCTTTTTTCGAATCTAAACCAAGGTGAGCCGATTGAGCAGCCCGGCCTTGTAGGAGCTGCCGATGGGCACCCGCGTGGGCGTCCGGCTAGGCCCGGTAGCCGAACTGCCGTCGAGCGATGCCGCATCGGCCTCGATGGCCACGATGCGGTCGAGCCGCACAATGTATTTACGGTGAATGCGGGCGAAGTCGCGGCCGGGCAGCTTGGCCTCAAAGTCCTTCATGGTGCCATACACCGTGAGCCGCTCGCGGGTGGTGTGCAGGTTCACGTAGTCGCCGAGGGCCTCCACGTACAGTAAGTCGGCGGTAGCCACGCGCACCAGGCGCTGGTCCTGCTTCACGAAGATTTCGGCGCGGCCGTTGGTAAACAGCGAATCGCCGGTGCTGTTGGCCATGCGCAGCACCCCTTCCAGCTTCTGGCGTTCGTCTTCGAGCTGGGCGCGCACGCGGCGCAGCTCCAGGTGGGCCATTACCTGGCGGGCCAGCACGCGCAGGGCCTCGCGCTGGTCGGAGGTGAGCTGCCGGGGCACGGTATCGAGGGCGCACAGCGTGCCCAGGGGCTGGCCATCGGGCGAGAGCAGCGGCGCGCCGGCGTAGAACCGGATGTTGGGACTGCCCGTTACCAGCGGATTTTCGGCAAACCGGGGGTCGAGGGTCGCATCGGTCACTTCGTACACGTCGGGGGCCCGCATGGCGTACTGGCAAAAGGCGTACTCGCGGGGCGTTTCCCGAAGCTCGAGGCCCACGCGGGCTTTAAACCACTGCCGCTCGCCATCAATCAAAGAAACCAGCGACATGGGCGTGCCGCATATAAAGGCCGACAGCTGCGCCAAATCATTGAATACCTGCTCCGGGTCGGTATCGAGGATATTATAGCTATAGAGCGTTTCCAGACGTTCGGGCTCGTTTACCTGCCGCAAAGGAAGGGCGGCAGGGTTCGGGGTCTTGGATGGTTTCACAGCGGGGCGGGTTGGGGAAGGGCGGCCTAACTCATTCGGAATGAGAAAGACCGGATAATGGAATAACAAAGCTAATTGGTAGGAACAAGTAAGTTGCGGCGATGTCGTCCAACCCCAATGCCAGCCCGTTCAACCCCGACAAATCGTCCGTCGAAGGCGCGCTTCATCATCTAAACAGCTCTATCCGGTATCTTTGATACTCCAAAAGGCGCTCGGTTGCGTATATCCTCTTTTATCACCCTTCACTGGGCCCAAGTGCCCCCCTCTCCATGCTTCATTCCCTGTTTTTGATTGGTAGCTTCGGGACGACCGAAATGCTGCTTATTCTATTTGTAGTCATTCTGTTGTTCGGAGCCAAGCGTATTCCAGAGCTATTCAAAGGCATGGGCCAGGGCGTGCGCGAGTTCAAAGACGCCAGCACCAAGCCCGAAGACCAGCAGCCGCAGTACCGCGACCAACCGGCCCCGCCCTACCAGCAGCAATATCCCCAGCAAGGATACCCCCAGCAGGCTCCTCCCGCCCAGGGATATCCGCAGCAGGGCAATCCTCAGCAAGGGTACCCCCAACAGCAGCCGCAGCACAACCAGTATGCGCAGCAGCCGGGCCAGCCGGGCTACCAGCAGCCCGCTCCGCCGGCCTACAACCCCAACGACCCCAACCAGCAGCTTGGATAAGCAGCTGCTCAGTTTTATTTATCCAGACTTAACGCGTAGTTAGAAATCATGCAAACTCCACTCATTCTATTTCTGGGCGATATCGGCGGCTCGGAGCTGATGCTGATAATGGTTGTTATCCTCATTTTCTTTGGGGCTAATAAAATTCCGGAGTTGGCCCGGGGCTTGGGCAAAGGCATCCGCGAGTTCAAGGATGCCAGCACCGAAATCCGCCGCGAGTTTGAGCAGGCCGGCCAGCCCGGTCAGCCCAACTACCAGCAGCAGCCCAACCCCAATTACGCCCCTCAGAACCAGTACCCCACGCCGCTGCCCCAGGCTCCGATGGCCGAGTCCGGCTCTGGCTTCGACCCGTGGGCTACGCCCGCCGCGGCGGCCGTGACCACGGTTCACCCCGTTACCACTGCCCATGCTGAGCCCACCAGCTACCCCACGGCCGACGCGCCCTACGTAGCCCCCGCGCTGCCCCCCAACTTGGCCCCCGAAGGTACCCAGCCCCGACTGCCCTACATTCCCGCCAACCCCGACGCTTAATTCCTGAATCGGTCACCTAAAATCTGCAAATAGTTTGAAGCGTTTTCAGTCTTTATCCGAAGTTCGTAGCGAGCTGACGGCGGGCACCATGTCCTGCCGCCAGCTCGTTGAGTATTACCTGGGCAACATCGAGCGCCAGAACCCCACCCTCAACGCCTTCCTGGAAGTGTGGCCCGATGAGGCCCGCACCCAAGCCGACGCCGTGGATGCCCGGCTGGCCGCTGGTACCGCCGGGCCACTGGCCGGCATGGTGCTTGGCATCAAGGACGTGCTGGCCTACGCCGGGCACTCGCTGCAAAGCAGCAGCCTGATGCTGGACGGCTTCAAGTCGCTCTATACCAGTACGGCCGTGCAGCGGTTGCTCGATGCCGATGCCATTATCATCGGCCGCCAGAACTGCGACGAGTTTGCCATGGGAGGCTCGAATGAAACCTCGTACTTCGGCCCGGCCCGCAATGCCGTGGACCCCAGCCGGGTGCCCGGCGGTTCGTCGGGCGGCTCGGCGGTGGCCGTGCAGGCCGATATGTGCCTAGCCTCGATTGGCTCCGATACGGGCGGCTCGGTGCGCCAGCCGGCGGCGTTTTGCGGCGTGGTGGGCTTCAAGCCGACTTATTCGCGCATCTCGCGCTACGGATTGGTGGCTTTCGCCTCGTCGTTCGACCAGATTGGCCCCATCACTCGCTCCGTGGCTGATGCCGCGCTCCTGACCGAAGTAATGGCAGGCCAGGATGGCATGGACAGTACCGCCAGCCAGCGCGAAGTGCCGGCTTACAGCCAGCAGCTCACGCCCGCCGCCCACTACCGCATCGGCTACATTGCCGATGCCGTGAACAGCGAAGGCCTGAATCGTGAAATCAAGGCAGCCATGGAAACCCAGCTCGACCTGCTGCGCGGTCAGGGCCACGTAGTAGAGGCGGTGGATTTCCCTTACCTCGATTTCATGATTCCGACCTACTACATCCTCACCACCGCCGAAGCCAGCTCCAACCTGGGCCGATTCGATGGCGTGAAGTACGGCTACCGCGCCCCCGATGCCACGGACCTGGAATCGCTCTATAAAAAGAGCCGCGCTCAGGGTTTTGGGGCCGAAGTGCAGCGTCGCATCCTGCTCGGCACCTTCGTGCTCAGCGCCAACTACTACGACGCTTATTATACCAAGGCTCAGCGGGTTCGGCGTTTGATTAAGGATAAAACTGACGAGCTTCTGCGCCAGTACGACTTCTTAGTGCTGCCCACCACGCCCACCACGGCCTTCAAAATCGGCGAGAAGCTGGACCCGGTTTCCATGTATCTGGCCGATATTTTCACGGTGCAGGCTTCTTTGGCCGGGGTGCCCGCCATTTCGGTGCCGGTAGGGGAGGATGCGGCTGGCCTGCCCATTGGCCTACAGGTGATGGCCGGCGCTTTCCGTGAGGCCGAGCTGCTGGCTTTTGCCAGCGCCCTGACGGAAGAAGTGCTGGCTTAACGCCTGTGATTTAGACGTTGGCGGTCATATTGCTGGTTCATCAACAAAAATGCCTCGGTCCAATGGCCGGGGCATTTTTGTTGATGAACCATCCGGAATGCAGTTTGCTGCGTATCAGAACTTTTTTACTGGTATCTCTACAAGTTCTTTACCTGTGTCCTATCTTAGTGCTATGAAGCAAGGGTTTAAGCACGCGAAAATCTCCCGTCCCCGCCCTTTGTGGCTGGGGCTGGCGCTGCCTTTCCTGTTGTTACAGGGTACTGTTGGAAAGGCCCAGCAAATGCCGCAACGTGACTCGACGGGCCGAGTAATTGCCACCATGCCAGCGCTATTGGGCGATACCGTGCGGGTGCGGCTGGAGCTACAGCCCGACTCGCTGGTGGCCGTACCGGTGCCGTCCATCGACTCGGCCCGGCTGGAGTGGCTGCGCACCCCGCCCACCATGCGCGACTTGGTGGGCGACCGTGTGGGCTGCATCGAAACCGACGCGCCGCACCAGTTCAACAACGCGGTGATGGCCTACGTCACCCTGTTCACGGCCCGCAACCGCAGTTACATGCAGCGCGTGCTGGAGCGCGAAAACCTCTACTTCCCGATTTTCGAGAAATACCTGACGCAGTATAACCTGCCCCTCGACCTGAAATACCTGGCCGTGGTGGAATCGGCCTTGATTCCTACGGCCAAGTCGCCGGTGGGGGCTACCGGCCTGTGGCAGTTTATGGGACCCACGGCCGGCGACCTGCGCCTGAAGCGCGACGAGTGGATTGACGAGCGCATGGCTCCCGAAAAAGCCACCGAAGCCGCCTGTAAGCATCTGCGCTACCTCTATGGCGTATTTCACGACTGGGAACTGGTGCTGGCGGCGTATAACTGGGGCGCGGGCAGCGTGCAGCGCGTGATGCGCCGCACCGGCAAAAAAACGTTCTGGGACCTGTACCCATACATGCCGGCCGAGACGCGCAACTACGTGCCCACGTTCACGGCCATCATGTACAGCATGAAGTACGCTGAGGCCCACGGGCTGCGCACCTCCACGCTGCGTTATCAGTACGCAGAGCCTATGGACACGCTCAGCCTGCGCGGCCGGGCCTTCGACCTGCGCCGCCTGAGCCAAGCCTGCGGCTATGATGATTCATTGTACCTCACGCGCTTCAATCCGGAGCTGCGGCGGGCGGCGCTGCCAGCCGGCTACCGGCCCTACGTAGTGCGATTTCCGGCGGCGGCGGCGGTGCATTTTGGCGAGGCTGACCGCAATACGCTGCTTGACTACTGTCAGCCGGCTACTGAATTGCCCCGGCCGCTGGCCTTCCTGCCGCCCCACCTCGACGGCGTGGAGCCGTGGGTGAACCGCTCGCTGATGGCCGCCACCACCGGCCCGCGGGCTGATGCTGCTGAAGTCGCTCCTCGCTTCCGGCGCGTTGCGCACAAGGTGAAGCGCGGCGAAACCCTGGCCAGTCTGGCTGAGCGGTTTGAGGTGAGCCAGAGCCAGCTGCGGCGGTGGAATGAGCTGCCAAAGGGCCGTCCGCTGAAGCCGGGCCGTGAGCTGTTGGTGTTCGTGCCAATGCCGGCGGCTCCCACCAAGTCAGTAGAATCTATAGCGGCAACTGTGCCCGTACCCACGCTGGCTCCCGCCGCCCGTGTGCGCCCAACAGTTTCGGACGAAGAAGCGGCGGCGCGCCGGGAGCAGGCCGATGCTAATGCCCGCGAAGTAGCGCGGCTGCAAGACGTAATTCGGCAGGAGAAAATGCAGGACGTGCGCCTGGCTGCCATCCGGCAGCGGCAGGCGGTGCAGCAGGCGGCCGCCGAGGCGCAGGCTCGCATCGCGGCCCGCCGCCTGGCGCAGACGCAAGCTGCCGAAACCAAGCGCACTGAAGCCAAAGTTGCTGTTGCAGCAGTAGCGCCGGAAGCTGACGAAACCGACGAGCCCACCCCGGTGGCCGTGGCCGAAACCGGCCCTTATACCGTGCGCAAAGGGGATAACCTCACCAAGCTGGCCCGTGAGCACAATGTGACGGTGACTCAGCTAACGAATTGGAATAAAATGAGTTCGGAGACGGTTGTGGCGGGCCAGCGGCTGGTGTTCCGGGCTCCGGCCAACGTGGAGGAAGTACGCGAAATGCCACACAAATCGGCTAAGCCAGCTGCATCGGTGGTGGCTACCACGAAGCAATCCAAGCTGGAAAATCGGCTGGAAACGCCCAAAGTCCATCTGGTGCAGCCGGGCGACACGTTGTTTAATATTTCGCGCCGCTTTGGGGTGAGCGTTCAAGTGTTGCGCGAGATGAACCACCTGGCTTCTGATGAGGTGAAGCTGGGCCAGAAGCTGCTGGTGCCGCAGGGATAAAGCGTCGCCTCGGGCATTAAATTAAAAAGTAAACCCGGCCTTGCCGCGCTTTTCGCGCTAATTTCGCCTTAGACGGCCGCGCTGCCCGCGCGGCCGTTTTCATGTTTGAAGAATTCCCGATGCTGAAAATAAACAAGCAAGACGCCCTCAACTACCACTCGCAGGAACCCGCCGGCAAGCTCGAAGTGGTGCCCACCAAACCCATGAGCACCCAGCTCGACCTCGCGCTGGCCTATTCGCCCGGCGTGGCTGAGCCCTGCAAAGCCATCGCCGAAAACCCCGACGACGTGTACAAATACACCGCCAAGGGCAACCTGGTAGCCGTGATTTCGAATGGCACGGCGGTGCTGGGCCTGGGCAACATTGGCCCAGCGGCCAGCAAGCCGGTGATGGAAGGCAAGGGCGTGCTGTTCAAGAAGTTTGCGGGTATTGACTGCTTCGATATTGAGATTGATGCCACCGACCCCGACGAGTTTATTCGCATCGTGAAGGCGCTGGAGCCCACGTTTGGCGGCATCAACCTGGAGGATATTAAAGCCCCGGAATGCTTCCGCATCGAAACCGAACTGCGGGAGAAGATGAACATCCCGCTGATGCACGACGACCAGCACGGCACGGCCATCATCACCTCAGCGGCGCTTCTGAACGCGCTCGAAATAGTGGGCAAGAAGATTGGCGAGGTGAAGCTCGTGGTGAGTGGCGCGGGCGCGGCGGCCGTGTCGTGCCTACGCCTGTACCTGGCGCTGGGCCTGAATAAGGACAACGTGGTGGTATTCGACAAAGACGGCGTCATCAATGCCCAGCGCACCAATCTGGACCCCATCCAGATGCAGTTTGCCACCAGCCGCGCCGTGACCACGCTGGAGGAAGCCATGACCGGAGCCGACGTGTTCCTGGGCCTTTCGGCGGCCAACGTGCTGCCCGCCGGCCTGCTGTTGCTCATGGCCGATGACCCCATCGTGTTTGCCCTGGCCAACCCCGACCCCGAGGTGAGCTACCAGCTGGCCATGGCCACCCGCGACGACATCGTAATGGCTACCGGCCGCTCCGACCATCCCAACCAAGTGAACAACGTGCTGGGCTTCCCCTACATTTTCCGGGGTGCGCTGGACGTGCGCGCTACCGAAATCAACGAGGTCATGAAGCTGGCCGCCGTGCGTGCCCTGGCCGAGTTGAGCAAAGAGCCCGTGCCCGAAATTGTGAACAAAGCCTACGGCGACAACACGCTGGGCTTTGGACGCACCTACCTGATTCCCAAGCCACTGGACCCGCGCCTGATTACCAGCATCAGCCCGGCGGTGGCGAAAGCGGCGATGGAAAGCGGCGTGGCCCGCCTGCCCATTGAGGACTGGCACGCTTACGAGGACCAGCTTCGCGCCCGCCTCGGCGTGAACCAGAAGCTGATGAACCGCATCACCTCGGCGGCCCGCGCCAACCCCAAGCGCGTGGTATTTGCCGAAGCTGACAACTACAAAATCCTGAAAGCGGCGCAGATTCTGCTTGATGAGGGCATTTGCATGCCCGTTCTGCTAGGGCCGCAGGAAAAGATTGAAGCCATTGCCCGCGAAAGCAGCCTCGACCTCGAAGGTTGTGAAATCATCAACATTCTGAAGCAGGATGCCAAGCGCGACGAGTATGCCAAGCTGCTGTATGAGAAGCGCCAGCGCCGGGGCATGACGCTTTACGAAGGCCGCCGCCTGATGCGCGAGCGCAACTACTACGCCGCCATGATGGTAGAAACCGGCGAGGCCGACGCCTGCATCACCGGCCTCACCAAGGACTACGGCAAGAGCATTATTCCCTCGCTGCAAGTCATCGGCACCGAGGACGGCGTGAAGCGCGTATCGTCGATGTACATCATTCAGCACAAGAAAGGGCCGTACTTCTTTGCCGATACTACGGTGAATATCAACCCCACGGCGGAGGAAATGGTCGAGATTATCGGCCTCACGGCCCGCGCCGTGCGCTTCTTCGACGCGGTGCCGCGCGTGGCCGTTATCAGCTACTCCAACTTTGGCTCGAACGCCGGGCCGCTGCCCGAAAAAACCCGCCGTGCCACCGAGCTGGCCAAGGCCCGCTTCCCAGACCTGCTGATTGATGGCGAGATGCAGGCCAACGTGGCCCTGAGCCCCGCCCTGCTCCAAGAACATTACGGCTTCTCACCCTTGGCCGAAAAAGGTGCTAACACGCTGATTTTCCCCAATGTGGAGTCGGGCAATATTGCCTACAAAGTGTTGCAGGAAATCAGCGGCACGGAGGTAATCGGGCCGGTGCTGATGGGCATGCGCAAGCCGGTGCATATTCTGCAGCTCGGGGCCAGCGTGCGCGACATCGTGAACATGGCCGCCATCGCGGTGGTGGATGCCCAGATGGGCGGCAAGGGGGTGTAGATAGAAAGATAGCGGCATTTCATAACGTCCTGCGGGCTTTGGCCTGCGGGACGTTCTTTTTTTAACCGCCTCATATCTTCTTCATTTCAACCACTTTTTTTGGCCGAAAAGCCAGTAAATTTGGGAGATAAAAACCGGAAACCGGTGTTGCCACAGTAGCACTATCATCCTCTCTTTTCTTCCTTTCGCCGGCTTATGATTGCCTACCTCGACGGTAAACTCGCTTACAAAGACGCCACCCTTGCCATTGTCGACATTCTCGGCATTGGATACGAAGTCCGGGTTTCGCTGGCCACCTACTCCAAGCTTCCAGCTGAGGGCGCGGCCACCAAAATCTACACCTACCAGCACATTAAGGAAGACGGGCAGACGCTCTACGGCTTCCTCGACCCCAACGAAAAGGCGCTGTTCATGCTCCTGATTTCGGTGTCGGGCATCGGGCCGGGCACGGGCATCGTGATGGTGAGCAGCATGAGCGTAGGCGAAATTCGCGAAGCCATCGTGAGCGGTAACGTGCGCGCCATTCAGAGCATCAAGGGCGTGGGGCCGAAAACGGCCCAGCGCGTTATTCTGGAGCTGCAGGACAAGCTCCGCAAGGACGAACTGCTGGCCAAAGCCGGCGTGGACACCGTGCCGCTGGCCCGCCAGCACAATACGCGCCGCGCCGAAGCGTTGCAGGCCCTGGTAACCCTGGGCTTTGCGCGGGCCGCCGCCGAGAAACAGCTGGACCAGATTCAGCACAAACACGGCGGGGAGCTAAGCGTGGAGGAATTGATTAAATTTGCTTTGAAGTCGCACTGAGTCGTGACGCGGGTTTTTAGCCCGCGTCGTTGCGCGGGTTGCCTCAGCTGGCTTGCTATTGTATCTAAAATGCCGTGCCGGACGCGGGCCAATTGGCCCGCGCCATTATCCACCTATCCCGCTTGAAATCCGGACAGAAATTACTCCCCGCGTCGGTTGTTATGGTTGCGTCGTTGCTGGCGTGGTGGGCCCAGGCCGCACCCATCGCCGGGCTGCGAACGGCCAACGCATGGCTGCGCGCCAGCCGGGCCCTGGCTGCCGATACGCCCCGGCCCGTTGGGGCGGTGGCGGACACCACGGGGCCGTACAAGCCGAGCAAGCGCCCCCGGGTGCGGGCACACGACCGGCCGGGCAGTCCTTTCGGGCCGCACCGCCGCGAGTCGCCGCTGGTGCTGCCCTTGCCAAAGAGCGTAAAACTGAGCGTCGCGGTTGACGACAGCCTGAAACAGTTTGACGTGAAGGAGACGGTTGGCAAAGAAGTTGACTACCGCGACCCCAGCGTGCTGACCTATAAGCAGTACGAGGAATTCCAACGGCGTCAGGCCGTGAGCGACTATTACCGGCAGAAAGCCAAGGGCGGCATTACCGGCCCAGCGGCGGCGGCCGGAACGGCCCAGGCCCAGCGCCTGATTCCCAAAATTTACCTCGGGCCGATTGCCAACCGCATTTTTGGGGGTAACTACGTGGATATCCGGCCGGCGGGCTCGGTTACGCTCAAGTTTGGGGCGCGCTTTAATAAGAACGAAAACCCGGCTCTGACGCTGCGCCAGCAGAGCGTGGGCGACTTTTTGTTCGAGCAGAACATCAACGTCAACCTGTCGGGGGCCATTGGCACCAAGCTCAAGCTGGTGTTCAACTACGACACCAAGGCCGCGTTCGACTTCGACAATCAGATGAAGTTCGATTACGCGGGCGAGGAAACGGACATCATCCGCAAGGTCGATTTGGGCAACGTGAGCCTGCCGCTCACCAACTCGCTGGTGCAGGGCGGGCAAAACCTGTTCGGCATCAAGACCCAACTGCAGTTTGGCAAGCTGGGCGTGACGGCCGTGGCCGCCACCGTGCGCGGCACCGCCGACGAGGTCCGCATCCAGAACGGGGCGCAGAGCCGGCAGTACGAAATCAAGGCCAGCCAGTACGAGAAGGACCGGCACTTTTTCCTGTCCCAGTTCTTCCGCGACCGGTACGACCTGGCCCTGCGCAGCCTGCCCACCATCCAGAGCCAGATTACTATCAACCGGCTGGAGGTGTACGTGACCAACGACAACCGCACCACCGAAAACCTACGCAACGTGGTGACCCTGATGGACCTGGGCGAGCCATTTCGTATTTACCAGTACGATAAGTACCACATCGGCAGCCCCAGCATCCTGGCTCCGGCCACCAATGCTGCCAACAGCGAGTATGCCAAGCTGACTGGGCCCGGGGCTACGCGTGATAACATTGCGGTCGATGACTTTTTGCAAAATCCGGCCGGCCAGGGCCTTACTAAGAACGTGGACTTTGAGCGCGTGCGGGCCCGCAAGCTCGATACCCGGGAGTTCACCTACAATGCTCAACTGGGCTACCTGAGCCTGAATACCGCCCTGCTGCCCGACCAGGTGCTGGGCGTGAGTTTTGAGTACATCTACAACGGCAATACTTACAAGGTGGGCGAGCTGTCGGGCGATTACAACAACGTGACGCCCGACCAGGTCATCTTCCTTAAGATGTTGAAGGCCAGCAATCCCGGCGTGGGCATTGCCGACCCTACAAAGAACCCGAACAACCTCAACCTGCTCACGCTGAACACGCCGACCTGGGATTTGATGATGAAAAACATCTATCCCCTGAACGCCTCACAGCTGCAGCGCGATAATTTCCAGCTGCAAATCATCTATAAGGACGACGCGACGGGCGTAGACTTGATTTCGCTAAAGGAAGGCGCTCAAGTGGCCAACCGACCGCTGGTGGAGGTGCTTAACCTCGACCACGTTAACTCCAACAACGACAAGATTCCGGACGGCAACTTTGACTACTTCCCGGGCATTACGATTGACCCCGAACTAGGCAAAATTATTTTTCCGAACGTGCAGCCGTTCGGCTCTTTCCTGCAAAGCAAGTTTACGGGTGAGCAGCCACTGATTGACAAGTACGTTTATAACGAGCTGTACAACCAAACCCAGAGCGACGCCCAGCAGCGGCAGGAAAAGGACAAGTTTTTCCTGCGCGGGCGCTTCCAGGGCGGGGCGGCTTCGGACGAGATTAACCTGCCCGGCATTGGCATTGCGCAGGGTTCGGTGCGGGTACGCTCGGGCTCGACGCTGCTCACGGAGGGCACCGACTACCAGGTGTTCTACGACCAGGCCAAGGTGAAAATCCTGAATCCGGCCTACCTCAACTCGGCCAACGAGCTGCGGGTGGAGTTCGAGAAAAATGCCCTGGTGCAGGTGCAGCCCCGCAAGCTGCTGGGCGTGCGCCTGGATTATCGCCTGAACAAGGACGTGACCATCGGCGGTACGGCCTTGCACCTGCTGGAAAACCAAGCCCCCGGCATCAACCGCGTGAACATCGGCGATGAGCCGGGCAACAACACCATCATCGGCCTAGATGGCAGCATCCGGAAAGACAGCCGGGTGCTGACCAAGTACCTCGACATGCTGCCCTTTGTGTCGACGAAGGAGATTTCGACCATTGCCTTCAGCGGCGAGTTTGCCAAGCTGCTGCCGGGCCGCTCGCAGCTGGGCAACGGCGAGAATGGCGTGTCGTACATCGACGACTTTGAGAATGCCCGCACGCCTTATACGCTGGGCGGGCTGGCGTCCATTCCGGCGTGGCGGCTGGCTTCTACGCCATTGCCCATCAAGAACAGCACGGTGGGTGGGCTGCCCTACAACTACCAGCGCGCCAAGCTGGCCTGGTACACCGTGGACCAGAGCTACTACACCGGCGGGCCAAATGTGCCGGGCAGCATTGGGGCCGCTGACCTGCTGAACCACTACACCCGCGGCATCAAGCGCGACGAGGTGTTCCCGAACAAGGACCTGGGCTCGACCGGCAACGGCTTCGAGTACAGCTTCGACCTGGCCTATTTCCCCGGCGAGCGCGGGCCGTATAACTACAACCCGACTGTTAGCTCCGATGGGAAACTGCTGAACCCTGGGCCCGATAGTAAGCGGATTAACCAGGGCAATTTCGCTGGCATCAGCCGGGCCATCACCTTCGATACTGATTTTGACAACGCCAACATCGAGTATCTGGAGTTCTGGATGATGGACCCGTTCCTAAAAGCTACGAACCCGAATGCTGATGCCAAACGGGTGAACATCACCGACCAGGACGGTAACGACAACGCCAACGTGACCGGCGGTGACTTCGTCATCAACCTGGGCAACGTGAGCGAGGACGTGCTGAAGGACGGCAACCAGCACGAGTTTGAGAACGGCTTGCCCGTGCCGGGCACCGACAGCACCGGCCAGACCCGCCGCACGGTGTGGGGCAACGTCACGCGCCAGCAGTTTCTCACCGATGCCTTCAACGCTGCCCCGGGTGCCCGCACGGCCCAGGACGTGGGCCTCGACGGCCTGAGCGACGACAACGAGAAGAATTACTTCAGCAACTACCCCTCCACACTGGGCACCGTGGCCCCTTTGTATGGTACGTTGCCCGACCCCTCGGGCGACGACTTCCGCCACCACCTCGACCCGAGCTACGACCAAGGCAACACCAAAATCCTGGGCCGCTACAAGAACTACGACGGCTACGACGGCAACTCGCCCGAAAACAGCCAGCTCAGCTCCACCGCCTTCCCGGACAAGGAAGACCTGAACCGCGACAACGTGGTGCAGGACGTGGAGCGCTACTACGAGTACAAGATGTCGCTGAAGCCCGGCAACCTCAACGTGGGCTCGAACTACATCATCGACAACGTGAAGAACAACGTGAACGGTGAGGAAGTGAACTGGTACCTGTTCCGCATTCCGATTCGGGAAGGCTACAAGGTGCAGGGCAACGGCAACAAGGATTTCGGCTTCAAGTCCATCCGCTTTCTGCGCATGTACATGACCAACTGGCAGGACCCCGTGGTGCTGCGCCTGGTACAGCCCCAGTTTGTAGCCAACCAGTGGCGCCGCTTCCTGTACCCCATCGTGGACACGCATTCGGGCAATATTCCGCCTCAGAACACCCTCACTGATGCTGACGCTTTCAACATCTCGACGGTGAGCATTGAAGAAAACGGCATTGCCGTGGGCAACGGAATTCCCTACGTGTCGCCGCCCGGCATTCTGCGCGATAAGGAGTACGGCAGCAGCAGCACCTCGCGCCTGCAAAACGAGCAGAGCCTGCGCCTAGCCGTGGTGAACCTGCGCGACGGCTTTGCCAAGGCGGCCTACAAGAACATCACCATCAACATGCTGCGTTACAAGCGCCTGCGCATGTACCTGCACGGCGACAGCGACGACCCCACCACACTCAGCGGCGACGTGCAGGCCTTCCTGCGCATCGGCACCGACTACAGTCAGAACTATTACCAGTACTCGCTGCCGCTGAAGCTGACCGCCGTGGGCGACCAGACCGCCGACGGCGTGTGGCCCGTGGAGAACCGCATCGACGTATCGTTTCAGGACTTCATCGATGCCAAGTCGGAGCGCAACCTGCGCAGCCCTCTCAACCTGCAGATACCCTACACCAAAACGCTGCCCAACGGCGCTACCATCACGGTGCTCGGCAACCCCGACTTTTCGGCGGTGCAGGGCGTGATGCTGGGCATTCTGAATCCCACCGACCCCAGCACGGCCGAGAAAACCGTGAACCTGTGGGCCGATGAGTTCCGGGTGTTTGACTTTGAGCAGCAGGCCGGCTACGCCGCCACCGCCCGTCTCAACGTGAAGCTGGCCGACGTGGCCAACGTGACGGCCACGGGCAGCTTCACCAGCGTGGGCTTCGGCGGCTTGCAGGATAAGGTGCAGCAACGTTCCGTCGACGACGTGTTCCGGGGCGACCTGAATACCACCGTGGCGGTGGAGAAATTTCTGCCCCCGCAGCTGAACCTGCGCCTGCCGGTGCTGCTCCAGATTGGCCGCGAAAGCCGCTCGCCCCTCTACGACCCGCTCGACCCCGACACCAAGCTGGAGCAAAGCCTGCAGAAATTCAAAAACGCCGACAACACCATCAACACGGCCGCCCAGGCCGCATACCGCAATAAGGTCATTGACCAGACCACCAGCCGCAGCATCTCGGTGCTGAACGTGCGCAAGGAACGCGCCCTGCCCAAGCCTGGGGCCCTGCCCGCCAAGCCCAAGCCCTGGGACATCGAGAACGTGGCCCTGAGCTACTCGATTACCGACCGCCTGCACTCCGACATTCGCACCGACCGCGACTACACCAAGGCCTACACCGCCGCCGTGGCCTACGTGTACCAGACCACGCCCAAGAACTACACGCCGCTGGCCAATTTCAAGGCGCTGGACAACCCGTACCTGAAAATTTTCCAGCAAATCAACTTCACCCCGCTGCCCTCGCGCTTCTCGTTCCGCACCGACCTCGACCGGCGCTACAACGAGCGGTTCCTGCAGCGCGTGCTGAACCCCGGCGAAGTGCCCACCACCGACGGCATAGCACCCGTGGTGCAAAAGTCTTTCTTCATCAGCCGCATCTACGACCTGAAGTGGGACCTGACCAAGAGCCTGATTTTCGACTACACCGCCACCAACCGGGGGGTGATTGACGAAGGCCCCGGCCGTACCATTGGCGTGAGCGACGCCGCTATCCGCAACCGCAGCCAGCTGCAGCAAAACCTGCTGCGCGGCGGCCGTACTGTCAATTTTAACCAGACTGCCGCGCTCACCTACCGGCTGCCGCTCGATAAATTCCCGCTCACCGACTGGCTGAGCGCCGACACCCGCTATGCCGCCACCTACAGCTGGCAGGCGGCCTCGCAGGGCCAGCGCGCCCTCGTGAACCCCACCAGCACCGACCCCACCGATACCCTTACGGCCGCCATCAACGTGGGCAACACGATTCAGAACAACGCCGAAATCAGCGCCAACGGCAAAATCGACCTGGTGAAGCTCTACAACAAGGTCAAGTTCCTGAACATCATCAATAACGCGCCGCCGCCCCAGCCCCGGCCCGCCTCCCTGCGGCCCCGCCTCGGCGATGCCAGCGCGCCGGCCCGCCCCGCCCCGGTGGCCGCCGATACCACCCGCGAAAAGCTGCGCTTCGTGAAAGCCGTGCTGCGCTCGCTGATGACGGCCCGCTCCATCAACTTCACCTTCACCCGCTCCAATGGCACGCTGCTGCCTGGCTACCTGCCCAAGACCAAGGCCTTTGGTCTCGATGAAACGTTCACGGCTCCTGGCCTGCCCTTCATTCTGGGGGAGCAGCCCGGCCTGCAAACCCTTTACGACCGTGCCAGCATCAACCACTGGTACACCGAAAACAGTGAGTTTCTGAATACGCCGCTGAGCTCGCTGCTGACGCAGTCCTTCACCCTGCGCACGGCGCTGGAACCGTTCCGCGACTTCAATATTCAGGTAGATGCCCGCCAGCAGAAGGTGCAGAACCTCGATGCTTACTACCGCCGCACCATCGACCAGGAAACGCTGAAGCCGGTGACTGGCGTGCCCATTGTGCCCCAGACGCTGGGCTCGGGCTCGTTCCAGACCTCGACCATCACCATCAACACCCTGTTCGGCGACCTCGGAGCCAATGGCGAAACGTCGAAGGCCTTCCAGCGCTTCGTCGATAACCGCCTCATTGTGCGCAATAAGCTGGCCCTAGCCAACCAAAGCCCCAAAGGCACCTACGGCTACAACTCGCAGGATGTGCTGGTGCAGAGCTTCATCGACGCCTACCACGGCCGCTCGTCGGACGGCTACCAGGCCAAGGAGTTCAGCCCTTTCGCCATGATACCGCTGCCCAACTGGCGCGTTGACTACAACGGCTTCGCCCAGCTGCCGCTTATCAAGCAGTATTTCAGCTCGTTCACCCTGAACCACGCGTACTCGTCCATCTACAGCATCGGCAGCTACACCACCAATAACATCTACTCCGCTGAGCCCAGCTTCGGCACGCCGGGCAGCCCGCTGCCTAATCCCTTCCAGGAGAATGCCAGCCACCAGTACCAGCCTTACTACGTGGTGGGCCAGGTGAGCATCGTGGAAACGCTGGCTCCGCTCATCGGCGTCAACTTCCAGACCGTGAGCAAGGTAACCGGCCGAATCGAGTACCGCACCAACCGCACCGTGGCCCTGAACATTACCAACGCCCAGGTTACCGAGCTGTCGACCAAGGAGTTTGTGATTGGCTTCGGCTACGCCACCAACAGCCTCAAGCTGCCCTTCAAAGTAGGCGGCGAGCAGCGCGTGCTGAAAAACAACCTCACTGCCCGCCTCGACCTGAGCATCCGCGACAACATCACCATCCAGCGCAGCATTCTCGACTCGGCCGACCCCGGCAACGCACAGGGCATCAAGGAGTTCGTGGGCCGCCCCCAGGGCCAGATTACCAACGGCTCGAAAACTTTCCAGCTGCGCCCCACCATCGACTACCTGCTCAACTCCCGCCTCAACCTCCAGTTTTACTACAGCCAGACCATCACCACGCCGCGCATTAGCAACGCCTTCCGCAACTCCAACACCGAAGGTGGCATCCAGCTGCGCTATAGCCTGACGCAGTGATAGTTAAAAATTAGAAATGAAGGGTTAAGAGTTGGAAGATGTAACGTTAGCCCGGCGTTTTAACCGCGTGCGGTTATTTGGTTCTTACTTTTGAGTCCGAGCTGGAGGTCACTAATCGAACTCCTAACTCTTAACTCTTAACTCCTAACTCTTAACTCCTTAAAAATGAACCTGCCCGCCACCCTGCACTACACCAAGGACCACGAATGGATTCGCGTTGAAGGCGACGTTGCCTACATCGGCATCACCGACCACGCGCAGAAAGAGCTGGGCGACATTGTATATGTCGACATCGACACGCTTGATAAGGACGTGGCCCAGCACGAAGTATTCGGCACGGTGGAGGCCGTGAAGACGGTTTCGGACCTGTTCAGCCCCATCACCGGCACCGTGCTGGAGGTAAACGATAAGCTGGCCGACGCCCCCGAAACCGTAAACTCGGACCCCTACGGCAACGGCTGGATGGTGAAAATCTCCATCGCCAAGCCCGAGGAGCTGGCCGAGCTGCTCAGCGCCGATGCCTACGGCGAGCTGGTGGGGGCCTAAAAAACTAGCATGGCTTTCGCTTGTGCGCCGCGATGTCTGATTTCGTTAACCCCAAGCCAACGCCTGCAATCCCCCAGTCCCGCCGTCCCTACGCCGCTTTGCCGCTGCTGTGGGCCGCCGTAGTACTGGTCCTCACGCTTACCCCTTCTGATGAAATGCCGCGCACGCCCGTGTGGGAGCTGTTGTCGTTCGACACAGCCGCCCACGCGGGCGTGTTCATCGTTTTGGCGGGCCTAAGCTGGTTTTCGCTGCACCGGCAGCGCCGCTGGCCCCGGCTGGCCCGCCACGCCGGCTGGGGTGTGCTGGCCGGCAGCATCCTATTCGGAGCCCTCATCGAAGTGCTGCAAATGACAATGCGCCTGGGCCGCCACGGCGAATGGTCCGATTTGCTGAGCGACAGCATTGGCGCGGCGCTGGCCGTGGGCGTGGCCGCCGTGTGGTCGGCCCGCCAGTCTGGCCCTCTTGCCCGGCCGCTGGCCAGCGGGCCGTGGCTGGTGCTGGCCGCTGCCGCCACGCTCAGCGCCGCGCCGCTGCGCGGGCGGGCGCAAAACGCCTACTTGGTGCGCGCCCGTGCCCGTCGCACCATCAAGGCGCTAGCCGCACCCGGCCTTTACGGCCGGGGCTACGTGAAGCAGGGCGAGCACCTGGCCGCCGCTTACCTGCGCGAGCAGCTTACCGCACTGAAACTAACGCCGCTGGCTCCCAACTACACGCAGCCCTTTACGCTGGACGTAAACACGTTTCCGGGGCGGGTGAGCGCCTCCATCAAAGCCGATGGGGCGGCCGGCAAAATGACGAGCTGGAAGGCGGGCACGGCCTGCATTGCCGCGCCCAATTCGGGCACGGGCACTGCCAAGGGCCGCCTGCTGTTGCTCGATACGCTGGTGTTCACCAAAGCCTCGGTGCAGGCCCGCTACCTGCGCACGCAGTGGAACAGCCGCATCCTGCTGTTGCGCGCCGCCGATGCCAGCCGCCTGCCCACGCTGCCCGCCGCCCTGCGCCAGCACCTGAACGCCGCCGCCGCCTGGATTACCGTGGTGCCCAAGCTCACCGCCTCGCTGGCTGCCGAGCAAGCCGCCCAGCCCCGCGTGGAAGTGCTGGCCGAAAAGGTGCCGATGTGGCTCGATAAAGCCATTTTTGGCGATACCGCCACCGGTGCGCCCCAGGGCCGCACCGTGTGGAGTACCGTGCGCGTCGACGCCCAGCTCCAGCGCAACTACCAGACCCAGAACCTGGCCGCCGTGGTGCGCGGGTCCATCCGGCCCGATTCTTTCCTCATCGTTTCGGCGCACTACGACCACCTCGGCATGATGGGCAAGGACGTGTACTTCCCCGGGGCCAACGACAACGCTAGCGGCGTGGCCCTGCTCCTGGAGCTGGCCGCCTACTACGCCCGCCCCGAAAACCGTCCGGCATATTCCGTCGTGTTCCTGCTGTTTGGGGGTGAGGAAGCCGGGCTGGTGGGCTCTAGTTACTTCGTGGCGCACCCGCTGGTACCGCTCAAAAGTATCAAGTTCCTATTCAACCTCGACCTGCTGGGCACCGGCGAGCAGGGGGCCACCGTGGTCAACGGGAAAGTATTTGATACGGCTTACCGCCGCCTCGTGGCCATCAACGACGCTCACCACTACCTGCCCGCTCTGGGTGCCCGCGGCCGCGCCGCCAACTCTGACCACTTCCCGTTTTCCGAAGCCAGGGTGCCCGCGTTTTTCCTGTACACGCGCGGCGGCAGCGCGGCCTACCACGACGTGAACGACCAGCCCAAAGCCTTGTCGCTGGCCGGTTTTGCCGGGGCCTTCGGGCTGGTGCGCGATTTCCTGAACGAAGAAGGCGCGGCCCCGGCCGCAAAAAAATAGTCGGTGGCCGAACTAATGTTCAACCACCGACTACGGTACTGATTTGCAGGGATATTAGCCTTTGGCCTTCAGCGAAAGCATGATTTGCTTGGCGATGGGCTCCCACTCGGGCTTCTGGCGGTCGGCGCAGTTGAACGTGCAAATCATCAGCTTGCCCTCCACGTCGGTGAAAAAAACCAGCGTGTATACCTCGTGGCCCATCTCGGGCTTCATGAATTCGAGGTAGCCCACTTTGCGATTGTTGATGTTTTTCACACCATCGCCGAACCAGGTAGCGTCCTTGTACTGCTTGTGGTAGGTCTTGCCGAACGAGGCGGAGTAGATGTCGACCATGTCCTGGTCGGCATCGTTGTCGCTGTAGTTGAAGGCGAGGCTGATGAGGTTGTTGTTGGTGAAGATAACGCTTGGGCGGCTCTGGGCTTTGGCGTAGGCGAAATCCATCTGCTGCTCGGTCATCACCTCAAAGCCCTTGGGAATGAGGATTTCAACCCGCTCGCTGAGCACCCGCTTCTTGACGAGTTCAATTTCAGATGCGGGACGCGCAGCGGTTAGTAAAAGTCCCAGAATACAGAGTAAAAGTGTAGATTTCATACTAATGGGGGATAAGGGGGTTGGTAACTAACGGCCTATTTGTAAACCCAAGTTAGATACAATAATCAGATATCCAACTTTGAACGCACAAATATTGCGATTTTTTTTGAAACGAGTGCCGGGCCGGTTTTAAAATTAACAATAAATGCCTATCAATCGAACGTTTGAAGGCATAAGGGCTTATATGGTGACGCTACACAATTTTCCGGCCAGGTAGCACACGGTTCGTCACCAGTGTTTAAAATTAATTGGTATAATTCAATTTGGTCTGCGCATTTTCGGTCAACTGACGCTTTTGCCGGGCGAACGGTCAGCTTGCTCAGGCCAACGCGGCTAGTAAAAAAGCCGGCGCTGGCTTAGAGAATGTTGTTGAGCTGCTCCTTGATTTTTTCCAGCTCCTCCTTCATGCCCACCACCAAGTGCTGCACGGTGGCGTCGTTGGCCTTGGAGCCGATGGTGTTGATTTCGCGGCCAATTTCCTGGGCCAGGAAGCCGAGCTTTTTGCCCACGGCTTCGTCGGGCTGGAGCACGGCTTGCTCAAAGTAGGCGAGGTGGGCGGCCAGGCGTACTTTTTCTTCGGCAATGTCCAGCTTTTCAATGTAGTACAGCACCTCCTGCTCGAAGCGGGTGGCGTTGAACTGCTCGTGGCTGGTGAGCTCGGCGAGGTGGCCGGCCAGGCGCTGACGGACGTGCTCGATGCGGGCGGGGTCGTGCTGCTCCACGGCGGCGAGTTGCTGCCGGATGGTGGCGATATAGCCCATGATTTCTGTGGTGAGGGTGTGGCCCTCGTCCTGCCGGAACTGCTGCATGGCGGCCAGCGCCTGCATGAGCAGCGGCTGCAACTCGGCCCAGGTCACGTCTTCGGCGGCGGGCTCGGCGTCGCGCGCCTCGCTGGCGCTGGGCATGACGCCAGGGAGGCGCAGGGCGGCTAGCAGGGTAGCTTCGCCGGTGGGCAGGCCCAGGCTGTCGGCCACGGCTTGCAGCTCGTGGTAGGCCGCCACTAAGGCTTCGCGGTTGAGCGTGGCGGCGGCGCGAGTGGCGGCGGGCCGCACGAAATCGAGGTTGAGGTTGACTTTGCCGCGCAGCAGGGCCTTGGCCACGGTATTGCGAATTTCGAGCTCGTGGTGGAGCAGGAAGCGGGGCAGGCGCAGGGTCAGGTCGAGGGTTTTAGAATTGAGCGACTTGACTTCGAGGGTGGCGGTGTAGGCGTCGGTTTCGCGGTGGGCCTGGCCGTAGCCGGTCATGGAGAGGAGCATCCGGTGGGGGAGTAGCGGTGAGCGGGAAGCGGGGCCACGGACCGGGGCCGGTGGTTGCGACTGCAAAGGAACAGCATTCACGCCAGGCAGTTAGTGGCATGGCATCGTTTGCCTTAAAAAAGGCTAAAAAGGCCGCAAAAGTAATTGCTGAACAGGTAATGAAAAACCCATGGAACGGGACATAACAATAGGGCAATATAGGGGCTACAGTGCCGTAACAGGCCCCCGGTAATTTTGCTTCATCAAACCAACATAGATGATATGCGGTACTGCCTACTTGGGTTTTTGTGGTTGTTTATTAACGGCATAGCCTTTGGCCAGCAAGGCACGCTGGCGGGCAAAGTGACCGATAAGAAGACCAGTGAGGGCGTTATCGGGGCTACGGTGCTGGTGACGGGCACAACCCTGGCGGCCCCCGTGAACGTGGACGGCAGCTATTCGCTACCCCTCGACGCGGGCACCTATAATATCACGATGACCTACGTGGGCTACAAGCCGCTCACTTTCCCCGGCATCGTTATTAAGAGCGGCGAAACCACCACGCTGAACGGCACGATGGAGGAAAGCGCCACCAGCCTGACCGAAGTAACCGTGACCGGCGTGAAGCAGACCGGTACCGAAGTGGCCATGATTCAGGACCTCAAAAAAAGCGAGGTGGTGGTGAGCGGCATGAGCAGCGACCAGATTGTGAAAACCCTGGACCGCGACGCGGCCGAAGTGGTGAAGCGCATTCCGGGCGTAACCGTGCAGAACAACAACTTTATCGTGATTCGCGGTCTGGCCGAGCGTTACAATACCGTACTGCTGAACGATGCCCTCACGCCCAGCGCCGAGGTGGACACCCGCTCTTTTTCGTTCGATATTCTGCCTTCGTCCGTTATTGACCGGGTACTGATTTTTAAGTCGGGTGCGCCGGAGCTGCCGGGCGAGTTTGGTGGCGGCGTGGTGAAGGTGTACACCAAAAACTCGGTGCTGGAGAACACGACCAGCTTCTCGATTTCGGGTTGGAACCGCTCGACTAATACGTTTAAGGGCGGTTTCTTACAGTCTGACCATAGCTCAACTGATTTTTTGGGCTTCGATAATGGGCAGCGTAAGATGCCGAGCACCCTGGCCGGCTTTAATCCTACATCGCAACAGACCACCAACGCAGAGCAGCTGGGCAGTGTGCGCAATGACTTGCGCAACGAGTTTCTGCCGCGCATCATCACGTCGCGGCCCGACTTGCGTCTCTCGCTCGGCATCAACCGCAAATTTGAAATTGGCTCCGTGTATGTGAGCAACGTGACGTCTATTTCCTACTCCAACACGCAGGAACAGAATCAGGTACAACGCCAGCGCTTCTCATTTTACGACCCCAAGAAGCCGGACGTGCTGCCCGGCAAGCTGTTCGATTACCAAGACACCCGCAGCCTGTCGGCGGTACGCCTCGGTGTGATTCATAACTACCAAGTACGTCTGAGCGACCGCAGTCGGGTAGAGTTTCGCAACTTTTTCAATCAGTATGGCACCGATGAAGTGGTACGGCGCCAGGGGGTAAACATTGATGACAACCAAGAGCGCAACGACTACGCCCTGCACTACCAAAGCCGTAGTATTTACTCGGGCCAGCTGAGCGGAAACCACGTGGTAGGGCCCGCCAGCCGCACCACGGTTGCGTGGGCCGCTGGCTACAACTACGTGAACCGCAACGAACCCGACTACCGCCAGAACCAGCAGACCCGCGACTACATTGCCAGCAAACCCGGCGACCTGAACCCCGCGCCGTACCAGGTTTCGGTGTACCCCGTAGCCACTACCAGTGCTCGCTTCTACTCGACGCTGAACGAAAACACCTACATGGGCAGTGGGCAGTTGGAACGCCAGTTTTCGGGCCGCGATACGCTGAGCGCCAACCAGTACAAGTTGCGGCTGGGCTTTTATACCGAAGAAAAAAAGCGGACCTACGACAGCCGGACCTTCAACTACGTGCCGGCCCCGGGCCGTGCCTTCGACCGAACTATCCTCGACCAGCCGCTCGAAACCATTTTCAGCCCGCAAAACCTGGACCCCGTCACGGGGTTGGTGGTGAAGGAAACGACGCAGTCTCAGGACCATTATGTAGGCCAGAACCGGCTGGTAGCGGGTTACCTGAGCGGAGTAGCGCCCCTATCCGACCGCTTTAACCTGACCGGCGGTGTGCGCGTGGAGTACAACCGCAAAACGCTGGCATCGGAAGGCTCGCAAGGCAGTGACTATGAAGAAACCCGCACGTTCGTGCTGCCTTCGCTCAACGCGACCTACAACTTCAATGAACGCCATTTGCTGCGCGCCGGCTTGAGTGAGTCGGTGAACCGTCCGGAGTTTCGCGAAGTAGCAGAGTATAACTACTATGATTTCGGCAACAACTTTTCGATAAAGGGCAACGCCGCGTTGCGTACGGCGCGCATTTACAACGCTGACCTGCGCTATGAGTTTTACCCATCCCGCTCGGAAATGATTTCGGTTGGGGTGTTTGGCAAGCGGTTTTACAACGCTATTGAACAGATAACCAGCTTGGTTACTGGCTCCGAACTGGTGCTCACTTATCAAAATGCCGACCGCGCCTACGACCTAGGCGTGGAGATGGAAGCCCGCAAGTCGTTGCGCGACCTTACTCAGAACCGGTTCATGCAGCGCATTTCGTTCGTGATGAACGCCTCATTCATTCGCAGCCGGGTGGACCTGGACACGGCGCTGGCCGTCAATAAGAACTTTGCCCTAAGCAACCGGCCGCTGCAAGGCCAGTCGCCCTACGTGGTGAACCTGGGCATCTTTTACCAGGACGACGAGAACCATTGGCAGGTGTCGGCGCAGTACAACGTTATCGGGCCGCGCATTGCTTTTGTCGGCGACAAATTCCAGAACCCCTCGGTGATAGAGATGCCGCGGAATGTGGTGGACTTGGCCGTCACCAAGGGCTTTGGTACCCATTTCGAGGTGCGGGCCGGGATTCAAAACCTGCTCAATCAGGAAGTGCGGCAGTACTACGATTTCGACCGCAACGGCAAAATAAACGGCGTGGAAGACGGCGCGGCCTTTGCCCGGTACAAGCGCGGCACCTACTCTACGCTCGGGGCTACGTTCCGCTTCTAGCCTCGTTCGCAGCGGGGGTAACATTGACGTAACCCAACCATTGTCAAAAGGTAACGCGCTTTTATGGCGGCTTGTCGCTGTGCCGCCTGACCTTTGCGACACCATTGCTTAAGCATCCTCACCCATTCATCTTACTCACATCATGAAGAGAATCATACTCCCGGTTTTAGCTGCGCTGGTTATGGCCGCGTCGGCTGCGCAGGCGCAGTGCCCCGCCACCTCGAACGTGATTTCGGTCGGTACCGGCTCGCCCGCTAAAACTGGCCTGGACATCACCACCAACACCACCTGGACGCGCAACAACATCTACCTGCTCAACGGCGCGGTATATGTGAACAGTGGCGTGACGCTGACCATCGAGCCGGGCACCATCATCAAAGGCGACCTGACCAACCAAGGCGCCCTCATCGTTCGCCAGGGCGGTATGCTCATTGCCGATGGGACGCCTACCCAGCCCATCGTGTTCACCTCGAACCAGCCGGCCGGCTCGCGTGGTCCCGGCGATTGGGGCGGGGTGATTTTGGTGGGCCGCGCCCCGGCCAACCTGCCAGCCGTTACCAACGTCGAAGGCGGCGTGGTGGCCACCTTTGGCGGCTCTACTGCCAACCTGCCGGCCGATAACTCCGGCATCTTGCGCTACGTTCGCATCGAGTTCGCTGGCGTGGCCTTTTCCCTCAACAGCGAAATCAACGGCCTGACGCTGTGCGGCGTGGGCTCCGGCACCACCATCGACCATGTTCAGGTGTCGGCCTCGGGCGATGACTCCTTCGAGTGGTTCGGGGGCACGGTGAATGCCAAGTATTTGATTTCGCTGGGTTCTACCGACGACGACTTTGACACCGACAACGGCTTCTCGGGCCGGGTGCAGTACGGCCTGGCCGTGCGCGACCCCCGCCGCGGCGACACCGCTTCGGGCGGCGTATCCAACGGTTTTGAAAGCGACAACGACGCCACCGGCACCACCAACACGCCCACCACTTCGGCGGTGTTCTCCAACATGAGCGTCTTCCTGCCCCCGACGCCGGCCGCTGCTTCGCCATTCAACAATGCCGACGGCGCCCTGCTTCGTCGCGGGTCGGCCGAAAGCATTTTCAATACCGTATTCGTAGGCCGTCCTTTCGGCGTGGAACTGAACAGCAACTCCAGCAACCTGACCACAAACAACGCGGCCAACGGCTCGCTGGTGCTGGCTAACAACGTGTTTGCCGGGTACAGCACCCCCGCCCGCGTGGCCCGCGTCACCAGCAACAGTGGCGTCACGGCCGGCTTCAACGTCAATGCCTTCGTGGGCAGCAGCAATGACACGACCCGTACGGTGGCCGCTCTGGGTTTGAACGCCGATAACTTCAGCTTTGAAGGCAACTGCCCGGCCAATCGGGCCTGCGCGCCGGCCTTTAACCTGCCCGCCGCCTCGCTCTTGAACACGGGTGCCGCCTTCACCAACGCCAAACTGACCGGTGCCGGCAACGGTGGCCCGAATAGTACCTTCGACGTAGTAACCTACCGTGGTGCTTTTGGTGCTACTAACTGGGCTACCGGCTGGGTTAACTTTAACCCCCAAATCACTTGCTACAATGTGGCCGGCCAAACCCTGGCCAACCGCGAAGTCATCAACGCCCCGCTGCAAGCCCTCACCGTGTCGCCGAACCCGACCGATGGCACTGCCGCTACTCTGGGCTTTGAAGTGAAAACTGCTACCACCGCCACCGTGCGCGTGGTAGACATGATGGGCCGCCAAGTGGCCGTGGTGCTGAACGGCGGCAAGCTGACCGCCGGCCCGCAGCGCCTGCTGCTGCCCGCTACGCTGGCCCCCGGCATGTACGTGGCCACGGTGACCACCGGCGAAATCGTGCAATCGGTGCGCTTCGTGGTGTCTAAGTAAGTAGTAGATACCGTTACTGATAGCAGTTATTTATACTTCGGTTTATTCGATTTAAAGTAAGCTAAATGAAGAGCCTGCCCCAGTTGTGGGGCAGGCTTTTTTGATGAGCGGGCCAACGGGACCGGCAGGGCGGGGTTGTTGCCTTATTGTTACCAACCAGTCTGAGGCGTAACAATTTCATGAATCAATCTTCATGTTACGCCCTTGGATACTGCCGGAACTTTGTGGCTCAAACATTCCCCCCTTCATCATGAAGTATGTTAATGGAGTGCGAGCTACTTGTTTCAGCTTGCTTTTTCTGGTCATTCAACACCTGGCTTCGGCCCAGGTAACGACGTCCGCGCTGAGCGGAAAAGTGACTTCTGACAAAGGAGAAGAACTTATTGGGGTGACCGTGGTGGCCACCAACCTGCCCACCGGCACCAAGCGCGGCACCGGCACCGAGCCCGACGGCCGCTTCACGATTCCGAACCTGGCCCCCGGCGGCCCCTACGAAGTGGTGGTGACCTACGTGGGCTATAAGGAGCAGAAGATTGACAACGTGTACCTAACGCTGGGCAATACCACCCGCCTCAATTTCGTGCTGGCGGCCGAAGCCCAGCAGTTGAACGAAGTAGTGGTGGTGGGCAACACCCAGGCCACCAAAACCGGAGCCGGCACCAACGTGGGCAGCGCGGCTATCCAGCAGCTGCCCACCATCTCGCGCAGCATCACGGACTTTACCCGCCTCGACCCGCGAAACTCGAATAACTCCTTCGCGGGCAGCTCGTTCCGCTACAACAACATTACCCTGGATGGCGCCGTGAATAACGACGCCATTGGTTTTTCGCCTTCGCTCGGCGGCCAGAGCGGTAGCAGCGGTCTGCCCGGCGGCTCGGCCCGCGCCAACCCGATTTCGCTGGATGCCATTCAGGAAATTCAGGCCTCGGTGGCCCCTTATGATGTGAAATTAGGCAACTTCACCGGCGGCTCCATCAACGCCGTGACGCGCTCCGGCACCAACGAGTTTACAGGCTCGGTGTATGGTTTCGGCCGCAACCAGGGCGTGACCGGCCGCAGCATCGACGGCGATAAGTCGAAAATCGGCTCGGACTACCACGACTACCAGACGGGTTTCCGGGTGGGTGGCCCTATTATTAAGAACAAGCTGTTCTTCTTCACCAACGCCGAAATTGCCCGCCGTACCGAGCCGCAGTTCTATGCCGCCGGCACGCCCGGCTCGCCCGTGACCACGGATTTGGCCCAGGCCATCACCAACAAGCTGAGCAACTACACGGTGAAAAACGCCGACGGTTCGCTGGGCACCGCCAACTACAACGTGGGCGAGTACGGCAACTACAACATCCACGCGAACAGCAACAAGATTTTCGGGCGTATCGATTTCAACCTGAACGATAAAACCAGCATTGCGCTGCGCCACAACTTCATCACCTCGGAGGCCACCAACCTGGAGCGGTCGGGCAGCCTGTTCAAGTTTGGCTCGCAGGACTTCACCCAGCACAACGTGCAAAACTCGACGGTGCTGGAAGTGAAGAGCAACTTCAGCAGCAAGTTTGCCAACAACCTGATTCTGGGCTACACCAACATTCACGATTACCGCGACCTGCTGGGCGGCCAGGCCAACCTGTTTCCGGCCGTGCAGATTAACAATGTGGGCACCACGTTGGGCACGCCCGGTTCTTCGACCTACTACTCGGGCTCGAACCAGATTCTGCTCGGCTCCGACCGCGAGGCCAGCATCTTCAACACCCGTCAGAAGACGTTTGAGCTCACCGACAACTTCACGTACTACGTGGGGGCGCATGCCCTCACGCTGGGCACGCACAACGAGTTCTACAACATCGACTACGGCTTCATCAACTCCTGGAACGGCCGCATCGAGTACAACAGCGTCAACGATTTCCTGACCGACAAGCCGAGCCGCATCCGGGGCACGTACAACAACGGCACGGTGGGCGACAACTCCTACGGCTACAACTACAACAACCCGTCGGCCGCTTTCAACATCAACTTCTACAGCGCCTACCTCCAGGACGAGTGGAACGTGACCGATAAGCTGAAAATCACGCCCGGCATCCGTTTCGACATCGCCTCGCTGCCCACCAAGCCGGCCCTGAACACGGCCCTGGTGAATAACCCGCAGAACGACGCGAACACCCTGAACCAGACCTACTCGCATACCCCCTGGGCCTCGCTGAACAACAACTACCTGGGCCAGGTGCAGTTCTCGCCCCGACTGGGCTTCAACTACGACGTGAAGGGCGACCAGTCGTTCGTGATTCGCGGCGGCTCGGGCATCTTCACCGGCCGCGTGCCGTTTGCCTGGTTCGGCTACGCCTATTATAACAACGGCGTGAATTTCAACTCGGTGGACTACAACAACATTCAGGCGGCCACCAACACGGGTCCCAAAACCATCTACCTGAATCAGAACCCGAACAACATCTACGGCCAGCTGCCGGTGGCCAACTACGACCCCAACAACCTAAAGGGCAGCCCCACCGAAGTGAACCTGGTGGACAACAACTTCAAGATGCCGCAGGTGTGGCGCTCATCGCTGGCCTTCGATTTCAAGCTGAAAACCGGCACCCGCTTCTCGGTGGAAGGCCTCTACACCAAGACCTTGCAAGACGTGCAGTTTGAGAACATCAACCTCAACGACAAGGTGACCTACCTGGCCAACGGCCCCACCGAAAGCCCGGTGTACGCCAGCGGCAAGGTAAATTCGGGCTTCTCGAACGCCTTTTTCCTGACCAACACCCAGAAGGGTTACCGCTACCAGCTCACCGGCTCGGTGGGCCAGACGATTAACAATCTGGTCGATGCCTCGGTGGCCTACACCTATGGGCAGAGCAAGGACATCAGCAACGGCATCCGCAACTCGCCCCAGAGCAACTGGGAGTTGAACCCGGCCCTGAACGTGAACAACCCCGCCCTGGCCTACTCCAACTTCGACCTGCGCCACCGCGTGGTAGCCTCCATCAACCTGCACAAAACCTTTGCTGAGCGCTTCACGGGCTACTTTACCTCGGTGCTGACCTACGCCAGCGGCTCGCCCTACACCTGGGTGTACAACAACAACTTCTTCGGCAACGGCCAACAGAACGTGCAACTGGCATACATCCCCACTTCGGGCTCCGACATCGTGTTTGTGAACAAAGGTGCCGGCCCCGTGGTGCCGGTCACCAACCCCAACGGCTACGGCGTGGATGCCTCCGGGACCCAGAGCGCCGCCTTCAATAGCTTCATCGACAACGACAGCTACCTGAAAACCCGTCGGGGCCAGTACACCGAGCGCAACGCCGGCCGCACCCCCTGGAACAACCAGGCCGACATCCGCCTGATGATGGACGTGAAGCTCGGCAGCCTGGAAGCCAACGCCGCCGGAATCGCGCCCAAAGGCCACACCATCCAGGTTTCGCTGGACATCATCAACTTCGGCAATTTCCTGAACAGCAGCTGGGGCCGGCAGTACTTCGTGCCCAACACCTTTAACTCGACGCTGGGCACCGGCCTCACCCAAGTGGGCTACGCCGATGGCGCCGGCACCATCTCGACTAGCTACAACGCCAACTCGTTCAACCGCCCGGCCTTCACCTACGGCACGCCGGCGACCTACTCCATCGACCAGCTGGCCTCGCGCTGGCAGGGCCAATTGGGCCTGCGCTACTCATTTTAATGGTGAGTGTTTAACGGTTAGTGGTTAACTCTTGCTGACTTTGATAACCGACAAGCCGGCCCTGATTTTCAGGGCCGGCTTTGTTTTTGGAGCCACTGGTTAACGAAAGCCTAGCTTTGCATACCCATTAACCACTAATCAATCACCACTAACCGTTGAAAACGCCCCGCGTTTTGCACCTGCCCAAGTGGTACCCCAACCGCTACGACGACCAGGACGGCGACTTCGTGGCGCGGCACGTGGCGGCCATCGCGGCGCACGGCGGTGCGGAGGTGGCGGTGCTGTTCGCGGCCGTAGCGCGGGGGCCGCTGCCGGGTTTAATTGAGGCCGATGAGGATTTCAGCGGCGCGTGGCCCACGCTGCGCTACTACTACCGCGCCGCGCCCACCGGCCTGGCCCTGGTTGATAAGCCGCTGAAGCTGCTGCTGTATTTCTGGTGCCTGCGGCGCGGCTACCGGCGGCTGCGGCGGCATTGGGCCGGCCAGCGGCCTGATATAGTGCATGTGCATGTGCTGCTGCGCACGGGCCTGTTTGCGTGGGCGCTGCGGGTAGTGCGCGGCATTCCGTTCATCGTGACAGAGCACTGGACGCTGTATTTGCCCGAGCGGGCGGGCGGCATTTCCGGGCTGCGGCGGGTGCTCACGCGGGCTGTGGTGCGGCGGGCGGCGGCCCTACACACCGTATCGGATGGGCTGCGGCGGGCCATGGCCGCGTTGGGGTTCGTGAATCCGCGCTCCGTGGTCATTGCCAACGTGGTCGATACCGAGCTTTTTCACCCCAATGCACCAACCCGCCAACCCACCAACCCACCAACCCAAGAACCCACGCTGCTGCACGTTTCGGCGTTTCACGACCAGGTGAAGAATATTTCCGGTGTGCTGCGGGTGGTGGCGCGGTTGCGCACCGCGCGGCCCGGCCTGTGCCTGCGCATTGCCGGCTACGGCCCCGATGAGCAGGCGCTGCACGCCTACGCGGCCGAACTGGGCCTGCTGGATGATGGCACCGTGGCCTTCCTCGGCAAACTGCCGCACGAAGCCGTGGCCGCCGAAATGGCCCGTGCCACCGCGCTGGTATCTTTCAGCCGGGCCGAGACTTTTGGCTGCGTGCTGCTGGAGGCCCGGGCCAGCGGCTGCCCGGTGGTGGCTACCCGCACCGGCGGCGTGCCCGAGCTTTTCCAACCTGAAAACACCTTCGGCCTGCTCGTAAATCCCAATGATGAAATTGCTCTGGAATCGGCTTTAAGACAAGTGATTGACGAGCGGATTTCCTTCGATTCTACCCAATTGCGGGCCGATGCTACGGCGCGGTGTGCGCCGGCAGCAGTGGGGCAGGCGTTCTGGGAATTATATCAAAAGGTATTAAACGAGTAATAAGAGTACAGAATCGGTACAAAAACCGGTGTCCAGGTTCCGTTAGCATTATGCGCCCTACGTTCTTTTTGGTATGATAAAGCGCATTCTCCAGCATTTTGCGGCGCGGGTGCTCACGGCGGGGCTCAGCTTCGCGGTGGTGTGGCTCACGGCGCGGTACCTGGGGGCGGCGGGGCGCGGGCAGGTCAGCCTGTTTATCACCGATGTGTCGGGGCTGGCGCTGCTGGCCGGGCTGGTGGGCGGTTCGTCGCTGATATACCTGGTGCCCCGCCGCAACGTGTGGCTGCTGCTGTTGCCCGCCTACGGCTGGGGCGCGCTGGTAAGCGTGGGCGGGGCGGCGCTCGTGGGCCTATTGCGGCCAGTGAGTGCGGCCTACGTGCTGCACCTCGGGGCAGTGGCGCTGGTGCAGGTGCTGCTGTCCATCAACGTGTTTCTGCTGCTGGGCCGGCAGCGGGAGCGGACTTATAACGTGCTCACCACCACCCAGGCCGGGCTACTAGCGGTGGCGCTGGCGGTGGCATTCGGACCGTTGCGCTGGCTTTCCATCGAAGCCTATTACTACGCCAACTACCTGGCTTACGGGCTGCCCTGGCTCATCAGCACGGCGCTGCTGCTGCGCCTGCCCGATGCCTGGGGCAGCCGGCGCATCCGCCGCCGGGCGGCAGCGCGGGAACTGGCCCGCCACAGCCGGGGCGCGCACTTGAGCAACCTGCTGGCCTTCGCCAACTACCGTTTTAGCTACTACGCCGTGGTGTACCTGGCCGACACGCGGGCGTTGGGCATCCTCTCGGTGGGGGTGGCGCTGGCCGAGGCCATCTGGCTGATTCCGCGCAGCACGGCACTCATTCAGTATGTAGCCCTTGTGAACGCGCCTGACAAACGCGAGCAAACCCATGCCGCCCTGCGCGGCAGTCGCCTCACGCTGCTGGCCACAGCCGGAGCCGTGCTCGGGCTGGCCGCCGTGCCGGCCGGGTGGCTGGCCACCATTTTCGGGCCGGAATTCGGGGCGGCGCACGGGGTAATTCTGGCGCTGGCCCCGGGCATTCTCATCAACGGGGCCGGCATGCAGGCCAGCACCTACTTCGCCGGCACGGGCCAGTACGGCATCAACAACCGCGCTACTTTGCTGGGGCTGGCCGTGACGGTGCCTGCGTGTCTGCTGTTGGTGCCGCCGCTGGGCATCGTGGGGGCGGCCCTGAGCATGTCGGCCTCCTACGCAGCCGGGGTGCTGTACCTGGTGGGGCGCTACCGCCGGGCCATTGAGGCGACCTGGGCGGACATCGTACCGGGTGGGGCCGATGTGCGCTGGCTGTGGCAGCGGGTGGTTACACGGCTGCGTTGAGCCGGCGGCTACCGCCGCACTTCGACCCAGCCCTTGAGCTGGTGGCCATCGGGGTAGGAGGCCAGGAAATAGTAGCTGCCGTCGGGCTGGCCGTCGGCGTTCCAGTCATCATGGTAAGCGGCGGCCTCGAACACCTGCTGGCCCCAGCGCGAAAACACCTGGAGGCGGGGCGGGCAGTCGGGGCCAAGCCGGAAGGTCTGGTTCTGGCCGTCGCCGTTGGGGGTGATGATGTTGGGAACTTTGCGCTCTTTGGCCTCTACCAGCGGCGTGGTCGCCGTGGTTTCGCAGCGGTCCAGGTTGTAGCGTAGCCTCAGCCGGGGCTGGTAGCTGCCGGGCGTGGCGTAGGTGTGCAGCGGGCTCACCTCGGCCGACTGCGTGCCATCGCCAAACTCCCAGACCACGGCGGGCGCTGAAGAATTAGCGGGGCTAACCAGCGTGAAGCGCAGCGTGAGCGGGACCTGACGGCTTTCGGGACAGGCCACGGGCTGCCAGCTGGCCTGCACCAGCGGCACGGGCGCTACCGAAATGCGCCGGGTGGCCGTGCTGGCCCCCGAACAGGTGACGTTGGTGACGGTATACGTCAGCGTTGCTGTGCCCATGAAATTGGCTGGCAGCGTGAAAACGAAACCCGCCGCCACGCTGCCCGTCACCCCCGGCCCGCTGAACGTGCCCCCCGCCGGGATGCCGCTCAGCCGCACGGCTTGCGGGCTGCCGGCGCACACCGTGGTATCGGCCCCGGCCGTGAGTGGGGCCAGCACGGTGATGCGACGCGTGTCGGTGGTGGTGCATAGACCGGTGCTCAGCACCGTGTACGTCACAGTGTTCACGCCTACCAGCGCGGGCGTGGGCGTAAAAAAGAAGCCCGAAGCTACGCTGCCCGTCACGCCCGGCCCGCTGAACGTGCCGCCGGTGGGGCTGCCCACCAGCGCCACCGGGCCGCTCGTGACGCACAGCGCCTGCGCCGGGCCGGCGTTGGCAATGTTGGGTTGGAAGTTGAGCACAAATGCCGCGTTGTTGCAGCCGGCCGGCCCGCCCAGCGTCCCGCTGTTGTTGGTGGTCGAATACGTATTGGCCTCGGGCGGAATGGGAAAGCCCGTATAAGAAAAGCACGAGCAAACCGCCTGATAAACAACGCCGCGCGGGTCAAAGCGCGAGGTGCCGCCGTCTACATGCTCGCCTTCGGCGTTGGGGTCCACGTTGCCGTAGTACGTGCCGTAAGTCAGGGCCGTGAGGCCGGCCGAAAACTGGGCCAGGTAGAAGTCGTTGCCATCGGTATCAGACTGAAGCGCGTCAGTCGTCAGGGGCAGGCTGGTGGTGCTGCCGTTGCCTTCCTGGTACGGGCTGGCGGCTGGGAAATCGGGCAGGTAGCGGCCGTTCACCATGCCGCCCCAGCCGCACACGTACACCCGGTCGCAACGGTCGACGAGAAAAGCCGTGGGGTCGAGGCTGATGCGGCCCGTATTGTCGGGGTCGAGGCTGCCGAAGGACGTGGTGAGCAGGCTCTGACCCAGGTTCGCATCGAGCTTTTGAATAAACTGCGTGCCGTTGGCCGTGTGAAACAGGCCGGGCGTGGTGGGGAACTGGCCCAGCGTCTGGCCCAGCAGGTACACCCCGCCATCGGTGCCCAGTTGCAGGAAATACGCCTGGTCATAGCCGGCCGTACCGAGGTAGGTGGACCGCAGCAGGCTGGTGCCGCCGGCCGCGATGCGCACCGCAAAGCCGTCCACATCGCCAAACGCGGTGGCGTGAAAAGCCCCTGCCGTGGTCGGAAAATCGGCGCTGGTGGTGCCGCCCGCCACATATACGTCGCCGCTGACGGGCTCCAGCTGAATGGAATAAGCCGCATCGGCCCCCGTGCCGCCCAGGTAGCTGGCCCACGTCAGGGCCGTGAGGCTGGGGGTGAGCTTGCACACCACGCCGTCGGAAGTGCCGCCGTGGTAGGTACTGCCGAAGCCCCGCGCCACCGGAAAATCGGTCGAAGCCGTGTGCGAGGCGATGTACACGTTGTCGGCCGCATCCACCAGAATATCGCCCCGGAAAGGGTCGCCGTAGTTATGCACCAGCTGCTTGGTAGCGCCAAAGGGCGAGAGGTTGAGGTTCAGCGGCAGCACGCCGTCGTTGCCGCTGCCGCCCAGGTAGGTCGAGCCTACCAGGGCCGTGGCATTGGCGTTCAGGCGGGTCACGACGAGGTCCGAGCCGGTGGGTAGGTCGTAGGGCGGCCCGAAGTTGCCAAACGGCGCGGCGGCCGTGCCGCCGCCGAAATTGCGCTGCATGGCCCTGGCTGTGGTGGGGTAATTGCCAGAGCCCGTGGAGCCCAGCACCAGCAGCTCGCCCTGATTATTGACCACCAGACTATGCGGAAAATCAGGCCCGCTGCCGCCAATATAGGTGGCCCATACCCGCGCCGCCGGCCCGTTCACACGGGGGTTATACTTGATGATGGCAATGTCGATGAGCTGCGCAAACGTGGTCTGGAACGCGCCCGGACTGGCCGGATAGCCGGCCCCGAAGGAAATGCCGCCCGAGTACAGGTTGCCCTCGGCATCGTAGGTCGCCGTGAAGCCCCAGTTGTCGGCCGTTGCGCCGGTGTAGGAGGCAAACACCACCACCGGGTCGATGGTGAGCGGGCGGGAAGTATCGTATTGGCCGAGGGCAAAATGCACGGTGCGCCCGGCCAGCACGTAGTGGCACGGCACGGCCCGGCGCTGGCCGGCGGCATCGGTTTGCCAGGCCTGCGGGGCGCGCTCGGTGAGGTTGCCCACGCTGGTTTTCACCACTAGGTTGCCTTCACCGTCCAGCGTCAGGTCATCGCCCCCATCGTGCCGCAGGCCGATGGCGGCGGGGTTAGCCCCCGGGGCCAGCGTGAAATCATACTCCAGGCGCTGGTCGGCGCTTTCGTACACCCGCGCCCCGATGCCGGGCCACAGCCCGGCGTAGCGCAGGGCGCGGTAGCTGCGCACATCGCCGGCCCAGTGCCTGGGGTCGGCCCCGAGGAAGTAGCTGCGGTGCTCGGCGGTAAGTGTTTCGGCCGTGAGCAGGCTGGGGGCGGCGTTTTCGAAATGCAGGGTGAGGGCGTGGCCCCGCACGGGCTGGCTGGCCGGGGGCCGCCCGTGGTGCGCCCGACCAGCATCGGCCAGCAGCGCGAAGGTCAGGCCATCGGCTTCGGCGAATAGCCGGCCGCCGGGCAGGGCCGCCGCGTAGCGGGCGTGGGCATCCCACTGGCCGTTGTTTTCGATGAACTCCAGCGTGGGTGTTGCGTGCCCATCAAACCCACCGGCCTGGGCCAGGCTGCTAAAACCAGCCAGCAGTCCCAGCCCCAAAAGTAGCAATTGCTTCATGTGCGCTAATTGAAAGACAATGTGCTAAGTAGTACGCATAAAACGCGGTCAAGCAGTTGTTAACTGCTCAAATACTTTGCCTGCCTCGCTGCGCCAAACGTGCCGCTACCGCCGCACTTCCACCCAGCCTTTGAGCTGATGGCCATCCGGGTAGCTGGCTAGGTAGTAATATACGCCATCGGGCTGACCGTCGGCGTTCCAGTCATCGTGGTAAGCGGCGGCCTCGAACACTTTCTGGCCCCAGCGCGAGAACACCTGGAGGCGCGGCGGGCAGTCGGGGCCAAGCCGGAAGGTCTGGTTCTGGCCGTCGCCGTTGGGGGTGATGATGTTGGGAACTTTGCGCTCCTTCACTTCCACCATGGGCAGGGTGGTTTGCGTCTCGCAGCGGCCCTGGTTGTAGCGGGTGCGCAGCCGGGGCTGGTAGCTGCCGGGCGTGGCGTAGGTGTGCAGCGGGCTCACCTCGGTCGACTGCGTGCCATCGCCAAACTCCCATATCAGCCCGGTGTAAGTCACGCTCGAAGTGCTGGCCAGCCGGAAGCGCACCGTGAGCGGGGCCAGCCGGGCCTCGGCGCAGATTTCCGGAGCCCACGACGGCACCACGTCCGGCACCGGCGCGATGGATATGCGCCGGGTGGCCGTGCCCGTGCAGCCCACATTGGCCACCGAGTACACGACGTTGGCGAAGCCGGTAAGCCCGGCTGGCGCAAACTGGTAGCCCGTGGCCGGGCTGCCCGTCACGCCTGGCCCCGTCCAGATGCCACCCGCCGGGGTGCCGCGCAGCCGGAAGGGCTGCGTACTGCCGGGGCATAGCACCGTATCGGCCGGCAGCGTCACCACGGGCACGCCTGCCACCACCACGCTCAGCACCGCTGAAACCGTGCAGGGACTGTCGCCCACGGTGTAGGTGTACTGGTAGGTGCCCACCAGGCCCTGGGGCAACTGGAAGAAATAGCCCGCGCCATCGAAGCCCACCCCTGGCCCGCTCCACGCGCCGCCGGCCGGCGTGGCCGCCAGGCGCTGGCGCGTGAGCGTGGCCGTGCATAGCGTCGGCAGCGGCGTGAGGCTGATAACCGGCGTGGGCACCACCGTCAAAACAACGGTATTGCTGGCCGTACACGTTGCCGCCGTGGCCGGAGCCGTGGTGGTAGCCGTGTAGGTTAGCGTATTGGCCCCGGCCAGCCCGGCGGCCGGCGTAAAGACAAAGCCCGTGGCCGCGCTGCCCGTCACGCCCGGCCCGGTCCAGGTACCACCCGCCGGGCTGCCCATCAGGGCCACTGGCGGCCCCGGGGTGCATAGCCGTTGCGCCACTCCCGCCGATACAAAAGCCACCCGCACCTGCTGCGTCAGCACCACGGTGCAGCCATTAAAATAGCTGTAGGTCAAGCTGTGAGTGCCCACGCCCGCCACCATGGGGTCGAAAACGCCGTTGGCTACGCCGGGGCCGCCAAAGGTGCCACCGGCTGGGCTGCCCACTAGCGGCACCCGGGCCAGCACCGGGCCCGTCACGGCCCGGCAGAACACGCCCGTGCCCACCGGCGCAAACGTGACCGTGGGCGGGTTGCTCACCGTGATGCGACGGGTGCCAATGGTGGTGCATACGCCCGTGCTGGCCACGGTGTAGGTGAGGGTTTGCAGGCCCAGCAGCGCAATTGAAGGGGTGAAGACGAAGCCCGTGGCCACGCTGCCGCTCACGCCCGGCCCGGTCCAGACGCCGCCGCCCGGGGTGCCCACCAGGGCCTGGGGGCCGGCCGTGGCGCACACCTGCTGGTCGGTGCCGGCGTTGGCAACATCGGGCTGGAAGTTCAGGACAAAGGCCGCATTGTTGCAGTTATTGCTGCCGTTGACTGTCGAAAAAGTGTTAACCCCGCCCGGAATCGGAAAGCCCGTGCCCACGCAGGAGCACACCGCCTGATAAACGACGCCGCGCGGGTCGAAGCGCGCCGTGCCGCCGTCCACGTGGTCACCCGTGCCAAAGTTCCGGCCGTAGTACGTGCCGTACGCCAGCCCCGTGAGGCCGGCCGTGAACTGCGCCAGGTAAAAGTCGTTGCCATCGGTGGTGGGCTGAATGGCTCCGGCCGTCACGGGTAGGCCAAACGTTGAGCCGTTGTTGCCCAGATAGGAAATGCCGGTACTCTGGTTGGAGCTGCCGCCCCAGCCGCACACGTACACCCGGTCGCACTGGTCCACCAGAAAGGCCGTGGGCGAGAGGGAAACGTGGGCCGCGTTGCGGGCATCGGTGCTGCCGAAGGCGGTTGAAATCAGGCTGCTGCCCAAGTCCGGGGCCAGCTTCTGTACGAACAGGGTGCCGTTCGTTGTAGTGAAAGCTCCCGGCGTCCGGGGAAAATTGCCCAGGGTTTGGCCCAACAGGTACACCCCGCCATCGGAGCCCAGCTGCAGGAAATGAGCCTGGTCGTAGCCCGGCGTGCCCACGTAGGTGGCCCGGCGCAGGCTGAGCCCGTCGGCACTGATGCGGGCCGCGAAGCCATCGACGTAGCCCGGGGCTGCTGGCTGGTAGCTGCCGGCCGTGGTCGGAAAGTTGGGGCTGGTGGTGCCGCCCGCCACGTACACCTCGCCGCTGCTGCGCTCTACTTGCAGCGAGTAAGCGGCATCGGCCGCGCTGCCGCCCAGGAAGCTGCCCCACACCAGGGCCGTCAGGCCGGGGTTGAGCTTGAGCACCAGCCCATCGGTGACTCCGCCGCGGTAGCCGCCGGCCAGGCCCCGCGCCACCGGAAAGTTCGGCGAGGCCGTGTGTGAGGCCACGTACACGTTGTCGGCCGCATCCACCACAATATCGCCCCGGAACGAGTCGCCGTAGTTATTCACCAACTGGCCTACTGTTGGGAATTGGTTGAAGGATAAAAGCCCGTCGTTACCGCTGCCGCCCAGGTAGGTCGAACCCACCAGCGCCGCGCCGGCCGCATTGAAGCTGGTTATCACCAGGTCGGAGCCGTTGGACAGGTTAATGTAGCCCCCGCCATACGGGTCTATGGGGGTGCCCCCCGCAAAGGTGCGCTGCATGGCCCCGGTGGTAGTGGGGTAGTCGAGGCTTGAGGTGGTGCCCAGCAGCAGCAGCTCGCCCCGACTGTTCACCACCATGCTGGTGGGAAAGTCGGCACTGCTGCCACCCAGGTAGGTGGCCCACACCCGCGCCGCCGGCCCGCTCACGGCCGTGTTGTACTTGATGATGGCAATGTCCGTGATGCCGGCAAACGTGGTGCGAAACGCCCCCGGGCTGGCCGGGTAGCCCACCCCAAACACAATGCCGCCCGAATACAGGTTGCCCTGCGTGTCATACGTCGAGGTAAAGCCCCAGTTATCGGCAAAGGAGCCGGTGTAAGTCGAAAACACCACCACCGGGTCAATGGTCAGCGGCAGTTGCCGGTCGTAAGCGCCCAGCGCGAAGCGGATGGTGCCATCGGCGGCCAGCCGGTAGCGGCAGGCCACCGGGCGGTGCTGGCCGGCCGCATCGGTTTGCCAGGCCTGCGGGGCGTGCTCCACAATGCGGCCCACGCTGGTTTGTAGCAGCAGGTTGCCGGCCGCGTCGAGCTGCACCTTTTCGGCCCCGTCGTGGCGCAGCACAATGGCCGCTGGGTCGGCCCCGGCGGCCAGCTCAAAGTCGTATTCCAGTTGTTGGTCAATGCTTTCGTATACCTGCGCATCCACGCCGGGCCACAGGCCGGCGTAGCGCAGCCGGTGGTAGCCGCGCACATCCTGCGCCCAGTGCCGCGGGTCGGCCCCCAGAAAATAGTTGCGCCGGTCGGCAGTGGCCTCGGCGGGCACTAGGCGGGCGCTGGGGGCCGCACCCACAAACCGCAGCGTCACGGCATGGCCCCGAAACACCGAATCGGCCGGGGCGGCGGGCGGTCCGTCGGCGGGCTCTTGATGGGTGGCTGCGCCGTGGTGGGCCAGGGCGGGCGCGCTAAGCAGCGCGAAGGTCAGCCCGTCGGCTTCGGCAAAGAGGCGGCCGCTGGGCAGGGCGGCTACATAGCGGGCGTGGCCGTCCCACTGGCCTTTGTTTTCGATGAATTCGAGGGTTGGGGTGGCCGAAACCGGCGGGGTAGTGGGCTGCGCATGGGCCACGGTGGGCAGTTGGCCGAGCAGCAAGGTGGCCGCTAAGAGTAGCAGTAGCTTCATGGAAGAAAAAGGGGAGAGGAATTGCAACCGGTAAAGATAAAGGGCTGGGCTGCCGAATGCCGGGCGGCTCCCTGGCGCGGCGTGGGCGGCCACCAAGCTGGCGGGGTCGGTGTCCGTTTTTCTGTTTTAGCGCCGCGCTTGGTGGGCACCAAACGGGCCTACCTTTGCGTTGATGCCGCGAAAATATCCCGTGCGATTCATGCGTATTATTAGTCTGTGGCTCCGGCCGCTACGCTTTCTGGTCCTGGCCCTGGTGCTGCTCACGCTGCTGCCATGGGCCTGCACCCGCAAAGCCGTTTCCTTCAACAGCAACCCCGAGCAGCCTGCGTTGGCCGCGCTCGGCCTCGACACGCTCACCCGCCCCGGCGACTCGCTCAACGGCAAGCCCTCGCTCAGCACGGCCCGCAAGGTAGTGCTCACCAAAGAGCAGGAAAAAGCCGCCAAGGATGCCGAGAAGGACACCCAGCGCAAATCGAAAAAGAAGAAGAAAAACGTCTTCCTGGGCGAGAAGATGAAGCGGGCTTTCACCAAGACCGGCCCCAAGGGACGCAACCAGATTATTGAGATTTTCTACTTCCTGAAGTATCCGAAAACCGTCAATTCCTACGCCCCGGCCCACTATTACTACGACACCAAGAAGCACAGAATCCTGAAGCTGGCCGCCGTAGAAGAGGACGCCGCCAACCTGAAAATCCTGCACGGCCCCTACAAGAAAATGCAGAACAATAAGGTGCTCGAAACCGGCTACTACGCCCTCGGCACCCGCCACCTGCGCTGGGAGCGGTTCGATAAAAACGGCGTGCTGCTGGCCAAAACCCACTACGAAATGGGTTTCCCGCGCGATGCCAACGTGAGCTACTACGGCGAAGACCGGGGCAAAATCAACGAGGTGGTGCCCTACGTAAACGGCAAGCTGGAAGGCGATTATGCCAAATTTCTCATCAACGGCCAGCCCGACTGGCGCGGCCAGTTCGAAAACGGCAAGCGTGTGGGCATCTGGACCAAATACTGGGGCTTTCTTGGCCGCCGTCGCTACGAGTACCAGTACGCCGAAACGGGCTATGACCCCGAAGTGACCGAACCTGAATTAATACGTGAATACGCTCGCGGCGCTAAGCTCATTTACGATAAGGAAAAGAATATAGACCTGCGCGGCCAGCCCGAAGCCGCAGACCGGCCCGGTGCCACGCGCCGCCCTGGCTACACGCCTCGCCCCGTTTACAAGGCTCCCACCAAAGTGCAGCCCAAGAAGAAGTAGCACCGGCCAGGGAGCTTCTAATAAAACGCGTCCTCGAAGTGCTCGATGCGGAAGCCCTGTCTGAGCAAGGTGAGGGCCACAATGTCGAAGCGGATGTCGCCGCGCCAGTCCAGTTCTTCTTGCAAGTGCGTGGCCGCGAGCCGGAAAAGCTCCTTTTTGCGGGCCGATACAAATGTTTCGGGCGGGCCGAACTGGCCCGAGGAGCGGGTCTTGACTTCCGCGAATACCAGCAGCTCGGTGCCGCGCCGCAGCACCAGGTCCACCTCGGCCCGGCCGTGGCGGTAGCCGCGGGCCAGCACCTCGTAGCCCTGGGCCAGAAAATGGTTGGCGGCGGCCGTTTCGCCGGCCTGGCCTAGTTCGTGAGGGGCGTGGGCCATGAGCGGGTAACAGGCGAAAGTTGAGGCAGAAACAGTAGGAGAGGAGGCCGACTGCGGTGCAAGCTAGCGGTTTGGCCGGCGCACGCCAACAACTATGCAATGGTTCAGGCCAAAGCTTACGGCGCTTAGTACCTTTGTGTCCAGTTTCATCAACCCCAACCCATGGCCTCCTTCGTAGAACAGTTCCCCCCGCAACTGCTCGACGCCGCCGCTCCCGACGACGCCCACCCCGCTCCCAACCGCTTGCTGCACGTACAGCGCCTGGGCCTGGTCGACTTCGTGCCTACCTGGCAGCTCCAGGAGCAGCTCATGGATGCCACCCTGGCCATAAAAGTCCGGAACCGCGCAGCCGAAACCTCCGGCGAGGCCCCGCAGCCCACGCCCAACCACCTGCTGCTCTGCGAGCACCCGCACACCTACACCCTAGGCAAAAGCGGCAAGCCCGAGCACCTGCTCCTCGACGAAGCCGCCCTCGCGGCGCACGAAGCCAGCTTCCACCGCATCAATCGCGGCGGCGACATCACCTACCACGGCCCCGGCCAGCTGGTGGGCTACCCCATCCTCGACCTCGACAACTTCCGGCCCGATATCCACTGGTACCTGCGTGTGCTGGAAGAAGCCGTCATCCGTACCCTGGCCGACTACGGCCTGAACGCCGGCCGCATTGCCGGCCTCACCGGCGTATGGCTCGACTGGGAAGAAGGCGCGCCGAACCCGCGCAAAATCTGCGCCCTCGGCGTGAAGTGCAGCCGCTGGGTCACGCTCCACGGCTTCGCCCTCAACGTCAACCCCGACCTCTCGTACTTCGGCCACATCGTGCCCTGCGGCATCACCGACAAAGCCGTGACCTCTCTGGCACAGGAGTTGGGAAGCGCCCGGTCAGTGTCCGTATCGGAAGTGCAGGAGCGCCTGCTGCCCCACCTGCTGGCGCTGCTTGGTGCTGCCGCTACTACCAATTAAGTGCCCGCGCCCTATACCGGCCGATAACCCCAAAAAATCCGTCTCAATCCGTTAAAATCAGTTAAGTCCGCGGTCCGTGAAGCAAGATATTTCTTTTGACCCCGTAGAAGGCGTTTCGGTAGCCGTAGTGCCCGCCGAGGACCATGCCGTCACGCCCGACGGTCAGCCCATCTGGCAAGTTTACTTGCTCAATCACAATGCTTTCCCGCTGGAGAATGTCATTGTAAACGCCAACGGCTACAGCCAGCCCGAAGACGGCGAGAAAGTCCGCACCTCCACCCTGCGCTACCTTTTCGAGGAAGTGCCCCCCCACTCCGCCGTGCCCATCGAGCCCCTGGATTCGGCCCTGCTGCACCTCAACAACCAGTATTGGGTGAGCTATTACCACGGCCCCAAAATCTTCGACAAGAAATTCATCTTCGTGCCTGACTCCATCGTGCCCGACAACTTCACCCACATTGCGCTCCTCGACCGGGTGGGCGTATTGCATAGCTAAATGCGTTGCGCTGGCGGCCAGCCCGCGCTGCTCTCTGTTCTCTTACTGTATTGTCTATGAGTCATTTCAATATTCCACTAGGCCTGTCCTGGATGTGGGCGCTGCTGGTGTCCCTGTTTGCGGTGCCGTCCATCATCTACATTGCTCACCTCAAAAACATGCTCGATACGCCCAACGGCCGTACCGTGCATCAGTCGCTCACGCCGCGCCTGGGCGGGGTGGCCGTGTTTGCGGGCTTCATGTCGGCCCTCACCATCTTCGCGCCCCTCGAAAACGGCGTGAAGGAGCTGCTGGCCGGCTGCATCATCCTGTTTTTTGTGGGCCTGAAGGATGACCTGGTGGGCATGTCCGTCTCCAAAAAATTCGTGGGCCAGCTCCTGGCCACCGGCATCGTGATGATAATGGCCGACGTGCGTCTCACCAGCTTCCAGGGCATTCTGGGCATCGGTATGCTGCCGGTAGGTATCAGCTACGCCTTCACCTTCTTCGTGATTGTGGGCATCACCAATGCCATCAATCTCATCGACGGCCTCGACGGCCTGGCCGGCACCATGGTGCTCATTATTTGCAGCACATTTGGTTATTATTTTTACCAGTACGGCGGTGCCAGCTATGGCAACTACGCCTACGTGGCCGTTTGCCTCATTGGCGGCCTGCTGGGCTTCCTGCGCTACAACTTCCACCGCGCCCCCATTTTCATGGGCGACACCGGCTCGCTCGTGTGTGGCTTCATCGTGTCGGTGCTGGCCATTCAGTTCATCGAAATGGGCCTGCGGGTAGGCCAGCCGTTTGGCTCCTCGTCGCCATCAGTAGCCGTGGGCATCCTGTTTGTGCCCCTGTTCGATACGCTGCGCGTGTTCTCGCTGCGCATGGCCGCCGGCAAGTCGCCCTTCTCGCCCGATAAAAACCACATCCACCACCGCATCCTGGCCATGGGCTTTCAGCAAATCAGCACCGTGCTGCTGCTGGGCCTCCTCAACATCCTGGTCACGCTCTCCGTCATCCAGTTCGCCTATCTCGGCAACACCGTGCTTATCATCGCCCTGGCCGTATTTTCTGCCCTGCTGAGCATCTTCTTCGGAGTGTACCAGAGCCGTATTTCCCGCCGCCAGCTGATGGCCACCGAAAGCGCCAATTAGTAGTTCTTTATCAATGAAAAACCAGGGCTTGTGGCGCATGCGGTGGCTGCTCGCCGTTGGGCTGTGGCTGGCTTGCACAGCCCGCCCCGCACCCGTGCGTGCCAGCGAGTACCACCAGTTGCCGCCCGCTTCCCCCACATCCCTTTCCACCGACTGGCTCATCCACGACGCCGGCCGCAACCGGTTGATTTTCTACCTGCCCGGCTATCACCAGCCGGCCCACGCCTACTACCAGTGGGTGCGCGTCAGCCACACGCAACCCTTCCCGCTCTCCTTCGCCGCCCAGCGCGGCCTGAGCTTGTTTGTTGATAATCAACTAATATTTACGGCCCGCACGGCTGGGAACTATTCGCTCGACCTGGCCCGGCTGCTGCCACCCAACCTCCCTTCCAGCAAACACCTGCTCGCCGTGTGGCAGCCCGATGGTTCCCCAGTACTGGCTTCGTTCTCGGGCGTGAGCAGCATCCCTGCCGGTGCCAGCCCGTCGGCCAAAGCCAGCACCGGCCAGGCCCAGCCCCGCCTGCCCGGTCCCCAGGGCCAGAACGTTTACTTGGGCTTTCTCCTCGTCTTGGGCCTGTCCTACGGGGCTGTTCGCACCACCTATCAGCCCGGTATGGCGCGTATCTTTCAGCTTGATGAGCTATTTGGCCGCAACAGCGACCAGCAGGCTTTCCTGACCAAGCCGGCCTTCTCGCTGCTCAACCTATTACTGGTTCTGCTCTTTGCCCTGTCGTTTGCGCTGCTGCTCACCGCCATCCATACTGACCTGCAAAACCTCCCCCTGCTCCGCCGCTTCTTCGATGTTCCCGAAACGGCCATCGTGGCCCGGGTGCTGCTCTATACGGCCGTTATCACCACCTTCGTTTTTGGCAAGTACCTATACGTCAAAATCATGGGCTTTATTTTTGGCCTAGAGCCACTGGCCGACATTCAGTACCGCGAGTTTCTGCGCACCACCTTGTTGGCCGGTTTGTTTCTGCCGCTGGTACTGCTGCTCTACCTCAGTCTCAACGGCAACTGGCCCCATCCCGTGGCTTGGGCCGCTAGTGCGGCCATTGGCGTTTTGCTGGTCGGCGCGGTGCTGCGGGTGGCCCATACCCTGCACCACCACGCCTCCCTCCTGAATCTACATTTGTTTGCCTATCTTTGTGCTACTGAAGTACTGCCTTTGCTGGTTTTACTTAAACTTATTGTTTTTACGTATTGATTGTCCTCATCCGGCAGCTTCGTTCAGACCCATTCATTTCTCTTATTGTCCTAAGCATTACCCTTTCCTTCCTGTATGGCCGATAGTGCAGATAAGCCGGGCACAGGCCGGCATGCCAAGCGCATAAGCAGCATTCTGGTTACCCAGCCCAAGCCCACCACCGACGTTTCCCCCTACTTTTCCATTGCCGAGAAATACGGCATTCAAGTGGATTTTCGGGAGTTTATTGATGTGCAGCCCGTATCCTATAAGGATTTCCGCCGCGATAAAGTCAATATTCTGGAGTACACGGCCGTAATCTTTACGAGCCGGAATGCCGTCGACCACTTCTTCCGCATTTGTCAGGAAGCCAAGCTGGAAATGCCGGCAGAAATGAAATACTTCTGTATTTCTGAACAGACCGCCAATTACCTCCAGAAGTACATCGTGCTGCGCAAGCGCAAGCTGTTCGTCGGCGAGCGTACCGCGGCCGATTTGTTCGACGTCATCAAGAAGCACAAAGGCGAGAAGTTCTTATATCCCTGCTCCGACATCCGCAAGGATGACCTGCCGGTTTTCATGCGCGCCAACAGCCTCAAGTTTTCGGAGGCCGTTATCTACCGAACCGTTGCCAGCGACCTCTCCGACCTCTCGGACGTGAAGTACGACTGCATTGCGTTTTTCAGCCCTTCCGGCATCAGCTCGCTGTTCATCAACTTCCCCGATTTCGTTCAGGACGGTACCCGCATTGCCGCCTTTGGTCCGACTACGGCTAAAGCCGTCATCGACGCGGGTCTTATTCTCGACATCGAAGCGCCCCATCCCAACGCGCCGTCCATGACCGGGGCCATCGAAGCCTACATTCGGCGGCATGCCCAAACTGACGTCGGAAAGGCCAATGCTTGAAAGGGCTGACCCAACGTATCCTTCCTGTAAGCAACTGAGAACCGGCGCAACCCACCATTGCGCCGGTTTTTTTTGCCCAAGTTTTTTAGAGACGGTTTTTCCCTTACATTTGGAAGCTGTTCTTCTACATCGTGCCCACCCCGCACTTTCTCGCACATCCACCTCTCTCTCCTTCACCATCACCACCCCGCCTTATGAAAGGAACGTTACTCGTTACTCTGCTGCTCACGGCTGCAGCTGGCTCGGCGCTTGCCCAACAGCAGCCCCAGTTCACGCATTACGGCTTGAATGGCATGTATTTAAACCCGGCCTATGCCGGTATTAAAGGTCAGGGAGAAGTCAACCTCATCGGCCGTTATCAGTATTACAACTACAACGGTACCTTCGACGGCAACAACGGTTCGCCACGCACGGGTATGATTACGGTTTCGCTGCCCGTTCTGGCGCTCAACGGCGGGGTTGGCCTGGCCGTGTACTACGACCAAGTAGGCCAGTCGAAAATGACCAATACGGCCCTTTCCTACTCGCAGCACGTCAAGCTGGGCTCCGGCAAGTTGGGCTTCGGCATTCAGGGTATCTATACTTACCTGAGTAAAGGTACCTATATTGCCATCGATGCGAATGACGTGAACGTGCCCAGTGGCGCTTCCGACAGCAAGTTCGATGCCGGTGCCGGTATCTGGTATGAGGCGCCAAAGTTCTATGCTGGCCTCAGTGTCAATAACCTGCTGCGCTCGGAGTACTCCTTTAAAAGCGCGGGCACCGCTGGCACTCCCAGCAAATACATCGCGGAAAATCATGCCTACTTCACGGCTGGCTACAATATTGAGGCTTCCTCTTCCGTTGTCGTAACTCCCATGGTACTAGCCAAAGCGGTACTGCCGGGCGATTTTTCCAGCTCCAGCAAATTTAACAACTCTAAGAACTACTCTTTCGAAGGTGGCGTTCGTGCCACCATTGATGATAAGTATTGGATTGGTGCCAACTATCGCACCGAGGAATCCGTTTCGGGACTTGTTGGCCTAAGCTTTGCAAAGGATAACGCCGTGCGTCTGGGCTATGCGTTTGACTTCATTGCTTTTAACCAGGATGCCCGGGCATTCAGCTCGCACGAAATTATGCTCTCCTACCGCTTGCCCAAAGCGACGATTAATACCCGGCCAGCCATTCGCACGCCTCGTTATAGCTTCTAATTTTCCTATTTTCTTATCTTGTACTCAGGATGAGCATTATCCTATTCAGTTAGGATAAATTTTAGTCGGCCTCGCAAAGAATAAAACGGATTAACCGAGTTATTTACGCTATTCAGCGTGTTTACCCTCAATTTGGTCGCCTTTTACGAAAGGCAGGTATTGCACCGCGACCTAAAAAAGTGTAGATTTGCCTGCCCATCCAAATGTACTTTAGCGGTATCGGCAATTAAACAGAATTTCTAACTCTCATGAACAAGCTTCTAGCAATATCCCTTTTCGCTATTTCCGGGGCATTATTAGGCGGGTGTGGATTTGGCAAAGGCCCTACGGGTGACCTGGTTGGCTCCGAAGACCGTCCATTCTTCAATCCTCAGGAAGTGCCATTCGGAATGGTACCCTGCCCAGGAGGCACGTTTCACATGGGCCAGACCGACCAGGACATTTCTGCTTCAATGGTGAACATGAACAAGCAGGTGACTATCGCCGGCTTCTACATGGACGAAACGGAGATTACCAACAACGAGTACCGCCAGTTCGTCGATGCCATCAAACAGGACTCTTTGGATGTCTTGGGCGAAGAGTACGTGATGACCGAGCTCTACCCCGATACCACGGTATGGGTGCGCGACTTCACCTACCACATGGGTGACCCGCTGCTGGAGTATTATTACACGCACCCTGCATTTGACGACTATCCGGTAGTTGGGGTTGATTGGTTTGCTGCCAAATATTTCTGCAACTGGCGCACCAAGTTCCGCAATGCTGCCCGCGAAGAAACCGGTTCCGCCAACGACCCGAACTTCCGTCTGCCCTCCGAGGCTGAATGGGAGTATGCCGCCCGTGGCGGCCGCGATTTGGCTACCTACCCCTGGGGTGGTCCTTACCTGCGCAACAGCAAGGGCTGCATGCTTGCTAACTTCAAGCCTGGCCGTGGCGATTACGCTTCCGATGGCTTCGCCTATACTTCTGAGGTTGGCTCATTCTTCCCCAATGATTTTGGCCTGTATGACATGGCCGGCAACGTGGCGGAGTGGTGCGATGATGCTTACATGGAGGCTTCGGTACCGGTGGTTTGGGACTTGAACCCGACAAACCCGGACGACAACGAGCCCCGCAAAGTAGTGCGTGGTGGTTCGTGGAAAGACATTGCTTACTTCCTCGAAACCGGTACCCGCAACTTCGAATACCAGGATTCGGCTCGTTCTTACATCGGTTTCCGGTGTTCAATGATTCAAATCGGGATGGGCACGAACAGTTCCCTTAACTAAAATTTTCAAACGGCTGACGCCATATTTTAACCACCCTCCCCCTTCTAACACCTTACTTCAACCCCTTTCAATCGTTTATCCTCATGGCAGCTAAAAGTTTTCTCTATGACACGCTGATGCCCAAAATCTATGGCCTCGGTGCAGCAGTTGTAATTGTCGGTGCATTGTTTAAAATTGAGCACTGGGCTGGTGCTGACCAGATGTTGATTGTGGGCCTGGGTACTGAAGCCGTTATTTTCGCTTTGAGTGCTTTCCAGCCAGTAGCTCACGAGCATGATTGGGCACTGGTTTACCCCGAGCTGAATGACGGCTACGACCCTTCGACCAGCGGCCGCCAGGTAGGTGGTGCCAGCGATGCCAAAGGCCTGACAATGAAGCTGGACGATATGCTGAAAAATGCTAACGTAACGCCGGAAGCCCTCACTAGCTTGGGCCAGGGCCTGAACCGCCTCAGCACCACCACTTCGCAGATGTCGCAACTGGGCGAGGCTGCTAACGTGACCGACGAGTACACCAAAAAAGTACGCTCGGCTGCTGATTCGCTCGACAAAATCAACGTGGCTTACGGTAATACGGTAGAAGCTATTTCGGCCATGTCGAATGCCACTTCAGATGCCAAAGAGTACCACATGCAGGTACAGAACGTGACCAAGAACCTGGGCGCGCTGAATGCCGTGTACGAAATGGAATTGCAGGATGCCAACACGCACCTGAAATCCATGAACCAGTTCTACGGTACGCTCAGCCACGCCATGGAGAACATGACGCAGGCCGGCAAAGACACCGAGCAGTTCCAGAAGCAAGTAGCCGACCTGACGGGCAACCTGACTTCGCTGAACCGGGTGTACGGTAACATGCTGAACGCCATGCGTGCCCCGGCTCAGGCCTAAGCACCAACTAGCGCATCAGATAGTTCTCATCCAATTTTAGCGGAAACAGATAATGGCAGGCGGAAAAGAAACCCCGCGGCAGAAGATGATTGGCATGATGTACCTCGTGCTGACCGCTCTTCTGGCGCTCCAAGTGAACTCAGCGATTCTGCTGAAGTTCAAGTTCATCGACGACAGCTTGATTGACGTCAATGGCAAAACGAACATGGCGGCAGATAATACTGTAAAAGGTATTCAGGCTGCTGTGGATAAGAACCACAACCTCGCCAGCGATGTGACGGTGTTGAAGCAAAGCGAAGAAATTCGGACCAAGACGAAGGCAATGATTGCCTATTTGCAGGATGTTCGCGACAAACTCATCGCTGGCACGGGCAACGTGAAGGGTGCGCCCGACTTTAAAGACCCTGATGCCAATAACAAAGTGATGCCAATCATGTTGGGCGGCAAAAAGAATGGATTGGCTTATCCGTTGAAGGCAGAGTTGAATAATTACTCGGCCTTCATTAAAACCTACGTGCCGAACGCGACTCCGCTGGCACTGGACGGCAAAGAAGATTCGCGGATTATCAATTCCAAGGAGCATACGACCATGGAGCAGCGCAACAAGGACTTTGCTGAGCTGAACTTTGAGAATACGCCTTTGGTAGCTGCCCTGGCAGTGCTGTCGCAAAAGGAAACAGCTGTGCTGAAGCTGGAAGCTGATGCGCTGTCGGAGCAGGCTAAAAAAGTAGGGGCAACCATCATTTCGTTCGACAAAATTGGTGCTTTCGCTAGCGCTGAGTCGAACACGGTGGCTGCTGGCACTAAGTACAAAGCAGAGTTGTTCCTGACTGCTTCGGCTACCGGTCTTCAGCAGAAAATGACGCTGAACGGTGGCCCGCTGGCAGTGGGCCCCGATGGCCATGGTAAGGTTGAATTCACGGCTCGTCCAGGCGGCTTTGATGCTTCTGGCAATGCCAAGGCTTCGTGGGAAGGTCGGATTAAATTCAACCAGAATGGCCGCGACACTACTTTCGTGGTGAAAGTGCCTTACACCATCACCAAGCCGGTGATGCAGATTCAGTCGGCTTCGGTGCAGGCGCTGTACTTCAAGTGCGGCAACAAGCTGAACGTTTCGGTACCCGCGCTTGGTGCTCAGTATAAGCCTAGCTTCTCGGCTTCGGGTGCTTCGGCCATTCAGGGTGCTAAGGTTGGTGATGTAACGCTGATTCCGAACTCGAAAGAGGTAACCCTGAACGTGAGCAGCGGTGGCAATGCCATTGGCTCGCAGACGTTCCAGGTGCGCCCCATTCCTAAACCTACCATTGAGTGCTGGGTGGGCGGCCGTCAGGCCAACGAGAAGCAGGGTACCCCCGGTACGGCTGTGCGCTCGCTGAACTTGCGCGCTATCCCAGATGCTGGTTTTGCCACCTTCCTGCCCGATGATGCGAAGTTCCGCGTGTCGCGCTACGAGGTGACGCTGGTCCGTGGCCGTCGTCCTGCTTTGCAGACGAAGACGGTATCCGGCCCGCAGGCTGACCTGAGCGATGTGGTGAATGCCTACCGCGACGGCGACCGTCTGTACATCGAAGTGAAAGAAGTACAGCGCCAAACCTTCCAAGGTAACGTGGAGCCGGTAAGCGTTTCGAAACAGTTCAATATCCCGCTGCTATAATATCTACGCTGTAGTTACGTTAGCGAACTATCTTACAATCAATTTGCTTTTTCCCGTTATGAAATCCATTCACACCTTGGCCGCTGTCGCGGCGGGCCTGTCGCTTTCCCTGTCGGTTTCGGCCCAGGAGCAAGCCACTACGGCGAGCAGCACCGGTTCGCACCGGCCGATTCCGCCGTCGGACCAAATGTTCCGCAAGAGCATCTGGCGGCAGGTAGACCTGCGCGAGAAGCAGAACAAGCCGATGTTTTCTGAAGGCAAAGAAATCAGCCGGGTAATTCTGGAGGCGGTGAAGCGGGGTGAATTGCAGGCATACAAAAATGATTCGCTGACCTCTACGCTCAACCCGCAGGAAATATCGTCGAATATGTCATATGCCGATGAGGCAGTGAAATTGAGCGACGAAGAGAAGGCGGCTGGTTTCAGCCAGTCTGACTTGGGCGGTGGCGGTGATGACTGGGGTGCTCCTAAAAAGAAAACCACTGGTGCAAAGACCGTTCGTCAGCCCAAGATTGGGGCCAACGGTAAGCCGATGAAGGATAAGAAGGGCAAGACCATTTACGAAACCGTAGCGGTTGCCCCGGTAGCTCCGCCAGCCCCGCCAGCCAACGAATACCGGTACAAGGACCTGTATGAGATGGAATTGAAGGAGGACATGATTTTCGACAAGAAACGGTCGCGGATGTATCACGACATTAAGTCCATTGGTCTTTTTGTTCCTTCGACTTTGCCCGCCAACACTTCGGGGATTGAAAAGCCCATTGGCTACTTCAAGTACAGCGATTTGGTGAAGGTATTCCGCAACAATCCGCAGAATGCCATCTGGTTCAATGCCGAGAACGATGCGCAACACAAGAACCTTGCTGACGCGTTTGAGTTGTGGTTGTTCAACTCCTATATCACCAAGGTGTCGAACGCTGGCGACAGCCGTTTGGATGACATCTACGGTGGTGCCCAGCAAGGCATCCTGGCGGCTCAGCAGACGGCCGCTGACCTGATAGAGTACGAATACAACCTGTGGTCTTTCTAGGCCACGGATTGGCTATGACGAACTTTGTTTCGCTCGGATTTAAGCGGAGTACATGGATTTTGTAGTCGACTAAAAAGCCCCCCGCAGAGATGCGGGGGGCTTTTGCTTTTTACGATTGGGCGGTGGGAAGTTGGCGGGGAGGCATGGGGTGAGAGGGGGCTTCGTTTTCGGCGAAGTAGGCTTGGAGGATTCTGGCTTTGGCTTTGCCCACTTCGGCTACTAACTCCGGTTCAGTGAGCTCGCGGATTTTCTTGACGGACTTGAACTTGTTGAGGAGCTTTTCGGCGGTGACGGGGCCGAGGCCTTTGACGTCGGTGAGCTCGGTTTTGAGGGTGCCGGCGTCGCGCAGGGAGCGGTGGAAGGTGATGCCAAAGCGGTGGACTTCGTCGCGCATGCGCTGGAAGAGGCGCAGGGACTCGCTCCGCTTGTCGATGTAGATGGGGAGCGGGTCGTTGGGGACGTAGATTTCTTCGAGGCGCTTGGCGATGCCGATGATGGCAATCTGGCCCCAGAGGTTGAGGTCTTTCAGGGCTTTGACGGCCATGCTGAGCTGGCCTTTGCCGCCGTCGACGATGACTAATTGCGGGAGGCTGGCCCCTTCATCTACTAAGCGGCGGTAACGGCGGGAGACGACTTCGTACATGGAATCGAAGTCGTTGGGGCCGATGACGGTTTTGATGTGGTAGTGGCGATAGTCGCGCTTGCTGGGCTTGGAGTTGCGGAAGCAGACCATGGCGGCCACCGGGTTATCGCCCTGGAAGTTGGAGTTGTCGAAGCACTCGATGTGTTTGGGAAGCTCGGTGAGGCGCAGGTCCTTTTTGATGGTTTCCATGATGCGCACTTCGTTGCTGTCCTTGCTCTTCTCGTTCATGCTTTCCTTCTCCTTGCGGGCGTAAAGCACGTTTTTAATGGCCAGTTCGAGGAGCTTGCGCTTGTCGCCAATTTGGGGAACGGCGAGGTTCACGCCGGGCAGGGGCAGCTCAACGGCTACATTGGTGAGGATTTCCTTCGACTCGCTTTCGAACTCCTGACGCAGCTGCATGATGAGCGGGGCGAGAATCTCGGCATCCTCCTCGTCGAGCTTTTTAGTGACTTCGAGGGATTGGGTGAGGATGATGCTGCCGTTCATCACCTTCAAATAGGTGATAAAGCCCGATTTCTCGTTGCTGGCGATGGCGAAGACGTCGATGTTGGTGAGCGTATCGCTCACGATGGTGGACTTCGCTTGGAAGGCTTCGAGTTTATCGAGCTTAACCTTGAACTGGTGAGCCAGCTCGTACTGCATGTCCTGAGCGGCGGCGCTCATACGCTCGCGGAAATACTGTTTGGGGATGCGCAGGTCGCCGTTGAGGATGTTGCGGATTTGCTGGATATAGGCGTTGTAGGTGGCCTCGTCTTCCTTCGCCACGCAGGGGGCGTTGCAGTTGCCGATTTGCAGCTCCAAGCAGGGCTTGAACTTGCCGGCCTCGACGTTGGCCACGCTTAGGTTGTAGTTGCAGGTGCGCAGGGGGTAGAGGGCGCGGATGAGCTCCAGGAGCACGTTGAGGGCGGTGCCATTGGCGTAGGGGCCATAGTAGCGCGAGCCGTCGTTAATCTTGTTGCGGGTGGGGATGAGGCGGGGGAACCGCTCGTTGGTGAGGCAGAGGAAGGGGTAGGTTTTGCCGTCCTTCAGCAGGATGTTGTACTTGGGCTGGTGCTGCTTGATGAGGTTGTTTTCGAGTAGGAAGGCATCGGACTCAGAATCAACAATGGTAAACTCCAGGCGCTTGATGTTGCGGACCAGCGTCTGGGTTTTCTTGTTGTGGTCATTTTTGGTGAAGTAGCTGCTCACCCGCTTGCGCAGGTCGATGGCTTTGCCCACGTAGATGATGCCCTCGTCGTCGAAATACTTGTACACGCCGGGCTTGTGGGGCAGGGCGGTGATTTGGGCTTGCAGTTCGGGGTTGGCGGCCATAGCGCAGAGTTAGACGGATTCGGCGGAGGGTTGCGGCAAGGAAAAGGCCAGCAATTCAGCGTACGGAAATAACAAAAAATGACCGGCAAAAGTCGCCGGTCATTTTCGAAAAAGGGCAAACTGGAAGGATTTTTACCAACGATTAGATGTCCTTGTCGTCCAGGTCGCCGGCGTCGGGCACCTGCATTTTCTGGTCGGCGGGGATGGTGTCGCGCTGGCCGCCGTAGTAGCGCGAGCAGTCGATTTCGATGCTGAGCGGGGCGGCGGGCTTGGGGAAGGGACCGGTGTTGATGCCGATGCTCTTGTCCTTGTACACCTTCTGCATGAAGAGGCCATAGAGCGGCAGGGCCTCGCGCGCGCCCTGGCCGTAGGTGCCGGTACGGAAGTGGATGCTGCGGTCTTCGCCGCCCACCCACATGCCGCACACCAGGTCGGGGGTGATGCCCATGAACCAGGCATCGGAGTAGTTGCTGGTGGTGCCGGTTTTGGCCCCGATTTCATACGGGAACTTGAAGCCGGTGTGCAGGATGGTGCTGGTGCCGCCGGGCTCGGTGGTGCTGGCTTGCAGCATGTTGGTCATGATGAAAGCCGTTTCTTCGCTGAGCACTTCCTTGGTCTGGGGCACGAACTCGCGCAGCACGTTGCCGTTCTTGTCCTCGATGCGGGTGACCATGATGGGGGTGGTATGTACGCCCTTGTTCACGAAGGTGGAATACACGCCGCACAGCTCAAAAATGCTGCAATCGGAAGTGCCGAAGCCCATGGAGGGCACGGCATCGACGGGCGAGGTGATGCCAAGGCGCTTGGCGTAGGTGGCGATGGTTTCGGGGCCGAGCTTCATCACCAGCCAGGCCGTGATGGAGTTCATGGAGCGGGCCAGGGCCTGCCGCAGCGTGAAGGTGCGGCCCGAGAAGTTGCCCTCGAAGTTGTGGGGCGTGTAGGCGGCGCGGCCGGCCACGGCCGGGAAGGTGGTGGCGATGTCGGGGCGCGGGTAGCAGGGTGAGTAGCCCTGGTCGATGGCCGCCGCGTACACGATGGGCTTGAACGTGGAGCCCGGCTGGCGCTTGCCCTGGCGAACGTGGTCGAACTTGAAGAACTTGTAGTTGGGGCCGCCCACCCAGGCTTTAATCTGCCCATTGAGGGGGTTCATGGCCATGAAGCCGGCCTGGAGGTAGCGCTTGTAGTATTCGAGCGAGTCGTAGGGCGACATCAGCATCTCCTTTTCGCCCTGCCAGGTGAAGACCGGCATCTTGTATTTGTGGTGCAGGTAGTAGTTCACCGAGTCGCGGTTGCCGTCGTACTGGGCCATCAGCGACTTGTAGCGCTGGGTGCGGCGCATGGAATTCACCAGGAAATTGGGGATGATTTTGCCGTTCTCATCGCGCCAGGGCAGCTGGCCTTTCCAGTGCTGCGAAAACCACTTCTGTTGCAGCGTCATGTGCTCGGCCAGCGACTTCTCGGCGTACTGCTGCATCCGCGAGTCGATGGTGGTATAGATTTTCAGGCCGTCGGCGTACAGGTCGTGGTCGGTTTCTTTGGCCCAGCTGATGAGCGACTTCACCACCTCGGCCCGGAAATAGGGGGCCAGGCCCTTGCTGGGGTTCTCCACGGAGTAATGTAGCACAATGGCCTTGGCGGTATCCTGGGCCAGCTCGGCGGTGGTGATGTAGTTCGACTTGGCCATCTGGCGCAGCACCCAGTTGCGGCGCTTGCGCGAGCGGTCGGCGTGTACCACGGGGCTGAAGCGACCGGGCGCGTTCACAATGCCCACCAGGGTGGCGGCCTCGGGCGTGGTCAGGTTTTTGGGCGACTTATTGAAGAACGTCTTGGCCGCCGTGTTGATGCCGAAGGCGTTGGAGCCGTACTCCACGGTGTTGAAGTACATCCGGATGATTTCGCGCTTCGTGTAGTTGCGCTCCAGCCGGATGGCCAGAATCCATTCTTTCGTCTTCGTTATGAGCAGGCCCAGCTTGCCGGTGCCGTTCAGGGTGCCGTCGTTGAGGTCGCCCCGAGTGCGGAACAGCACCTTGGCCACCTGCTGCGTGAGCGTAGAGCCGCCGCCATTGTGCGAGAAGGTAAGCACGCCGGTCACGGCCCGCATCACGCTCTTGGCATCGATGCCCGAATGCTGCTCGAAGCGTACGTCCTCGGTGGCGATGAGGGCGTCAATCAGGTTCTGCGGGAGGTCCTTGAAATCGACCGGCGTGCGGTTCTCGCGGAAATACTTGCCCAGCAGCACGCCATCGGCCGAATAAATTTCGGAGGCCAGCTCCGAGCGCGGGTTTTCGAGACTTTTGAGGTTGGGCATGCGTCCGAACAGGTTCAGGAAGTTGCCGCTCACGGCTAGCACAAACAGCGCCAGGCCCACTACGCCCACACCAAACAACAGCCACATGGTGCGCACAAACGCCGTAAACCGCCCCGAACGGGCCGGTTTCAGAGGCTGGGGCTTGGGACGGCGAGCAGGGGGGGAAGTGGGCATGGGAATCAAAAACGGAATTATTCAGCAAAAATAAAGCCCCCGGCCGCGCCGGAGGCTCTAAAGCATTATTCAGCACGACAAACGGCTACTTGTAAGCACGCTGATAGAAGCTCAAATACCCAGCCAAATCGCCGCTGCTCTGGAGCAATGCTAGGTTTTCGGGGCTAATTACCAAGGTTTGGTAGCCCGCCCCGCGCAGCTTGGCCAGCGGCGACTGCGGCCCGCGCAGCTTAGTGGCGTAGCTCTGGGCCACTTTGGCCCAGGGCAGTGTTTTCACGACCACCAGCTCCTGGTCGGCTCCCAGCGTCAGGGATTCTACGGTCAGGTTATTGGCTTTGAAGAAGCGGCTGTTGTAGGTGCTCAGTTGAGCCGCCAGCCCCGTGATAGCGGGTGAGTCTTTCGGAAACACCAGTACCACCGTGTGCGGACTATTTAGCTGGGTGGTGTACGCCACGGCTGGGGCCGAAGAAGCCGTGCTGGCTCCGGCCGTGGTCGTGGCTGCCGTGGCGGAAGTTGTAGCAGCCGTGGTGCCCGGCGCAGGAGCGGTGGCACTAGGCGCAGCTGCCGTAGTACCAGGAGTAGCACCAGCAGCAGCAGCGGCTTTAGCGGCTGCAGCTTTGGCGGCGGCCTCATCCGCCAGTTGCTTGCGAGTGGGCCGGCCTTTGCGAACCGGGGCGGCCGTTGCGGGAGTGGTGGCGGCCGGCGTATTGTTGATGGCCGCAGTAGTGACGGGCGCGGTACCGGGCGCAGGTGGGGGAGTAGTGGGGCTGCTACCAGCAGCAACTGGCAACGCGCCCGTAGTTGAAGTAACTGGTGCGGCGGCGGCCGCAGCCTTTTTCGCCGCTGCTTCATCGGCTAACTGCTTACGGGTAGGCCGGCCCTTACGCACCGGAAGGGCCGCAACGGGTGCCCCGCCCGGTGTGAGCGCGGGAACCGAATTGTTAGCCGGGGTAGCCGTCGGAGCATCTTTTGCGGCTGGCACTGCCGAGCCCGCTGCGCCAGCCGGAGCCGTTAGTTCCGATTTCGCACCCGGCACCGGCGCGGCCGGGGTAGTTGGCCCCAATAATTTGGCCGGACTGTCGCCCTCCCGGTACACAATACGCAACCGGTTATCGATTTCGCCGGGGCGGAAGATGGACACCACGGGCTTTTCAGTAGAAGCCAGTGCGCCGGCAATCTGGCCGTCGTCTTTCTTCTGGTAGGTAGCGGCCAACGCCTGAGCCTGCGGCACCAGCGGGCTTTCTGGGAAGTCCTTATAGAACTTCTCCACTGAGGAACGGGCCGTAAGCGGCGGTTGGGTCCGAATCACCAACAGGGTTTTCAGGTAGGCTACCCGGTCGCTGAGGTCACTCTTGGGATATTGCTGCTCGGTGCGCGCCAGCACGGCCGTGGCCTTGCGGAATTCCTGGTTTTTGTAGTAGGTAAAGGCCGAATCGACGCGGCTGGCCACGGCGTTGTGCAGGGCCAATTCGTGCTCCCGGTACAGCGGGTCGGCAATCAGCTTGGCGTAAAGCGACTGCGGAAACTCGCGTTGCAGCGCCGCCGCGTACTGCGCCGTTTTCACCGCGTCGGGCTTGTCTTTGTAGTAGAGGTACAGCAGGTAGTAGGCATCGGGGGCATGCTCGCCGCGCTCGTAACGGGTCACCTGCTTTTCGTAGGTTTCGAAGCCCTTTTCGCGCTCCTTCAATTGCTCTTTGTAGATGCCGCCCAGCTCGTACAGCGCCCCTTCCACCTGCCTGTCAGAAGCCGCCAGCTGGGCGGGCGTGGTGGGAATATCCTTGCGGTACTGCGCCAGCAGGGCATCCTTGGCCGCGTTGGGATTGGCGGCGGCGACCACGGCGGCCGAATCGGCCCGGCCGCTATTTACCCGCGTATTGTCATTGCCGGTCATCGACAACGGGACGCTGCCATTGGCAACCGTATTGGGCGAACTGCTGCTGCTCGCCCGGCTGGTGCGCCAGTTATCCTGCAACGGCCGGTCCTGCCATTTGCGGATAAAGTCCGCGCGGGCCGTGCCCAGCGTAGTTGGGTTGTCGAAGTACCACTGTGCCCCCGAGGCCACCGCCGTGGGGTCGAATGACAGCGGGTCGGGGCTGGGCGCGCCGCCGGGCAGGTTGTTGCCCAGGTCACTGCTGCTGGAGGTGGTGCGGCTGGCAAACTCGGCGGCGGCCGCTTGCTTCTTCTGCTGCGCCGCGAGGCGGTCGGCGGCTACTTTTTTAGCCGCCAGCTCAGCCTCGGCATAAGTATTGAGCTGTTGATTCAGCGCATCAGGGGCCAGCTTGGCTAAGGCCTGTAGGCTGTCCTGCGTTTCAATAATGGTGTACTGCTTGGCAAAATCCTTCAGAATACCACTGCGCTCCTTGATGGTAGCATATGTTTTGGCTTCCTTATTCAGGTTCTGCACCGTGCTGTCGTAGTACGCCGCCGCGAGGCGGTACTTCTGCAGGTTCTCGTAGTAGATGCGGCCGGCCAGCAGGTAGGTGTAGCTCTTCTGCAGGCGGTTGGTCGTCGTGGCTTTGACGGACTGGCGCAGCAGCTTCAGCGCCTCGGGGTAGTTCTTTTCGCGGTAATTCAGCCGCGCCATCTCGTAGTATATTTTGTCGCGGTAGTCCTTGTTCTTCGGGTCCTTCAGCAGGGCGGCGAAGTTCTTGTTCAGCTTCACGCGGTCGGCCGGGCTCAGGTCCGATACCTGCGGCAGCATCAGCTTGGCCTGAAAGTCCAGCTCGTACGGCGGGTTGCGGGCGATAATCTGGTCGAGTTGCTCGTAGGCCTTCTTGTTCTCGCCCGCATCCTGATAAAGCTGCGCCAGAATGTAGCGCGTACGCGACCGCTCGTTCTTGAACTCAATCAGCGGAATAGCCTTTTCCAGCTGCGGAATGGCCTTCGCCGGCTCCTCCGTGCGGATGTAATAGTCGGCCCGCGTCAGAAACAGTTGGCGGGCATCCTGCGGCAGCCCTTCCTCTTTGTCCAGCAGGTCCGACACCGCTTTAGCGCTTTCCAGCTCGCCCTGCGCCACAAACGTCCGCATCAGCCCAATCAGCGCCTCATGCTTGGCATTAGCGTCCTTGCTGGTCGAGTTCACATACTTGAACGTCTGGGCCGCGTCATCAAACTGCATCTGGTAAAACCGCGCCCAGCCTACCAGCACATAGGCATCATCAGTCCAGTCCGAGCCCGGCCGGTTCTGAATCGGCATCGAGGCCTTTTTGATGATGTCAGTCATATCGGCCCGGTTGGCCTTCACGCTGGCGCTGTCCAAAGTCGGGAACAGCGGCAGCGTCTGGTTATAGTCGTTCACGCGGGCGGCGTATAGCTTGTCCTCGGCCTCTTGCAGCTTCACGCGGGCCAGAAAGTAGGCGTTGTCGCGGGCGGCCACGTTGTTGAAGGCGTGGGCCACCAGGTTTTTGTCCGATGCGCAGCCCGCCGCCCCCATTCCCAGCAGGAAGGTGAGCAGCGCGGCCCAGCGATATGTCAGCGAATAATGTGTCAAAGTCAAAGCGAAGGAAAGGACGGCCCGGAGCAGCCGGAACGCCCAAAGCAGCCGGAAATGTTCGACGGCTCTGTCAGATAACGAAGCCGCACGGGTAAAATTACGTTTTTCCCCGGGCAAACGTAGCCCCGCCCGCGCCGTAACTTTGTCAACCGTCTTTCCCATCCCGCCGATGCCCACGCCCACTGACCCCCAGCCCACCGGCAACAATCGCCTGCAGGCCGTCATGAAGTACTCCGGCCTGGCCTTCCAGATGCTGGCCATCATCGGCGGCAGCGCCTGGCTGGGCACCTGGCTCGATGGGCGTTTTCATACCTCGCCCTGGCTCACCATCGGACTGCTGCTATTGGGCGTGTTTCTGGCCGTATTTCAGGTTATCCGCAGCCTCACCAAAGAGTCGCTGTAAGGCGCAGCCGAAACTTCTACTATACTCTATGCCCCGTTTCCTGCGCCAATTCCTAATCTTCACCACCGCGCTGGGCCTGCCCATCTACGTGCTGCAACGCCTCTACGGAACGGCCGTGATACACCCGCGCACCGGGCTCATTTTCGCCGTCATGGCCGCGCTCACTTACTTCGCCTACACCCTCACGGCGCGGCTCGTGGCCCGCTCGCCCGATAACCTCGGCATGGGCTACCTCATCGGCATGACGGTGCGGCTGCTGGTGTCGCTGGGCCTCGTAACGTGGCTGCTGGCGGACGGCATTGCCCGCGAGCCGCGGGGCATCTGGACCTTCCTCGGAGCCTTCTTCATCCTGTACTTTTCATGGGCTGGGTTTGAAATCTGGGCTACTTTGAGTAACTTGCGGCCGATTTCAGGAAAGCAAGTAGCGCAATGATAATGCGTTAGCCCGGAATCAGTCATTAATTAACTTTGAATGAAGCGTTTACTCTCGATTCTCCTTTGCTTCGTCTCTCTGTCCGTTTTTGCTAACGAACCCGCTGCCGAGGGCGCAAAGGCCGAAGGCTTCAATCCCGGTGAAATGATTTTGCACCACATCGGCGATTCGCACGAGTGGCATTGGCTGGCCACCGATACCGGCAACTTCACCACCTACCTGCCCATCATCGCCTACCGTCCCGGTAAGGGCGTTTCGGTGTTCTCCTCTGAGAAAATTTCCAACGGCGAAGGCGAAGCCAGCGGCAAGGAGTACGACGGCCTGAAGCTCGACCACGAAAGGCTCGTGAGCACCGACGGCAGCAAGCTCTACGACTTCTCCATCACCAAAAACGTGGCCGGCCTCATCGGCAGCGCCATCCTGATGCTCGTCGTGTTCACTCTTGTAGCCAGCGGCTACAAGAAGAACCACGGCCGCGCTCCCAAAGGCATCCAGTCGTTCTTCGAGCCCATCATCGTTTTCATCCGCGACGAAGTAGCCAAGAAAAACATCGGCCCCAAGTACGAGCGCTACATGCCGTACCTGCTCACCGTGTTCTTCTTCATCTGGTTCAACAACCTGCTGGGCCTCACGCCCGGCGCGGCCAACCTCTCCGGCAACATCGCCGTGACCATGGTACTGGCCCTGATGACCCTGGTTATCACCCTGGCTTCGAGCAACAAGTACTATTGGGCGCACATTTTCGCCACGCCCGGCGTGCCCAAACCGCTGTTGCCTATCATGATTATCGTGGAAGTAATTGGCATTTTCACCAAGCCCTTCTCACTCATGATTCGTCTGTTCGCCAACATCACGGCGGGCCACATCGTGGTATTGAGCTTTATCAGCTTGGTGTTCATCTTCAAATCGTGGGCCGTAGCCCCGGTGACCTTGGCTTTCGGTCTGTTCATCAACGTGCTCGAATTGCTGGTAGCCCTGCTGCAGGCCTTCATTTTCACGCTGCTGACCTCGATGTACATCGGCGGCGCCGTGGAAGACCACCACGATGCCGACCTGCAAATGGGCTACGACGACGGCTCGGCCTCGACCCACGTCGCCCACTAATCTGACTTAATTCGGCCGGGCGCTAGCCGCCCGCCAACTGGCTGTTTCGGCCAGACCGTGGCAATCCCCCCCTCCCCGCTACGGGACTGACGAACTTTTTCTTTTTCCCCTTTTTCCAATTTTTATGTTACTCTCTTTGTTTTTGCAAGCAGTTGCCATGGCAGCTAACTACGGTCCCGGTCTGGCAGTAATGGGTGCCGGTATCGGTGCCGGTCTGGTTGCTTTGGGCGTGGGCCTGGGCATCGGCCGCATCGGCGGCAGCGCCATGGATGCTATCGGCCGTCAGCCGGAAGCTTCGGGCAAAATCCAGACGGCCATGATTATCGCCGCCGCTCTGATTGAAGGTCTGGGCCTGTTCGCAGTCGTAGTCTGCGTGCTTATCTGGACGAAACTCGTTTAGTCACGGGCCGGGCTTCGGGCCCGGAAGTAGTTGGAAGCCCGCCGCCCGCTGCTGCAATACGCAGTTGGCGCGGCGGGCTTACCTGCTCCTAATCTGTTATCCGATTAGTTGACTTTTTCTAAAAAACAATCGCAATGCTGCCAGCTTTTTTATCCCCTGAACTCGGCCTGATTTTCTGGCAACTGGTTATCTTCCTGCTGGTCTTGTTCCTGCTGGGAAAATTTGCCTGGAAGCCGATTCTGCTCGCCCTCAAGGAGCGTGAAGACAACATCGAAGGCGCGCTGCGCATGGCCGACCAGGCCAAAATCGAGATGCAGCAGCTGAAAGCCGGCAACGAGAAGTTGCTGACCGATGCCCGCCTCGAGCGCGACCGCATGATGCAGGAAGCCGCCGTTATGGCCAACCAGTTCCGCGACACCGAAAAAGCCCGCGCCACTGCCGAAGCCAACACCATCATCCAGCAAGCCCGCGAAGCCATCCAACAGGAGAAGAACGCGGCCCTGGCCGAAGTGAAAAACACCGCCGCCAAGCTCTCGCTCGACATTGCCGAGCGCATCCTGCGCCGCGAGCTCGCCGACCCCGCTGCCCAAACGCAACTGGTCGATTCCTACCTGAAAGACGTAAAATTGAATTAACGGTTAATGATTAACGGTCAATGGTTAGGGCACATGCGCTAGCCATTGCACCGCAGAAATTAATCCTTAACCATTAATCGTTAACCACTACAAAATATGGCTGACCAACGAGTAGCGGCCCGCTACGCCAAGTCGCTCCTCGACTTGGGCCAAGAGATGGGTACCCTGGACGCAGTGAAAGCGGACATGGACCTGCTGAGCAAGACCATGGCCGATAGCCGCGAGCTGCGCCTGTTGCTGCGCAACCCGATTGTGAAGCACGACAAGAAGCTGGCCATCCTGAAGGCCATTTTCGAAGGCAAAGTGTCGGACATGACGTTGCGCTTCTTCACCATCCTCACCGATAAAAACCGCGAGTCGGCCATCGAAGGTATTGGGCCGGAGTTTCTGGCGCAATACAATGTGTTGCAAGGTATTCAGTCGGCCCAAGTAACGTCGGCCACGCCGCTCACGCCGACCGCCCGCGCCGAAATGCAGGCGCTGGTGACGCGGGAAACTGGCCTTACCGAGGTACAGCTCACCGAGAAGGTGGACCCCGAGCTCATCGGCGGCTTCGTGCTGCGGGTGGGCGACAATCAAATTGACGATTCCGTGCGGACCAGCCTTCGCAAGCTGCGCACGTCGCTGCAAGAAAATTCTTATCAACCACAACTGTAGGGTATAGGGCAGTTGGGATGGGGGACACATTTCCTCTGTTCCCATCCCGTATCCCTCGTTCCCTATACCTTATTCCCCCCCCAAATGGCAGAAGTACGTCCGGATGAAGTCTCCGCAATCCTGCGGCAGCAACTGTCCAATTTCAAGTCCGAAGCCGAGCTGGAAGAAGTTGGCACCGTGTTGCAGGTTGGCGACGGCGTGGCCCGCATCTACGGCCTGAGCAAAGCCCAGGCGGGCGAACTGATTGAGTTCGAAAACGGCCTCCAGGCCCTCGTGCTCAACCTGGAAGAAGACAACGTGGGTGCCGTGATGCTGGGCGACTACTCGGCCATCCGGGAAGGCGCTACGGTGAAACGCACCAAGAAAATCGCCTCCATCAAGGTGGGCGAGGGTATTGTGGGCCGCGTGGTGAATACGCTGGGCCAGCCCATCGACGGCCGTGGTCCCATCACGGGCGAGCTGTACGAGATGCCTCTGGAGCGCAAGGCTCCCGGCGTAATCTTCCGCCAGCCCGTAACCGAGCCGATGCAAACCGGCATCAAGTCGATTGACGCGATGATTCCGATTGGCCGTGGTCAGCGTGAGCTGATTATCGGTGACCGCCAGACCGGTAAGTCGGCCGTGGCCATCGATACCATCATCAACCAGCGCGAATTCTTCGAGGCCGGCAAGCCGGTATTCTGCATCTACGTGGCCATCGGCCAGAAGGCTTCCACGGTAGCCCAGGTGGTGCAGGCCCTCACCAAGGGCGGCGCCATGGACTACACCGTGGTGGTGTCGGCCTCGGCTTCCGACCCGGCTCCGCTGCAGTTCTATGCGCCTTTCACGGGTGCGGCTATTGGTGAATTCTTCCGCGATACGGGTCGTCCCGCCCTCGTGGTTTATGATGACTTGTCGAAGCAGGCCGTGGCTTACCGCGAGGTGTCGCTGCTGCTCCGTCGTCCTCCGGGCCGCGAGGCGTACCCCGGCGACGTGTTCTACCTGCACAGCCGTTTGCTGGAGCGGGCCGCTAAAATCAATGCTTCGGACGAGATTGCGAAGAACATGAACGACCTGCCCGAGAGCATCAAGCACTTGGTGAAGGGTGGCGGCTCGCTGACGGCTTTACCCCTGATTGAGACGCAGGCCGGTGACGTATCGGCCTACATCCCGACCAATGTGATTTCGATTACGGATGGCCAGATTTTCCTCGAGACCAACCTGTTCAACTCGGGCGTGCGTCCGGCCATCAACGTGGGTATCTCGGTGTCGCGCGTGGGTGGTAACGCCCAGATTAAGTCGATGAAGAAAGTGGCCGGTACGCTGAAACTCGACCAGGCCCAGTTCCGCGAGCTGGAAGCCTTCGCCAAGTTCGGCTCCGACCTCGACGCCTCGACCAAGCTCACCATTGAGCGCGGCCGTCGCAACCTGGAGATTCTGAAGCAACCCCAGTACTCGCCCGTGAAGGTGGAGGACCAAGTGGCCATCATCTACGCCGCCACCAACGGCCTCCTCGACACCGTGCCAGTGAACCGTGTGCGCGAGTTCGAGAAGGAGTTTGGCCAGGTAATGAACTCGCGCTACCCCGACGTGCTGAAGGCCCTAAAAGCCGGCAAGTTGGAGGACGCCGGCACCAAGGCCATCCGCGAGGTAGCCAAGGACGTTTCGGCGAACTACGCTGTGAAGTAAGTTGTCAGTTATCGGTTGTCAGGTGTTAGCTCCGGCTAATGACTGACGACCACCTGACAACTGACAACCAACAACTGACAACAAGTTTAAATGGCAAGCTTAAAAGAAGTCCGCAACCGCATTCAGTCGGTGAGCAGCACGCAGCAGATTACCAAAGCCATGAAAATGGTGGCGGCGGCCAAGCTGCGTCGGGCCCAGGACAACATCGTGCGGATGCGGCCTTACGCCCAGCGTTTGAATGCCATCCTGACCAACCTGACCCGCAACGCCGACGATGACATCGTGAGCGACTACGGCGTGGCCCGCGAGGTACGCAAGGTGCTAGTTATTGCCATCACCTCGGACCGTGGTCTGGCGGGTGCCTTCAACACGAACGTGTTCAAGGGCGTGAACGCGGCCATTGCTTCGCGCTACGGGAGCCTGCCAGCGGCCAACATCTCGGTGATGGCCATTGGCAAGAAGGCGCACGACTATTACACCCGCAAGGGCAACATCGTCGGCGACTATACCCACGTTTTCGCCAAGCTCTCGTTTGAGACGGTGCGGGCGGCAGCGGAAGTGGCAATGGACGGTTTCCGCAACGGCACTTATGACGAGGTGGTGATGGTCTACAACGAATTCCGCAACGTGGCCACGCAGATTATCCGCACGCAGCTGCTGCTGCCGCTGGTGCAGGAGGCCGCGCCCGCCACGGCCACGCCGGAGGCCAACGTGGACTACCTGTTCGAGCCTTCGAAGGCCGAAATCGTGCAGACGCTGATTCCGCAATCCATCAAGATTCAGCTCTACAAGGCGGTGCTGGAAAGCAACGCTTCGGAACACGGCGCCCGCATGACGGCCATGGACAAAGCCACCGACAATGCCGGTGAACTGCTCAAGGCCCTCAAGCTGACCTACAACCGCACGCGTCAGGCGGCCATCACGACCGAGATTCTCGAAATCGTGGGTGGTGCCGAGGCGCTGGCGGCGGGGTAATTCCTGTTCTGCTATACAATTTTGAAGCCCCTCTTCCGTTGGAAGGGGGGCTTTTTTATGGGGAATGAGCCAACGATGACGCTGGTTTTTGAGTAGGAGGGGCGGAGTGGCGGCGATTATTGAGGAACGAGCGAGGTAGATGAGCAGACCGATTATGACTTCACTATAGAGCATACCACGGGAAACAGGGGCAACGCTGGCTACCGACCGTCCCGATGTTATTTTACCAATCCTATTAACGTTATGATAAGCATTGTGTTATCGCCCCGCATGGGCCTGTTGGCCGTGCCGGTATTGCTGGAACTGTGGGGGCCGGCGGCCGGCGCGCAGACGCTGGCCCCGCCAATGGACGTGAGCGTGTACCCCAACCCGGCGCATATCCGGGCCACGGTGCAGGTGCCGGCGGTGCCGGGCGCGGATACGGCCACCGTGACGCTGACCGATGGCCAGGGCACCACCGTGTTTGAACAGCCCGTGAGCCTGACCGCCGCCGGTGGCACGGCCGAAGTGCCGCTGCTGGGCCGCGCCCCCGGCCTGTATCGGGTGCAGGTGCGGGCCGGCGAGCAGCGCGTGGCCCGGACGCTGAAGGTGGAGTAGGGCCTTCTCAAGTGCTCCAGCTTGTAAACGGCTTCGTGCTGCGCAGTTGGCTATGTAAGCCCGTTTAGCCGCGCCGCTTCTGCGGCCTGGGCACTTCGGGCTGCTGTTGAAGCAACTCCAGTAGCCGGGCGGGGGTGAGGGTGGTGAAGTCGTTGATGACGGTGAGCGGGGCCTGAAAGTCAGCTGCCTTGAGGGTGGTGGCTACGCCGATGCAACGCATGCCGGCGCGGTAGGCGGCCTGCTCGCCCAGCACGCCATCCTCAAACACGATGCAGTGCTCGGGGGCCATGCCGAGCTGGCGGGCCGTTACCAGCCAGGTATCGGGGTGGGGCTTGCCGTGCTTCACGTCGGCCTCGCCCACAATCACGTCGAAGTAGGGGCGCAGGCCCAAGTGGTCCACGATGTAACAAATGGCCTCCTCGCCCGAGCCCGTGCCCAACCCGATGGGGTGCCCGGCCGCCCGCGCCGCCTTCAGAAACGCCGTGAGGCCGGCCACCTCGCGCCGCTTGTGCCAGAACAGCACCCGGTAGAGGAATTCGCGCTGGGCCACGTAGGCCTCGCGCTGCTTGAGGGGCACGGGGTGGCGGAAAACGTGGGTGAGAATCTCGGCGGCGGGCATGCCGTTGAGGCGCTTGAGCAGGCGCAGGGCGTTGGTGGTCAGGCCGAGGTCGCGGAACAGGAGCTGGAAGGAGCGGGCGTGGGCGGCCGTGTTGTCGACGAGCACGCCGTCCATGTCGAAGATGAGGGCGGGTTTCATAACGCTGGGTACGCACGGCGGGGGAGGCGCGGCGGTATCTTTGCCGGGCTTTCGCTCATTTGCCTATTCATGAAGAGACTCCTTGCTTTAGCTTTCCTGGCCCTGCCCACGCTGGCGGCCAAACCCGCCGAGCCCGTGCCGCGCCCCAAGCTGGTGGTGGGCATCGTGATTGACCAGATGCGCTACGACTACATTTACCGCTACTGGAGCAAGTACCCGGCCGGCGGGTTCCGGCGCTTGCTGGGCGAGGGCTTCAGCTACGAAAGCTGCCACTACAACTACGTGCCCACCTACACCGGCCCCGGCCACGCCAGCGTGTACACCGGCACCACGCCGGCCGGGCACGGCATCATCGGCAACAACTGGTGGGTGCGCGAGGAAGGCCGCGAAACCTACGTGACCGAGGACAAGACCGTGCAGGCCGTGGGCGGCACGGCGGCGGCCGGCCAGATGTCGCCGCGCTACCTGCTCAGCACCACCATCACCGATGAGCTGCGCCTGGCCACGAACTTCCAGGCCAAAACCATTGGCATCAGCATGAAGGACCGGGGCAGCATCCTGCCCGCCGGCCACTCGGCCACCGCCGCCTACTGGTACGACGGCACCAACGGGGCCTTTATCAGCAGCACGTTCTACCAGCCGGCTTTGCCCGATTGGGTCACGAAGTTCAATACCGCCCACCACGCCGCCGACTACCTCGCCAAGCCCTGGAACACGCTGCTGCCCATCGCCGACTATACCGAAAGCTCGGCCGATGACGTGCCGTGGGAAGGTGCGTTCAAGGGCGAAACCAAGCCCGTGTTTCCGCACGACCTGCCGGTGCTCTCGGCCGGTGCGCCCGCTTCGGTGCAGCCCGCCCTCAAGAACTCGGGCGAAACGAAGAGCCAGCCGGCCCTCACCCAGAACCTCGACCTCATCCGCAGCACACCCTTCGGCAACAGCCTGACCACCGACTTTGCCCTCGAAATCCTGCGTCAGGAGCAGATGGGCCAGCGCAACATTACCGATTTCCTGGCCCTGAGCTACAGCTGCACCGACTACGTGGGCCACCAGTTCGGCCCCAACTCCATCGAAGCCGAAGACACCTACCTGCGCCTCGACCGCGAGCTGGCCCGCCTGTTTGAGGCCCTGGACAAGCAGGTGGGCAAGGGCCAGACCCTCGTTTTCCTCACCGCCGACCACGCCGCTGCGCACGCCGTGGGCTTCTCGCAGGCCCACCGGCTGCCCGGCGGCGGCGTGGGGCCGTCGGTGATGCGCGACTCGGTGCAGCGCGCCTTGGTGCGCCAGTACGGCCCCGGCCAGTGGGTGCTCAGCTACGAAAACCAGCAGGTGTACCTCAACCGCCCGCTGCTCCAGAAGAAGAACATTGACCTCGGCAAAGCCCAGCAGGCCGTGGCCGCCGCGCTGCTCACGCTGCCCGGCGTCACGCAGGCCCTCACCGCCCTCGACCTCCAGCGCGCCCACTGGAGTGAGGGCCTGGGCATGTACCAGGAAAATGGCTTTTATGCCCCGCGCTCTGGCGACGTGCTCACCGTGCTGGCCCCCGGCTGGCTCGAAGCCTACGCCTACCCCGTGGTGAAGGGCACCACCCACGGCTCGGCCGGCGCGTATGATACGCACGTCCCGCTGCTGTTCTGGGGCTGGGGCGTGAAGCACGGCGAGTCGTCGGCTGCCGTCCACACCATTGACATTGCGCCCACCATCGCGCAGTTTCTGCACATCCAGGAGCCCAGCGGCTGCTCGGGGGTGCCGTTGCGCGAGGTGCTGGGAAGGTAGAAAGTAGCGTGGACTCTGCGAGTCCGCGAGTGAGCGTAGCGAACAGCCACGACCGCATCATATGCCCAATGTTCGCTGCGCTCACTCGCGGACTCGCAGAGTCCACGCTACATTTTATTAACAAACTCCCTCGTCTACTCGTAATTTTGATATCCCCAGCTGCCAGGTCGGCAGCTGTTCATCCCTCTTATGACCCACTTTAACCCCTGGCACGACGTGTCGCGCGGCGACGAAACCCCTACCGTCGTCCAGTCCATCATCGAAATCCCCAAAGGTAGCAAAGGCAAGTACGAGCTCGACAAAGAGAGCGGCCTGTTGAAGCTGGACCGCGTGCTGTTTTCGGCCGTGCATTACCCGGCTGCCTACGGCTTCATCCCCCAGACCTACTGCGACGACAAAGACCCGCTCGACATTCTGGTGCTCTGCTCGGTCGATATCGTGCCCATGTGCCTCGTGGAGGCCAAAGTCATCGGCGTGATGCAGATGGTGGACCAGGACGAGGAGGACGATAAAATCATCGCCGTAGCGGCCCACGACATCTCGGTGAACCACTACAACGACATCTCCGACCTGCCCCCGCACACGCTGCTCGAAATGCAGCGCTTTTTTGAGGACTACAAGGCCCTGGAGCACAACAAGCACGTCGTAGTAGAGCAATTTCTGGGCAAGGAAGATGCCTACCGCATCATCAACGACAGCATCAAGCTTTACGAAGAAACCTTCGGCGACCGCAAGGCTTAGCCGAAATTCCCCCCGCTACAAAGGCGAAGCCGAACCCTGTCAAGGTTCTGCTTCGCCTTTTTTAGGTTTGCGCTACAGGCCGGCAGTCGGGCTGATTTACCTTCGTTCGTGGATTCTTCCTCTTCCTTGGTCGCCCCTGTGGCTGCCCGTAGTGTTCTGCGGCGGGCCTTCGATGCGCTGCTGTTTAGCAGCGGGTGGCTGGCCGGGGCCGCCGCCGCCCAAACGGCGGCCAGCTTCCGCCGCTGGTCCGCCGCTGACGGCGGCGTAAGCTACCGCGTGGTGGCGATGGTATTCGCCGCCACCCTGCTGGTTTATAACCTTGATGCGGTGCTGCCCTTCAAGCACTTGCAGCCGGCCGGCACCTCCGGGCGCAAGGCCTGGCAGCAGCGGCACCGGCGCGGGCTGGCGGCGCTGGCGGGCGTGGCGGCGCTGGTGGCCGGCTACTTGTTTCTGGCCGATGGCTGGTGGCGCTACTTGCCGGCGCTGCTGCCGCTGGCGGCACTGGCGCTGCTGTATTCGTGGCCGCTGGGGCGCTGGCGCGGGCGGCCCCGGGCCTTGCGCGAGGTGCCGCTGCTCAAGATATTTCTCATCGCGGGGGTGTGGTCGGCCATCACGGTGGGGCTGCCCACGCTGGCCCTGCACCGCCCCCTGGCCGAGGCCGTGGGCCTGCTGGCCCAACGCTTCTGCCTGGTGCTGGCCCTGGCCATCGTGTTCGATATCCGCGACCTGAGCCGCGACCGGGCGGCCGGCACCCGCACCTTCCCGGTGGTGCTGGGCCAGGCCGGGGCCAAGGCCGTGGCGCTGGCCTTCCTGGCCGCCGCCATGCTACTGGGCTTCGAGCGCGGCGTGGCCCCGCTGGGGCTGCTGCTCACGGGGCTCTCCGCCGCCACGGTTATCCTGCTGGCCAATGAGCGCCGCAGCGACTACTTCTTCGCCTTCCTGGCCGATGGGGTGCTGCTGGTGCCGGCCGTGCTGTATTTCGTGGGGTAGCATAAGCTTTAGCTTGTGCATCGTTAAACGGTATGCACAAGCTGAAGCATGTGCTACACGAAGCGTGTACTACCCCTCCACCAGCGCCGGCCCAATGTGCCGCACGATATCGCCCGCCACCAGCCCGGCTTGCCCGGTTCGGGCAGCCGCCAAATCGCCGGCCCGGCCGTGGGCGTACACGCCCAGCCGCACGGCCTCGAAGGCCGGTAGTTGCGCGTGGGCGCGCAGAGCCAGCAGCAGGCCCGTGAGCACGTCGCCGCTGCCGCCGGTGGCCATGCCGGCATTGCCGGTGCTGTTGAAGTGCAGCTTGCCGGTGGGGGTGGCTAGGCAGGTATAAGCTCCTTTCAGCACGACCAGGCAGCGGTATTTGATGGCAAAGTCGCGCAGCAGCTCCAGACGGTGGTAGTCGTCGCGGGCGGGCTCGGTGAGGCGCTCGAACTCTTTGGGGTGGGGGGTGAAGACGGTATTTTCGGGCAGCAGCTTGAGCAGCTCGCGGTGGCTGCCGAGGAGGTTCAGCGCATCGGCATCGATGACGAGAGGCAGGGGATGGCCGGTTTTTGCAAGCGGCTTGGCTGCCGCTTTCAGCAGCTTGCGCAGCACGGCCAGGGTAGCGTCTTCCTGTCCTAGGCCGGGGCCGATGCCCACGGCCTGATAGGGCAGCAGCTTGGGCAGCTTGCTGATAAAATTGACCTGCTTATCCGTCAGGCACATGGCCTCGGGCTGGCTGATTTGGAAGATGTCGTAGCCGCAGCCGGGAACGTGGGCCGTGAGCAGCCCCACGCCGCCGCGCAGGCACGCGCCCGCCGCGAGCACGGCTGCGCCCATTTTGCCCCGGCTACCAGCTAGTAGCAAGGCGTGCCCAAAGGTGCCCTTGTGGCTGAATTTCGGACGCGCCGGCAGTGCGCCGGCCACGGCCACGGCATCGGTGTAGTGCCAGGGCGTTTCGGCAGCGGCAATGAAACGGGCGCTCAGCCCAATGTCTTTAACCTCCCATTCGCCCACAAATTCCGCATTCTGCGGCAGCATGAAAGCCAGCTTGGGCAGGCCGAAGCTCACGGTGTGGGCGGCGCGCACTACCGGGCTATCGGCCGGCTGGGGCGCATCGGCGAAGAGGCCGCTGGGCAAGTCGATGGCTATAACGCGGGCCTGAGCACCGTTTAATTGCTGAACCACGGCCGCCGCCACTCCATCCAAAGGGCGCGAAAGGCCGGTGCCGAACAGGGCATCAATGACGAGGGCATCTTTGGCAACGGTGGGCAGGAATTGCGGCGATAAGTCAACCACGGGCACGGCGGCGGGCAGGTGCTTGCGGTTGTGCTGCCAGTCGGGCGAGTGCTTTTCGGCGGGCAGTAGGGCCACGCGCACGGCGTAGCCTGCCTGGAGTAGCAGCCGGGCGATGGCTAGGCCGTCGCCGCCGTTGTTGCCGGGGCCGCAGAGAATCAGGGTTTCGCCCGCTTCGACTGGCGTGAAGCGGCTGGTGAGCCACTGCACGAAAGCGGTGGCGGCCCGCTCCATCAACTCCACCGAAAGCAAGTGTTGCTCCTGAATGGTGGCTTGGTCGAGGTCCCGGGTTTGGGCGGCGGTCAATATTTTCATAGTAATTGGGAAAGGAATGGAGCAACTACTTTTGGGCATGCAAGAAACCACCCGCGTCTTCATCGTACCCGGCCTCGGCAGTTCGGGCCCCGACCATTGGCAAACGTATTTTGAGCGCACGCAGCCGGATTTTACCCGTATTGAGCAGCGCGAATGGGATTGCCCTGACCGCGCCGAGTGGGTCGAACGGCTCGAAGATGCCCTCGATGGTGAAGACCTGAGCCAGGTGGTGCTGGTGGCCCACAGCTTGGGCTGCGCCACCATCGCGCACTGGGCCGGCCGCTACGGCCACCGCATCAAGGGGGCATTGCTGGTGGCACCCAGCGACGTGGAAACCGCGCACTATGCCGCTTTCCCCACCACTGGCTTTGCGCCCATGCCGCTGGCCCGGCTGCCCTTCCCGAGCAAAGTCGTGTTCAGCCAGAACGACGAATGGGCAACGCCCGCCCGCGCCCGGCAGTTTGCCGAAGCCTGGGGCAGCGAGCTGGTCGATATCGGCGAGGCGGGACATATCAACACGGCCAGCGGCTACGGCGACTGGCCAGCGGGCCTGGTGCTGCTGGAGTCGCTGCTGTAAGGAAAGTGCCGGGGGCGCGTCTATCCGGGACGGCCGAAAACCTCCCGGCCCCGGCCGCGTTTACCTTATTCCTGCCGCTTTCCTTCAAATAACTCCCCAATATGCAAACCTGGAACGACGTTATCCGCCTCGCCAACCATCCCACTCCCTCGCCCCGCCGGGTGGAGAAAACGCCCGCCGAGTGGCGCGCCCAGCTCACGCCCGAGCAGTATCACGTTACCCGTGAGCACGGCACTGAGCGTGCCTTCACCGGCGAATACTGCGAGGCCCACGAGGCCGGCCTCTACGCCTGCGTGTGCTGCGGCACGCCGCTTTACGACTCGCGCACCAAGTTCGAGTCCGGCACCGGCTGGCCCTCCTTTACCCAGCCCGTGGAGGAAAGCGCCATTCGCTACAAGAAGGACACCAGCTACGGCATGACCCGCATCGAAGTGCTCTGCAACGTGTGCGATGCCCACCAGGGCCACGCCTTCCCCGACGGTCCTGCGCCCACCGGCCTGCGTCTGTGCATCAACTCGGCCAGCGTGAAGCTGGTGACGGAAGCGGCCCAGCAACCCGCTGCGTAGTCGCCGTCGGCCCCAATCCGGTAGCTTTATGCCCCGGCCGAAGACACCTTCGGCCGGGGCTTTGCGTTTACTCCTTTTTCGGCCTCATTCCCACCCGCACCATGTCATTGCTTTTCAACGATTTCGCCTCCTGGGGCGCGCACTGCGCCGAAACCGGCGAACCCCTCTACCAGCCCGTCCTCGCTTACGAAATTGAGCAGAAGGGCCGTACTGAAGACGAAATCTGGACCGGCCTGCAACGCGCCTACGACGTGATGCGCGACGCCGTGAAGGAAGGCCTGACCGGCGACATGACTTCTCGCTCGGGCATGATAAACAACGGGGCCAAAAAGATTGCCGCCTCGCCCGTCACTGTCCTTTCGCCCGAATTCAAGCAGCTCATTACCCGGGCTTTGGGAGCCAAGGAGGTGAACTCCTGCATGGGCCGCGTGGTGGCCGCGCCCACGGCCGGGGCCTCGGGCATCCTGCCCGGCGTGTTGGTCACCATCCAGGACTTGCACAAGCTGAGCGACCGCCAGATTCTGGAGGGCTTGCTCGTGGCCGCCGGCATTGCCCTCATTATTGAGCAGAATGCCTCGCTGGCCGGAGCCGTGGGTGGCTGCCAGGCCGAAACCGGCTCGGCCGCCGCCATGGGCAGCGGGGCCATCGTGTACTGCCTGGGTGGGCCGGTCGAGCAGGTGTTTGCCGCCGTGGCCGTCACCATCCAGTGCATGCTGGGCCTGGTATGCGACCCCGTGGCCGGCCTGGTGGAGGTGCCCTGCGTGGTGCGCAACGCTTCGGCGGCGGCTATTGCCTTCAGCTCGGCCCAGATTGCCATTGCCGGCATCGACCCGGTTATCCCCGTCGACCAGTGCGTGGCGGCCCTTGGCGAGGTGGGCCAGGCCATGGAAACCCGCTACAAGGAAACCGCCCTCGGCGGCCTGGCCGCCACCAAGCGCGGCAAGGAAATCGAGAAGATGGTGCTGGTGCAGGACGTGAACATTCTGCCCGACGAGGCCGACCACTAAGCCCTGCCAACAACGCACAAAAAAGCCCCGCTGGCATTGCCAGCGGGGCTTTTCAATGTTAGCCTAACCGCGACTACTCGCGTACCAGGCGGCGGGTTTCTACGCCATCGGTGTTGCGCAGGCGCAGCAGATACACGCCCGTGGCCACGCCCTTCAGGTCGAGGGTGCGGGTGGCGGTACCGGCATTGGCCGGCAGCAGCTCGCTGATGATAACCCGGCCCAGGGCATCAAGCACAGTGAGCTGGGTAGCGAGGCGGTAGCCCGTCAGCTCCAGGGTCATCTGGCCCGTAGGCGTTGGGTTGGGGTACACCTGGAGGCTGGCGCCGGCAATGCCGTTGCGGGCCGCCGTGATAACCAGCGGGGCCGAGGGCAGCGAAGCGCAGCCGCTGGCGTTGGTCACCACCACGGTATAGGTGCCGTACTGAGCCGGCAGGCCGTTCACCACGTAGGTCTGGCCCGTGGCCCCGGTGATGATGTTGCCGTTGAGGTACCACTGGTTGCCGGTCGTGGCGCTGGATGTCAGCGTCGTCGTGGCCCCGTTGTATACCACGCTGATAGTGGGCGTGGCCGGCTGAGGATTCACCGTGAAGGTGGCCGTGGCCGTAGCCGCCGCGCAACCGCCAGCAGCAGCCACCGTGTTGGTCACGGTGTAGGTGCCGGGCGTGGACGAAGACGGCGTAATCGCGCCGGTCGTAATGTTCAGGCGCAGGCCCGCTGGAGCGGAGAAGGTACCGGCGGTGGCACCCGTGCCGAGCACTGCCTGAACGTTGGTAGTGCTCGACTGGCAGCCCGCCGGAGCAGTGTAGCTGAACGTGGCCGTGGGAGCGGCCGTGATGGTCACCGTGGTGGTGGCCGTAGCCGCCGCGCAACCGCCAGCGGCAGCCACCGTGTTGGTCACGGTGTAGGTGCCGGCCGTGGACGAGGCCAGCGTGATAGCGCCGGTGGTGGCGTTAATCGTCAGGCCCGTGGTCGAAGTGAACGTGCCGGCCGTAGCGCCGGTGCCCAGCACAACGGCCGGAGCCGTAGTGCCGCTCACGCAGTAGGTGGCCGCCGTGCCGTAGCTGAACGTGGCTACCTGACCTGCCGTGATGGTCACCGAAGCCGTGGCCGAGCTGCCGCAGGCACCGGCCACCGTGTAGGTCACGGTGTAGGTGCCCAGGGTCGAGGCGCTCAGATTAATCGCGCCGGTAGTGGCGTTGATGCTCAGGCCCGTAGTCGAACTGAACGTGCCGCCGGCCGTGCCCGTCACCGTAGCGGTAGGGTTGGTGGCGGTGGCGCAGAACGTGGTGCCCGAGTAGGCGAACGTGGCCGTAGTGGCCGGCGTGATGGTCACCGTGGCGGTGGCCGTGGCCGCTGCGCACGAGCCCGAAGCCGTAATCGAGTTGGTTACGGTGTAGGTACCGGCGGAGGAAGTGCTAAGCGTGATAACGCCGGTAGTAGCATCGATGGTCAGGCCCGTGGTCGAGGAGAACGTACCGACCGAAGCACCCGTGCCCAGCGTGGGCGAAACGGTGCTGGTGCTGCCCGCGCAGTACGTGGTAGCGGCCGGGTAGGAGAACGTGGCCACCGGCGCCGCCGTGATGGTCACCGAAGCCGTAGCGGAGCTGCCGCAGGCACCGGCTACCGTGTAGGTCACGGTGTAGGTGCCCAGGGTCGAGGCGCTCAGGTTGATGGCACCGGTGGTAGCATCAATGCTCAGGCCCGAAGGGGCGCTGAACGTGCCTCCGCCGTTACCGGTTACCGTGGGCGTGGGGTTGGTGCCGCTGGCGCAGAACGTGCCCGTGCTGTAGGCAAACGCGGCCGAAGTAGCCGGCGTGATGGTCACCGTCGTCGTCGCCGAAACGGCGGCACAGGCCCCGCTGGCGGCCACCGTGTTGGTCACGGTGTAGGTGTCGGCGGTGGAAGAAGCCAGGGTGATAACGCCAGTGGTGGCGTCAATGCTCAGGCCCGTGGTGGAGGAGAACGTACCGGCTGAAGCGCCCGTGCCCAGCGTGGGCGAAACGGTGCTGGTGCTGCCCGCGCAATATGTAGTAGTAGCCGGGTAGCTGAAGCTGGCCACCGGAGCCGGGCTGATGCTCAGCGCGAAGGTAGCCGTAGCAGCCGGGCAGGGCGTCGAGCCGGCCGAGGTCAGCGTGATGGTTACCGCGCCCGCCGCTACATCAGCCGCCGAGGGCGTGTAGGTAGCGGTCAGCGTAGTGGCATTGGGGCTGAACGTGCCCGTGCCGCTGCTTGTGTAGGTGCCACCCGTGGCCGAACCGCCCACCGAGCCCGCCAGCGCAACCGCCGACGTGCCGCAGCCGCTGCCCGTAGCCGCCGCAAAGCTGGCCGTGGCCGGCTGCGTCACGTTCACCTGAATGGCCGTGCGGGCCGCGCCGGCGCATTCGGTGCTGATGGCGATGTTATAGAAGAAGTAGTACGACGTGCTGGCACCACTGATGTAGCCACCCGTGATGGACACGGCCCCGCTGGGCGAGGTGAAGGGGAACGTGTTGCCGCTGCTGAAGTCGCGGTACAGCGTGGGCGGCGTGGGCGTGCTGGCCGTTACCAAACGGTAGGTGCCAGCCGCTGGTACCGCCAAGTTCAGCGGCAGCACGGTTGGAATGAGCGCCGTGGTGCTGCCGGCGGCCACCGCAAACGGACCAGCCGTTGCAATCAGCGCACCGGCGTTGTCGCGCAGCTCGACGCTTACCGAGCCGGCCGTCGCCGTCGCATTGTATACCGTAGCAGCCTGAATGACGGCCGGGCCGGTGGCCGTGAGCACCAGGCCGGTGTTGCTGCCACTGTAGCCGCCATCGGTTTGGGTGGAAGTCGTTTTACCTACGGTTTCCGTGCCGCCCGTAAAGGCTTCCGCGTAGTACGTGGCCGAGGCCGTGAGGGCCGGGGTGGTGTAGCTGCCCGGGGTGGTGGTAGCCAAAGCGGTGCCGCCGGTGGCCGTGCTGAAGAAGCGCACGCTGCCGCCGGTGCTGGCCGTGGCCGTGAGCGTAGCCGTGCTGCCCGCGCAGATGCTGAGCGGCGTGTTGGTCGAGGCCACCAGCGGGTTGGTTACCGTGAGGGTGCTTACGTTGGAAGTGGCTACGGCCGTGCCGCAGCGCACCTGAACGCGGTAGTAGGTGGTGCTGGTGAGCACCGGCGTGGTGTACGTAGCGCTGGTAGCGCCGGCTATGTCGGTAAACGTCACATTGTCCGCGCTGGTCTGGTACTGAATGCTGCCATTGGCGGCACCCGTCAGGGTCAGGGCGGCGGTGCCGCTCACGCAGATGCTGCTGCTGGCCGGGGCCAGCGTACCGGCCACCGGGGCCGCCACCGTGCGGGTTACGGCGGCCAGGGCATCGTTGCCGGTCGTCTGGTCGCCGGTCACGGTGGCCGTAATGGCGAACGAGTAGGTGCCCAGGGCCGTCATGTTGAGGGTGGGCGTCAGGGTCACGGTCTGATTGGCACCGGCGGCGAGCGTACCCGTCGTGATGCTGCCCGTCAGGGTCTGCGAGCCGCCGGGCGTGGTGACCACGGCGGTTACGGTGGCCGGGTTGGCCGCGAAGTCCAGCGCCTGCGAGCCTGCGTTGGTCACGCTCACGCTCACGGTTTCGGCAGCGGAGTAGCAGCCTTGGGTGGCCGAAGGCGTCACGAGGGCCAGCGGGGCCAAGTCGATGGGCAACGGGCTGCGCACGCTGATGTTATCCAGGTGGAAGTCGTAGTCCGGGGCGTCGTCCACGGGGCCATCCGAGGCGAAGAAACCCAGGATAATCTGCTGGCCGGCATAGGTGCTCAGGTCGACGGAGTAGTTGCGCAGGCTGCCGTTGGTGGGCTGGTTGCTAGCGTTGAACTGGGCGAAGGCCGGGATGCGGGCAAAGGTCTGGCCGCAGTCGGTGGAGATGCGTACTTCCACGAAGTCGTCGGTGCCGGTCATGCCGACCGGGTCGGCCGCCGTGCTGGCGAAGTCGCTCAGGCCCGCATCAAAAGTGAGGACTGTGGAACTGGTGGCCAGGAATTTTGGCGACACAATCCACTCGGCCTTGCCCGTCGAATACAGGTTCACTTTGGCCGTGGTGTTGCCTGTGCTGCCAAAGCCCGTCTGGTTCGTCCACAGCGAAGCGGTACCGGTGGGCAGCGTCGGGCCGGTGGCTTCGCTCCAGCCCGGAAATACCGTGCTCAGGTTCGAGCCCGTGAAGCCGGTGAAGATGACGAGTTGGGGCTGGGTGGCCACGCCCACCACCGTGCGGGTGGCAGTCAGGTTGTCGTTGCCGGGGGTGCCGTCGCCGGTGGTGACGGTGGTGACGGCGAACGTGTAGGTGCCGGTGGCGGTCAGGTTCAGCGTGCCGGGCAGGGTCACCGTCTGGGTGGCGCTGCCAGCCAGCGTGCCGGTGCTCAGCGTCGTCGTAAAGGTCTGGGTCGTGTTGTCCGGCTTGGTCACCGTCACGGTCACTGTGCTGGGGTTGGTGGCAAAGTTGATGGCCGTGGTGGAGTTGTTGGTAATGCTCACGGCCACGGCTTCGGTGGCACCGTAGCAGCCGGCGGCCAGCGGGTTCAGCAGGGCCGTAGCGGCAATGTCGATGACCGCCGGGGTGAACTCGTCGGCTCCAATGTCGGGCGTGGTGGCCGAGCGGGTTTCGCCGTCGAAGTCATCCGTCACGCCGCTCACCGGCACGCCGGCGTTGTTGAGGGCGCTGGCCGTCGTGTGCAGGTTGGTGGTCGACACAAACTGCGGGTTCACGTTTTTCGACGTGGCCGGGTTGTCCTGGCCGGTTTCGGTGTTCAGCGCGGCCAGCGTGGCGCGCAGTACGCCGCTGGTGCTCAAGGCACCGGTCTGGCCCACCGCGAAGGTGCTGCCCGTGCCCACGAAGAAGTCGTTGTGGTCCGAAGTCAGGCCCACGTAAGCGCCCGTGGTGCTGCTATAAGCAAAGCCCAGGGCAATACTGTTGGCTCCGGTGCTCTGGGTGTTAAGCAGGATGTTGTTGCGGATTTCCACCGTGGGCGTAGTGCCGCCGATGGCCAGCGCGAAGCTGGGGTAGTTGCCCCCGGTCTGGGTGCCGGTCATGCTCACCGAGTTGTAGAGCAGGCGCGTCGTCGAGCCCGCGCCGCCGCCGATGAAGATGCCCGCCCCAAAGTCGCCCGAGGTGCCGTTCGACGATACGCCCGCCACCATGTTGTTGCTGATGGTGGACGTGCCCGCCGTGGCCGCCGCCAGGCCGATGCCCACGGCCGAGTAGGTGCCCGTCTGTTTCACCACGCCCACGTAGTTGCGGTTGATGGTGGCGTTGGTTACGTCATTGCCCGTGAAGGTGCTGGCGCTGATGCCGGTGAAGCCCGCGCTGATGCCCCACACGTCGCCGGTGCCCGCGAAGTTGATGCCATCAATCGTGTTCTGCGTCACCTGAATGCCGTCTTCGAACAGCGCCGTGATGCCGAAGCGCCCAATGGCACCCGCGCCGGTCACGGTCATGTCGTTCTGGCTGATGACGGTGCCCGTATTGCGCAACGTCGCGCTCGGCCCCGAGGTATAGATGCCGTAGACGCTGCCCGAAATGGCATTGTTCAGGGCCTTGTTGTTGTTGTTGGCCGCCGTGGCCCCCGTCACCGACAGCATAATGATGCCCGCTTGCGCCGTGGCCGAGCCGCTGCCCGTAATCACCAGGTTTTTGAAGGTGTTGTTAGTCGCGTTGTCGGTACCGGAGGTGAATACCGTCACCACAATGCCGTTGCTGCTGGTCGCCGTATTGGTGTTGTTGATGGTCCAGTTGCGGCTGGGGCGCGGGTCGGAGGCCGAAATGGTGCCGCCGTTGCTGCCGTCCAGGGTCACGTAGTCGCTGCCAATCAGCTGGAACAGGGTCGAGGCATTGCTGCCGGTGAGCACCGTGGTCAGGCCCGTGTTGGGCTTAATGGTCAGCGTGTTGGTGGCCGAAGCATCCGCGTTGTTCAGAATCTGAATCGGGAAGGTTTCGCTCGGCCCGTAGCTGGCATCCAGCAGCACAAAGGTTACGGCCCCGGTCAGCTGGTTCTGATTGTAGGCCGTGGCGGCCGCCGTCAGGGTAGCGTAGGTGCGCGCGGGGTTCGGCGAGGTGCCGGTGCCCACGTAGTACGTGCCGCTGAGCTGGGTCTGAATCAGGTACTGGTATACCTGGCTCGGGGGCGTGGTGAAGGTGCCGCCCGGCGGATTGCTGCTCACGTTGCTGTTGCTGCTGGCATCCTGCGCCACCACGTAGTACTGGATGGCGTCGCCGGGCACTACCCCGCCCACCAGCGCGTAGTCAAACGTGAAGGTGTAAGTGCTGCCGCTCACGCTGGTAGCCACCGCGCTCTGGAAGGCCCCGCTGGTGCCCTTGCGGAAAAACAGGCGCGGGGCGTTGGTGCCCGTGGCAATGCCGCTGGCATCGGTGATGGTGACCGCAATGGTGCGGTTGGTGGTGCTGGGCGTGTTGCCCAGGCCTGCCACGGTAATGGTCGGCCCGCTCAAATCCTGCGGCATGAACGTGCCTTCGTCGGCCCCGATATCGGGAGTGCTGGCGTTGCGCGTATCGTTGTCAAAATCGGTGGTGATGCCCGAAACGGGCGTGCCGCCGCTCTCCACCTGCGTGGCGATGGTGGGGCTGACGTGCAGGAAGGTGGTGGCCGCGCCCGTGGTGCTCAGGAACGGCACGTCTTCGGTCACCGAGTTGCTTTCGCGGGTCGCTACAAACGCTTTGTAGGCGGCGATGGTCTGCTGGGCGTTGGTGACGGTGGCCGTGGTGCCCTCCACGTAAATCAGGTTCGTGGCCGAGGGCGTACCGGCGTAGTAAAGGTTGTTGTTGGTGGTGGTGGTCAGGTTGGCGGGCACGGTGCCGGCCGTGCCGCTCACGCGGCGCAGGGCCACCGTGAAACCGCCGGTGCCCGCTGCGGTGCTCTTGTTCACCACAATATTGTTGCGGGCATCGAGCGTGGTCGAGGTCGAGTTCAGGTAGATGCCCGAAGTGCCGAACGTGGCACCGGCGCTGGTCGCGTTCAGGTACACACTGTTGAAGTAGAGGTTGGCACCGGTACCGCCCGATACCTGAATACCGCTGACGGCAGTCAGGCCTGTGGCTGCCGCCGCACGCAGGTCCCCCAAGAGGTTGTTGCTAAGCGAGTAAGTGCCCCCTCCGTTGATGTTGACGCCGTTCACGGAGGCACCAGTGCCCACCGCGCTCAAGTCATACACTTTGTTGCGGGCAATGCTGGTGCCCGTGCCACCGCCCGTCAGAAACAGCAGGCCGGTAACCGTGCCCGTACCGCTGCCCGAAACCGACAGGCTGCCGATGGTGTTGAGCGTTATCGTCTGCACGTCGGTGGCTATGGTGTTGGTGCGGATGCCGGCCACCGTGTGGCTGCCCGAAGTCGAAGTACCGCTCACGGCCAGGCCGGTAATGGTATTCGACGTAAGCGTTTCCGTAGGCGGGCTGCTGGAATTGGTGTAGCCGTAAACGGTTCCCGACGAGCTGGAGGTGCCCGAAATCACGATGGTGTTATTCGTTATCGTGTTGTTGGAGGCCGTCACGGCCGCCGTCGCGGCCGTGAGACACTGCAGCGTGATGCTCGATGAGGGCGCTGCGGGCGTCTTGCTATTGCCGGTCAGCGTGTTGCTGCTCATGCTTAGCGTGGTGGGCGAGCCGCCGGTAATCAGCAGCATGGTGCCCGTGCCCAGGGTGGTATTGTTGGTAACGGTGTTGCTGTTCAGGTTGGCCGTAGTGCCCGCCCCCGAGTTGCTGATGCCCGTGAATGCCGCCGTGGTGGCCGCCGACAGGCTACAGCCCGTTACGGTGTTGCCCGTAACGTTCACCGTGGCTGCCGAAGCCGAGTTGACAATGCCAATGGTCGTGCTGCTGGTGGCCGTGGCGCTGGTTATCGTCACGGAGTTGTTCGTGATGTTTACCGTGTTGCCGGCCGCCGTGCTGCCAATGCCGTTGTCGATGCCGGTAATGCCCGAAGTGCTGGTGCCACTGGCCAGCGTAATGGTGTTGCCAGTGATGTCGATGCTGGCCGAAGGGCAGGCATTGCCGTAAATGCCGCGCAACGTGTTGGTAACCGTAGAAGCGGCCACGGCCGAAGTAGTGCCGCCGGCGTAGTTCAGCGTGTTGTTCACCACGTTGTTCACCACCTTGAAGGCGCTCTGGTAGTTGCCGCCGATGCCCCAGCCCGTGGCCGTGGTCCCGAAGTTGTACACCGTGTTGGGTGCCACTACCCCAATCTCATTGCTCACGTCATAGTTGGCCAGCGTGGTAGCGGTCGAGGCCGTGAAATACATCCCGGTCGCGGAGTTGGTGATGATGTTGCCATCCACCTTGTTGTTGGAGTGCGCGCCGCTAGGAGCCGTGGCCGCTACCGAAGTAGCCAGTGCCGCCGTGCTGGCCGCGCCGTAGATGCCGAAGGTGCCGGTATTGGTCTTGTTCAGCGTCACCACACAGTTGCGGATGATGTTGAACTGGCAGCCGTCGGTGGGCGAGGGACGGAACAGGGCAAAGCCGAATTCCATCTGCGTGGTGGCGGTGGTGTTGGTGGCGCTTTCGGCCAGTTCCAGGCCGTCAAACGTCACGTAGTCGGACCCCGCCAGGCTGATGATGGCATCCAGCGCCGGGGCAGTGCCCACGCCGGCCGTGATTTTGGGGTTGGCCCCGCTGCCGGATTTCTGAAATACGATGGGATTAGCCGCCGTGCCCGTGGCCGTGATGGCCCCGGCCGTGGGCGAGGCGAAGGTTTCGGTGTAGCCGGCCGGTATGTTGAACGTGACACCGCCCGCCCCCACGCCCTGGGCGTTGAGGGCCGTGATGGCCGCCGCCACGGTAGCATAGTCGGTCGGAATGGTCTTGGTGCCAGTGAGCTGGGCGTGGGCCGTCGTGGCGCTCATCAGCGCCAGGAGCGTCACCGCCAGCCACCGGCCCAGCCGATTGCTTAGAAAAGGTGTGTGCATAGAGGTTTGGAAATAGAGTTGGGGAAGAGGGTGAGGGAAATGAAAAATGAAAAGCCGGGCGGAATAAGCCCAGTAAATTGGGGGCGTAAATTAATCAATATTCCTGCGCTTGGCTATTATCATTGATAAGGGCGTAGTCCTTCTTGTTGCAGAAATTATGCAAAAGCCCTTCTGGAGCTATTGCAAGCCGTTTTTCCCCGCAAAAGATATTCTGACCAAGCCTTTAGATGGCTTATGGTTGTCCTTGGGGCCATTGCCGGGCGGGCATTGGGCCACCGCCCGGAAAATACCGTCGGCCGGGGGCTACGTGCTGCTTTTTGCGCCCGGGGCCATGGTGAGGCGGGCCAGGAAATCGAGGGCTGTGGTATAGCGGCGGCGCAGCTCGCAGTAGCGCCGCCAGGCATCGGCCCGGTCTTCGCAGATTTTCAGGCCTTGCTCGGCCAGTTCCTGGCAGGTCAGGTCAAAATCGGCCCGGCCGGGGAATGCTTCCTCGGCGGGCAGCAAGCTGGTGGGTTCGGCTCCGGCTTTGGTATCGAAAAACCGATATACCCGGTTCAGGGCCAGGCAGCCGGCCTTGAAGGTAATCTGGGCCTGGCGAGGCTGGGGGCCATCCACGGCGGCAAAAAGCAGCGCGGCCGTGTCCAGAATCAGTCCGCCGGCCGTGACCCAGGAGCGCCCCGGCTGCGGCGAGCGGAAGAACGAGAGGACGGGTAGCGAGGTGTGGCTTTCCTCAATCTCAACAAACCACCGCTCCCACTCGGCCCACTGCTGGTCGTCGTTCTGCACCGAGCCGTCGTGGTTGAGCCAGCCCAGCAGGCAGGCGGCCGTGGGGGGCGTACCGGCCCGCAGCTCCAGCAGGGCTACTGTCACCTCGCGCCGCGAAAAAGCCTGGTAGATGGTGGGCAAATAGGAAATAAGCAGCGTCAGGAGGATAAAGCCCAGCGTTGCCTCCGAATAGCTGAGGGCGGTAATAAAGAGGCGATGGGAGGAAGAGTTGCCCAACGTAAGCAGCGAGCTGCTGCTGAGCTTATAGCACCGCTCCCAGTTGCCTTCGCCCAGCGCCCAGAACATGCTGGCGTACCCTAGGCTCACCAGCGCCTCCCAAAACACGGGCAGCCCCACCAGTGCTACTGGCGCGTAGTGGGCCATGATGCGGTCGCGCCGCTCGTAGGAATTGGCCAGCCGGGCGGCCATATCGAATACCTGGCGGATGACCAGAAAGGCCCACACGTTCATGCGCACCACTTCGTTGCGGGGCAGAATGAACGAGCGGATGGCCGCCGACAGCGTGGTAATCACCAGCATCAGGCCACCCAGGCCGGTTACGATGTGCAGGGCAAGCAGCAGATACGGGTGCATGGGCAGTGAAAAACCCTGATACGCACGCCACCCGCAAACCGCCGAACCACCAGCCGCCTAACGCTTCGGCCGCGCCTGCCACAGCGCCCGGAACGACGGCCCGGCGATGTGCAGGCTTTCGCGGCGCTTGCTCCAGCCCACTTGGCCCAGCAGGCGGCCCAGGCTCCAGTCCTTAATTTTTACGGGCAGCAAATCCAAGGCCCAACGGTGCTGCATGCTCCACTTCCAGAGGCCAATGGCGAGCTTCTCCTCGGTGGGGGCGTAGCCTTCCTGCACGCTCTGCTGGCGGTTGAGCAATAGTAGGTTGTGCAGCGGAACGCGCACCGGGCACACGCTGGTGCAGGCCCCGCACAGGCTGCTGGCGTAGCTCAGATGCTTGTGCTCGGGCAGGCCCGAGAGGTGCGGACTGATGACCGAGCCGATGGGGCCGGAATAGGTGGTTTCGTAGGTGTGGCCCCCGATGTTCTTGTACACCGGGCACACGTTCAGGCAGGCCCCGCAACGGATACAGCGCAGAGCGGCGCGCTTGTCGGGCTGGGCCAGCAGGTTGGTGCGGCCGTTGTCGAGCAGAATCACCACCATTTCCTCCGGGCCGTCCACCTCGCCGGGCTGGCGCGGGCCGAAGTACACGGTGTTGTACACCGTGACTTGCTGCCCCGTGCCGCTGGTGCTGAGCAGGGGCCAGAACAAGTCCAAATCGGTAAGCTGCGGAATGACTTTCTCAATGCCCACCACCGCAATGTGCAGCTTCGGGAAGGTAGCCGAGAGGCGGGCGTTACCCTCGTTCTCGGTCACGGCCACCGCGCCTTCTTTGGCCAGGAGGAAGTTGCCGCCCGTCACGCCTACTTCGGCGGCGGTGTATTTGTTGCGCAGTAGGTGACGGGCCGTGAGCACCAGTTCCTGGGCATCGTCGGTGGATTTCGTGCCGAGGTGCTTCACGAAAATGTCGTTGATGTCGGCCTTGCTCAGGTGCATGGCGGGCGTCACGATGTGGTAGGGCCGCTCGCCGTTCAGCTGCACGATGTACTCGCCCAGGTCCGTTTCCACCGACTCGATGCCCTGCGTGGCGAGGTACTTATTGAGGTGAATTTCCTCGGTGGTCATGCTCTTGGCCTTCACCACCGTTTTGGTGTTGCGCGCCTTGGTGAGCTTCCCGATTTCGGCCAGCGCCTCGGCCGCATCGCGCGCCCAAATCACGCGCCCGCCCCGCGCCGTGAAGGCGGCCTCGAATTGCAGCAGGTATTCGTCCAGCTTCTCCAGCACGGTGGCTTTCAGGTAAGCACCCCGGTCGCGGGCCAGCTCGTGCTGGTCATAGAGCTTCATGCCGTTGCTCACGGCCGCGTCGTACTTGCCGATGTTGAAGCGGATTTTGCGGCGGTGCTCCCGGTCGAAGGCTTTGGTTTCGGCGTCGAGCTGAAACTGGTCGGCTTTGGTGGCGGTGGTCATGGCAAATCAGGGCTTGTTAGAATCAACCACGATGCGCTGCTCGCGGTTTGCCAGCGCCCAGGCGGTGTGAAAAACCAGCTGCGCGCGCTCCGCTAATTTATCGAATTCTATCTTCTCCACATCGTCCGTCGCCCGGTGGTAATCGGCGTGCTCGCCGGTGGTATAAAAAATGACCGGGATTTTGCGCCGCGCAAAGTTGTAGTGGTCCGAACGGTAGTAGATGTGCTCCGGCTCATTGGGCACGTTGAAATGGTAGTCCAGCTCCAGGTGCGTGTAGTCGCGGTTGGCCGCCTCATTGATGGTGTGCAGCTCCGACGACAATTTATCCGAGCCCACAATGCACACGAAATGCCGCTTCGCGCTGTGCTTGCGGTCGGTGCGGCCCACCATGTCAATGTTGAGGTCGGCAATGGTATTGGCCAGCGGAAAAACGGGGTGCGCCGTGTAGTATTCCGAGCCGAACAAACCTTCTTCCTCTGCCGTCATCAGCACAAACAGGATGCTGCGGCGCGGGCCGTGCCCATCCTTTTTGGCCTGGGCAAAGGCCTTGGCCAGCGCCAGCACCGCCACCGTGCCCGAGCCGTCGTCATCGGCCCCGTTATAAATCGTGTCATGCTTCACGCCCAGGTGGTCGTAGTGGGCCGAAACCACCAGCACTTCGTCCTTTCTGTCCGAGCCTTCCAGGAAGCCCAGCACATTTTCGGTGGTGAGCGGCTGCTGGGTTTGCGGCAGGAAAATTTCGGTTGTCGGGGCTTGAAAACCCGCCGGCACCGGCCGCCCGGCCCGGCCCAGGCCCCGCACGTAGCCCAGCAGCCCATTCATCGTAGTGCCGGCCATTGCCAGGCCCAAATCCTGCGAGGTGAAATACACGCCGATGCCCGGCGGGATATTCTCAGCCACCGTGTCGATGATTTCCGGGCCGGGGTCGGGCAGCGAAAAAGCCGGCTCGCGCAACGACTCACCCAGCTCAGAAGTCTGTTTCTGGAAAGCAAGGGCCGGGGCAAACGTCATCAGGAAAATGCTGCGGGCGCCGTGGGCCTTGGCCAGCGCTGCTTTGCGCAGGCCCGAATCCCAGTAGTCGGCCTTGCGGCCCAACGGCTTCAGCAGCTTGCGGCCACGCTCATCCTGCGGTTCGCCCATCATTACCACCACGTCCTTTCCCTGCACGTCGAGCCCCGCATAATCCGAATACGCGCCCTGCTCCACGCCAAAACCCGCAAACACCGGCTGCGATGTGGTTTCGATAGGAAACGGCGACGGCATCGGCCCGTAGCTGAACCAGTCGCTCAAATAGTCGTAGCGTTGCGCGCCGATTTTCAGGTAGCCGCCCGGTGCGTAGGTGCTGTGCGCCAGTTGGAAATGCTGCAAATACGGGTTGTCGCCGCCCAAAACCGGTCCTTGCAATCCAACTTCCACAAACTGCTTCACCAGGTATTCCGCTGCCAGCTTCTGGCCCGGCTGGCCCGCCTCGCGCCCCTGAAACGCGTCTGACGCCACTACCGTGAGATGCGCCCGCAGGTCAGCCGGCTGAATGAGGGCGGCGTAGGTCTGCGAAAGGTCCGGCGCAGTGGGGGTAGCGGCTGCGCCTTTGGTTTTGACTTTGATTTTGGTGGGAGTAGTCTGGGCAGCAGCGGGTAGGGCGCTGGTTAGCAGCAGGGCGTACAGCGCAACGGGTTTTAGCATTGGGAAGGAAGGACTTGGGAGGATGAGAGGGAGCAAAAAAGAACGTCATGCAGAGCGTAGCGAAGCATCTTTATTGCACAACTCAATCCAATTTAATAGGATTAGTGGTGGCGGGTAAGATGGTTCGCTACGCTCTGCATGACGTTCAACGAAGCAGAAGGCGCTCCGTTTACGGCTTGTTCGAATCAACGACAATGCGGCCGTCGCGGTTGGCCAGCTCCCAGGCGGTGTGGAACACCAGCCGCGCCCGCTTCTCCATCTTCGCAAACTCAATTTTTTCGATTTCGTCGCTCTGCTGGTGGTAGTCGGCATGTACGCCGTTGAAGAAAAAGGCCACCGGTACCTTATTCACCGCGAAGTTGTAATGGTCGGAGCGGTAGTAGAAACGGTTGGGGTCGTTGGGGTCGTCGAAGCGGTAGTCCAGGTCGATGGGGCCATACTGCTTGTTTTCCGCCTCCAGAATCACCTTCAGCTCCGAAGCCAGCTTGTCGGAGCCGATGACGTACACGTAGTCGGGCTTGCCCTCGTGCTCCACATCAGTGCGCCCAATCATGTCCACGTTCAGGTCAAGCTCGGTGCTGGCCAGCGGGAAAATGGGGTGCTTCGAATAATATTCTGAACCGAACAGGCCCTTTTCCTCGCCCGTCACGCTCAGAAACAGCAGGCTGCGGCGCGGGCCGTGGCCTTCCTTTTTAGCCCTGGCAAACGCCTCCGCCATCGTAATAATGGCCGTGGTGCCCGAGCCATCGTCGTCGGCCCCGTTGAACACCTGTCCGTCGTGCTTGCCCAGGTGGTCGTGGTGGGCCGAAATCACGATGACATCTTCTTTCTTATCCGTGCCCTCGATGAAGCCCAGCACGTTCTGCGTGTCGAGCTTTTCACGCTTGCGCTCGGCTTTCAGCTGCATCGGCACCACCGCGAAAGTGGCGGCCACCGGCTGTTTGGTGCTGTTGATTTTGCCCAAATAAGTCTGCATAACCGCATCGGTCGTGCCCAGCACGGCCAAGCCCACGGCGGGCGAGATGAAGAACGACGGCACGCGGGTGGGCTTGTCGTTGCCCAGCATCACCATCGACGGCCGGGAGATGAACGGGGCCATGCGCGCCGTCTGTTTGGCGAAGTTGCTGGTCGGGTTGAAACTCACGAAAAACACCGTGCGCGCCCCCTTCTGATTCGCCAGTTGGGCCTTGCCCCGGTAGTCGGTGCCCCATTTAGTGGGCGCGCCGTCGGCGCTGAGCAGGGCTTTGCCGCCGTCGCCGGTGGGCTCGCCCATTAGTACTAGAATGTCCTTGCCCTTCACGTCCACATTGGCGTAGTCAGAATAGCCCGCCTGCTCAATGCCGTAGCCCACGAAAACCGGCTTTACGGTAGTTTCCTGGGCAAACGGCGAGTCGCCGATACCATAGAAATCCGTGAGCCAGGCGTAATTCGTGCTGCCCACTTTCAGGGTCGCACCGTCGGCCCAGGTCACCTGCTCCACGTCGAAATGCTGCTGGTAGGGGTCGGTGCCGGTAGTGACCGGGCCGGTCAGGCCGGCGGTTTTGAACTGCTTGGCTACGTAGTCGGCGGCCATGTGCTGGCCCTTCTGGCCGGTTTCGCGGCCTTCGTACTCGTCCGAAGCCAGTACGGCTAGGTGGGTGCGCAGGCGTTCGGCGGTTACCTGGTCGGCGTATTTCACGCTCCAGTCTTTGCCAGCGTCCTTGCCATCAGTGGTTTTGATTTTAGTAGCCGCCGCACCGGAGGCGGGCTTGGATTTTACTTTGACCTTGCCTTGAGCGTGGGCCGGAACGGCGCTGGCCAGCGCGAGAAAGGCCAGCAGGAGAGGGGTTTGCTTCATTGATTTAATATGGTGGGAACAAGGATTTATGCTCGGCATGACGGTTAATTACGCTTTCACAATCAGCACGCTGGCGTAGGCGGCCACGCCTTCCTGCCGGCCCACAAACCCTAGTTTTTCGGTGGTGGTTGCTTTGATGGAAATGTCCTCCTCGGCCACGCCCATCACGGCGGCCAGCACGCGCTGCATTTCCGGAATGTGGGGGTTCACCTTGGGGCGCTCCAGGCAAATGGTCGAGTCGACGTTGCTCACCTCGTAGCCACGCTCGCGCAGCAGGCGCATCACGCCGGAGAGCAGTTTTTTCGAGTCGATGCCCTTGTACTGCGGGTCGGTGTCGGGGAAGTGGAAGCCGATGTCGCGCAGGTTGGCCGCGCCCAAAAGTGCGTCGCAAATGACGTGGATGAGCACGTCGGCATCGGAGTGGCCGAGGGCGCCATGGGTGTGCGGCACCTCAATGCCGCCGAGCCAGAAGGGCAGGCCTTCTTTCAATTGATGAACGTCGTAGCCGAAGCCGGTCCGGATTTTCATAAGCGCGAATGCAGGCGGGCCACCGCGGCCCGGCGCAAAAGTACCCTCGCCCGGCACTTCCGCCGCACGCGGGGCTGGGCCGGGTTCACAAATAAATAATCTGATTGTAGAATACTATTAAACTAATTTTATTAGCTTTGTATTACCAATAAAATTAGTTAGTCATGTAAGGGGCTGAATACTTTTTTTCGGGTTGGGTTAAAGTAAACCGGAGCCGTGCGCGTCTTGCCCCGCGCAAAAAGGCCTTGCACTGGTTGCAGACTGTGAAAATGCGTTGGAAACTTTGAGCACGATTAAAGTTTCCGTTGTATCTTTGCGGCGCTAGTTATGGAAATCAAAGACCGCATCCTCAATCACGCCCAGCAGCTTTTTATGCGCAACGGCATCAAAAGCGTGAGCATGGACGACATTGCCGCCGACCTGGCCATGTCGAAAAAGACCCTTTATAAGTGGTTCGAAAACAAGGACCAGATTGTGGAAGCTTCTATGAGCCGCCACCTCGACGGCACCCAGAACGAGTGCAAGGCGATGATTAACGCTTCCTCCTCGGCCATCGACGAGTTGTTTCAGATGTTGACCTGGATTAAGCAGGAATTTGGCAACGTCCACCCCAGCATTTTCTACGACCTGCGCAAGTTTCACCCCACTACCTGGCAGCTCTGGCAGGCCCACAAACACGAGTTTATCCTCTCCCAAATCAAGGATAACCTGCGCCGCGGTATCGAAGAAGGCCTTTTTCAAGCTGACCTCGATATGGAAGTACTGGCCCGCCTGCGCCTGGCTCAGATTGAGCTGCAATTTGACCCCGAACTCTTCCCGCCCCGCGATTTTGCCAACGAGCGCGTGTCGGCGGCGCTGCTTGAGCACTTCATGCTGGGCGTAGCCACCATCAAAGGTCACCGGCTCATCAACCAGTACCGGCACGTCACCGACGAAGAATAACCCGCTTTTCCCCGCTTACCTGTTACTTTTTTGCTGTTTATGAACACGCTGTTTCGAACCAGATTCCTGCTGGTGGCCGCCCTGAGCGCGGCCGTACCGCAGGCGCTGCTTGCCCAAAGCCAGCCAGCCGCCCTGCCCCAGGCCCCGCCCACCACGGGCACCATGCCCCTGAGCCTGCAACAGGCCATTACCTACGCCGTGCAGAACAAGTCGACGCTGCTGGCCACCCGCCTGGGCGAGGCCACGGCGGCCGCCAAAGTGGGCGAAATCAAGAGCGCCGGCCTGCCGCAGGTGAACGTGGCCAGCACGCTGTCCGATAACTTCAAGCTGCAAAAGAGCCTGGTGAGCTTCCCGCTCTCGCAAACGGTACTCACGCAGGGCGACCTGGCGGCGGCCCAGGGCGGTACGCAGCAGGTGCTGGGCACCCAGCAGCTGGCCCTGCCGCCGCAGCCGTTCGCCTTCGGCCTGCAATACGCCGGCAACGCCAGCGCCTCGGTATCACAACTGTTGTTCGATGGCTCGTATCTGATTGGTTTGAAGGCTGCTAAGGTGTACACCGAACTGGCCAAAAAGCAAACTCAGCAGGCCGAAATCGACGTGGTGGAGCAGGTGAGCAAGGCCTATTACAGCACGCTGGTGGCCCGCTCGCGCCTCGGCCTGCTGGCCCGCAACGTGCAGCGCCTCGATACGGTGCTTTACCAGACCCAGAAGATTTTCAAGGCCGGCTTTGCCGAGAAGCTGGATGTGGACCGCCTGCGCGTGCAGCGCAACAACCTAGTGGTGGAGCAGCAGAAAGCCCAGCGCCTCACCGAGTTGAGCGTAGGCCTGCTCAAGTTTCAGATGGGCCTGCCGCAGGGCCAGAACGTGCAGCTGACCGATTCGCTCGGCGCGGCCGTGGTGGATGCCGGTGCCCTGCGCCAGCGCCTCGGCGTGGCCAGCCTGAGCAACGGCGGCGGTGTGGATGGCCTGGGTAGCGTGCCCACCGCCCCGGTAACCCCCGGCGGCGACAATACCGCCGCCCAGAACCGCCTCGACCAGCAGAATGCGCTGTCGGGGGGCCAGTCGATGGCGGCCCGGGGCGCGCTGAACTACAACAACCGCATCGAATTCTCGACCCTGGAAACCCAACAGGCCTTGGCTGGCCTCGACCTGCGCAACCGCCAGGCCGGCGCGTACCCGCGCCTCGTGCTCACGGGGGCCTACGGTTTTACGGGCTCGGCCAAAACGGGCAGTGAGCTGTTCGCCTTTCGCGGGCCGACTTCGACGAACTCGGCGGGTTTTGCCAACCAGAACTGGTTCGGCTTCGGTAACGTGGGCCTGAGCTTGCAGGTGCCGGTGTTCGACGGCTTCCGCCGCAAATACCTGGTGCAGCAGAGCCGCTTGCAGCAGCAAACCATTGAGAAGGGCTTTGAAACACTGAAGCAAAGCATTGATTTGCAAGATGCCCAGAGCCGCACCACGCTGGTGAATGCGCTGGATGTGCTGGACAACCAGAAGGCCAACCTGGACCTGGCTACCGACGTGGCCCGCGTCACGCGCATCAAGTTCAACGCCGGCGTGGGCTCCAACCTGGAGGTGATTACGGCTGAGACGGATTTGCGCTCGGCCCAGACCAACTACTACGGCGCGATTTACGACGTGCTGGTGGCGAAAGTCGACCGCGACAAAGCGACTGGTGAGCTGTTTAACCAGGTTAAGAAATAACGCTGGGGCGTAGCGCGAACTTTTAGTTCGCGTCCCCGAACGACACCCGAACGATTCTAACGGCGCGGGGACGCGAACTAAAAGTCCGCGCTACTTGCCACCCGACATCTTAAAATACCCCGCTTACCCATGCGTTTCAATTCAACCCAACCCGCCGCGCTGTTTCTCGCCGGCACCCTGCTGCTCACTTCCTGCGGCGGCGAAAGCAAAGACCCCAAGGCCCAGCTCGAAAAGCTGAAGAGCGAACAGGCGGCCACGCAGGCCAAAATTACCGAGCTCGAAGCCAAAACCGGCGGCCCGGTGGTAGCCGCCGCCACACCCGTTTCGGTGATGAACGCTAAGCCCGAGAGCTTCAAAAGCTACCTCGAAGTACAGGGCCGCGTCGATTTCGACCAGAACGCCACCGTGGGCAGCCGCGCCGCCGGCTCGCTCACCAGCATCCGCGTGCAGCGCGGCGACCGCGTGAGCAAAGGCCAGGTGCTGGCCACCGTGGATGCCAGCATTCTCGATGCCAGCGCCGCCGAGCTGCGCACCCGCATGGACCTCGCCAAAACCGTGTACGAAAAGCAAAAGAGCCTCTGGGACCAGCAGATTGGGACCGAAATCCAGTACCTCACGGCCAAGAACAACTACCAGGCCCTGCAGCGCAATCTGAGCACGCTCAACCAGCAGCGCGCGCTATACAATGTAGTAGCTCCGTTCTCGGGCTCGGTGGATGAGGTGCTGCCCAAGCTGGGCGAAATCACCGCCCCCGGCGCGCCGGTGGTGCGCCTTACCAGTGGCACGGGCGGCAAAATCCTGGCCGATGTGTCGGAAGCTTACGGCAACAGCATCAAGGCCGGCGACAACGCCGTGGTCACCATTCCGGACCTGGGCGGCGAGGAAATTCCCGCCACGGTGCGCGTCGTGAGCCGCAGCATCAACGCCACCAGCCGCACGTTTACGGTGGAGCTGCGCCTGAAAGGGGCCAAAGCCGCCGACCTGCGCCCCAACATGGTGGCCACCGTTCGCATCCAGAACTACGCGGCTGCCGCCGCCACCGTCATTCCGGTCGACCTTGTGCAGCACGACGAGCAGAACAGCTACGTGTACGTGGTGGGCCAGGAGGCCGGCAAGGCCGTGGCCAAGAAGCGCATCATCAAAACCGGCAATACCTACAACGGCAAAGTCGAAGTAAGCAGCGGCCTGACGGCTGAGGATAAAATCATCTCGGGCGGCTACCAGAACCTAAACGAAGGCCAGAAGGTAGTCGTGCAAGGGGCGTAGAGACGCAACATTTTGCGTTTCGTCGTTGAACGGCCAGGACCATACCGAACCACGCCAACTAAACAACATCAGCAACGACAGACGCAAAATATTGCGTCTCTATCCCCAGTAGTTCTCAAGCTTTTAGTTAAAAGTCATGCAGGATATAGAAAAAGAATTTGGCCCCACTAGTTGGTCCATCAATAACAAAACCAGCATCTACATCATCACGGTGCTGCTGTGCGTGGCGGGCATTTTTGCCTACATCAAGCTGGGCAAGGAGAAATTCCCGGACATCGTGATTCCGCGCATCATCGTGGCCACGGTGTACCCCGGCACCTCGCCCACGGACATCGAAAACCTGGTGACCCGCCACCTCGAAAAGGAAATCAAGGGCATCAACGGGGTGAAGCACATCAACTCGACCTCGAACCAGGATTACTGCATCGTCGACATCGAGTTCAACTCGAATGTGAAGGTGCCAGAGGCCAAGCAGCTCATTAAGGATGCCGTGGACAAGGCCCGCACCGAGCTGCCCAACGACCTGCCCGCCGACCCGACGGTGAAGGAAATCAACATCTCCGAGCAGCCGATTATGTTCGTGAACCTGAGCGGCAACCTGCCCGCCGCCCAGCTCAAGAAGTTCGCCGACGACTTCCAGGACAAGATTGAGGCCCTGCCCGAAATCACCCGCGTGGATATCGTGGGTGCCCTCGACCAGCAGGTGAACGTGGACGTGGACCTGAACAAGCTGCGCGCCTCGCGCCTGAGTTTCTCGGACATTTCCCGCGCCATCAGCAGCGAGAACGTGACCGTATCGGGCGGCAGCATCGATGTGGGCGGGCAGAAGCGCGCCGTGCGCGTGGCCGGCCAGTACGTGCGGGCCGCCGACATTGCCGACATCCAGGTGAAGAACCTGAACGGCGCGCCGGTGCGCCTCGGCGACATCGCCACCGTCGTCGACGGCTTCAAGGACCGCGAAAGCTACGCCCGCCTCGACGGCAAGCCCGCCATCACGCTGAACGTGGTGAAGCGCGCCGGCGAAAACCTGATTGACGCCTCCGATAAAATCAAGGCCCTGATTGCCGACTCGAAAGCCAACCTGCCCAAGGAGTTGAACATCACCGTGACCGGCGACACCTCGAACGACACCCGCGTGACGCTGCACGACCTCATCAACACCATCATCATCGGCTTCCTGCTCGTGACGCTGATTCTGATGTTCTTCATGGGCACTACCAACGCGCTGTTTGTGGGCCTGTCCGTGCCGATTTCGATGTTCCTGGCCTTTCTGGTCATCCCGCTGTTCGGCTTCACGCTGAACATGATTGTGCTCTTCGCTTTCCTTTTGGCCCTCGGTATCGTGGTCGATGACGCCATTGTGGTAATTGAAAACACCCACCGCCTGCTGCACGAGCACCCCAACCTGAGCACCCCGAAAGCCGCCAAATTCGCCGCGGGCGAGGTGTTCATTCCGGTGCTGGCCGGCACGCTCACCACGGTAGCGCCGTTCGTGCCGCTCATGTTCTGGCCCGGCATCGTGGGCTCGTTCATGTACTACCTGCCGGTCACGCTCATCATCACGCTGATGGCTTCGCTTATCGTGGCCTTCATTATGAACCCGGTGTTTGCCGTGAGCTTCATGGAGCGCGAGGAGCATTTCGAGGAAGACATGCACCGCAAGCCCAAGCTCACGCGCAATTTCCTGATTGCGATGGGTGTGCTGCTGGTCATTGCCATCATCGGCTACGTGGCGCATTCCACCTTCGTGGGCAACCTGGCCATCACGCTCATCCTGCTTTGCTTCCTCAACACCTTCGTGTTCGTGAAGATGATTGGCTGGTTCCAGACCCGCGCCTTGCCGCGCTTCCAGAACGGCTACGCCGACCTCGTGCGCTGGGCCATCAGCCATCCGGCCCTGGTGATGGTGGGCGTGGTGGTGCTTTTCATCGGCTCGTTTGTGGCCGTGGGCGCGCGCAAGCCGCACGTCGACTTCTTCCCCAAAGGCGACCCCAAATTCATCTACACTTACCTGAACATGCCGGTCGGCACCAAAGTCGAAGTCACCGACTCGATTACCCACGTCCTCGAAAACCGCGTCTACGGCGTTATCGGCCGCAATAATCCTGATGTGGAGTCGGTGATTACCAACGTAGCCATCGGGGCCAACGACCCCGGCGATGCCTCCTCGGCCTCGGGCACGTCGCAGTCGCAAATGGGCAAAGTCGCTGTGGCGTTCAAGGAGCTGAGCGAGCGCAAAGGGGTTAAAACCAGCGTCTACATGGACAAAATCCGTGAGGTGGTGAAAGGCATTCCCGGCGCTGAAATCTCGGTTGACCAGGAGGCTAGCGGCCCGCCCCAGCCCAAGCCCATTGCCATTGAAGTAGCCGGCGATGACTACAAAGCTCTGGCCGCGCTCTCCAAGAAAGTGGCGCACTACGTCGACTCGCTGCACATCGGCGGCGTCGAAGCCCTGCGCTCCAACCTGCAGGACCGCAACCCCGAAATAGCCGTCAATATCAACCGCGTCCGCGCCAACCGCGAAGGCATCAGCACGGGCCAGATTGGCCTGGAGGTCCGCACCGCCATCTACGGCACCGAGGCCAGCAAATTCAAGACGACCGACGACGAATACCCCATCCAGGTGCGCTACGCCGAGCCCTACCGCTCCGACGTGGATGCCGTGGTGAACGCCCCGCTCACCTTCCGCGATGCCACCGGCGCCATCCGCCAGGTGCCCATCTCCTCGGTGGCCGACGTCACCTACGGCTCCACTTATGGTGGCATCAAGCGCAAAGACACCAAGCGCGTCATCACCATCTCATCCAACGTCCTCAACGGCTACTCCGGTCCCGACGTGGCCGCCGCCGTGCAAAAGGCCCTCAAAACCTTCCCCACACCTCCCGGCTACACCATCGACATGGGCGGTGCCCAGGAAAGTCAGAAGGAAACCACCGACTTCCTGCCCTTGGCCGGCATCGGGGCCTTGGGCCTCATCTTCCTGATTCTGGTCACGCAGTTCAACTCGTTCAGCAAGCCGGTCATCATCCTGTCCGAGGTGCTGTTTTCGATTGCCGGTGTGTTCTGGGGCTTGGCCATCACGGGCCAGAACGTGAGCATCGTGATGACGGGCGTGGGCATCATCGCCCTAGCTGGCATCGTGGTAAAAAACGGCATTCTGCTGGTCGAGTTCATGGACATGCTGCGCTCGCAGGGCATGCCGCTGCGCGAGGCCATCGTGCTGGCCGGCCGCACCCGCCTCAACCCGGTTATCCTCACGGCCACGGCCGCCACGCTGGGCCTCATCCCGCTGGCCATCGGCCTGAACATCGACTTCTATGAGCTGTTCGCAAGCGGTAACCCGCACTTCTTCATCGGCGGCGAGTCGGTGACCTTCTGGGGCCCACTGGCCTGGACCATCATTTTCGGCCTCGTCTTCGCCACGGGCATCACCCTGCTGGTGGTGCCGGTGATGTATTTGCTGAGCGAATCGCTGAAAGGAAAAATAACCGGAAAAAATCCGGATGACATTGCAACCATTGACGAGGAGGTGGGCTCTGAAGAAATACAGGCGGCTACGCCGGCTGTACTAGCCTAACGTTTCCGGCGTTGGGTGCCCGCTGGCCGGCTGTTGTTGCAGCAGCGGCCGCCGGTGGGCACTTTCCCCGCCCCGGCGGGGCACCCACCGAAACGATTCGCCTGCCCTTGCCTCACCATCTTTTTCCGCAACTTTATTATGTACGTATCCACCATTAGCTCCGCCCACCATACGCCTACTATCGAGCAGCAGGTATTCCGCATTATCAGCAAGCGCAAGGCCATCCGGGCCAGCCGCGTGCGCAAAACCGCCAGCCTCGCCCGCGACCTGCGCTTCGAAACCCTCGATGTCGTTGATATTATTCTGGAGTTGGAGCGCAACTTCAGCATCACCATTCCTGACGAGGTGCCGCTCTACACCGTGGGCGACTTCGTGCGCTTCGTGCGCGACCACGCCGCCGCCGCGTAGCACATTTTACAAACCATAAAAAAGCCCCCGCAACTGCTGTTGCGGGGGCTTTTTTAGTTGAGGCTGTTGCGAAATTTAGCGCACGTTCCCGCCGGTATCAGCGGCCGTGGTACTGGGCTCACGGCTGCTGTCGGTGGTGTTGGCGGCTACGCTGCTGGTGCCGGCGTGCTTCGCCGACTCTTCGGCTACGTGCGCGGTGGGCGCGGCGGGGTCGTTGGAGTGCGAGGGCTGGGCGGCGGGGGCGGCCGTTTTCGGCGTGAGGCCGCTGGCGGTTACGTCCGCGGCGCTGGTTTTTACTTCGGCGGGGCGGGTCAGCTCCCACTCGTGGAACTTGTCCATTTCGCCTTTCAGCGTGGTCGAGAACCAGGCCACCAGAGCCACGTCATCGAGTAGGCCCAGCACCGGAATAAAGTCCGGAATCAGGTCAATGGGGCTCAGGAAATAAATGAGCACGGCCACGGCCGCCGCCACCGTGGTGCCGGGCACGCCCGTGTACTCCCCTGACATCGACGCCTTGATGAGCCGGAACATGGTCTGGAGGGTTTCCCAGGCTTCGTGAGCCAGCGTGCCCACGTCGTTTTTATCGCTGGCCTTTTTGTAGGCATCGGTCAGCAGTGATTTCAGGCGCGTGGGCTGCTTGATGTAGCCTTCGGCCGTGCTGAGAAACTTCTTGAAAATGGCCGAGCCGGCAACGTCGTTGCTGGAAGGCGGGGTTTGTTGGTTTTGAGCCACGGAGTGCGGAGGTTAGGGAAGACAAAGGGATTGAAAGACAAGCGCCGCTCATCTAAGCCTGAATACTAGATTGTGGGGTCCAAGGTTGTGGAAAAGGCCAGAATCGGCCTCGCCAAACAGCGGAATAATCAGCGTTTTTTGCGGCATTGCGAACAATAATCGCCCCCCATGAAAAGTCATTACAAAACAACGGCCTGCTTCCATAAAGAAACAGGCCGTTGTACCGCTTGTGCTTAAAAAACGAGTGCTGGCCTATTCAAAAACCTTCACTACGAATACATAATCCTGGAGCTTCTTGAGCTGCTGGGGCCGCCCGGTGCCGGCCAACTGGCCGAAGCGGGGCAGGCGGTAGGGGTTGGCCGGCTTGGCCGCTTCCAAGGAATCGACCAGCCGCACGAGATATGATGATTTGGTGGCAAACGCGGCACTTTGCGCATCGTTCTGCCGGCCGCTCACCACGCCAATCAGGTTGCCGCGCTCATCGAGCAGCGGGCCGCCCGAGTTGCCCGGGTTCACCGGAATGCTCACTTGGTAGAAGGCCGTGTCACCCTCGAAGCCCGAGCGGGCACTCAGGGAGCCTTCGCCGTACACCACGTCCTCGCGCGGGTAGCCCAGCGTGAACACCCGCTCGCCTAAATCGGCCTGGCCCGACTTCACCGCATAGGGCAGCCGGCCGAAACCGGTGAAGCGCTTATCGGTAATGCGCAGGATGGCCAGGTCGTGCTTCACGTCGGAATACACTGGCTCGGCGTGGTAGCGCTGGTGGTTGCGACCTTCAATGAGCAATGAATCAGCGCCCTGAATAACGTGGTAGCTGGTCACGATATAACCCTCCGACGTGAGGGCGAAACCTGTGCCGCTGAATTTGCTGACCGGGGCCAGCGGCGGGGTGGCGCTTCCATCAATCCGCTTGATGGTACTGTTCAGTACCTTCTGGTTGTGCTTGAGGCTGTTAATCTCGCGGCGCATCACGTTGTAGCCGTACAGCGAAGGCTGCACCTTGGCGTTGCGCCAGATATCCAGGCCCAGCAGCGTGGCAAACACGGCCATCACGGCTACCGAGGCGGCCACGCCCACGGTGGCGCGGTGCCCGCTCCAGAACTCGCGCAGCTTGCGCTCGGTGCGCGAAATGCGCAGCATCGGGTTCACGGTGTGGGTGAAGGGCGAGACAATTTCTGCGGGGGCATCGGCGGCCAGCATGGCGGCGTGGATGCCGCGCAGCTGCTGCCGGGCCTGCTGGCGCTGGCCGTAGCCGCGCAGCGTGTCGGTCATTTCGCTAAAGTCGGCGTAGCGCAGGGCCAGCGCGGGGTCGGCCGCCAGGCGCGCTTCGAGGTTGGCGCGGGCGGGCCCGGCCAGCTCGCCGTGCGAGTAGGCTTCAAATAAGGCGTAATAGTCTGCTTCAGTCATCATGGGTAAAGGCTGCCGGCCAAGGCCGGCGGCGGTAAGCGAATGGGAGGCCCGCCGACTACCGCCAGCGGCTAATGATATCAGATAGGTTCTTCTTTATAATGGGCGAAGAATAATTTTTTCAGACGCACAAGGCACTTGTATTTCTGGTTTTTGGCATTGTCGGCGTTGGTGTAGCCGAATTCTGCCGTGAGGTCCTGCATCGACTTATCGAGCAGGTAAAAGCCTTCCAAAAGCGAGCGGCACGGTTCGCCGAGGTGGTTCAGGGCCTCGCCCATGGTGGCGAAACGGCGGTCCTGTTCCTCGGCGGCCAGCAGGTCTTCTTCGGCCCCCGTGTTCAGGTACGGGCCGTGCTCCTCGTCGTCCAGCAGGCGCACACCGAAGCGGCTTTTGCTGGTAAGGCGTTTGAGCCACAGGCGGCGGCACACGGCGTAGAGGTAGGTTTTAATCTGGCAGCTGAGCTCGAGGGAGCCGTCGCGTACTTTTTCATAAAACACCATCACGCCTTCCTGGTACACATCCTGGGCATCGTCTTCGGTGCCGCTGTTTTGCAACACGAAGTGCGATACCATGGGCCAGTGCAGCCGGTAGAGGTGGGCCAGCGCCCGCTCATCGCCGCCGCGAATGGCAGCAATCAGCGCGTCGTCAGTAGGAGTCAAAGAAGAGGATGTTGGATTGCCCCTGCTCATTCACTTTGGGGGTTAATACAGGCGAAGGCTACAAGTAACCCGCCGAAATAATTTTTTTCCGGGCCGGGTTACCTTTCCAGAGACTGAGTATAAAGGGCGGTTTAAAGTTAACCCGTTTCCAAAATTACCCCCAAAGATGAAAAATCTGTTTAAAGCTGCTGCCCTGGGCCTCGCCCTCACCGCTGGTCTGACTTCGTGCGGCGAAAAGAAGACCGAAGAAACCACTACCGTTGAGACCCCTGCTACCGGCATGGAGACCACCACTACCACCACCGACACCACCGCTATGGCTGCTCCCGCTGCTGACAGCGCTGCTATGGCTCCTGCCACCACCACTACCACGACTATGGAGGAGAAGAAGTAGTTTGCTGCCGGCCCTGGGCCAGCGCAAATCTTCGTCACTCGACATTGGCAGCCCGGATTTTCCACTTGGAAAGTCCGGGCTGCTTTTTTGTGCCCATTGGGCCTTATTCCACCAGCCGCAGCAAATCGGCGGCGATGCCGGCCCAGGGCTGGTGCAGGTTGAGGGTGACGACGCGCACCGGGTGGCCGCCCAGCGTGTAGCGCACGTCTAATTCCTGCGTGGTGGCGGGGTATAGCAAGATGCCTTCTAACGCCTGGCCGGGGGCGAGGCGCTGGTTCTGGAGATAGGCGTAGAGCTGGTAGAGGTGGGGGGAAATGAGGCGCTGCCGGTCGTAGCGCGGGCGCAGGGCAGCGGCGTAGTATTTGGTGTCGAGGATGATTTTGCGGTCGGGTGCTTCCAGCGTGGTATCGGTGAGCATGGTGGGCAGTAGGGCGAGGTCGGCGGCCAATGGGGCTTCGGCCTGCCAGGCAATGGTTTCGGCAAATACGCGGTAGCGGCGCTGCTCGCGGCGGAAAAAATTGCGGGTGAACTGCTCAAAAATGCGCGCCATGAGCACTTCGTCGCGCCGGAAATCGGTGAAGCGCCGGCGGCCGGTGGCGGTGGGCTCGGGCAGGGCCGTGAGCCACACCAGCTCACAGACATGCACCATAAACGCCGCCTGACTATCCGGCCGCTGCCGCCGCAGCTCCCGAAACGTGGCCGCAGTAGGCGGCGGCAGTGTCGCATCGTGCAGCCCCGTCGGAAACTGCTGACTCACCTGATGCAACTCGCGGCGCAGTACCGAGGGCAAGGCTGTCGCCCGCCCCAGCGCGCCTAACGTTTGGGCCAGCAGGCGGTGCAGGGGCGAGGCCGTGCTCAACTCATCGAAGGTGCAGATAGCGCGGCCCTGGCTCAGCAGGCCCCGGCCCAGCGTGGGAGCCAACTCCACGCGCCCCCGCAGGCTGGTAAGCTCGGCCTGCTGCGTTTCAAACGTGCGTGGCAGGCCGTTGCGTAGCAGGCGACGGGTGGCGTGCAGCAGCACCTGCGCCAGCAGCCCCAGCGGCCGCTCGAAGGGGGTGGCCTCAGTGGCCAGCAGCACGGCGGGCTCAGGCAGCCGGTTCCAGGCGTAGCAGAGGAAGTAGTAAAGGGTGGGAAGCGGTATCACAAGTCAGATGTCGCCAAATTAGTTACAATGCTACGCCAGCAGCTTGCGGAGCTGCGCGGCAGCCGTGGCGGGCTGCTCACGCCAATAATCGGCCAACAGCGGGCCGATTTCCTGCTCGAAAATCAGGCGCAGCCACGCTGCGGCCTGCTCCGGCCTGGCCGGCGGCTGGCAGAAGTAGCTGTGGCCGATTTCAAAGTCCGGCCCCAGCTCGGGGTCGTCGGCAATGGTTTGGTTGAGGGCGGCCATGCGGGTGCAGAGTTGCTCGATAAGGTCGATGGGCATCTGGCGGGCCGCCAAGTTTTGCCGTAGCGGCGGGCCAAACTGCGGCCCCAGCGCCACGAAGGCAAAGCGGCGGCGCAGCGCATAGTCCAGCGGACTGAGGGAGCGGTCGGCCAGATTGAGCGTGCCGATGACGTAGAGATTGTCCGGTACGAAGAATCTGGGCGCATCGGGCGGGGCGTAGGGGAGGCGCAGGGCGTGGGCGGGGCCGCGCTTGTCGGCTTCGAGCAGCAGCAGCAGCTCGCCGAAAATGCGCGGCACGTTGCCCCGGTTCACCTCGTCAATCAGCAGGAAGTAGGGCCGGCCGGGGTCGGCGGCGGCGCGCTGGCACAGCAGCGGCAGCACGCCGGGCACCAGACGGAAGCGGCCCTTGGCATCGGGCCGGAAGCCCAGCATAAAATCCTCGTAGCCGTAGCTGGGGTGGAACTGCACCAGCTCGATGCGGCTTTCGTCCTGCGCGCCCAGCAGGAGCCAAGCCAAGCGGCGCGCCAGGAAGGTTTTGCCGGTGCCAGGTGGGCCTTGCAGCAGCAGGTTGCGGCGGCGGGCCAGGCCGGCCCGCGCGGCATCTAATTCGGTTTCCGTGATGAATAGCTCGGCCAGCGCCTCGGCGCGGGTGTAGGCGGGCGCGGCGTAGGGCGAGGCCGGCTCGGCAGCGTGGGCAGGCATGATATCAGCGTTTTTGGCCAGGCCGGTGTACAAATCCTCGGCTTGCTGGTGGGCCACTTCCTCGCCGTCGGGGCCAGAGCCGGACGTGAGCACCGGCCGCTTCGTGCTGATGGTGAAGTCCAGGCTTTCGAGCAGCGCGTTGGTGGGCGCACCGGCGGGGCGGGGCCAGCGGGCGGCGGGGTTGGCGGTGGCCAGCCGGTAAGCCAGCTCCGCCACGGCACGGGGCGGGTAGCGCCGGCCCCGGTACACCAGCTCGTACACGGTACTGGGCGGCAAGGGGCGGCCTTCGCGGGCTATCTGGCGCAGGGCGCGCAGTACGTGTTCGCGGGTGAGCAGCGGGGTAGCATCGGCGGGGGCAACGGACATAACGGGCAAGGTAGAGCTGGAACAACAAACGGCTTTGACGCAAAAAAGTCCCCCGGCCGGGCCGGGAGACTTTTTGCATTGAAATCGTAACGAAGAAATAATGCCGCAGGGACTACGGGGCTACCGTGAACTTGCGGGTTACCGAGTTGTACGGGCCGGGAATCATGGTGCCGCTGGCATCTACCAACTCCAGCTTCACGGTGTTTTCGCCGGCGGGCAGGCCTTCCATCATGTAAGGCATCCAGCGGTCGAGCATGAACTCGGTGCCGTTGATGGTGGCGCGCACGCGGTTTCCACCGGGCTCCAGCGTGGTGTTCACCAGGTAAAAGTCCAGCATCACGCGCTTGGCATCGGCACCGGAGTACGTGTCTTTCGGGCGGCTGTAGAACAGGTTCGGCGCTTTCGTATCGATGATGGGCGTGGCCGGAGCGGGGGTGTTGCCCACGTTAATCACGCGCAGGTCGTAGGCCCCGCGGTGCTTGAGGCTTTCGTGGTAGGAGCGCGACAGGAACGAGAGCACGACGTGCTGGCCATCGGCGATGGGCTTCGAGAAGCTGGTTTCGTAGTGCGCCGAGTAGGGCTCGTTGTCCACGATGTTATGGATGTGCTGGCCCTTCATCGAATTCGCCATTTCGGCCATGTGGGGGCCGCCGCTCATTTTGGTGAGCTGGAAGTTCGTAATCTGGTAGTTGAAGGCTACGTCGCCGCTGGGCAGGGTAGCACCCGCAATGGGGGCGCGCAGCTGCATCTGGGCTTCGGGGAATTTAGGCGAATCGCCGAAGGGCGTCAGGCGGATACCGTTCGATTCCATGCTCTCGGCGCTGGCGGCGGTGCGGGCGGCCCCGGGGGTGTTGCTGCCGGCAGTAGCGCTAACATCGGTAGCGGGCTTGCTCGTTTCGCAGCTAGCCAGGAGTGCCAGCGTAACGGTGGTGCTGCACAGCAGCCAAAGGGGGCGTTTCATAGACTCAAACTTGAAAAAAATGTGGTAGTGACTTATTTATTAGTAACCATAAACGAAGTCGCTTACGGAGAAGGACCGGTGCCGGGTTTTGCTTAACTTGCGCCGTTGCCCACCAAGAGGCCTACGCGGCCTCAAAGTAAACTCAATTTTATTATGCAAGACCAACTTCTTGACCATATTCCCTCGCTCGACCTCGCCGACTTCCGTTCGGGCGACCCTGAGCGCAAGGCCCATTTCGTGCAGCAGCTCGGCGAGGCTTACCAAAACATTGGCTTTGTGGCCCTCAAAAACCACGGCCTCAACGACGAGCAAACGAAGCAGCTGTACGCCGACGTTCAGGCCTTCTTCCAGCTGCCCGACGCCGCCAAGCAGCGCTACGAAAACCCGGAGCTGGCCGGCCAGCGCGGTTACATCAGCAAAGGTAAGGAGCACGCCAAGGGCCGCAACACCGGCGACCTGAAGGAGTTTTACCACGTCGGCCAGGAGGTGGAGGAGGAGGACCCCATCAAAAAGGAGTACCCCGATAACATCTGGCCCGAGGAAGTGCCCGGCTTTCAGAAAAGCACCTTCACGGCCTACCGTACGCTGGAAAGCGCCGGCCAGGACGTGCTGCGCGCCATTGCGCTGTACCTGCACCTGCCCGAAAACTACTTCGATGACAAGGTGAAGCACGGCAACAGCATTCTGCGCCCCATTCACTACTTCCCCATCGAAGACCCCGATGCGGTGCCCGCCGACGCCGTGCGCGCCGCCGAACACGGCGACATCAACCTGATTACCCTGCTGATGGGGGCCAGCGCCGATGGCCTGCAGGTGAAGCGCCGCGACGGCAAGTGGATTCCCATCACGGCCCTGCCCGACCAGATTGTGGTGAACGTGGGTGACATGCTCCAGCGCCTCACCAACGGCGTGCTGAAATCCACCATTCACCGCGTGGTGAACCCCGCCCGCGAAAAAATGAACACCTCGCGCTTCAGCATTCCGTTCTTCATGCACCCGCGCTCCGAAATGAGCCTGGCCGCTCTGGAGCACTGCGTCACGCCCGAAAACCCCAAGAAGGAGGCCGACATCACGGCCGGCGAGTTCCTGAACGAGCGCCTGATTGAACTGGGCCTGAAGAAGAAGTAGCCTTTGGCAAAACGATAAAAAGAACGTCATGCTCATCTGGCGGCCGCGCAGTCGAAGCATCTCGCGTGCAGCAGTAAACCAATCGATTGAGTTACTACAACACGCGAGATGCTTCGGCTGCGCGGCCGCCAGATGAGCATGACGTTCTTTTTTGTCCTGGTATGACCGTTCCGGCTTCCGATTCAACTCCTGCTCCGCTCCCCGCCGCCGTTTCCCTTGCGCCGCCTCCGCGCCGCTCGGGCAAGCGCACGCGGCGGGTGCGGGGTATTATTTTTTTGAAGGATGTGGCCGTGCTGGCCCTCACGGCCTTTGGCGGGCCGCAGGCGCACCTAGCCATGTTTTTCCGGCTGCTGGTTGATAAGCGACGCTACATCAGCACGGCCGAGCTGCTGGAGCTACAGGCGCTGTGCGCGCTGCTGCCGGGGCCAACTTCGACGCAAACCATCACCGTTATCGGTTTTCGGCTGGGCGGGCCAAACCTGGCCTACCTCACCCTGCTGGTCTGGATAACGCCAGCCGTGGCGCTGATGACCCTGGCCGGCCTCACCCTCAGCCACCTCGACCCGGCCCGGGTGGCGGCGCTGGTGCAGTTTGTGCAGCCGGTGGCGGTGGGCTTCGTGGCGTTTTCAGCCTATAAGATTGCCGAGAAGGTCATTCATACCAAAACGGCCGTGGGGCTGATGGTGGCCGCCGCCATGATGGCCTACTTCTTCCAGCTGCCCTGGATGCTGCCGCTGCTGCTGCTGGCCGGCGGGGCCGTGACCACGGTGCGCTACCGCAAGCACGCCATCGTGCAGGAAAAAAAGCCCCTGCGCGTGGAATGGGCCAACTTTGTGCTGTGGCTGGGCATTCTGGTAGGGGCGGCTGTGCTGGGGCACTACACACGCCTGCTGCCGGTGCGGCTGTTCGAGAACTTCTACCGCAACGGCTCGCTGGTGTTTGGCGGGGGGCAGGTGCTGGCCCCGCTACTCTATGCCGAGTTTGTAGAATTCAAGCATTACCTCACGGGGCCGGAGTTTTTGTCGGGCCTGGGGCTGGTGCAGGCCATGCCGGGGCCTAATTTTTCCTTCGCGGCCTACATTGGGGCGCTGGCTATGCGGCCGGCGGGGGGCACCAGTGTGCAGGTGCTGGGGGCGCTGGTGGGTACGGCGGGCATCTTCCTGCCGGGCACGTTCCTGATATTTTTTGTGATTCGCTTCTGGGACCGGCTGCGGCAATACCGCGTGGTGCAGGCCTCGCTGGAAGGCATCAACGCCGTGAGCGCGGGGCTGGTGTGCGCGGCTACCTTCCTGCTCTACCACCCGCTGCCCTACCGCCTGCTGGAGCTGCCGTTTCACCTCGGCCCCATCGATTCCCTACCCCTGAACCCGCTGCTGGTGGGGGCCACGTTCCTGCTGCTGCTCTGGGAAAAGGTGCCGAGCGTGGTCATCATCGCCGTGGCGCTGCTGGCCGGCGCGCTGCTGGGGGCTTAGCTCTCAGTATTTATTTCGCGGTTAAGTACGCGGTGCGGGCTTCTTCCAATTCGGCCACCAACTCGGCTCGCTGGCGCAGCAACTCGGCCCCCACGGCCGGGGCGCGGCGGAACAGGCGGGCGGCCCGCAGCCGCCGCAGGCGGGCCTCCAGCGTGTTCCAATAGCTCAGGGCGTAGAAGCCGGTGAGGGGCAGGCTGAGCACGTAGAGGGCCGTGAGGCGCCAGTCGTGGGTGAGGTAGTGCTGCACGGCGGCGGCTTGCAGCGCATACGCCAGCGGAAAGGTTAGCATGCCCATTACCAGCATGATGGGGGCCACAAACTCCACGTCCTTGGTGGCCCGCTTGGCCACGGCCGAGGGCAGAATGTAGGGCAAATAGTTGTTGATTACCCCGTAGAGCCACACCGGCGCACCGAAAACCAGGTTGAGCAAGCCGGCCACGGAGCCGCGCCGCTGGCTGTCAAGGGCTTCGTCGGTGATGCCGTGGTGGCGCAGGTCGGCCAGGTAGGTTTCAAACTGGGCGCGGGCGGTGGTGAGGCGTTCTGGGAAGTGCTGCTCGGCCCAGGGCAGGGCCTGGAGAAGCGTGCGGCTTAGCTGGAAGTTGTCGTAGAGCGTATCGGGGTCGTCGTCGGGGTTGAGATGGTCGCCGAAGGTGCGCTCAATCTGCTGCACGAAGGCGTCCTCGGCCGCGTCGCGGGTGATGACCAGGCGGCGTTCCAGCGCCACTCGAATGGCCTCGGTGAGTTGGTCGGCGGCTTCGTCAGGGTCCTGGGCGTATGCGGCGGCATAGTCGGCCACCATAATGGGCGGGGCCACGTTCAGCAGCACATCCGACCGGAATTTGCTGGGGTCGAAGTAATTGGTGGCCACCGGCACCACCTTCAGGCCCAGCTTGAAGTTGTGCCGGGCCTCAGCCCCCAGCGCAATGCGGGCCGCCCCGGTTTTGAGGGGCCGCAGGCGGCGCTCGCTCACGCTGGTGCCCTCCGGGAAAATCATGATGGTGCCACCCCGGCCCAGGTAATCGTAGCAGCGGCCGAACGTGGCCTCGTTCTGGGCGGCGCGCTGCTCCGTGGTTTGGGGCCCTGGTCCGGCATCCTGCGCCCGGTAGATGGGAATGGAGTTGCCCGACTGCATAATGGCCCGCACGATGGGGTTGACGAAAAACGTACTTTTGGCCAGGAAGGCAATGGGCTGGCGGCGGTTCACGGCCGCCAGGAGCGGGTCCATGAGGGTATTGGGGTGGTTGCCGGCCAGCAGCAGCGGGCCGGGCAGGTGCATCCGTTCGGGGTGCCGCACCTCAATGCGGCGGAAAAAGACCCGTAGCGCAACTTGCACCAGCGGTTTCATCACAGTGTAAAAGAGCATGGGCGGGCATACGGCGTGTGGCCCCGAAAGATAGGCCGCCGCTGACCCCAAACGCGAAGCGCCGCCAAACCCAGGGGCTTGGCGGCGCTTGCGGCCTGGCTAATAAGGGCACGGCTATTTCTTCTTTTTCTTTTCGGCCTTGGCTTTGGCTTTGGCCTTTTCTTCGTCGCGCTTGGCCTTCTCTTTGGCTTTGCGCTCGGCTTCGGCCTCCATCTTTTTGCGTTTGCCGGGGTATTTAGCGTCGAAGACCTGGACTTTGGCAATGCTGTCGGCATCGGCAATGGCGCGCCGGGTCGTTACGCGGCCGGTGAGCGAAACGTAGTCGCCTTCCGTGATTTGGGTTGCGGTGCCGTCGGGCATCGTTACCACGCCGGCTGGGGTAATAACGGTGCCGTTAATCAGCTTTTTATCGGCCGTGAGGGGGTTGCTGATGCCGAGTTCGGTGAGCACGACCCGGCCCTTCTGCATCGAGATGCCATCCTTAATCCCCTCGATGGCCGATGCTACGGCACGCGGCTTGGGCTGCACACGGCCCGGACGAGCCGTCTGTGCTTGCGCTACAGCAAGATTCAGAAAAGCTAACGCAAAAACACAGAAGAGGGAATTTTTGATTTTCATGGAAAAATTAAAAACAGAATAAAGAAAAGCGCAACGATAACTGCTTCCAATGCACAAATATAGGGCTTTCTGGAACATAATAATTGTATTATTTTCTGGGGGAGTGCAAAAAAGAGCCTCTGGTTGACAGGGGCAAAGATTCAACATTCTGGTGCCGCTTTCGTTCAGTGAGCATATCCAACTTTGGTGCCGAAAAGCGACTTTCACCGTTTCTTCATTGTCCGGGCCGGATATACGAGAACGGATGGACGGAAGCGTAACGCGCCCCGCAAAATTGCCAGCGGCATAAATTGGCCGTTAATGCTGAATTTGCTGGGCGGCCAGCCGCAAAGGGCGGCTTTGCTGCCGCCCATAACCGACGAATACCTCCATCGAATTTCCCCCATCCCGTGGATTACAAAGACTATTACAAGGCGCTGGGAGTGGATAAAAATGCCACGCCCGAGCAAATCAAGAAGGCGTACCGCAAGCTGGCCCGCCAGCATCACCCCGATGTGAACCCCAACGACAAGGGCGCAGAGCAGAAATTCAAGGAAATAAATGAGGCCAACGAAGTCCTCAGCGATTCCGGCAAGCGGAAGAAATACGACCAGTTTGGGGCTGACTGGCAGCGCTACCAGCAGCAGCCCGGCGGCGGCGCGGGCCGGGGCGGCTTCGACTGGAGCCAGTACACCCAGGGCCAGGGCGGCGGCGGCGGCAATCCCTTTGGCGAAGGCGAGGATTTCTCGGATTTCTTCGGTTCGCTCTTCGGCAACATGGGCGGCGGCGGGCGGCAAGCCGGCGGCACCCGCCCCGGGGCCGGCCCCGACTACCAGGCCGAGCTGGAAATGAGCCTGGAGGAAGCCTACCACGGCGGCCCGCGCACCATCACCGTCAACGGCAAAAACCTGCGCCTGACCATTGCGCCGGGCGTGGCCGATGGTCAGACCATTCGCCTGCGCGACCAGGGCGGCCCCGGCCGCCACGGCGGCCCCAATGGCGCGCTGCTCATCACCTTCCGCATCCGGCCCGATGCCCGCTACGCCCGCACCGGCGACGACCTGACCCAGGACGTGCCCGTGAGCATTTACAAGGCCCTGCTGGGTGGCGAGCAAACGGTGGAAACCCTCAGCGGCCCCGTCAAAATCAAGCTCAAACCCGAAACGGCCAACGGCACCCGCCTGCGCCTGCGCGGCAAGGGATTCCCGGTGTACAAAAAGGACGGCCAGTTCGGCGACCTCTACCTGCGCCTCACCCTGACGCTGCCCCAGCACCTCACCGACCCGGAAAAAGAACTGATTGAACAGCTGGCGGCCCTGCGGCCTGACGCTTAACCCATCGACTTGTTCAGCATGGAAACGACCTTCATCACCCTCACTTTTCAGGAATGCGCGGTGCGTTACGGGCTGGCCCCGGCCGCCCTGCACGATTTTCTGCAAGCTGGCCTGCTCCGCGCCGCCCCTGCGCCCGAAACCGTCATCGTGGATGAGCCCGACGACTTGCCGCGTCTGGCTCGCCTGCACTACGAGTTGGGCCTGGCTCCGGAGGCGCTCGATATCATCCTGGCCATGCGGCAGCGGCTGGTGCGCCTGCAAGCCAATCTGGCCCGCGAAACGGCGCGGGCGCGGCAGCTGGAAAATTTTCTGTTGGGTGGTGGGGAGGTGCTGAATATTGAGGACTGAGAGTAGCCTGCTTCATTATGAACATGCAAAGGGCATGAGTGGCGCACTTGCTACTGATAAGTAGCGTAACAAAAGATTCCTTGTCGGACAAGTCTGGAAATATGTACGGGTTTTGGCCCGGCCGGCCGCTGCGCCCGGCGTGGTACTTTTCCGTAACTTGGGCCGTCGCCGGCTCTTTTCCCTGCCAAAACTTGCACAAAAGCCTTACTCCACTCTTTCCCTGCCGTCCCATGACTGGTTTTCCTTCCCTCCGCCGCGCACTGAGCCTGGTTGGCTGCGCGTTGTTACTGACCATTCGCGCGGTTAACTGGTGTTTTTTCAGCCAGTTGCCCTAAAATCACTTTAAATTACCGGGGCCGTCACGCTGCGGGCCGATTTGCACCATATGCTGGACACGTCCTTGCGCGGGCAGAATAAGAAAATCCAAGGCCATAAAGTAGTGCTGGGAGGTTGAAAAAGAAGTATACCGCTCTGTTCAGCAAAACGGTGATTTAAATAAGACAACCCCCTTTTATTGTCTATGAACGACCGTTCAAAGCATGTAAACTGTAAAGCCGAAATTGCAATTGCATTTCAAACACTTCTTTACGCACATTCAGCTTACTTATAGCGTCGCTCACGCCACGGCCAGCGCCAGCAGCAGCCCCGCCAGCGTAGCCGCCAGCTTGGGCCAGTTGAGCCGGTGCTCGGGGCTGGTTTCAAAGAGAATAGTGGTTGAAACGTGCAGGAAATTGCCCGCCACCAGCCCCAGCAGCGCCGCGTACCAGCCGCTGCTCAGCAACTGCGACAGCACCACATAGTTGCTGATGATGATACCTACCGGCGAGGCCAGCGCGAAAACCAGCAGCCCCGGCCACACCCGCCGGAAGCTGCCCAGCCGCAGCCGCAGCAGCGTGGCCAGCGCAAACGCCGCCGGCATGTGGTGCAGCGCCACGCCCACCACAATGGCGTAGAAATTCTGGCTCACTTGGCCCACCTCCGGGCTGTGTACCAGGATGCTACCTTCCAGAAACGAGTGTACCACCAAGGCCGCCAGCAGCAGAAACGGTACCTGGCCCGCGCCCTCGTGCGGGCTGTGGGCGGCTTCGTGGTGTACGTGCCCGTGCTCCACGCCCTGCGAAAGGACTTCCAGCAGCAATTGCCCAAAAAAGCCCGCCAGTACCCAATAGCCCACCCGCGTTGGGTGCTCGGGTAATAATTGCAGCGCTTCGGGCAGAATGTGCGTGACCGTGAGCGTGAACAAATACGCCCCGCTGAAGGCCAGCAGCGGCTTCAGCCACTGCCCGCTGCGCGCCACCGGCACCCAGGCCGCCGCCGCGCCCGCTCCCAGCACCGTGAGCAACAGCAGAAAAATTGCAAACCCCATACAGAAAGAATGAGGAATGAGGAACGAGGAATGAAGAACGAAAGACCGACGGACACAGGCGTCAATTCCTCTTTCTTCATTTCTCATTCCTCATTCCAATGATGACGCAAAGCGGCAGCCCTGCTACCGCCGGCCGGCGGGCAAAGCTGCCACCCAAATGAGCGTACCCGAAAGAGCAGCGCGCTTTAACGCTGAATTTGATGGCCGTTTTCGGCCGTATCTGCCTGGCCCGATTTGCCGGCATCGTCCAACTTGCCGCGCTTGCGCATTCCTTCCTCAGCATTGGCCGAGATGGCCGACTCGGCGGCCGGATGTGCTTCGGCGTTCTCCGCAGCTTCGCCTTTGGCGGCTTTAATGAGCGGCGAGTCGGCGTTTTCGATGGAGCCGTTCGGCACCGAGTGGTCAAAGTTTTCGGTGTCGCGGGTGCCGGGGGCTACCAGGTCGGTCGATACTTTCTCATCGGGACGCCAGTCGGAGGGCTCACTGCTGCAAGAAGTCAGGGCCAAAGTAGCGGCGGAAACGGCAAGCAACAGGGTGGAGGTCAATTTCATCGAAGTAAAATTAGCAGGGGTTGAAATTTAGACAGTGGCCGCGCCGGCTTCGGCGGGCAGCAGGTTTTTGCGGCGCAACATCGACTCAAACAAGCGACGGTCGTTGTCGGCGTTGAAAATTTTGAAAGGCAAATGTAAAAACACCGGTACATCGAACGTGCGCGCCAGCCACAGGCGCCACGCGGCCATGCCCGCCGGCGGCGTGCCCGGCTTGAGGTACAATACGTAAGCATCAACATCGCGGCGCACCCGGCCAATCATGTCCCAGGTCAGCTGCATGGCTTTGCCCTCTTTTTCGGGGCCCACGCGCAGCAATAGCTGCTTGTTGTCCATTTCAAACGCCATGCGCTCAAACAGCGGCTTGCTCTGCTCCATCTGGGTCACGCCCGTCACCTGCGCCGAGCGGAACAGCACGAACAGGATGGTGAGCACCACGGCCAGCACAATCCACCACCAGGAATGCACGAAAATGGCCGGCAGCAGCCCCAACGCAAACGGAATAAGGGCATATACCCAGTCTTTTTTCCACACTTCGCCCATCACCATCTTGGTGTAGGTATCGGTGGTGAGCTGGGTTTTCTTGGTGCGAATGGCCAGCGACGGAGCCTGCTGGGCCTGGCGGAAGCCGCCGCCACCGCCGCGTTGATTAGGTTGGTTCATGGGTTGGAATAATGTGCGACGTCGAAACGTCATGCAGAGCGCAGCGAAGCATCTCGCGTGCAGCAGTAAATCAATCGATTGGATTACTTGAACACGCAAGATGCTTCGCTGTGCCCTGCATGACGGTTAATAGGCTTTTAAGCTCAAATCTAGACTTTTAACGGAGTGCGTGAGGGCACCCACCGAAATGTAGTCGACCCCGGTGCGGGCCACTTCGGCAATGGTTTTCTCGGTGATGCCGCCGCTGGCCTCCGTTGGAAAACGGCCGGCGATGAGTTCCACGGCTTCGCGCAGCTGGTCGGGGTTCATGTTATCCAGCATAATGCGGTTGATGCCGCCCGCGTCCAGCGCCTGCTGCACTTCGGCCACCGAGCGGGTTTCGATTTCGATGGGCAGCTGCCGGTCGGTGCGTTCCAAGTAGGCGTGCGTGGCTGCAATGGCCTGCGCAATGCCGCCCGCGTAGTCAACGTGATTATCCTTGAGAATAATCATATCGAACAGCCCGTAGCGGTGGTTCACGCCGCCGCCAATCAGCACGGCCCACTTCTCGCAGATGCGGAAGTTGGGCGTGGTCTTGCGCGTGTCGAGCAGCCGGGCATTGGTGCCGGCAATGAGCGTGTTTAGGTGCGCCGTGTAGGTGGCGATGCCGCTCATGCGCTGCATGCAGTTGAGCACCAGGCGCTCGGCGGTGAGGATGCTGCGGGCCGGGCCTTCTATTGTGAAGGCGATGTCGCCGTGTTTTACCCGGTCGCCGTCGGCGAGCAGGGGCGTCATGACCAGCGAGGCATCTACCTCCTGGAAGATGAGCGGGGCCAGGGCCATGCCGGCCAGCAGGCCTTCGCCCTTCACCAGCAGGTGGGCGCGGTTGCGGGCATCGGCCGGAATGGAGGCTAGGGCCGAATGGTCGCCGTCGCCCACGTCCTCGGCCAAAGCCGTGCGGATGAAGGTGGTCAGCGCTTCGGGCGTAAGATAAGAATGGGGAGCAGAGAGGGTTTGCACGGCGCAAAGGTACGGCCCTTGCGGCGGTCAGTAAAGCAGAAGATTCCCACGAAAAAGCCCCGACCTGTGAGGGGCGGGGCTAAGGTTATTCTTTCGTGAAATCCAGCGTGTCAATCACCGGTACACCGCGCGAAGGCTTCAGCTTGACGTACACACGGTAGGAGCCGCCACGGCCCGTATAGCGCCCAATGGCGTACTGAATGCCTTCACTACTCTGGCCCTGGTGAATAAATTCGAATGTACTGGGAGAATTCTTCGAGAAGAAGTCCTTCATCACGATTTCGGCTTGCGTCGAATTGTAGATGTTTTTTTCACCACCATCGAAGCCAATTTCGACGGTCGGGGCGAAGTACTGCGACAATTCGCGGGAAGAGCCGTTGCGCAATGCCGACCGAACGGCCCCAAGGTTATCAGCCTGCGCGTGAGCCGCCACAGAGCCGAGCAGGAACAACCATCCGAGGAATAGAGTCCTAATTAAATAGCGTTTCATTATAAGGGTAATAAGTGCGTCATACGCGGGAAGAGTCAAGCGAAAATGGTGCCAGTAAGTAATGCATGGCTTTAAGTGAGACGGGAAACAGTTGGAAAGAACCCCGACTCAAAGCGGGCACAAAGGTAGAAAATTTCAACCAGAGGCGCGGACCCGCCGTATCTTTGCGGCATGAGTAAGCAGGTATTATTGGTAATTCTGGACGGGTGGGGCATTGCTCCGAATACGGCGGTTTCGGCAGTAGACGCGGCTAGTACGCCGTTCTTCCACGAGCTGTTGCAGCGGTTTCCGCACAGCACGCTGCAAGCTTCGGGCGAAGCCGTGGGCCTGCCCGAAGGCCAGATGGGCAACTCCGAAGTGGGCCACATGAACATCGGGGCCGGCCGCGTGGTCAACCAGGAGCTGGTGCGCATCGGCAAGTCCATCCGGGAGCGCAAGCTGGGCCAGATGCCCGCGCTAGTGAAAGCTTTCGAGTACGCCATTGCCAATGATAAGCCGCTGCACCTCATCGGCCTGCTTTCCGATGGCGGGGTGCATTCGCACATCGACCATGTGAAGGCGCTCTGCACCATTGCCCACGAGGCGGGCGTGCGGCGCGTGTTCGTGCATGCCTTCACCGATGGCCGCGACACCGACCCCAAGAGCGGCGTGCGCTTCGTGAACGAGCTGGAAGAATCGATGGTGCGCAGCGGGGCCAAAATCGCCTCGGTGGTGGGCCGCTACTACGCCATGGACCGCGACCGCCGTTGGGAGCGGGTGAAAATTGCCTACGACTTGCTGGTAAATGGCATCGGCACGCCGTCGCAAAACCTGATTCAAACTATTCAGGAGCAGTATAAGGAAGGCGTGACGGATGAGTTTCTGAAGCCCATCGTGAAAACCGGGGCCGATGGCCAGCCGCTGGCTACCATCGAGGACGGCGACGTGGTGCTGTGCTTCAACTTCCGCACCGACCGGGGCCGCGAAATCACGGAAGTGCTGACGCAGCAGGACATGAACGCCTTCCAGATGCAGCGCCTAAACCTGCACTACCTGACGCTGACCAACTACGACGACACCTTCGTGGGCGTGACGCCCATTTTCGAGAAGGACAACCTGAACAACACGCTGGGCGAAGTATTGGCATCGCACGGCAAGAAGCAGATTCGCATTGCCGAAACCGAGAAGTATCCGCACGTCACGTTCTTCTTCTCGGGTGGTCGGGAAAACGAGTTTGAGGGCGAAACGCGCATTCTGCGGGCCTCGCCCAAGGTGGCGACTTACGACTTGCAACCCGAGATGAGCGCCGCCGAGCTGCGCGACGCGCTAATACCGGAGCTGCAAGCCAAGTCGGCCGATTTCATCGTGCTAAACTTCGCCAACCCCGACATGGTGGGCCACACCGGCGTATTCGAGGCCGTGGTGAAGGCCGTGGAAACCACCGATGCCTGCGCCCGCGCCGTAGTAGAAGCGGCCCTGGAGGCCGGCTATGCCAGCATCATCATAGCCGACCACGGCAACGCCGAGTTTATGCGCAACGAGGATGGCTCGCCCAACACCGCCCACACCACCAACCTGGTGCCCTGCATCTTGGTCGATAACGACTACCACGGCACTCTGGCTGATGGCAAACTGGGCGACCTGGCCCCCACCATCCTAGAGCTGATGGGCGTGCCCAAGCCGGCCGAGATGACGGGCATGAGTATCCTGCGGCCCAACACCGCCCCGAATGCGTAAGCGCGGCCTGACAATAGGTAGTTGGGCGATGGGCATAGTGCTGCTGGCCGGCTGCGGCGAGGCCGGCCCGGCCGCGCCCGCCGCCCGCCGCCCGCTGTACTTCGATGTGAAAGGCCTGCTCACGCAGCAAGTCGCGCAGCTGGAGCAGCGCCACGCCGCCGTGACCAAGCACGTCAGCCTGCGCGGCAATGCGCCCGAAACCGTGCGCGTGCCCGCCGTGAAGTGGAACGACGAGCTCCAGATTTTTTTCCAGGCTGATATCAACAAAGCCGCCCTGCGCGGGGCCTACGCCGTGGATTCGGTGGTGCTGCCCGGTGGGCGGCTGCGCCGCACCTACACGCGCCGGCCGGGCCAGCCCAATGCTCCCGTAGCCAGCTTATCGGTAGTGCAGCAGGGCACAGTGCCGCAGGAAATCGCGGCCACCATCATTCAGAATAACCCCTTGTTCTCAGCTCAAAAACAGCTGCACGTACAACTGGAAAATGGCCAGCTGCGCACCTACGAAGTGGTAGGAACCCAGAAGCTGGTGCTGTTCGATACGCTGCGCTACTCGGCGGCCGGGCGGGTGGAGTAAGGTCGTCGGCCTTACTTGTGCTCGTAGGCACCCAGGCTGGGCATGCTCGGGCTGCGCGGCAGGTTGATGAGGTCGCGGGTGGGCGTGGTGGAACCTACTGCTTTGGGGCGGCGGGGTGCGGTGGCCTGCGAGGTGGCCTGCAAAGAGTAATCAGTCTGGCTGCTGGTGAACGATGTGCGGACAAACAGCGGGTCTGCGTTGACGATGTTTGAGAGGCGGGAATCAGCCAGACCAGGCTTGCCGGTGGCGTCAGTAGCGGCCCCGTACTCCTTGGTGCGAAGCAGCGAATTCAGGATGCTGAAGGTGAAAGTGGGGTCGCCGTTGTTCTGCAGGTACAACTCGTCATCGAAAGAGCCCCACACGATGGAATTCCGAATGGTAACGCTGATGGGCATTTTCGGCGGGTTCTTCAGGGCGTCGTCCACGTTGGTGAACGTGAGGGAGGACGTCTCACGCCGGAAGGAGGGCGTGTAGTTGGCAATGGTGCAGAAGTTCAAATCATACGTGCCGCCGATGCCCACCATGGCGTATTCGCCGCAGTTGGTGAAGAGGCAGTTAGTGGCCGTGACATCACCGGAGTAGCTAATGACCCCGCCGCCGGTGCCGGGGTTCGCGTTGGCGAAGGAGACATTCGATCCCGAGATATTCCGAAAAACGGTGTTATTCAGCGTCAGGTTGGGGTGCGCCTGTCCAGCCTGGGGCTCGCGGTTGTAGAGCAGCGCGCCGAACGTGGCGTTCTTGATTTCGGTGTAGCGGATGCTGTTGTTGCGGCTGGTGCTGCTGAAAATGATGCCGCCCCACTGGCTGGGGATGTCGGCGTAGAACGGCTCCAGCCGGTCGCCCTGGAAACGGACGATGTTGAGGTTGTTGGCCTTTACCGTATCGGTCGCGCCGGAGCCGGGTACGAAGTCGTCATTCACCCGCAACGTGCCATTCACCTGAATATAAGCGCCAGCGTGAGAGTAAATGCGGGCTCCTTTGGGAATGGTCAGCGTAACGCCCTGGCGCACAAGAACTCCAAAAATATCGAGCTGGGGTGGGTTTATTACCCGGCTAGCATTGATGATGACGTGAGGTTTGTCGGTGCGCCAGGTCGTGTTGGCCGTGATGTAGTCGGCCCGGTGGAAGTAGGCATTCTGACCAAAAGCCACCACTTTCACGTTCTGCTCGTTACCGTTGGTGCGGAAATTTACCTGGTCTTCCAGCACGAAAGGCTTGTTGTCTTTGCCGTTGTCGCCCAGCACTGCGCGCACCAGCACCAGCAGGCTGTCTTTGCCCCGGATAGTGATGCCGCTGATAGCAGCGCCGGCATCGCCGTTGATAATCAGCGAGTAGGTAGTGCCCAGCTTACCGGCCAGGCTCACGTCGGTTTTCACCGCGCCGCTGTTGCGGTTGTACACCCACAGCCGCTTGGTCACCGTTTGGATGGTGGTAAACACCGTATCAAATTTCACCGAGTCGGTGGCAAACTCCAGGCTGCCGGAGGTTTGCACCAAATCCTCTTTCGGCTCGCAGCCGGGCAGCAAGGTGAGCAGGCAGCTTAGAACCAGAAACAGCGGGAAGAGGTGGCGCATAGCAGGCGTTGGGCGGGCAAACTCCCCTCCTTATTTAAGGAGGGGACATTTCAGCGAAGCTGAAATTGGGGTGGTGAAATCGTTGAACGACAACCGAACGACCAGCCGGGCGGAAAAGTATTGGGACGGACTAGTGGGAAGTGTGCGGATGTCGTGCGACGACTGCACCACCTCCGTTTTTGCTTCGCAAAAACTCCCCTCCTTAAACAAGGAGGGGAGTGGTTGTTCAATCAATCCGCTTATTTCGTCACGCCTTCCTGTAGGCGCTCGGCGCTTTCGGCAATGCGGAGCTGCTCCACGAAGTCGTCCACGTTGCCTTCCATCACGCTGGCCAGGTTATACACCGTGTAGCCGATGCGGTGGTCCGTCACGCGGCCCTGCGGATAGTTGTAGGTGCGGATTTTATCGGAACGGTCGCCGCCGCCAATCATGCTCTTGCGTACGAGGCCGTCGGCTTCGTTCTTCTTGGCCAGCTCCATGTCGTACACGCGGGAGCGGAGCACGGCCAGGGCTTTGTCGAAGTTTTTGAGCTGCGATTTCTGGTCCTGGCACTGGGCCACGAGGCCGGAAGGCAGGTGAGTGAGGCGCACGGCCGAATATGTGGTGTTTACCGACTGGCCGCCGGGGCCGCTGGAGCAGAAATAGTCCTTGCGGATATCGCCCATGTTCAGCTCGATATCAAATTCCTCCACCTCGGGAATTACCACGATGGAAGCCACGCTGGTGTGAATACGGCCCTGGGTTTCGGTGGCCGGCACGCGCTGCACGCGATGCACGCCACTTTCAAACTTGAGCTTGCCGTACACATCCTCGCCGCGCACGGCCACGATGATTTCCTTGTAGCCGCCAGCACTGCCTTCCATGGCGTCGATGAGCTCCATTTTCCAGTTCTGCTTCTCCGCAAAGCGCATGTACATGCGCTGGAGGTCGCCGGCAAAAATGGCGGCTTCGTCGCCGCCCGCGCCGGCCCGGATTTCCATGATGACGTCTTTCGAGTCGTTGGGGTCCTTGGGCAGCAGCAGGTCTTTGATGAGCACTTCGAGGCGCTCCTGCTCGGGCATCAGCTCGTCGAGCTCGGCCTTGGCCATTTCGCGGAAGTCCTGGTCCTTCTCGTTGGCCACGACTTCGCGGGCGTTTTCGATGTTGCTGAGCACGCCCTGGTAGTTGCGGTACTGCGTCACAATCTTGCCCAACTCCTTGTATTCCTTGTTCAGGGACTTGTAGCGCTTCAGGTCCGACATCACGTCGGGCTGCATCAGCTCTTCGTTGACGTTTTCGTAGCGCTGGTTGATGGCTTCTAGTTTATCGAGCATCGGGTGTTCGGGAAATAATCAGAATAGTGGGCAAAGATACGGATTCTAAACACCGCTATTCAGTACGTTGGTTCGCAAGAATGGCCGGAGAAATCTGTCCCTTGAGCGACGGCGGGCAATAAAGGGCCGAACCCATGCGAAAAATGGCCTCAGTGGCCCTACATTGCGCCCGTCTGTTTGGGCACGGCCGGGGCCAGCAGGGTTGGTAGCGAAGCTATTCCAACCCGGTCCTCGCCTCACCAAACAGCTTTTTTTACGCCCTCGGGCGTCTACGTTCAAGCTCTAAAACTCTTCTGGTTTCGCCCTTCCCACCCAAGCGGCACCGCAACTTCACCAACCAGAAACGGCAATGCAAGTGTTGAAATTCGGAGGCACATCGGTGGCCTCCGCCGAGAATATCCGCAAGTCGCTGGCCATTGTGGCCGCCGCCGCCGGGCGCGGGCCGGTGGTCATGGTCGTGTCGGCGCTAGGCGGCACGACCGATGCCCTGATTGGCGCGGGCCGGGCTGCTGCTGCAGGCGATGCCGGCTACCGCGACACTTTGCTCCAGCTGGCCGCCCGCCACCGCACGGCCGTGCAGGAGTTGCTGCCTACCGCCCACACGGCCGCCGAAGGCCAGCTGGTAAGCCAGTTTGGGGAGGTAACCAGCCTGTGCAACGGCATTTTCGCACTGGGCGAATTATCCACCCGAACTCTGGATAAACTTATGAGCTACGGCGAACTGCTCTCGTCGCACCTCATTGCGGCCGTGGCCAAGGTGCAGGGCCTGCAAGCCATTTGGGCCGATGCCCGGCAGCTCATTCGCACCAATTCCCGCTTCGGAATGGGCGAAGTGGATATGGCCACGACGGAAAAGCAGGTGGCGAATTTTAAGGCTGAAAACCCGGCTAAAATTTGGGTTGTGCCCGGCTTCATCGCGGCTGATGCCCACGGTACCACCACCACGCTGGGCCGAGGCGGCTCCGACTACACGGCCGCGATTCTGGCGGCCGCGCTCGATGCGGAAAAGCTCGAAATCTGGACCGACGTGAGCGGCATGATGACCGCCGACCCGCGCCTCGTGCGCAGCGCCCGGCCCATTGCGCACATCTCGTATCAGGAAGCTATGGAGCTGTCGCACTTCGGGGCGAAGGTGCTTTATCCGCCTACTATTCAGCCGGTCATGCAGCGCGGAATTCCGCTCTGGATTAAAAATACATTCGCCCCCAATGACTACGGCACGCTGGTGGAAGTGAGTCCGCCGCGCACGCCCGCCGTGGTGCAGGGCATCTCCAGCATCGGCAACCTGACCTTGCTGAACCTGGAAGGCAGCGGCATGGTGGGCATCCCCGGTTTCTCGAAGCGGCTGTTTGAATCGCTGGCCCGGGAGCGCATCAACGTGATTCTCATCACCCAAAGCTCCTCCGAGCATTCCATTTGCGTGGGGGTAAATGTGCAGGATGCCGCGCCCGCCCAGGTGGCCGTAGATGAGGAGTTTGCCACCGAAATCGCGGCTGGCCGCATCGAGCCGCTGCGGCCCGAAACCGACCTGGCCATTGTGGCGCTGGTGGGCGAGAACATGAAAAACCACCCTGGCATCAGCGGCAAGCTGTTTGGGGCGCTGGGGCAGAATGGGGTGAACATCCGGGCCATCGCGCAGGGTGCTTCGGAGAAGAATATCTCGACCATGATTCGGGCCGCCGACGTGCGCAAGGCCATCAACGTGCTGCACGAGGCCTTTTTTGAGGCCACCAAGAAGCAGGTGAACCTCTTCATCCTTGGTCCCGGCAACGTGGGCAGCAAACTGCTGGAGCAGCTGGCGCGTCAGCAGCCGCACCTGCTTGAAAAGCTGGGTTTGCAGGTGCGCGTGGTGGCCATTGCCAACAGCCGCCACTGCCTGGTGGATGAAAACGGCCTCGACCTGACGGCCTGGCCCGAGGAGCTAGCGCAAGCCCCGGCCCAGACGCTGGCGGAGTTCACGCAGCTCATTATCGGCCGCAACCTGCGCAACTCCATCTTCGTGGACGTGACGGCCAACCCCGCCGCCGCTGACATCTACGCCGATTTGCTGGCCAGGAGCGTGGCCATCGTGGCTTGCAACAAGGTGGCCGCATCGTCGGAATACGCGCATTATGCCAAGCTCAAAAGTCTGTCGAAGGAGTTTAACGCCAGCTACTTGTTTGAGACAAACGTGGGCGCGGCCCTGCCTATCATCGGCACGCTGAACGACCTCACGCGCAGCGGCGATGTGGTGCGGCGCATGGAAGCAGTGCTCTCGGGCACGCTCAACTTCGTGTTCAATAACTACGACGGCTCCCAGCCCTTCGCCGACGTGGTGCGCCAGGCTCAGACCGAAGGCTACACCGAGCCCGACCCGCGCCTCGACCTGAGCGGCTCCGATGTGGCCCGCAAAATCCTCATCCTGGCCCGCGAAGCCGGCCAGGTGATGGAAATGGCGGATATCGAAATCGACACCTTCCTGCCGCCCGCCTGCCTCGAAGGCGACGTGGAGGCTTTTTATACCCAGATGGCGGCGCACGAAAGCCACTTCCGGGCGTTGTATGAGGCGGCTTCGGCGGCTGGCAAGCGCCTAAAATTCGTGGCCCGCTACGCCGATGGGCACGCCGCCGTAGGCCTCCAGCAGGTAGCGCCGGGGCACGACCTCTACGACCTGCGCGGCAAGGACAACGTGGTGCTTTTCTACACCGACCGCTACACCGACCAGCCGCTGGTGGTGAAGGGGGCTGGGGCGGGCGCGGAAGTGACGGCCTCCGGGGTGTTCGCGGACATTATTCGCGCCGCGAGGTTGTAGCGTGGACTCTGAGAGTCCGCGCGTGCGTCAATACCTGTTAACTCGTTCTATTCGCGGACTCTCAGAGTCCACGCTACATTCTATGCCCAATTCCGTTCTCGTTCATTCCCCCGCCACGCTCTCCAATCTGGGCTGCGGCTTCGATGTATTTGGCCTGACCCTGGCCGCGCCTTACGACATCATCCGCCTCACGCGAAGCGCTACGCCGGGCATCCGCATTCAACACCACGACCCCTACAACCTGCCCACCGACCCGCTGCAAAACGTGGCCGGTGTGGCGCTCCTGGCCTTGTTAAAGCGGGTGCCGGAAGCCGTGGGTTTCGAGCTGGAAATCACCAAGGGCATCATGCCGGGCAGCGGGGTGGGCAGCAGTGCCGCCAGCGCCGCCGGTGCCGTAGTGGGCGCCAATGCCCTGCTGGGCAACCGCTTCAGCAAAATGCAGCTCGTGGATTTTGCGATGGAAGGGGAGGCCGTGGCCTCCGGGGCGCGCCACGCCGACAACATCGCGCCGGCCATTTTTGGCGGCTTCACGGTGGTGCGGGCGCTGGAGCCGGTCATTGACATCATTGCTTTGCCCGCGCCGCCGCTGTGGGTGGCCGTGGTGCATCCGCAGATTGAGGTGAAAACCAGCGACTCGCGCAAGGTGCTACCGGTCACCGTGCCGCTGGGCCTGGCCGTGCGGCAGTGGGCCAACGTGGCGGGGCTGGTAGCCGGGTTCATGATGGCCGACTACGACCTAATCGGCCGCTCGCTCGATGACTACATCGTGGAGCCGGCGCGGCTGCCGCTCATCCCCGGTCTGGCCGAGGCGCGAAAGCGGGCGCTGGCAGCGGGGGCCATTGGGGGCGGTATCTCAGGTTCGGGGCCGTCGATTTTTATGCTGAACCGGACGGAGGCCACCGCGCAGGCCGTAGGCGCGGCCATGGGCAGCGTGTTTGCGGAGCTGGACATTGCGTTCAACGTGTACGTGGGACCGGTGGGGACCACGGGGGCGCGGGTGGTTTCGGAAGATTAAAGAGAACCTGAAAATGCCGTCATGCAGAGCGCAGCGAAGCATTTTTAACTCAATACCAAAATTGGTTAGTTGCGCGGTAAAGATGCTTCGCTGCGCTCTGCATGACACGCTTTTTACCAGTAACGGACATTATAAAAATGAAATACTACAGCCTCCGCCATCAGTCGCCGCTGGTTGATTTCCGCACCGCCACCATCACCGGGCAGGCACCGGATGGCGGCCTGTATTTCCCGGAAACCATCCCAAAATTCTCGCCCGGCTTTTTGCGCGAGCTGCGCGGCCTGAGCAAAGCCACCGTGGCCTTCAACGTGATGCGCCCCTACGTGGGCAGCACCATCCCGGAGGCCGACTTACAACGCATCTGCGCTGAGGCCGTGGATTTTGAGTTCCCACTGGTGCCGGTGGCGGAAGGTGTATCGGCACTGGAGCTGTTTCATGGGCCGACGCTGGCGTTTAAGGACGTGGGGGCGCGGTTTATGAGCCGCTGCCTGGGCCACTTCGCCCTGCGCGGCGACACGCCGCCCGTGACGGTTCTGGTGGCTACGTCCGGCGATACCGGCGGGGCCGTGGCCAGCGGCTTCCTGGGCGTGCCGGGCGTGGAAGTGGTGATACTGTACCCAAAGGGCAAGGTGAGCCCGGTGCAGGAACAGCAGCTCACCACCCTGGGCCAGAACATCACGGCACTGGAAGTGAGCGGTACGTTCGATGACTGCCAGGCGCTGGTGAAACAGGCGTTTCTGGACCACGAGCTGGCGCAGAAGCGCTTCCTGACTTCGGCCAACTCCATCAATGTGGCGCGGTGGCTGCCGCAGCAGTTGTACTACTGCTTCGCCATGCAGCAGTGGCCGGCGGGGGCCGCCGCGCCAGTGGTGTCGGTGCCGAGCGGCAACTTCGGCAACCTGTGCGCGGGGCTGCTGGCCCAGGCCTCGGGGCTGGGGCTGGGGCACTTCATCGCAGCCTGCAATGCCAACGAGCCGGTGCCCGCCTACCTGCGCACGGGCACCTACGAGCCCCGGCCGGCCGTGCCCACCTTCTCCAACGCCATGGACGTGGGCAACCCCAGCAACTTCGTCCGCATCCTGGAGCTGTTTGATAACGACCTGACCAAGCTGCGCGCCGCCCTTAGTGCCGACACCGTGAGCGACGCCGATACGGTGGCCGCCATCCGGCAGGTATGGGAGCGGGACGGGTACCTGCTCGACCCGCACGGCGCGGTGGCCTACACGGCACTGCGGCGCTATCAGGCCCGGCACGCAGGTGCGGGCGGCCTCATTCTGGCCACGGCCCACCCCGTGAAGTTTCCCGATGTGGTGGAGCCCATCCTGGGTCGGGCCATTGCGCTGCCGGCCGTGGTACAGGCTTTGCAGGGGCGGGCTAAACGAAGCGTGCCAATGGCGGTTAACTACGAAGATTTGAAAGCCTACCTGATGTAGCCGGCCCCTGGTTTGGGCGGTTGGGGTGGCGGTTCGGACCTTTGCCTGAAATCTGATTCCCATGCCTGCGTTCGTGAAAAACCTGCTCTATAAAATGGCCCTGCCAGCGTTGGCTCTGGCCTTCACCGCCTGCCGCCCCGACCAGGTGGAGCACCTCAAGGACAGCAAGCGCATTGGCATTGAAGCCGAAAACTGGGAGGTGAAGCGCATCATGCCCATTGACCTGCTGCATGCCACCCGCTGGGCCGGCGACTCCCTGACCGCCACTGCTGACTCGCTGCTGCGGCGCACGCTGGCCCGTGAGCTGACCGCCGGTGGCGTGGCCCGCGCCATGGCTTTTTGCCAGCCCGAAACCTACCACGCCGTCGATTCCCTGGCGGGCGTGCTCAAAGCCACGGCCCACCGCGTGAGCGAGCGGCCGCGCAACCCCGCCCGCCAAGCCCCGCTGCTGGCCGAGGAAATGATGCCCGACACGACGCGGACCATCAGGCGGCTGTCGCAGGAAGTTTTCTTTTACCAGCGGCCCATTGTGCTCAACAATCAGCTGTGCCTGCGCTGCCACGGCGAAGTCGGGAAAGATATTGCGGCGGCTGACTATGCCCTCATCAAGCAGAAGTTTCCGCAGGACCAGGCCACCGGCTATAAATTGGGCCAACCCATGGCGGCCTGGCAAATCAGTATGCAACGCAACGGCGTGGCCGAATTCTGGACGATGAAAACCCGCAAGAAGTGGAAGGAGCACAAGATGCCCAAGCTATTTTAAGGCGTGCTTCAACCGTTTCCGTATGGGGCTTCAGCGTGAGCGGACCACGTCCCCCGGCCCACGCCCCATTACTGTTCACTCGATAGCATGAAAAATAACGTCCTCGCCGCCCTTTTACCCCTTTTTGTTTTAGCCAGCTGCTCTTCGCTAAAGCCCGAAAGCTTCAGCAGCACCACCCCGATTATTGACCCGGTAATGTTTTTCGGCGGCCATACGCATTCCACCGGCGTCATAGAATCCCGCAGTGGCAAGCCTTCCGAACGCATTACCACCCAAACAGCCGGCGTATTCGCCAACGGCATCCTCCACATGGAGCAGGACCTCCATTCCGAAGATAGCAAGCCCACCCACCGCACCTTCGACCTAAAAATCATCGACGCCCATCACGTAGATGCGACCGGCAGTGATGTCGTCGGCACGGCCCACGGCGCATTATACGGCAATTATTTCACCTGGAGCTTTCGGTTAAAAATAGCCGACAAAGGGTTGGTCCAGCACGTTAATATGACCCAGTGCATGTACCTCATGCCCGATGGTAAAACGCTTATCATCCGCAGTATTATCCGCAAATTTGGAATTATCGTCAAGGAAATAACCGAACAGTTTCACAAAGACAATTAATAACGGAGCTGGGCAAACTGCCGGTAAGCCGGGTGTTCCCGCGTCTTCCGCCGGGTGTTGCCGAAATCCGTATAGGACTACTTTCCACGTATGATTTCCTCTGATTCCAAACCCGTTATCATCATCGGGGCGGGCATGGCCGGGCTGGCCTGTGCCACCTGGCTGCACCGCGCCGGTCACGCCGTGCTCGTGCTCGAAGCGGCCGACGCCGTGGGCGGCCGCGTGCGGACCGATGTCACCCCCGAAGGCTTCCGGCTCGACCGGGGCTTTCAGGTACTGCTCACCAACTACCCCGAGGCCCGGCGCATCTTCGACTACGGTGCGCTCCACCTGAAAAGCTTCCGCTCCGGGGCCGTCATTCGGCTGGCCGATGGGCGGGAAACCACCCTTCAAAACCCCTTGCAGGCCCCGTTGGCCGCGTTTTCAGCCCTCAGCTCGCCCATTGGCTCGCTGCCCGATAAGCTGCGCATCCTCAGCCTGGTGCGGCATGTGCTGAAGCATACGCCCGAGGAATTACTGGCCCGCCCGGCCACCGACACGCTCAGCTTCCTGCAACGTTACGGCTGGAGCGAGCAGATGATAAACTCGTTCTTCAAGCCATTTTTCGGCGGGGTTTTCCTGGACAGGGAGCTGACCACGGCCAGCAATTTCTTCGAGTTCGTGTTCCAGCAGTTCGTGACCGGCGAGGCGGCCGTGCCCGCCCTGGGTATGCAGCAGCTGCCCGAGCAGCTGGCGGCCCGCCTGCCCGCCGGCACGGTGCGCCTCAATTCTCCCGTGGCCGGGGTGGTCGATGGTACCCAGGTGCGCCTCACCACCGGCCAGGTCCTGAATGGCGCGGCCGTGGTGCTGGCCACCGACGGCCTGAGCACCCTGCGCCTGCTAGCCGGCCGCAGCGGCAACCCCGACGACAGTTTGACCGCCCAACAGGCAAGCTCCTCCACGGCCGCTCGCCTCACTACCTGCACGTACTTCGCCACGCCCGGCGGCCACTCGCCGGGCCGCGACGACAAGCTGCTGCGCCTGAATGCCGGCCCCAACGCGCTGGCCCACAACGTGGCCTTCCCGGCCGATGTAAGCGGCACTTACGCTCCCGCCGGCCGCTCCCTGATATCGGTGAGCACCCACGGCGAGCGCAGCCTCGGCGAAGAAGAACTGACCGCCCGCCTGCGCGAGGAACTGGCCGTCTGGTTTGGCCCGGCCGCCCGGCAGTGGGAGCACTTGCGCAGCTACCGCATCCCGGCGGCGCTGCCCGTTTACCTGCCCGGCCAGCCCGTAGAACAGCCCCTGAAACTGGCCGAAACTCTCTACCGCTGCGGCGACTGGACCGCTTACCCCTCCTTGAACGCGGCCCTGGCCACCGGCCGCGAAGTGGCGGAGATGATTATCAAAAACTGACTAGTTAGGGTGTAATCTAATGAAAGAGGCCCGTTTCTGTTAAGGAAACGGGCCTCTTTGTGTTCAAAAACAAAGGCTACACCTGCGGATTGGCGGGTGCCAGGGCATCGTAGCCTAGGGACTCGGCGGGCTCCGGCTCGGCGGGCAGGCGGATGTCGTCGGCGTCGTGCACGCGCAGAGTGAGGAAGCCCGCGATTATCATGGAAGCCCCACCGAGCACCAGTGTGAAGATGGGCTGGTCGTGGAAAAAGTGCTTCGTCAGCGGCCCTAGAATCAGGCCGGCCACGCCCTGCGGAATCACGATGAAGAAGTTGAATACGCCCATGTAGTAGCCCATTTTGTTGGACGGCAGCGCGCCGGCCAGCATGGCGTAGGGCACGCTCAGGATGCTGGCCCAGGCAATGCCCACGCCCACCATCGAAACCAGAATGTAGTGGTAATCCTGAATGAAGTAAATCGAAATCAGGCCCACGCCGCCCGACACCAGGGCCAGCATATGGGTGAAGCGGCGGCTAGTGGCGCGGGCCACCACCGGCAGCAGCAGCGCTACCACCGCCGACAGACCGTTATACACCGAGAAGCACACGCCCACCCAGTCGCCGCCCTTATTATAAAGGGCCGAAGCGGTATCGGTAGTATGAAAAATGTGGCTGGTGACGGCCTGCGTAGTGTAAATCCACATCGAAAACAGCGCAAACCACGAAAAGAACTGCACCACGGCCAGCTGGCGCATGGTTTTGGGCATGTGGAAAATGCCCTCAAACGACTCCTTCAGGCCGTTGGCAAAACCGGCAGTGCGGGCCTTTTCGGCCTCGAACTCGGCCAGGTTCTCAGGCGGGTATTCCTTGGTGCGGATGATGGTCCAGAGCACGGCCAGGAAGAACACCAGGCCGCCCACGTAGAAGGCGTATTTCAGCGAAAGCGAGATGTGGCCGGGCTCGGGCGTGTTGGAAACGCCGAACCAGTTGGCGAACATCCAGGGCAGCGACGAGCCCACGATGGCCCCCACGCCGATAAAAAACGTCTGGGCCCCGAAACCGGTGGTGCGTTGCTGCGAGGGCAGTAAATCGCCGACCAGCGCCCGGAAGGGCTCCATGGAAATATTGATGCTCGAATCCAGAATCCAGAGCATGCCGGCGGCCATCCAGAGGGCCGTCACGTTGGGCATCACGATTAGGGCCAAGGAGGCCAGCAGCGCGCCCACGAAGAAGAAGGGCCGGCGGCGGCCCCAGCGCGGGCTCCAGGTGCGGTCCGAAAGGTAGCCGATGACGGGCTGCACCAGCAGGCCCGTGATGGGCGCGGCCAGCCAGAGGAAGGCAATTTCGTCGGTCTTGGCCCCCATGGTTTCAAAAATCCGGCTCATGTTGCTGTTTTGCAGCGCAAAGCCGAACTGAATGCCGAGGAAACCGAAGCTCATGTTCCAGATTTGCCAGAAGCTAAGCCGGGGTTTTTCGCGGGTACTGGATGACGTGGCGACGGCGGTGGGAGCAGCCATGTGGAAGGGGAGAAGAGAAGTGGGAGTTGCGCCCTGAAAATGAACGCAGTGCGATTGTTGAATTTAATAGCTTACCGGCAGAATCGGCCCATATTACCGGGACTTTATCTCGAAAATATGGGCCGAGAGCGGGGCCAGCGTCACGTTGAGGGCGTTGCGCGGCTCGCCGTCGGCGAGGAGGTCGGTGTAGGTGTAGAATTTCTTGGTGCTCAGGCCCATGGCGGTCATGGCTTCGGCGGGGATGGTGAGCGTTGGCTTGTAGGTCTTATCGGCGCTGAAATTGACCACGATGAGCAGCTGCTGCTTGTCGGTGTAGCGTAGGTAGGTGTAGAGGTGGCGCTGGTTGTACTCCTTGCCCAGGTTGTTGGCGTCCTGCAGCTCGTAGAAACGGCCTTTGCGGATGGCCTCGCTCTTGCTCGTAGTATTCAGCAGGCGGCTGTAAAACTCGCGCAGGCTTTTCTGCTCGGGGCTGAGCTTGCCACCGTCGAACTTGCCTTGGTTCAGCCATTTCTGGTGTTCGGGCACGCCCCAGTAGTCGAAGATGCTGGTGCGGCCGTCTTCGCTGCTGAAGCCTTCGGAGCCCCGGGCGGGCTCGCCCACTTCCTGCCCGAAATAGAGCATCACCGGGCCGCTGGCCAGGGTGGCCGTCACGGCCATGGCCGGAATGGCGCGGCGCGGGTCGGTGGCAAAGTCCGGCGAGGCAATGCGCTGCTCGTCGTGGTTTTCCAAAAACCGCAGCATGTGCGACGAGAAGCCGTTGCTTTCCTCTTTCCACACTTTGGTGATGTCCTCGGTGGTGCCTTCCTGACGCATCAGCTTGCGCAGGTCGTCGTACAGGCCCACTTTGTCGTAGAGGAAGTCGAAATGGCCCTTCTCCAGGTAGGTCCGGTATTCTTTCGGGTTGTAGGCTTCGCCGATGAACACGAGGTCGGGCTTCACCTTTTTCAATTCGGGAATTACCCAAGCCCAAAACTCGACGGGCACCATTTCCACCATGTCGCAGCGGAAGCCGTCCACGTTCTTGCCGGCCCAGAACACGAGGATGTCGCGCATCTTCTTCCAGGTATCGGGCACGGGCTCGAAATGCGTTTTGCGACCGTCGACGTAGTCCACGCCATAGTTCAGCTTCACGGTTTCGAACCAGTCGTTCACGCTCGGCGCGTCCGTGAACACGTCGTTTCCGGTGGCCTTGGCGGGTACTTCAAAGTACTTGCCGTCCTCACGCGGGCCTTTCAGTGGGCCAAGCGGGTTGTAGTTGGCAGGCACCACGAAGGCCTTGCCGGGCAGGTAGTAGAAGTTATTGTCGGGCACGAAAGCCTTGGTTTTGTCATCCGTTGCGCCCAGGTCAATTACAGTCAGCGGCTTGGCGTCCGACTTGTAGGACCGCGCTACGTGGTTCGGGATGAAGTCCATCAGCACTTTCAGGCCGTGGTCGTGGGTGCGCTTGATAAGGGCCTCGTACTCCGACATGCGGTTTTTCACAGTCACGGCCAGGTCGGGAGCCACGTCGTAGTAGTCCTTGATGGCGTAGGGCGAGCCGGCGCGGCCTTTCACCACATCGGCATCGTCGGCCGGGATGCTGGCGGAGGTGTAGTCCGTCATGGTGGCGTGCTCAATCACGCCGGTGTACCAGACGTGGCTCACGCCCAGCGCCTTGATTTCGTCGAGGGCCTTGTCGGTAATGTCGTTGAATTTGCCGCAGCCGTTCTCGCTGATGGTGCCGTAGGGCTTGTTCAGCGCCACCTTGTTGCCGAACAGGCGCGTCATCAGTTGGTAGATGACGAGCTTATTGTCCTTCGGTACCTCAGCGGTGGTGTTCGGGTCGGTGGCGTTGGGGTGTTTTTTGTCCACGGGCGGGTTGGGCAACGAGAAAGCAGCCAAAGAGAGGAGGCCGCCGGCCAGCAACAGTTTTTTCATGATGCGGCAAGATAAGGCTTCGCTTAGTGATTAATGGTTAGTGGTTAATGGTTGGTAAGCCGGCAGAGGTGTATGAGCAGCATTAACCGTTAATCACTAACCATTAACCACTATCAAATTACCACTCCTGGGTCATGGGATGCAGCATCAATTCATCCACGACCACATGCGTGGGCGCTTCCAGCACGTAGCGCACGGCCTGGGCCACATCGGCGGGGCGAAGGTGGGTTTTTTCGGCCTCTGCACTGCCGGGCGTGGTGTCGTTGAAATAGGTATCGACCAGCCCCGGATAAATGGTGCTCACCTTTATGCCGTGCGGCCGCACTTCCTTGCGCAGGCTGGCCAGCACGGCATCCTGGGCAAACTTGCTGGCCCCGTAGGCCGTGCCGTGGGCAAAGGTGCGCTTGGCCACATCGGAGGTAATGCCCACGATGTGACCTTTTTTCTGGGCTTTGAAGTGCGGCACGGCGGCCTTGCAAATTAGAAAAGTACCCTTCACATTGGTGTCGAAAATCCGGTCCCACTCGGTGGCGTCGAACTGTTCCAGCTCGTTGAACGAGCCCACGCCGGCGTTGCACACCAGAATGTCGAGGCGGCCGTAGCGGCGCAGCGTCTCTTCGATGATGTGCTGGGCATCCTTCTCGTCCGAAACGTCGGCCACGATGCACAGGCCCTGGGTTTTCTGGCCGAGCTCCAGGAGTTCGTCTTCGCTGCGGGCCACGGCTACTACTTTGGCACCTTGCAGGGCCAGCAGCAACGCAATGGCTTTGCCGATGCCCCGGCTCGCGCCGGTGACGATGGCAACTTGGTCGGTGAGGTCAGTCATAAGGACGGAGATTTAGGGGCGATAGGGCAAATCTGCGGGGCCGGCTAGCGAAACGGTTTAAACGAACCGTTGGATTATTTTCGCAGTTCCACCACCCAAGCGGTGTGAGCAGGTACGGTCAGCTTTTTCAGGTCGCTGATGGTAGCGCCGCTCACCACTTCCACGCCCGATGAGAAGCCACCGGTGCGCTCGGCGAAGCGGGTGCCGTCTACCTTCTTCTCATCCTTCGTGTTGTTGGCGATAATCATCACAGACTCGCTATCCGAGTAGCGGAAATAGGTGTACACGCCATCCTGTGGGATAAACTGCATCAGCTTGCCAGAGCTCAAAACCGGGTGCGCCTTGCGATACAAAGCCAGCTTGCTCACGTAGTCGAAGGCCTCGCCGGCCTGGCCCGGCCGCGCCGCGAAGTAGTTCGTCTTATCCCCCGCAAACCCGCCGGGGAAGTCCTCGCGCACCTTGCCGTCGGGGTTCGAGAGGTTTTTCATCAGCACTTCGGTGCCGTAGTAGAGCTGCGGCGTGCCGCGCAAGGTGAGCAGCCAGGCAATGCCGGTTTTGAATTTATTGAAATCTTCGCCAATCACCGAGTAAACGCGGCTCATGTCGTGGTTATCCAGGCAGGTTACGTTGCGCGTGGCATCCACGTACAGCCAGTCGGCCTCCAAGGCATGGTAGAGCTGGCTCAGGTCGCCATTTTCGGTTTTGAGGACGTCGCGGATGGCGGAGCAGGTTTGAAAATCGATGACGGACGGCAGGTTCGATTTGAAGCCGTTCACGGGCGGCAGAATGTTCTGCGCGAAAAAGGCCTGCTGGGCTTCGGTGGCCTCCATCGCCTCGCCAAACAGCGCCAGCTTGGGGTATTCCTCGGCAACGGCTTTGCCCCAGGCCATGAGGAACTGCGGCTCCGAATAAGGGTAGGTATCGATGCGGTAGCCGTCGAGGCCGGTGCTTTCCACCCACCACAGAAAGTTCTGAATCAAATAATTAGCTACCAGCGGGTTGCCCTGGTTCACGTCGGGCATGGTGGTATCAAACCAGCCGTCGTTGAACAACTTGTAGTCGCGCGTCGAGCCGTAGGGGTCGTTCAAGGCATAGGCGTTGTAGTTGCTGCGCGTGAAAGTGGGGAAGGCGTGGAACCAGTCGGCCGCCGGCTTGTCCAGGAACAGGTGGTGGTAGCTGCCCCAGTGGTTGAGCACGATGTCCTGCACCACTTTCAGGCCGTCGGCGTGGGCGGCTTTCACGAACTGCTGGTACTCGGCATTGGTGCCGTAGCGCGGGTCGATTTTGTAGCAGTCCGTAACGGCGTAGCCGTGGTAGCTGGCCTTGGGCATGTCGTTTTCAATGACCGGCGTGGGCCAGATGGCCGTGGCACCCAGCTTCTTAAAATAGTCGAAGTGGTTCTGAATGCCCTTCAGGTCGCCGCCGTGGCGGGCGTACATCGAGTCGCGGGCAATGTGATTCACGCGGGTGCCTTTCACCACGTCGTTCTTCGGGTCGCCGTTCGAGAAGCGGTCCGGCATCAGCATGTAAATAAAGTCGGCCTGGGTGAGGCCCTGCGTGCGCCGCGGGTCGGTGTTGCGGGCGCGCAGCTCGTAGCTGTACGTCAGGCTTTTGCCGCCTTTGAAACTCAGTTTCAATTGGCCCGGCTTGGCGTCGGGGCCAACGGTGAGGTTGATGACTAGGTAGTTTGGGCTCTCCAGCTTCTGCTGGCCGTCCATTGTCACGCCAGGGTAGGCGGCCAGCGTGGCCGTGCTGCCCGCGATGCCGGGCGCATTCACCAGCAATTGTAGCTTGGGGTTTTTCATGCCCACCCACCAATAAGTCGGGTCAATACGCACGCCGGGGGCGGATTCGGGAGTAGCAACAGACGCGGCGGCGGGCGCAGAAACGGCAGTTGCGGCCGGTGCCAGCAGCGGCATCAGCAGCCCGGCGGCAATCAGTAAAAATTGTGGGAATTTCATGGCAAAAAGGGCGTAGGAATAACGGCAAGGCCAAAAGTACGGCTTTCCTGCAAGGCACCTGATGCGCAACCGTTTCCACTTTCGGAATATATTTTTTGCTCACCTCAAGCCCACAAAAAAGCCCGCCCCCAAACCTGGGAGCGGGCTTTCAACATTCGCTTTAGCTAAACGGCTATTGCTGCTTGGCGAGCCAGAGCGAGGCGTTCAGGTGCAGCTTGGCGTGGCTGGCAATTTCGGTCCAGCCGGGGTACACCGTGTTGCCGGGGCTGCCGGTGCCGTCGTCGGCCGGCGACGAATCGGTGATGCATACCACGCGGCCCGTGCCGTAGGTGCTGCTCAGGCACATGATGTTGGTGTTGCCCTGGGCGGCGCTGCTCTGCCAAATCAGCGGCGTGGCGGCCGAGCCCGAGGTTTTGGTCATCGTTGCGCCATTCGAGAATTTCAGCTGCGTCACCGCCCCCTGCGAACCGTTCAGGATGGTATTGGTGCTGCTGGACAGCACGTTGCTGGTGGTTTCCGAAATATTGGTCAGCGCAATGCTGTAGCCGAAGGGGTTGGCCTGCACCGAGTTATTGGTCATCAAATCGTTCCAGATGGCGGGCGAGTCGTAGCCGTCGTTGTTGCGGTCCGACACGGTGTGGTCCGAAATCATGAACAAGCCGCCGCCGTTTTTCACGAAGTTGACAATGGCCGTTTTCTCGGTAGCCGTAAACAGCGTGTTCGGCTCATCCACCACAAACACGTTGTAGTTGGCCAAATCCTGGGGGTTCGAGGCGTTGCCGTAGCTGATGGCCGTGCCCGAGGGCAGGTTTTCCACCGAGTTGCCCAGCTTCACCAGGGCCACGCCCCACGAGGAGAGGGCGGCCGTCCAGTACGTTTCCGGAGTGCTGGCCGTGATGCCCGAGGCGGCCGGCGTGGGGTAGCGCGGCGTCACGCCACCGTCCACGTCCAGGGCCCAGTCGGCGTTGCCGGCCAACTCAGCGTGCGTGGCATCGAACAGGAATTTTGTGCCGCCCGTGCCGCCGCCACCTCCACCGCCACCTCCGGTGCCGTAGCTTTCCACGGTGATGTTATCAAAGTTCAGCCGGTTGCTGGTGCCGTCGGTTTTGCGCACCTGCAGGCGCACGTTGCCGGCCAAGTTCACCGTGAACGAAGCCGTGCTCAGGCTCGTGCTGCTCGTGGTGATGGTGCTGCCTACTTTGGCGTAGCTGCTGCCGCTGTTGGCGCTGGCCCACAGTTCCCAGGTGCCGCTGGCGTCGGTGCCGTACTTGGCGTGGCCCACCGTGACGATGCCGGCCCCGCCGGTCAGGTCGAAGTTCATGCTCAGCGAGCCGCTGTTGCGCACCCGGGCCGACCAGCTGCCCGTGTGGGCATCCGCCGTGGTATTGCCGATGAGGGCATCGTTCAGCGTCCAGGCGCCCGAGCCGAGCGTGACGCTGCCCGTGGTGTAGGAGGCTTTGGTACCCGTTTCAAACCCTTCGGGGAAGCCCGGTGCTGAGACGTTTTGCAGCACGGTGGCTGCCGCCGGGGATTCCGGGGTAAGCTCCGATTTCGAACAGCTGGCAAACAGGAGAGCGCCCAGCAAGGGTGCCACCAGGTAGCGAACAGAAAGTGTCATGTGCATGGTGTGAAATGGGTTAAACGGTTGGGAACGAAGCACCAAAGCTAGAGCAATCAATTGAGGGTGTTATAATAAAGTATGTTAAAAGATTGTGGCTTTTTTTATAATATCATCAATCAAAGGCCATTTTGATAGATTAATTTTATTAAAACTAGAATTGGTATTGATATAATGAAGAAATTAATTATTCCTTCATGTTTACTTCTTCGCGGCCGAGCGGAATGCTTTGCAAATGAGGCGCAAACGGTGCCGATGAGCTAAAAGCCGGATGCACTGCGGTGCGGGCCACGAAGAAAGTTTAGTAGTAACCCGCTGGCTGATATTGCCTTGACACTGTTGAGGTTGGGTCAAATGCTAACGTTTGCGTAAATCGTGCCTCAATATCAAGCGGTTGCGATTTTTCCGGAATGCTTCGGACCTTGCACCTTCAACGGGAGCCGCGCTTTAGGCGGCGCTTCTTTTTCTCAATCCGAAATCTCCATTTTGGCGTGCGCCCCGGTCCGCGCCTCATCCTTCACTGAATGGCCTTCACCTTTAAACCCTACACGCCGGCCGCGAAATACAAAACCGCCGCCGCGTACTTCTCGATGGAGTTTGCCGTCGACCAGGCCCTGAAAACCTACTCGGGCGGCCTCGGCTTCCTGGCCGGCTCGCACATGCGCTCGGGCTTCGAGCTGAAGCAGAACCTGATTGGCATCAGCATCCTGTGGAGCTTCGGCTACTACGACCAGGACCGCGACGCTGAGCAGAGCATGCGCGCCGAGTTCCGCCACAAGCACTACTCGTTTTTGCAGGACACGGGCATCATTTTCCCCATCACCATCCACGGGGCCGATGTGCAGGTGAAGGCCCTGTATCTGGCCCCGGAAGTATTCGGCACCGTGCCGATGTTCTTTCTCACCACGGACATTGCCGAGAATGACTTCCTGTCGCGCACCATCTCGCACCACCTCTATGACCCGGACTCGGCCGCCCGCGTGGCCCAGAGCATCCTGCTGGGCGTGGGCGGCGGACGGCTGCTCGACGTGCTTGGCCGCCAGACCGACGTGTACCACCTCAACGAAGGCCACGGCCTGCCGCTGGCCTTTTACCTCTACGAAAAGCACGGCCGCGACCTAGCCGAGGTGCAGAAGCGCCTGGTTTTCACCACCCACACCCCTGAGCTGGCCGGCAACGAGGAGCGCCCCATGAAGCTGCTCACCGACATGACCCTCTTCGGTAGCGTGCCCGAGGAGGAAGTGCGCCGCGTGGCCCAAATCGGCAACGGCGACGCGCTCAACTACACCCTCACCGCGCTGCGTTTCTCGCGTAAGGCCAACGCCGTGAGCAAGGTACACGGCACGGTGGCCAACGAAATGTGGGGCCACTACGAGGGCATCTGCCCCATCATCCCCATCACCAACAGCCAGAACGGCACCTACTGGCGCGACCCACAGCTGGCCGCCGCCCTCAAAGGCAAGGACGATGCCGCCCTGCTGGCCCGCAAGCAGGAGCTGAAAAAGGACCTGTTCAAAATCGTGGCCGACCAGACCGGCAACGTCTTCGACCCCAACGTCATCACCATCGTGTGGGCGCGCCGCTTCGCCGCCTACAAGCGCGCCGATTTGATTCTGCGTCACTTCGAGCGCTTCGTGGAATTGGCCAATAATGCCAAACACCCGATTCAGGTAATCTGGGCCGGCAAGCCGTACCCGAAGGATTTCGGCGCGGTGGCTTTGTTCAATGAAATCATCAAGCGCACGGCTAATCTAAAGAACTGCGCCGTCCTCACCGGCTACGAGCTGGGCCTGTCGGCCGCTCTCAAGAAGGGCTCCGACATCTGGCTGAACACGCCCCGCTTCCCCCGTGAGGCCAGCGGCACCAGCGGCATGACCGCCGCCATGAACGCCAGCGTGAACCTGAGCATCGCCGACGGCTGGATTCCGGAATTTTGCCGCGACGGCGAAAATGGCTTCCTTATTCCGATTGTGGACGTGACCTTGCCCGACAACGTGAAGGACGATGCCGAAGCCACCGCCCTGCTCGACGTGCTGGAAAATACCGTGCTGCCGCTCTACTACGACCAGCCCAAGAACTTCCTCAAAGTGGTGAAAACCGCCATGAAGGACGTGGAGCCGGAGTTCGAAAGCGGCCGCATGGCCAAGGAATACTACGAGTTGCTGTACAAGTAGCATTTGATGGCGTGACTTGGAACGTCATGCTGAGCGGAGCCGAAGCATCTCTACCGCGCAACCAACGTAATCTGATTGGATTGCTATTGCGGTAGAGATGCTTCGGCTGCGCTCAGCATGACGTTTTTTGGTGTCCTTTACATTATTCCTGCCTCCTGACATGTGTGGTCGCTACACTTTCATCGCCCCTGCGCCTGCCATTGAACAGCGCTTCAACGCCAAGTTCAACGAGCCCGCGCCCACTACCTACAACGCCGCGCCTTCACAACGACTGCCCATCATCACCAACGCCGCGCCCGGCCAGATTCAACTGCTGAGTTGGGGCCTGGTGCCCAGTTGGAGCAAGGACCCCGCCGCCGGCCCCAAGCCCATCAACGCCCGCGCTGAGACGCTGGCCGAAAAGCCCTCGTTCCGCCAACTGCTGGGACGGCGGCGCTGTTTGGTGCTGGCCGATAGTTTCTTCGAGTGGCAGGCCACACCCGCTGGCAAGGTGCCGCACCGCATTCTGTTGCGCGATGAGCAGCCCTTCGCCTTTGCCGGCCTCTGGGACGAGTGGCTGGACCGTGCCACCGGCGAGCTGCACCCCACCTTCACTATCATCACCACCGAGCCCAACGCGCTGATGGCCAATATCCATAACCGAATGCCCGTCATCCTGCCCACCCGCGCCGCCGAGCAAGCCTGGCTCGATGACGGTCTGGGCCTGGCGGCGCACCAGCAGTTCCTGTTGCCCTACGGTGCCGCCGCGATGCAGGAATACGTCATCAGCAAACGCGTAAACTCGCCGGCTAATAACGACCCCGAGGTACTGGCAGCGGCGTGACAAAAAATTTAAGGATTGCTAAAACGTCATGCTGAGCGCAGCCGAAGCACCTCGCGTGTGGTAGTAAACCAATCGAATGGATTAGTTGCGCGATAGAGATGCTTCGACTACGCTCAGCATGACGGTCCTTTTAATGACGTTCTTCCATCGCTACCGCGTTACTTTGCCCGCATGAACTGGCGCAACCCCTGGCTTTTACCGATTCTCATTCTCGTGCTGGCTTCGGCCGTGCAATTGGACCTGCCGTGGTGGAGCCTGGCTGCGGTGGCGTTTGTAGTGGGGCTGGCTATTGCGCCAACCGGTCGGGTGGCCTTTTGGGCCGGCTTCAGCGGCGGCGGTTTGAGCTGGATACTCCCCGCCGCCTGGCTGGCTTATCAGAATGACGGTTTGCTGGCGCACCGCGTGGCCCAACTGTTGCCCTTGGGTGGCTCTTCGGTGGCGCTGGTGCTGGTGGCCGGTATCGTAGCCGGTCTGGTAGGTGGGTTGGCAGCTTTGGCCGGATGCTGGCTGCGCGAAGCCCTGCGCTCACGGCCTGCTGTTCAGCAATAGCACCCGCTACTCCCTATTTCACCTGCTGCATCACCCATTCGCCCACGGTTTCAAGGGCATCGGTAGCCGCCGTGGGGCGCACCGTCGTGCCGGCGGCCAGCGCCTGCTCACTGATGGGGGCCTGAAACTCATGGTTCAGGCCATCGAGCTTCTGCGTGTTTACCCGCTTGTTGGCTTTGAGGCCTTTTTCCAGTATTGGCAGATTGGCGGCCAACTGCACTTGGGTATCAGCAGTGCCGTGCAGGAGCAGGGTGGGACAGGCCACTTTGGCCAGCTCCGCCTGCGGATTGAAGGTGAGAAAGGAGCGATACCACGGGCTGGTAAGTTGGCCCGCCCGGGCCTGCGCCGTTGCCGAAGTCAGCGCCGGGTAAATCTGCTTCAGCATATTGGCTACAATGGCCTGCGCTTGGGAATTGTCACTCGTCTGGCGGATAATTTCGAGTAGCGCGTACTGGCGTTTATACAGCGCATCGTTGCGCTTGCGGGCTTCGATGGTCAGGCGCAGCTGCTCCTGAGCAATGCGCACCTGGGTTTGGGCAGGGTTGGCCCCGGCGGCCAGCTGTTTTTTGGCTTCGCGCCGGGCCAGGGTCATCGCTTGGGCGGTTTGGGCGGCCCACGCAATCTGGGCCGTATCGGGCTCGCCGGGCTGGTTCACCAGTGCGGTTTGCCGGGCCAGCAGCTCCTGCCCGTTCACGCCGGCCGCGCCCAATGCCACCAAAAAAGCCGGCGCGGGAGCCTGCGCCCCGGCCAATAAGGCCACGTTGGCCCCTTCGCCGTGGCCCAGCAGGCCCACCCGCAACGGGTCGATGCCCGGCTTGGCCCGCAGGTAAGCCATGGCTGATTGCGCATCGGCCACCAGTTCGGTACCCGCTTTGGCGGCGGCCACACCCACCGAGCGGCCGGTACCTCGGTCATCGAGGCGCAGCACGGCTATGCCCTGCCGGGCGAGGTGGTCGGCCAGCGCATTCAGCAGGCTATATCCATCCGCGCCTGGTTCTGAGTTGCTTATATCCGCGATAAGCACCACGGCGGGGAATGGTCCGGTGCCAGCGGGCAGGCGCAACGTGCCGCCGAGGCCGATTTCGGGGCTCGGGCTACTCGGGCTGCTCACATGTACTTCTTCGGTTTTGTAAGCCGGTGCTTCGCTGGTTGCGGCGGCTTGGTTGGTGGCCACGCGGTCTAGCACCAGCATGGCGCGGAAGCCGGGCTGCTGCCACTGCCCGCGTAGCCGCTGCCCATCGGCTACGGGCTGGCCCGCAAAGCGGCAGCCCAGCTTATCGGCAAAAAAAACCACGCTGTCGGTGGTGTTCACCACGCGCATGGGGCTGCTATGGAGCCGGCCTGCATCTAGGTGGAGCACCGCCGTGGGGGTGCCATCGGCCTGCGCACTTACGCTGATGGATATCTGGCGGCTACCGCCCGGTACGGGCAAGGCACCGGACCACTGGCCTAGCATCTGGCCCTTGCCGATGGGAGCCGCCTGAATGGTCGCGATACTCAGTGCGGTGGCAATGATTAAGCTAATGGTTTTCAGGAGTAAATAATTGATATTCATAATAAGGATGAGTTAAGGGGCTGATGGCAGGCGAGATAAAGCCGAATTTCCTATTCCCGTCTGATTCAAAAGTACAATTAAATCTTGCTTAATAAACTAAATGAAAAATGATTTATAAATAAAAAATATTATTAAAGTTTTATTTATAAAAAGCACCCCATTTTATAATTCATCTCAGGCGTTTGTCCTGAATGCCGCTTAAGCGGCCTACAGCCGGGCAACGCGCACAAAAAAGCCGCCCTCCTAACTGGCTGCGGGCGACAGCTAGGGGAGGGCGGCGGGGCACGCCCGGCATGGCCGGACTGTAGCGTAGTCGAATTACATGGTTTTGCTATACCAGGCCAGCACTTCGAGGCCGGCGGCGTCGGTTTCGGCTTCCACTACTTCGGTGATGACGTATTGGATTTCATCGTCGGACCAGTCTTCGTCCTCGGCGGCGGGCACCCACAGGTCGAGGGCGGCATAGCGGTTGGTGCCGGGTGGGAGCGTCCAGGTTACTTTTTTGCGGATGTTCATGGCGGTGGGCAGGCGGGGGTGAGCGATAGAAAATAAAGACGAGGGTTAGCGGTTATCGGCGGCTTCGCGGATGACGGTGACCTGCACCGGTACTACGCCAGCCTCGATGATGCCGAGCTGCACAGCGGCGCGGTGCGACACGTCCACGATGTAGCCTTTGGTGTGCGGGCCGCGGTCGGTCACGGTCACGTCTACGGAGCGGCCGTTGCGGGTGTTGGTCACGCGGATGAGGGTGCCGAAGGGCAGCGTGTTGTGGGCGGCCGTCATCTGGCCGGGGCGGTAAGTGCTGCCGCTGGCGGTGGGCCGGCCATTGAACTTGTCGGCGTAATAGGAACCCAGGCCCGATTGAACGCTTCCCCGGGCTCCCTTTGTGCCTTTGCTTACGCTGTGGCTACTGCCGCAGGAAGCCAGCCCCAGAACCAGCAAAAAAAGCAGGGATAACAATCCGTGGTGCAGAATTTTAGCTTGTTTAGTCAACTTCATCCAACCTTTATTTTCGGTGATAATCTTTCGGCCGTAAATCTCTCACAACCCCATTTTTCCCAACACAACGATGAAAAATTTCCTGAAAGTGGCTTCGGCCCTCGCGCTCTCGTTCACGTTCATGGCTGCTCACGCGCAGCAGGGCGACGGCAAGATGATGAAAAAAGAAGAAAAGACCGAAGGCAAGATGATGAAGCACGACGGCAAAATGATGAAAGGCGACAAGATGATGAAGAAGGACGGCAAGATGATGAAGAAGGACGCCAAAATGGAAACCAAGGAGAAAATGTAAGTCCTCGGCCTATGGCGAACTACGGCCGTCTGGCCTGGCTGCTTCTGCGGAAGCCGTTGGGTCGGACGGTTTTGTTTGGGCCTTTAGCGGGCTGGCTTAGGCTTGGTGGCGGGAATGCGCAACGCCTGTAAAGACTCGAAATTGCCCTGAAAAACGTTGAAATCGACCACGCCGCGAATGCCGGGCACGTAGGCTTCGTCGGAATGCTGCCAGATTATCCACTTGCTGCGGGGCAGGGCGGGACGCTCCACTTCGTAGTGCGCCAGCCAAAGCGGATAGTCGTCGAAATGCCCGGCGAGGTGGCGCTGGTAGAAGCTGTGGTTGGAGTAGAGGATGGGCCGCACGCCGTAGTGCGCCTCGATGAGGCGCAGCCAGCGGGACACCTCGCGGCGCAGTACGGCCACGTCGTGAAAATTGGCGGCTTCTACGTCGAGCACCGGCGGCAGGTCGCCGGGGGCGAGGGGCACCGTTTTGGCGAATAGGTCGGCTTGCGCCTGGCCGTCGCGGTTGGGCAGGAAGTAGTGGTAGGCCCCGCAGAGCACGCCGGCGGCGCGGGCCTCGCGCCAGTTGCGCACGAAGCGCGGGTCGCGCAGCGTGGCCCCCTCGCTGGCCTTGATGAAGGCGAACCGTACCCGGTTGCGGGCCACCTCGGGCCAGTCGATGCGGCCCTGATACGATGACACGTCGATGCCATGCACGGAATAGCCGGCCAGCAGCGGGGTTTTTTCGCGGCCGGTGAGGCCGTTTTTAGTGAACGTGGCCCAGGCCCGGCGGGCATACCGGTTCAGCTGCACCTGATGGCGCAGGTAGTAGGTGCCGCCTAGCAGCAGGGCCAGTAGGGTTGCCGCCAGCAGGCCGCGCCGCCACGGCCGCCGGGGCGCGGCGGGCCGGACGGGCTGGGCAACAGAAGCAGTGCTGGACAATGGAGGCATAGGCGACGGCTCCAAAAATAACGCTGCGCCGGGCACCATCGTGCGCCAAGCCCCGGCTTTTCACGAACTTTGCGCTTTCAGCTTACTAAATTCGCCTATGTCTTTCCTGCGCGCCGCCGATGCCCGCGACGAAACCGGCCACCTCATCAGCGAGTTGCACGGCGTGAAGCTGGCGCAGATTCTGGAGTACCTCGTGGCCGCCTACGGCTGGCCCGAGCTCGATGAGCGCCTGCGCATGAACTGCTTCGCCGACAACCCCAGCATCAAATCCAGTCTTACATTTTTGCGCCGCACGCCCTGGGCGCGCACCAAGGTTGAGGAGCTGTACATCAAAGCCCGCAGCGCGGAAGTGCAGGGCCGTCCCCGCCCGTAACGCCATGGCCGACGTCTCCGAAAAATCGTCCGGGCCAGCGCTGCTGGCGGGACTGGGGCTATTCATCGCCTTCGAAACCGTGGCCTTCTATGGCCTGCAATACCTTACCTCGGGGCTGGGCGAAGCGAATCAGAACCAGCCCGAAAACACGATTGTGAGCAACTGGGTGAAGACGATGGTGTTTTTTGTGGCGCACCTCACGCTGGTTATTGCGGCCATGCTGGTGCTCAGCAACCGCCTGCCGCGCCGCTACCGGGGCCAGATGATGGGCTGGTTTTACGTAGCCGTGGTCATGAGCTTCGTGCTGATAATTCCACTCTTCGGGTAGGCCCGAAAAAACAAAACCACCGCTGCGGGCGGTGGCTCAAGAGTGAAACCCAGAAGACTCGGAAAGTGGCCGGTCGGTCCCGGCGATATCAGTGGACTGCGGTGCCGGTCAGTCCCGGCGTTATAAAAAGCGGTGGCAAGGAGCGGCTGCGGAGCCGGCGGCCAATTGGATGGCCGCCGGTTCTCGTTAACAGTTGGCTCTACTCGTTACGCTTGATGTCGATTTCGCGCTGCTGGTCGTTAGGGCTCAGGAAGGGGATGCGTACGCGCAACTCCTGGCCCTCGTGGATGGCATCTATACGGGCCACGTCGAGGTTGGCGGGCAGGTCCAGCGTCTGGACGAAGAGGGGGGCGGCCAATTGGTCATCGGGCTTGTGACGGTACTCGCCAAAGACGGTCAGCTTCTGCTGGTTGAGCACAACGCGAAAGCTGTCAGCGGCTACGGTGGGCATTGCTACGCGCACAATCACACCTTTGGGGTGCTGGTCGACGCGAAGCTGCGGCTGGGCCACTCCACCACCGATGGTGTTGAGCAGGTCGAGCTGAGGGGCAATGCTATGGATGAATTTCGAGCTGATAAGTTTCATGGGAGGGAGTCGCAAATAGGGGCGGCTTCGGATGGGTAATTACAAATGATGTACCAATCTGAATCAGGGCTTGTATACGCTGGAAATCAGCTGAGTTGACACGAATTTATCGGTCATATTCTCCGATTTCCGCCACAGTGGCGGGAAGTCTTTTTAGTTCCCGAAAAAGGCAGACGATATGGCGGTGCGCAACGTAAGAATTGCGAGTTCGCGCCTGCTCGGTTCGCTAATGTGCGGACTCGCAGAGTCCACACTACAGTTAAAACCGGCTGGTCAACCCAAAGTGAATTTTGGAGGATTTCAACTCAAACGCCTGGCTATTGGCCCGCCCCACCGAGTACACGAACTGAAACAAGCCCGCCGCCGTGCGAAAGCTCAGGCCTGCGCCCACGCCGGTGGGCTGGTCGCTGAACCGGTCGTTGGGAATGTCGTGGCGCAGGTAGGCCTGGTCGGTGAACAGAAACGCGTAGGAATCCGGCCCGATGAACTGTCGGAACTCGGCCGTGGCCACAGCATAAGAGCTGGTGTAGAACTGGTTTTCGTTGAATCCGCGCAGCGAATTCAATCCTCCAAGGCGAAACAAGTCATTGACAAACAGGCGCGAATTGAGCAGGCCCTCGCCGCGCAGGCGCAGCAGCAGCACACCCGCCCGCTTTACCGGGAAGTAGCGCTCGGCGCGCAGCCCGAAGGAATATTGCGTGGAGTTGAGTGGAATGCCATCGTAGAGCTCGGGCTTCAGCTCGCCATTTTTGACAATTTTTTTGGTGCCAACCGCACCCTGGGCGTTCACGAGGTAGCCGCGGTGCGGGAAGAATAAGTCGTCGAGACTGTTCCAGGCGTAGCCGATACCGTAGGAATTGTACTGAGAGTCAATAGTATCGGGCAGTACGGTTTTTTGCCGCAGCAGCGTGTCAAGCAAAAACGAATTGCGCTGCTCCGTGAAAAAGCTGATGCGGCCGGCCCGTGCCGTGGGGTAGGTCACTTGCAGGCGCGGCCGGAGCGTGAGGAAGGCGCTGGTTTGCTTGTAGAGGTTGAAGGTGCCGGCCACTTCCAGCGGCGTGCCGAAGAAGTTGGGATGCACGTACTGGGCATCGAGCAGTTGCGAGATGGCGTCGGTTTTGCGGAATTGCAGGCCCAGCTGCTTGCCGCCGCCCTTGATGTTGCGCAGGTTGATGGTGACGTCGCCGGTGAACTGCACGCCGGTCTGGTTAGCGTTGGCGTTCGGCAAAATGCCCACGATGGCGTCGAATTGGTTGCTCGGCCGGTCATCGAGCAGCAGGTACACCCGCGCCCGGCCCAGGGCGAAGCGCACTTCGGGCTCGGCCCGTAGCTTCAAGTAGGGCAGCTGGCGCAGCAGCTGGGCGGCGGCGGCCACGCGCTGCTGGCTGAAGGGCTGGCCCGGAAAAATCTGGAGATATTTGGTCAGGAAGCGCTTTTTGGTCTTGCTGTTGCCCACAATCTGCAGCGAGTCGAACACCACCACGCGGCCCCGCTTCAGCACCACGCGGCCCGCAATGTCGTGCCCACTGAGGTGAATGGAATCGAGGCCGACCGAGGCAAAGGGGAAGCCTTGGTTTTCGGCTTCAGTCAGGATGCGCTCCTGGAGCTTCACCCAGTCTTCGGGCACGAAGGGCGTGCCCCGGAAAAACTTTTCGCGGTAGCCGGCGCGGGTCAGCAGGCCGTCGCCGAGGTTGCCGTTGCGCAGGTAGGCCCAGCGGAACTGCTCGCCCACGTACAGGCGCACCCGCACGGTGTCGCGGCTCCAATGCAGCTCATCGGCCGAGGCCGTGAGGTAGGCGTCGCCTTGCAAGCCCAGCACCAGCTCGCGCACCGCCCGCAGCGCGCTGAGGGAATCGGGCACGCTGGCGCGCACCTTGTAGCGGCGCAGCACCAGCCGGTCGGCAGCTTCGGCTTCCAGCACCAGCAGGCGCGGGTGGGCCAGCACCCGGCGCGTGGCCGCCGCCGAAGCCGGCGTGGCGCGGGGCGGCAGGGTAGGGGTGGCCAGGCCGGGCTGGTTGGGCACGTTGGGGTCGAGGCCGGGCGTTTGGGCGCGGGCGGCCGGGCCGGCTAGCCAGCCGAGCAGCAGCATTCCCCACAAGCACAGCAGAAACCTAGTCATTCGGAGGCACAACGCGAAAGCCGGCGTTTAATTTCCCGAAAGTAGCTCTCCTGCGAAGGCCGCGCCCTGTCGTGCGGTCAGGCGGTACCTTTGCGGTCTGTGTAGGCAATTCTACACGCGAAACAGGGCCGTTTGTTAACTGCATATTGTTAGCTGCTCACTGTTAACTGAGAACATGGCCGGCCTTTACCTCCACATTCCCTTCTGCAAGCAAGCCTGCCACTACTGCGACTTCCATTTCAGCACCTCGCTGGGTCTGAAAAGCCGGCTGGTAGAGGCCATTGTGCAGGAAATTAAGTTGCGGCGCGACTATCTACCGACTGAAACTGTACTCGAAACCATCTACTTCGGTGGCGGCACCCCCTCGCTGCTCACCGCTGATGAATTAGACCAGATTTTCGCCACCATTCACCGCCATTTCGCGGTTTCGCCGCAGGCCGAAATCACCCTCGAAGCCAACCCCGACGACCTGAGCGCCGCCAAGCTACAAGAGCTGAAAGCCGCCGGCATCAACCGTCTCAGCATCGGCCTGCAAAGTTTCTACGAGCCGCACCTGCGCATGATGAACCGCGCCCACACCGCCGAAGAATCGACCACGGCCGTGCGCCGGGCGCAGGATGCGAGCTTCGAAAATATTTCCATTGACCTGATTTATGGCGTACCCGCGCCCGGCCACCACATTTGGGAAGCCGATTTGGCCAATGCGTTTGCGCTGGGCGTACCGCACGTATCGGCCTACGCCCTCACCATCGAGCCGGGCACGGCTTTCGGGCATCGCCTGCAAAAAGGCACCTTTAAGCCCGCGCCCGATGAGTTCGTGGCCACGCAGTTTGAGCTGCTGCTGGCCGCCATGTGCGCCCACGGCTACGAGCAGTACGAAATAAGCAACTTCTGCCAGCCCGGCCGCGAGAGCCGCCACAACGGCAACTACTGGCGCGGGGTGCCCTACCTGGGCCTCGGCCCCAGCGCCCACAGCTACGACGGTGTGAACCGCCAGTTCACCCTTGCCAACAATCCGCAGTACGTGGCTGCCGTGCTGGAGCGCGGCGAGGTGCCCGTGACCCTCGACCAGCTCACCGCCACCGACCGGGCCAACGAGTACCTGCTCACCACCCTGCGCACCGCTCGGGGCTGCGACCTGGCCCACCTGCGCACCCACCACGGCCTCGACCTGGCGGCCACCCGCGCCGCCTACCTCACCGAGCTGCAAGCCAACGGCTGGGCCACTATCCAAAATGAAGTCCTTACCTTGACCGACGCGGGCAAGCTGCTGGCCGACCACATCACGCTGGAGCTGTTCCAAACCCCTGCCGTAGCCGAATGAAATTACTGAGTGAGAGCATTGCCGACGACGCCGACTTTTTCGTGGAGCAGATTCACGTCGTGGCCATCGTCTTCGATAACACCGACGACGTGACCCTGTGGGCCACCACGTTTTTCGATAACGATGCCCATTTTTTCCACCTCGCGCTGCCTTTCAAGGCCCTCGATACCCTCCTTAGCCTGGCCCATACCCGTGCCGAAGCCATTCAGGAAGAAGTAGCTGATGCCCTGGCCGCTGCCGACTGGCCCGCGCTCCTCGAATACAATGCCGACGACCGCCCGCCCGTGCCCCTGCCCAGCGTGGCCCTGAAACTATCCGTCACCTACCCCGCCACCGAGGACGGCGAGTTGGACGATGACGACCCCGACGACCCCCAGCCCCACAACATCTTCTATCTCGAAGGCGTGTTTGTGCGGCTCGATATGTAGGGCGGAGAGATGGCTGCTTCGCCGTCCGTCTTCTACCTCATTCCCGGGTTGGGAGCCGATGAGCGGGTATTTCAGTTCCTTCGTTTGCGGGGGGAGGTGCATGTGTTGCGCTGGCTCTCGCCGCAAAGCTCAGCCGAAAGCTTGCCGCACTACGCCGCTCGCCTCGCGGCGATAATTCCACCGGAGCAAGCCTGCTGGCTGGTGGGCGTTTCCTTCGGCGGCGTTTTGGCGCTGGAAGTTGCGCAGCTACGCCCTTTGGCGCGGGTAGTGCTCATTTCCAGCTTCGCGCACCCATCGGAGCTGCCTTGGATTGGCAGGATGGCTCGGACTACGGGTTTGTATCATTTGGTGCCGGCGCAGTTGTTGCCCCGGCTGCCGCACGTAGCTAGGTGGTTTTTTGGGGTGAAGAACGGCCGCGATTATCAGCTGCTCCGCCAGATTCTGCACGACACCGACCCCGGCTTCACGCGCTGGGCCATTGCGCGGCTCCTGCAGTGGCCGGGCCGATTATTACCCGTGGCCATCCGCATCCACGGTACCGAGGACCGGCTGCTGCCCGCCGGAACCGCGCACAGCCAATACATCCTACGCGGCGGCCACCTCATCATCATCAGCCGCGCCACTGAAATTAGCCAGATTCTGAACGATTTAGCTAGTAAAGACGCCACCCGCCCATCATGCTGAGCGCAGCCGAAGCATCTCTACTGCTTCGTTGAATCGATTGAATTACTATTGCGGTAGATATGCTTCGACTGCGCTCAGCATGACATCCCTTTTGCTAACTGCTAACTGCCTTGCTCCCTACCTATCCTTTCGCCGGCCGCACCTACACTTATGACCCCGCCGCGCCCCTCGATATTTCCCTGCCCCTGGCTCCCGGCGACGACCAGGTGAATTGCTTCTGGGCCGAGCCCGTGCAGTTCGATACCATTCGGGTGGGCAGCTTCGTGGGCAGTGTGGCGCTGGGGGGCAGCACCAACTACCAGCGCGTCCACGTCACGCCCCACGGCAACGGCACCCATACCGAGTGCTACGGCCACATTTCGCCCGACCCGGCCATCACGCTCAACCGGTGCCTGCGCCGTTTCCTGTTCGTGGCCCGGCTGGTGAGCGTGGCCCCTGTGCCCCAGCCCAACGGCGACTTGGTCGTAGTGCTGGCCGATGTGCAGGCCGCCCTCATGGCCCCGCCCGACCGCGCCCTGCCTGAAGCCCTCGTGTTGCGCACGCTGCCCAACGACGCGACCAAGCGCCAGCGCCACTACTCCGGCACTAACCCCACCTACATTGAGCCCGCGCTGGCCGAATGGCTGGCCGAATACCGCATCCAGCACCTGTTGCTCGACCTACCCAGCGTCGACCGTGAGGAGGATGCCGGCCTGCTCCTGGCCCACCACGCTTTCTGGCAATACCCCGCCCAGCCGCGCCGCGAAGCCACCATCACCGAACTAATCTTCGTGCCCGATGAAATCGAAGACGGCCTCTACCTGCTCAACATCCAAATCACCAGCCTGGAGCTCGATGCCAGCCCCAGCAAGCCCGTCCTCTACTGCCTCTGCCTGCCAGCGGGGACCTGATTCACTGAGGCTTGATGCAACCGAATGAGCTGGCATCGAATCTAAGCATATGAATTTCCACTTCATCTGTTTGCCTAGTATGCTCCTCATTCGCTCCCTGCTCCCCGGCCTGCTGCTACTGGCCGGCACCACGTATAGCCAGGGCCAGTCGGCCTCTTCCGCTCCCACCGAAACCGCACCCGATAGGCTGCTGCTGAAAGTGGGCCTGAATGCCGGCCGTGCCATCCGCTACACGGGCTACTACGGTCTGGCGGCGCGCCTGCCCCTATCGGTGGGGGCCGAGTACGCCATTAGCTCCAAATTCACGCTCTATGGCCAGGTCGATGCCGACTTTCGGCTTTTCAAGAACAATGCTTACCTCGGCGACCGCGACTTCTTTATCCCGGCGGGTGGGCTGGGCGTTGGGGAGCGCTATTACTACAACCAGACCGGCCGCGAGCGCCACAACCGACCGCATGGTGCTTTCGTGGGCAACTACCTGGCCCTGGAGGCCCACACCGAGCTACGGCAGCGCTACGGGCTCCGCAACGATGCGGCCTCCAGCCTCAACGCCGTTTGGGGGATGCAGCGCCGGATAGGCCGTAACTTCCTGTTCGATTTTAACGCAGGCATTGGCCTGGGGCCATACCGCCACGATTCCAATCTCGGCTACTCGCCCAACAACAGCGACCTCAACATCACTACGCAACTCAACCTTAGCGTGTATTTCGGGCGGTAGGCCGGATACAGGCCAGCGCTCAGCCAGCCCCGCTTGCAATGGCTGATATAAGCCCGATATTGCTTGCGGGCTGTGAGTTAGTAGATGGCTTGCCTCCGTCGGATTTGGGTTTTCAACCGCTTTGCATAATTCGCCACAATGCTCTTGTTTACTCGTTGGTTGCGTGCTTTGGGGGTAATTGCGGCGTTGTTACCGGTACCAATGGCCCCAGCGCTGGCCCAAACAGCCGTTATTCCTGCCCCACCAGTTGCCGCCGCCAGCCCTAAATTGTTGCTGAAAAGCGGCCTGCGCCTCACCCACCTCTTCTACCTGCCCGACGCCCGCAGCTGGCAGCTCCTGCTGCCCCTTTCATTTGGCCTCGAATACCGCCTGAGGCCCCGGTTTAGTGCCTATGCGCAGGCCGAAGCTGATGTGTCGGCGGGCCGCGCCCCGCGTGGCCGGCGCAGCTCCTCGCTACTGCCCACGCCCGGTACCAGCCTAGGCTTGGGTGCCCGCTACTACTTCAACCAATCCAGTACGGCCCAGGCCAGCGCCGAGCCCTGGGGCAACTACGTGGCCCTGGAAGCCAGTACCGAGCTGGACCAAATCAGCAGCCGGCGCGGGCGGCGGGGCCGGGGCCTGAATGTAGGCCGCGTCACGCCCGCCCTGTTTGCGCTGTGCGGCACGCAGCATCGCGGCCCCGGCCACCGCCTGCTCTACGACCTTAACGCCGGCCTCGGCATCGAAGCCCCCCCGGCTTACTCGGCCGAGGCCGGCACCCGCCCACCCTGGGACGTCGCTGCGCAGATAAATCTGCGGGTTTACCTCGCCAACCAGCGTCACGCTGCCAAAGCCCGCTAGCCTTAAGCCCGTCACCAGAGCCACTTCAACGCCAAAAGGGCTGCCCGATAGAAGCAGCCCTTTTAACTTACAGTCGACTGGCAATTAAGCCGGAACCGAAACTACTTCGCGGGGAATAACCGTCACGAACGAACGGTCCTTGCGGCCCTTGCGGAACTGAACCTCGCCATCAACCAACGCAAACAGCGTGTGGTCTTTGCCCATGCCAACATTGGCACCGGGATGGTGAGCAGTACCGCGCTGACGCACGATGATGTTGCCGGCAACGAGGGCTTGGCCACCGAAGATTTTTACGCCGAGACGTTTGGAATGCGATTCGCGGCCGTTGTTGGACGAGCCGACACCTTTCTTGTGAGCCATGTTGTTATAGTTATGAGTTAAAAGTTATGAATTATGAGTTTCGGTCAGAGCCAAAGTGGGCAATTTGCCAACTCCTAACTCATAACTTTTAACTCATAACGGCCCTTAACCGATGCTGTTAATCATTACTTTGGTGAACGACTGGCGGTGGCCGTTCATTTTCTGGTAGCCTTTGCGGCGCTTCTTCTTGAAAACCAGCACCTTGTCGCCTTTTACGTGGGCGATGATGGTGCCGGTTACGGCGAGGCTCAGCTCGGGCGCGCCGATGGTCAGGGTGCCGTTGTCATCGGTCAGCAGGGCGTTGCCCAGCGTTACGACGTCGCCAACGTTGCCGGCCAGTTTGTGAGCGTAAACGAATTTGTTGGCCTCAACCTTGGTCTGCTGGCCAGCTATGTTAACAATTGCGTACATCAGCTTTCGCGGGTTTTTCTGAAATGGGAAGGCAAAAGTACGACTTCGGTTTGGGAAATCCAAACCCTAAGTTGTTAATCGTCATTGGCTGGCCGGCCGCTGCTACTCCCAAAGTGCTCTGCCGTGGATGAAGCGCAGATTAAGCCCCTGTTAAACTTTGTCATGAATCGGGCCGAAAAATAGCTCGTTTGGGGACAAGTCGGTTTATCCACAGGATTAATGTGGATAAGTGCGGCTAAAAGGACTGATTTTGAGGGGTGTGTTGGTGCTCGGCTTAACTAATAAATTCGGCAAAAACCTTGACAACTGGCTTAAAAAAAAGGCGGGCTTAACTAAAAAAGAGCGAATAAAAAAGCTAATCGGGTGGGCAATCGGCCTGTCCGGCGGGCCTATATTTGGTGTTGGAAGGCCAGCCACGTTTCTGACACCTGGACCAAACATCTGCCCGAACGTGGGGGTTAGCCTGCCGTCTTCCACGTCGAAAACCGCCATCAAGCCCCGAGATATTATGGAACCGCTCCTCGCCGAAAACCCCAACCGCTTCGTGCTATTTCCCATCCAGAACGATGAGGTGTGGCAGTTTTACAAGAAGTCGCAGGCCTCGTTCTGGACGGCCGAAGAAATCGACCTGAGCCAGGACCAGAAGGACTGGAACAACCTGAACGACAACGAGCGTCACTTCATCAAGCACGTGCTGGCCTTCTTCGCGGCCTCCGATGGCATCGTGAACGAGAACCTGGCCGTTAACTTCATGCAGGAAGTGCAGATGCCCGAGGCGCGCTGCTTCTACGGTTTTCAGATTATGATGGAAAACATTCACAGCGAAACCTATTCGCTGCTGATTGACACCTACATCAAAGACCCCAAGGAGAAGGACTACCTCTTCAACGCCCTCGAAACGGTGCCCGCCGTGCAGAAAAAAGGCGAGTGGGCCCTGAAGTGGATTAACTCGGAGAACTTCGCCGAGCGCCTCATTGCCTTCGCGGCGGTGGAAGGCATCTTCTTCTCGGGCTCGTTCTGCTCCATCTTCTGGCTGAAAAAGCGCGGCCTGATGCCCGGCCTCACGTTCTCGAACGAGCTGATTTCGCGCGATGAGGGCCTGCACTGCGACTTTGCCTGCCTGCTCTACAGCTACCTGCAAAACAAGCTGCCCGAAGCGCGGGTGCAAAGCATCATCGCCGACGCGGTGCGCATCGAACAAGAGTTCGTGACCGATGCGCTGCCCGTGAGCCTCATTGGAATGAACGCCAAGACGATGGCGCAATACATTGAGTTTGTGGCCGACCGCCTGCTGGTGTCGCTGGGCTGCGCCAAGATTTACAACGCTACCAACCCCTTCGATTTCATGGAAATGATTTCGGTGCAGGGTAAAACGAACTTCTTCGAGAAGCGCGTGGCCGAGTACCAGAAAGCCGGCGTGATGAGCGAGCGCAACGACAACGTATTCTCGCTGGACGAGGATTTCTAGGCCTTGGCAAGAACAAAAAGAGAGAGACAAGCAACCTGCCGGAGCAATCCGGCGAGTGGCTGACCAGAAGGCCCCGCGTGCCACGCGAGGCCTTCTGGGTTTCGTCCTCATTCCTCTCATCGTATGAAATACTTGCTACTTGGATTCCTGCTGGGCGTGGTTGTACCCGGTGTCCATGCCCAAACGCCCGCCCCAGCCGCTCCCGTGGCAGCAGTGGCTACCGCCGCCATGCTCCAGCGCTACACCACGGCCAGTGGCCAGACGACATTCTTCTCCACGGCCCCGGTGGAGGACATCGAGGCGCTGAACTCGCGGGTGGCGGCCATCTTCGATTTGAGCAACGGCCAGCTGGCGTTTTCGATGCTGATGAAAGATTTCCAGTTCAAGAACTCGCTGATGCAGGAGCATTTCAACGAGAACTACGCGGAAAGCGAGAAGTACCCCCGGGCACGCTTCACGGGCACGCTGGTGACCCGGCCCGATGAGGCGGCGCTCCGTAGCGGCCCACAACCGGTGTACGTGCAGGGCCTGCTCACCATTCATAATGTGAAGCGGAAAGTGCGGGTGCCGGGCACCCTACAACTACGCGGCAACGACCTGGTGGTGACCGCTAAATTCAGCGTGGCTCCGGCCGACTACAAGATTAAAATACCGGCGCTGGTGCGTAATAACATCGCCAAGTCCATTGATATCGGCGTGATACTGACGTGCCAGCCGGGGGCGGCAGGTACGGCCAGTAACTAGGTAAGGGGGTTTTGAGCGAAACGGCTAATGCACCAACTTGATGGTTTGCTTTTGTCCGGCGGTGCTGATTTGGAGCAGGTACACGCCCGTTGGCAGAGATGCCAGTCCGTGAATTTTCAAGCTTCCGGTTGCCGCAGTCACGGCGTAAGTTTCTTTTCTGACGCACTGACCCAGGGGGGTGTATAGGGCAACGGCAACGGAGCCAGCAGTATGGGGGCCCAGGTCAAGCGCAAGCTCCTCCGTGAATGGATTGGGCGTAGCCGCTGCTATCGGAGCAAGCGCTGCCGTCCTGGCAGCGAGCGTTGGGTAAGCGCGGGTGAAGTAGTTCTGGCTGCGCGTGGTGCCGTTGCCAAGCTCACCGCTGAAATTATAACCGGAAGTGTACACCTGGCCATCGGAAGCCAGCGCCACGGAATGGTACGCGCCAGCGGCTACCTGAACCCACTGCTTGCCCGTGGGCGGGGCCACGCGGACCGGAGTGCGTTGCCCGGTATTTGTGCTATTCCCCAATTGTCCGTAGTAATTGTCGCCCCAGGAGTAGAGCGACCCATCGGAGCAAATGGCTAACATGTGCTTGTAGCCCACCGATACCTGCACCCAGCGCAGGCCGGCAGGCGGCCCCACGCGAACGGGGGTCAGCTGGCCCGTGACGGTGCCATTGCCAAGCTGCCCGCCGTAATTGTTGCCCCAAGTGTAGAGCGAGCCATCGGAGCAGAGGGCGGCGGCCGACCAGAACCCGCCGGCTACCTGCGTCCACGTTTGGCCGGTAGGGGGCACTACTCGCACGGGGGTGGTGCGGTTGGTGGTGGTGCCATCGCCCAGCTGGCCATCCTGATTGTTTCCCCAGGTGTAAAGCGCGCCATCGGAACAGAGGGCCAGTGAGAATTTATATCCTGCGGCTGCCTGTGTCCAGAGTAGCCCGGCCGGGGATGGAATGCGCTGGCGGGACAGCGTGAGTGCGATGCTGCCGATGCCTAACTGGCCGTAGTAATTGTCGCCCCAGGTGTAGAGGCTACCATTGGCACACAGGGCTACGGTATGGCCGAAGCCGGCGGCGGCTCCCGACCAGGTGGTGCCGGTGGGAGGGGCAATGCGGGTTGGTGTTTTCCGGTCGGTGGTGGTGCCGTCGCCGAATTGCCCGTAGCCGTTGGAACCCCAGGTGTACATCTCGCCGGCTGCGGTCAGAGCCGTCGACCGAAAGTCGCTCGCAAGTACCTGCGTCCAGGTCTGGCCAGCGGGCGGGGTTAAGTACACGGGGTTGAGGCGAGTGGTAGTGGTGCCATCGCCCAGCTCACCGCTGCGGTTTTCGCCGTGGGCCGCCACCGTGCCCGACGGGGCAATACCGAGGCTGTGGCTGTAACCCGCGGCAATCCGGGGGGTGAATGGTGCCTGGGCTGCCAGGGGCAATATGCTGCCGAGCAATAGTAGACAGGTAAGCGGGTAATTTTTAACCAAAACAGTAAGGGAAAGAAGTACAGTGGTTTCCGTTCAAAGGTAGGATAGTTGCCTATTGCCATTGGCATTGGGTTGAAAAAGTGGCCGGGGGGCTATTCCAGGCGGTGTGTGGAAAACTTCCGCTTTTTTTCCTTGCCCTTCGCAAACAGAAGCGGTAATTTCCGGGATTGAATACCACCGGGCCGCCACCGCCCGTTTCCTTCCGCTCTACCCTTTCACAACTGAATGAATGACTTGCCGCCGGACCCCGCCCGCGCCGGCTACTTTCTATACGCAAAAACCCACACCAAAACACCACTGGTATGCTAGTAATTAAACGCGACGGTCGCCGCGAATCCGTGAAGTTTGACAAAGTCACGGCGCGCATTGAGAAACTGTGCTACGGGCTGAACATGGATTTCGTGTCGCCCATTGCGGTGGCGATGAAGGTGATTGACGGCATCTACGACGGCGTGACGACCGTGGAACTCGACAACCTCGCCGCCGAAACCGCCGCCTCGCTCACCACCAAGCACCCGGACTACGCCATTCTGGCGGCCCGCATCGCGGTGAGCAATCTGCACAAGGTGACCTCGAAGTCGTTTTCGAGCACGATGAAGCGGCTGTACACTTACGAGGACCCCAAGAATGGCGACAATGCTTCGCTGCTCGCCACCGATGTGTGGGAGGTGATTCATAAGAATGCCCACACGCTGGATTCGGCCATTATCTATGACCGGGACTACAACTACGATTTCTTCGGCTTCAAGACCTTGGAACGCTCGTACTTGCTGCGCCTGGAGGGCAAGGTGGTGGAGCGGCCCCAGCACATGCTGATGCGCGTGTCGGTGGGCATCCACAAGGAGGATATTGACTCGGTTATCAAGACCTACAATCTGCTGAGCGAGCGGTGGTTTACCCACGCCACGCCCACGCTGTTCAACGCGGGCACGCCGAAGCCGCAGATGTCGAGCTGCTTCCTGCTGACGATGAAGGACGACTCCATTGACGGCATTTATGACACGCTGAAGAACTGCGCGCTGATTTCGCAGTCGGCCGGCGGCATTGGGCTGTCGGTGAGCAATGTGCGGGCCACGGGCTCCTACATCAAGGGCACGAACGGCAACTCCAACGGGCTGGTGCCCATGCTGAAGGTGTTCAACGACACGGCCCGCTACGTGGACCAGGGCGGCGGGAAGCGCAAGGGCGCGTTCGCCATTTACCTGGAGCCCTGGCACGCCGATGTGTTCGAGTTCCTCGACCTGAAAAAGAACCACGGCAAGGAGGAAATGCGCGCCCGCGACCTGTTTTACGCCCTCTGGACGCCTGATTTGTTCATGAAGCGCGTGGAGGACAACGGCGACTGGACGCTGATGTGCCCCCACGAATGCCCCGGTCTGGAGAACAGCTGGGGCCCGGAGTTCGAGAAGCTGTACCTGAAATACGAGAAGGAGGGCCGGGGCCGCAAGACCATCAAGGCGCAGGAGCTGTGGTTTGCCATCCTGGAAAGCCAGACCGAGACGGGCACGCCCTACATGCTGTTTAAGGACGCGGCCAACGGCAAATCGAACCAGCAGAACCTGGGCACGATTAAGTCGAGCAACCTCTGCACTGAGATTATTGAGTACACCGACAAGGACGAAATCGCGGTCTGCAACCTGGCCTCGCTGGCGCTGCCCCGCTACCTGGTGACGGACGCCAAGGGCAACACCACCTTCGACCACGACAAGCTGTACGAGGTGACCTACCAGGCCACGCTGAACCTGAACAAGGTGATTGACGTGAACTACTACCCGGTGCCCGAAACGCAGAAGTCGAACTTCCGCCACCGGCCCATCGGGCTGGGCGTGCAGGGCCTGGCCGACACGTTCATTGCTCTACGCATGCCCTTCGAGAGCGACGAGGCCTGCGGGCTGAACAAGGACATCTTCGAAACCATCTACTTCGCGGCTATGACGGCTTCGAAGGACCTCGCTATCAAGGACGGGCACTACGAAACCTTCCCCGGCTCGCCCCTGAGCCAGGGCAAGTTCCAGTTCGACCTGTGGGGCGTGACGCCCGACTCGGGCCGCTGGGACTGGGAGAGCCTGCGCGCCGAGGTGGTGAAGCACGGGGCCCGCAACTCGCTGCTGGTGGCGCCCATGCCCACGGCCAGCACCGCCCAAATTCTGGGCAACAACGAGTCGTTTGAGCCCTACACGAGCAACATTTACGTGCGCCGCGTGCTCAGCGGCGAGTTTATGGTGGTGAACAAGCACCTGCTGAAGGACCTGGTGGCCCTGGGCCTCTGGAACGACCAGATGAAGCAGGAAATCATCGCCGCCAACGGCTCGGTGCAGGGCATTGCCCGCATTCCGCAGCACATCAAGGACCTGTACAAGACGGTGTGGGAGATTTCGCAGCGCCGCATCATCGACCAGGCCGCCGACCGCGGGGCCTACATCTGCCAGAGCCAGAGCCTGAACCTGCACGTGCAAAACGTGAACTTCGGCAAGCTCACCAGCATGCACTTCCACAGCTGGAAGCGCGGCCTGAAAACCGGCATGTACTACCTGCGCACCAAAGCCGCCGCCGACGCCATCAAGTTCACGGTGGAAAAGCAAGCCGCCGAAACCCTGGAGCCCATGGCCCTGGTCGAGCAGAACCAAAGCGACATGAGCTGCTCGCTGGATAACCCGGACGGCTGCGAGGCCTGCGGGTCGTAAGGTTAGCTAAGTCATAATCTTAAAAGCCATTAATCAGAAACGCCACTCCAATTGGGGTGGCGTTTCTGATTAATGGCTTTTGGGCAACAATTCAACTTATTCAACTATGACAGTTACATATCACTTAACCGAATAGAATCTTTAATTTCTTCTTCTATTCTTGGACTGTCTATCATGCCAAGTATTATTTGTTCATAATGGTCCAATTTGAGTTCGCCAGTGGGCTTTATATGGCCGTCATTGTATTTGTCAAGCAGGTAAGACTTTGTGAATTTGAAATATTCATTGCAGTCAACGTAAGTATCCTTTTTTAGATTATTATCAGTATCAGGCTTTATCCAAATCAGGGTTTCGGTTGGAAGGCCGCTCAATTTGATGTACCTGCTCCGCTTTTCGAATTGACTTGTACAACAAGACATAAGCAGAACCCCACCATCTATCTCCTTAAGGCAGATATGATAATGGGGTTCATCAGAACTAATGTAAGGATTGACGAAGTAGTAAATTCTGCCGGGAACAAGCCCAGACAGGAATAGGTCATCAGAAACTATCATTCACTAAGCCGCTTCTACTCCGCAGAATACTTCTTTTGAAAGCTCCAGTAATTCGAGATTTTCTGAAAATAAAGAGTGATTAGCTTCTGAAGGATTAGCGAAAAAATCAAGAAAATCAATCTCGTAACGGGATGCCATTCCTGCCTGCAATCGAGTTTCAAACCTTTTCCATTCGGGGTATACGTGAGAGAGTTCAGACAACTCTTGTTCGTCGGATTTACCAAAGGAGTTGTATGCCTCAATAATAGCGTCGTGGTCTGTCTTAGAGAAGACCTTTAGCTCAACATCAGCAATAGACCGAAATGTTGTGCGGGTTTCATCGCTAACAAACTTTTCGCTATATACTCGTTCTTCTTCACTTAAGTAAGAAGTATGGTTCATAATATCCCGAGCTCCAGATGCTACTGGACCTCTAGGCATTGCAAAATACGTGTCGTTAGAAATCAGGCGTCCGTATTTTCTGACATGAAGCCTATCAGCAATCCAAAGCAGTTTTAAGGCTTTCATCTTGTTGATAGCGCCTCCCTCCTTACTTGCAAAGAAGTTAAGAGCTTGCGTTGTCTTACGATGATTGAATCCTATGGTCATTGGACTAAAAAACAGTGTTTTGTGGGTGATAATGATAAAGAATTTAGCTGAATTAGGGATGCAAATGTAACACTAAAAAATGGAGTAAGGTGCCGAGCCTAAAAAGATAGATTGAGTATCTAACCCTTTAACTCTAAAACACCTTCAGGGTTTCGATGATACCTGTTCGGTATGATAATGAGAGCGCACCGAAAGAATGTAAGTATTGTCAGGGATGCCAGGAAGCTTAGCAGAAACATGTGTATGTTGCTAATTTTGTGAGTCAGGGTGTGCTAATATGGAATCTAGCTTAGTCTGTAAAAGTATCATTAAGCTTCTCTCAGCCGCTGCCGCGCCGGGGGCGGCGGGGGTGGGGTTGGGGGGCGTGGGGCCGTGGGGCCGCCCCAACGGCCAGAGCGAAGCGCGTAGATTCGTGCCACGATGAAAAAGCAACTATTGCTATTCTTGTTGCCATGCGTCAGCAGTTGCACCTCACCGGCTGACCCTGCGCAAACGCTGCCACAAGGAAGCCACTATTTTTCATTGAGCGTGGCCGATACCAATCCTATGCACGGGACCGATGCGGAGTTTGCAGTCGAAGTGCCGTGGTGGAAAAAGAACAAGACAAGGGAGGGCGGTGCGCTTTATTGGTATTCCAACTTCAAGCGGCCGAAAACACCTGAGAAGGCGGTATTAGAAGAAGCTCGGGTGCCATTAGACACACTAAGCATTGTGTTAAACCGTGCGCAACTGGATACAATTTACCAACTAGCCCGCCAGGTTTTTGCAGTTTCGTCAAAGCCATTTCTGGTAAATGACTCGTTTCCGCCCCCTCCTCCTTCCCACGATTTAGACAACTACCTCGTGGTAACATTTGCTCCCCAGCTTTATTCAGGTGCGTCGCTTGAGTGCTCCGGTTATAAAGAGCACAATGAAGCCAGCTACAAACTCGCGGCTTACCTAGAAAAGGTGAAAACAGGTTCTCTGCACCGATAGGAAGAAACCTAAGCTTCTCCCGCCGCTTCGCGCCGGGGGCGGCGGGGGTGGGGTTGGGGGCCGTGGGGCTGGGGCGTACCTTAGCGGCATGGAAACGCCTCGCTCCACCGCCCACCCGCGCATTACCATCGACCCGAACATCTGCCACGGGCAGCCCACAGTGCGCGGCCTGCGCTATCCCGTGCAAAACGTGCTCGAATACCTGGCCTCCGGCATGACGGAAGCCGAAATCTTGGCCGACTACCCCGATTTGGAGGCCGAGGACCTGCGCGCCTGCCAAGCCTACGCGGCCGATATGCTGCAAGTGCGGTCCATCTTCCGGCTGGCGTCGTGAGCACCACCGAGCCGCTGCGGTTTCTGGTCGATGCGCAGCTGCCGAAGCGGTTGGCCGATTTCCTGGCCTTTCATACCGGCTGCGACTGCCTGCACACCCTCGACCTGCCGGCGGCCAACCAGACGCAGGACGGCAGCATCACCCGGCTCTCGATGGCGGAGCAACGCATCGTCATCAGCAAAGACGCCGACTTCGTGAACAGCTTCCTGCTCCACGGCCAGCCCCATAAGCTGCTGCTCGTGTCGACGGGCAACATCAGCACGAACGATTTATTGACGCTTTTCCGGGAGTTCCTGCCACAGCTTACGAAGTTGTTCGTGCATCATTCGTACCTGGAACTGTCGCGCACGCTATTGGTGACGCACCGGTAGAAGAAACCTCCAGCTTCCTCAGCCGCTGCCGCGCCGGGCGCGGCGGGGGTAGCACATAGATTCAACTTATGAACATACCCGCGCCATCCCGCCTGCTTATCAATTAAACGAAGCCCGGAATTCCAGCGGCGACAGGTTGGTCTTGGTCTTGAACAACTTGCTGAACGACTGCAAATGCTCGAAGCCCAGCCCGTAGGCAATTTCGCTCACGGTGAGGGTGGTGGTCGATAGTCGTTCCTTGGCCTTGGCAATCAGCCGGGCGTGAATGTGCTGCTGGGTATTTTGCCCGGTGAGGACGCGCAGCAGGTTGCTGAGGTACTTGGGCGACAGGTGCAGGCAGTCGGCCACGTACTGCACGGTGGGCAGGCCAGCTTCCAGCAAATCGGCGCGGTCGAAATAGGCATGCAGCAGGGTTTCCAGGCGTTCGAGCACCTCGTGGTTGGCCTTTTCGCGGGTAATGAACTGGCGGTCGTAAAACCGGTCGGCGTAGTGCAGCAGGCTTTCCAAGTGCGACACGATAATCTGCTTGCTGAACCGGTCGATGGTGGAGTCATACTCCTGCTGGATAGCAGCGATGAGGTTCAGCATGGCCGCCTCCTCCCTGGCCGAGAGAAACAGGCCCTCCCGGAGCGAGTAATCCCAGAAATCGTACTGCTGGATGGTTTTGGCCAGCGGCGTATTCCACAGGAAATCGGGGTGAATATAAATCACCCACCCCGATTTTTCTACTTCCTCACCCTGGCCGGCATCGGCCATGCTGAACACTTGGTTGGGGGCCATGAAGGACATAATGCCTTCGTTAAAGTCGAACGAGTTCTGCCCGTATTTCATCTGCACATTCTTCATGCGCTTGACGGAAATGCAGTAAAAATCGAACACCATCACCGTCGGTTCCGCGCCATAGCGGTGCGGCACCGTTCCCACATCCACCACGCTCAGCAGCGGATGCTGGGGCTTGGGCAGCTGCACAAACTCGTGGAACTCGCTTATCGTGCTGAAGCGTCTCATGCCGGCTCGTCGTTGGGGCGGATTTGGAGCACCAACTTGCCTTGTACGTGCCAGGTCTGGCTTTCGCGGTGGGCGTCGGCCACCTGCGCCAGCGGATACACCTTGCTGATGGACACCTTCACCTGGCCCGCGTCAATGAGCTGGGCCATTTCCCGGAGCCAGTCCTGCCGGGGCTGGTTGGCCGCCAGTGCGCCCGTGGCCTGCTGCCGGGCCAGGGCTGCCTCTACCGCATCATCGAAGGGAAAATCGGTGTTGACGCTGACGAAGATGCCGCCGGCCTTCAACGTACACACGGCTTGCACCCGCGCCGCGTTGTCGCGCAGGGGCGAAGCTTCCAGCACCACGTCCACGTCGCGCACCAGCTCCTCCACCGGCTGGCTGCGGTAGTCAAATACCTCGTCGGCCCCCAGCTGCCGGACATACTCTAGGTTGCCGGCCGACGCGGTGCCGATGACGTAGGCCCCCTTAGCCTTGGCAAACTGCACGGCGAAACTACCCACTCCGCCCGAAGCGCCCTGAATCAGGACGCGCTGGCCGGCCCGTAGCTGGCCGTGCTCGAACAGGCCCGTCCAGGCCGTGAGGCCGGCCAGCGGCACCCCGGCCGCCTCGGTGAAGCTGAGGCTTTGGGGCTTGTGGGCAAATTGGCTGGCTTTGGCCGCGCAGTATTCCGCGTAGCTGCCATCGCCGGGGAAGTTGGGCTCGCCATACACGGCATCACCGATTTGAAACCCGGTGACCGCGCTGCCCAGCGCTTCTACCACGCCGGCCGCATCCCAGCCCAGGGTCAGCGGCAAGGTCAGGTAAGCCCGCAGGGCGTCGTTGCCGCCTTCCCGCACTACCCAGTCCACCGGGTTTACGCCGCTGGCGTACACTTTGATGAGGATTTCGTCGGCTGCTGGTACCGGCCGCGCGGTCTCTTCGATTTGCAGGACCTCGGGCCCGCCAAATGCGTGGATTCTTACTGCTTTCATAAGGAATGTTGTTCCGTTAGTTGATGATAACAAAGGTCCTGGCCAGCGCGGCCGGGCGCTTAACCGAAATGCCCTTTGTTTCAATCGAAATGCCGAGCGGGCGGGAATGGCCGGCAGTAAGCACGGCCGATTGGACAGCTGTGGTAGCTGCCTGTGGCCACCAACGTCGATAGGGGTGCTGTGGGCCGTGGCTGCCACCTCCGCCAGCGGCTGGTTGCGTTTGGGCGGTGGGCACCGATATAAAGTACGGGTTTTAAACAATTTAATTTATATTTTTATATATTAATGAAAACCTGCTCAACCGTGGCTTGCCGAGGTGCGGTGGCTACCCATACCCGATACTTTCATCCGGCGCTCCCGCGCCCCTTACGTCTTACGGTTATGCTCGTCGACGAAATTGCCTCCCCCTTCACCATGGACCTGCGCGGCAGGCTCATTGAACCCCACCACCCCGACTACGACGCCAGCCGCCGGGTGCATAATGGCATGATTGACAAGCGTCCCGCTGCCATTGCCTATTGCGCCGACGAGGCCGATGTGATGGCGGCGGTGAACTACGCCCGCGAGCATAACCTGCTGGTGGCGGTGCGGGGCGGCGGCCACAGCGGGGCCGGCCTCGGCCTCTGCGATGACGGGCTGGTGATTGACCTGTCGCAGCTGAACGGCATCCACGTCGACCCCGTGAGCAAAACGGTGCGGGTGGAAGGCGGCTGCCACCTCGGCGACCTCGACCACGTCACGCACGCCTTTGGCGTGCTGGTGCCGAGCGGCATCGTCTCGACTACCGGCGTGGGCGGCATCACCCTGGGCGGCGGGCTGGGGCACTTCACCCGCCGCTGTGGGCTCTCGATTGACAACCTGCTGGAAGCCGACGTGGTGCTGGCCGACGGCAGCATGGTGAAGGCCTCGGCCACCGAGCACCCGGACTTGTTCTGGGCCTTGCGCGGCGGGGGCGGCAACTTCGGCATCGTCACCTCGTTTTTGTTCCGCTCGCACCCCATCAGCACCGTGTACGGCGGCCCCATGCTCTGGGAGCTGAGTGACGCCAAGCCCGTGATGCAATGGTACCGCGCCTTCATCAAAGATGCACCCGAGGAGCTGAACGGCTTTTTTGCCTTCCTCACGGTGCCGCCCGGCCCGCCCTTCCCCGAGCACCTGCACGGCAAAAAGATGTGCGGCATCGTGTGGAACTACAGCGGCCCGGCCGAGATGGCCGAACACGTTTTTGCGCCCATTCGCAAGGCCTGGCCGCCGGCCCTCGACCTGCTGGGTACCCTGCCGGTGCCGACCCTGCAAAGCATGTTCGACGGGCTGGTGCCCCCTAATATTCAGTATTACTGGAAGGCCGACTTCATCAACGAGCTGCCCGACGAGGCCATCGATATTCACCTGCACTTCGCCCAGATGCTGCCCAGCCCGCTCTCGACCATGCACCTGTACCCCATCAACGGGGCGGCGGCCCGTGTGGCTCCGGATGCCACGGCCTGGGCCTACCGCAACGCGACCTGGGCCATGGTCATCCTCGGGGCCGAAGCCGAACCCACCCGGGCGGCGGTTATTACGCGCTGGGCCAAAGAGTATTGGGAGGCGCTGCACCCGTACTCGGCCGGGGGCGCCTACGTCAATTTCATGATGGATGAAGGGGCCGACCGCGTGAAAGCCACCTACGGCGCGCACTACGAGCGGCTGGTGGCCATCAAAACCACCTACGACCCGCACAACCTGTTTCGGGTGAACCAGAACATTCCGCCCAGTGGCTACCACGCCGACGGACGGTAATTGGGTAGAAGCCTGTCGGTTTCGGTAAACCTATCGACCACAAAAAAGGCCGTCGTGCAACGCATAACGTCGCACGACGGCCTAAAAATGACAACCCTTCCTCCGGGCCGCTATATGACGAGCGCCTGCTGCTCAGGCGGCGTGCCCGGCCGGGTTGGCCAACGGGCTGCGCTTAATAGCTGATGTTAGTGAAAGTGCCGTTGGTAATGGTTTTGGTGGTGGCGGAGCCCGTATTGGGGTTCACCACGCCGCCCACGAAGCTGAAGGTGCCTGAGTAGAGGCGGGCCGAGGTATTGACGCCCGTAATGGTCAAAGTACCTTGAGGACTGCTGCCGGCGTTGGACCGATAGAGCACGTAATCATTCGCGTTGTACTGCGCATAATTGGCCGTGGAGGTGAGCGACAGCGTGCCCACCGTGGGCGTCAGCCCTTGCAGGAACAGGGTAATACGCTGGTCCGTGGTGGTATCGAAGGTGATGAACCGGTCGCTACCCAGCACCTGCGGCGAAATGTAAACGGGCGTAATCGTAACCCCATTGAGGACATACGAAGCGCGGGTGGGCAACTGGCTGGTGCTAACGGTGGGAATGGTAGTCCCGCCCGCCGCCAGGGTCACGCTCGGCGTAGTGGTGATGGGCTGGTAGCCGCCGGCCGTGGCAAAGGTGATGGTGTAGGTGCCAAAGGGCAGGTTGGGAAAAGAGTAGGCCCCGGTGCTGCCGGGGATGGCCGTCACAGCTACGCCGCTGGCGCTGGTCGCCGTCACGGTGGTCACCGCGCCGGCCGGGTTCACTTGGCCAGTGAGGGTTGCCGTGGTGGGCGCGGCGGCTACCGTGGTCGTGGGCGCTGTGGTGCCGCCCGCTACTAAGGTTACGGTGGCGGCGGCCGGGGCCGTGTAGCCCGAGGCGGGCGCAAACGTCAAAGTATAGACGCCAAAAGGCAGGTTGGGAAAGGTATAGGAGCCAGTGCTGCCGGGCGTAGCCGTCACGGTCGTGCCGCTGGCGTTGGTGGCTGTCACGGTAGTAACCGCGCCGGCCGGGCTAATCTGGCCGCTGAGGGTGGCCGTGGTGGGCGTGGCGGCCACTGTAGTGGTAGGAGCGGTAGTGCCACCCGCCACCAGCGTCATGGGGGTGTTGGCCGGCGCGGTGTAGCCCGCGGCGGGCGCAAACGACAGCGTATAGGTGCCGAGGGCAAGGCCGGGGAAGGAGTAGGTACCGGTGCTGCCGGGGGTAGCCGTAGAAGCTTTGCCGCTGGCATCGGTGGCTGTTACCGTGGTGATGGAGCCGGCCGGGCTAATCTGGCCGCTGAGGGTGGCCGTTTGGGCCTGCGGCTGCACGATGGGGTCGTCTTTTTTGCTGCCACAGGAAGTAGCTGCTAGCGAGGCGCTAACTGCCAGACAAAAGGCCAACGGACGGAAATAAGGATGCATAAAATCGGAAAGAGATAAGTGAAAGGCAAAGATACGCTGCGTGGTCTGCAACGACTGGACCGTGTAACCCAAGTTGCGGATTATTAGGGGTAAGCCCCGCTGAGGCTGTGGTTCGGTGGGCCGCAACTTGAGTTGCACAGGCTGGGAGAAATAGCCCGGCGACCCTGGTAGCCGTACGCTAACCATGATTATTCGTGAGAAAGACAATTGGTTTCGCCTGCTCTTCGCCTGGCACGGCTCGGTGCTGCCCCAGATTCTGCCGCGCCTGCTGGTGTTGCTGGCGCTGTCGGCGGTCGTGGTGGCGGCCCATGTGGAGCTGCCCGCCTACAAAGTGCCGCTCAGCGCCGCGCCCTTCAGCCTGTTTGGTTTTACGCTGGCCATCTTTCTGGGCTTTTACAACAATGCCAGCTACGACCGTTTTTGGGAGGGCCGCAAGCAGTGGGGCGCGCTATTGAACATCAGCCGCTCGCTGGCCCGGCAGGCCCTCACGCTGAGCGGGCAGCCGGTGGGCGCGGCCGGCCCCCGGCAGTTCGTACGGTTGCTCATTGCCTTCACCTACGCCCTCAAGCACCAGCTGCGGCGCACCGATGCCGCCGCCGACCTGGCCCGTCTGCTGCCCGCACCCGAGGCCGAAGCCACGCAGCGCGCCACCTTTAAGCCGGTGCGGCTGCTGCTCGAAATGAGCCGCTGGGTGCAGCGGGGCCGCGAGGCGGGCCAGCTCGACAGCACCATTCAGTTGGCTTTCGACCACAATTTCAATCAGCTCTCCGACATTCTGGGCAGCTGCGAGCGACTGGCCAACACGCCCATTCCATTCACCTACAGCGTACTGCTGCACCGCACGGTGTACCTGTATTGCTTCCTGCTGCCGTTTGGCCTAGTGGATAGTACCGGCTGGATTACGCCGCTCATCGTGGCCTTCGTAGGCTACACCTTTATGGCGCTGGACGCCATCATGCGCGAAATCGAGGAGCCTTTCGGGTTGGAGGACAATGATTTGGCCCTGAACACCATGAGCCACTCCATTGAAGCCTCCTTACTGGAAATGGTGGGCGAGCCAATGCCGGCGGCCCCGGCACGCCCCCACCGCTACGTGTTCGATTGAGCAGTTGCGGAGTCAGTGGCTGTAAGGGCGGGGGCTGAGCCGCTATTCCTTCATCACGCGCTGGGTTTTCTGGTAGTTCTGGCCGCGCAGCGTCACCACGTAGATGCCCGGCGCGAGGTGGGCCGTGTAGCCGTTGAGTTGGCTGCCCAGCATGGCCGGTGTGCCATGCAATGAGAGTAGGCGAATGCCGCCCTGGGGCAAGGCAAAATCCAGGGTGAGCGCGCCGGCGCTGGTGGGCACCCCGGCCAGGCTGAACGCCAGCGGCCCGGCCGCCGGCCCCGGATACACAAACAACCGGTTGGCCGACCGGCTGGCCGACGCGTTGCGAATGCCCGCGAAATTCACCCCAATCAGCACCGGGTCGTGGTCGGAGCAGCGGAAGGGCGAGGTGATGTCGGTGGCTTCGCCGGCCTGGTCGTATTCGAGCACGGGCGGCTCGGCCGAGTTGATGTGCCATTTCTGCACGTCCACGAAACCCACTAGGTTGGGCGTCACCACGGCGTGGTCGAGCGAGCCGGTGAGGCCCTTGAACACGTAGGACGCGCTGGTGGGCGGCGTGGCGGGCACCAGCCCGGCCGCCCGCAGGATGTCGATGGGGTCTTCCTCGTAGTTGGCGTTGTAGTCGCCGGCGCTCACGATGCGCGTGGCCCCGGCCGGCATCACGGTTTTGTTGATGAACTCAACCAAGGCGCGGGCCTGGGCCTTGCGGCGGGCGTTGGAGCCGCCCTGGCCGTCGTTCTGGTCGGCATCGACCCCGCTGCCGCTGCTCTTGCTTTTGAAGTGGTTCACGATGAAGCCCAGTGTATCGGGCCGCTCCTTGCGCTTCGTGATGAACACCTGCGCCAGCGGCGGCCGCTCAAATACGCCCGGCACAGTGGCCACCATGGGCGGCCCCAGCGGCGCCACCACGCTCGGTTTGTAGATAATGGCGCAGTGAATGAGGTCAGTATTGTTGGTTTGGCGGTCGGCGTTGCCGTCGTTCACGAAGATGTAGGTGCCCGCTCCCACTGCCTTGTTCAGGCCCTCTACCAAATCCTGAATGGCGGCCGTGGAGCCGTTGCCGTCGTTTTCAATCTCGGTGAGGCCCACGATATCGGCATTCATCTCGGCGAGGGCGAGGATGATTTTGGCGCGCTGCCGGGCAAAGTCGACCGCCGTTTTGGCCCCGCGCGGGGTGGGGAAGCCGCCGCCCGCCCCGTCGCCGTTGAAGTAGTTGAGCACGTTGAAGCTGGCCAGCTTCAAATCGAGCGGGCCGAAGGCGGGCGGCGTGAGTGGCCGCGCCACGTTAATCACGGGAGCCTCGGCCCCGGCCAGCGGCTGCAGGCGCCAGCGCCCGTAGCCGTAGCCCAGAATACCGCCCATGTTACTCAGGGTGCTGCCTACTCGCACGGTGCGGAAGCGGGCATCGAGGTAGGGCGTGGGGGAGGGGTTGGTGGCCGAGCTACCGTCGTCGAGCACCAGGCTGCGGCGGTCGTTGGCGGTCTGGTAGGCGTTCACAGCGGCCAGGTTGCTGGTGCCGCTGCTGCTGGTGCCGGTGGCAGGGTTGTCGTTGGGGTCGATGAACTGCGTGGACTGATAGGTCAGGCCCTCGGCCGAAACCGTGAGCTCGCCGCGTTGCTTCAGGCTGTAGTTATCGGTGACGGTGAGGGGCGAGGCGAACTGCACCCGCATGCCTTCGTAGCGTTCGGCTTTATCGGCTGCAAACTCGCTGTTGACGATACGCACGAAATCCGGCAGCGCATTGCCCGACGAAATGACCGTGAAGGCCGGCTCCGTCAGCACGGCCTGGCCGAAGGAGGGGGCGGCCTCATCCTCGCGCACCGCGCCGGTCACGCGCACCTTGTCGCCCACCTTCACGTTGGGGGCGGCCTGCGACACAAACAGGGCGTCGGAAGTAGCCGGGTTGCCATCGGCCGTGGCCTTGTCGTCCTGAATGTAAAAACCGGCCGGTTTCAGGTTGGCATACACACCCGTCACAATTGCTTCCACGGTGTAGGTGCCGCCCTTAGCTGCCGCGCCCGTGCCCTGAATAGAGCCAATGGAAGTAGCGCCAACCGTGCGGGCTGCCAGCAGGATAGCCGTATAAAGGAGGGTTTTGGATTGCATGGCGGGAGACGAAAAGAGCAGGAGCGGGGGTGGTAAAGGTATTCGGAAGGGGTGAACTTCACTAACCATCCAGGTTATACTCAATAAAGTGCCGTCCCGGCCGCCTTCCCGCCGGGACAATTCGAAAAGTGGCCCGGCCACTCCGCCCACCGGCCATTCGCGCCGTATAAGGCAGCCTATGATTCCGCTCATCACCCAGACTCCGCACCTCCAGATTCTCGCCGCCAGCCGCGCGCTGCTCACGGCTGAGCTCCACAAGCCCCAGTATTTTCCCGTGCTGCTCGGCGCGGCGCTGCCCACCGACTGGCCCCCCGCCCAGCACGACCGCCCCACCCAGGAGCGGGTGCTGGAGCAGCTCACGGCCGGCGGCCGCGACGCCGCCGGCTGGTCCAGCTGGTACGCCCTGCGCAAAGCTGACGATACCGCGCCCCGCACCTTGGTAGGCGCGGGCGGCTTCCTGGGCCGGCCTGATGCCGACGGCACCGCCGAAATCACCTATTCCATCGCGGCCGACTGGCGCGGCCAGGGCCTCGGCACCGAGCTGGTGGCCGGCCTGGTGCAACAAGCCGCCGATACCGGCCTGGTGCGCCAACTCATTGCCCACCCGCCCGCCGATGATGTCGCTGCCCGGCAGGTGCTCCTGCACAACGGTTTCGTGGCCGCCGGTAGCAGTGCCGATGGCCGCCCGCGCTTCGAGCGCGCCGTGGAGCCCGTGGCCCAGGCGGCGTAGCTGGCACGGAAACTGCCAATGGGCGGTTATCTTTCCGCTCCCAAATCTTCGCTTCCTCCCCTTATCAATAATGAAAAATCCCCTGCTGAAAACTGCCCTGCTGATGTTGGGCGTGGCCGCGCTGGGCTTCGGTGCCCGCGCCCAGACCGCGCCCGTTGCCGATGTATGGACCAAGAAAAAAGCCGAAAAGTGGTTTAAGAAGCGCGAATGGGCCAAGGGCCTGAAGCTGAACGTGGCCGAGTCCGTCGACAAGCTCGAATTTGCCAAGCAGTACACCGCTAACCAGGCGACTTGGGACAAGGCATTCGCTTATTTCCGCGATACGAACCTCGACCAGCTCACGCCCGGTAAGTACCCGGTAGATGGCGAAAACGTCTTCGCCGCCGTGACCGACAACCCCACCAAGGACTTTGATAAAACCAACTGGGAATCGCACCGCAAGTATATCGACATGCAGTACGTGGTGCAGGGAGCCGAGAAAATTGGGGTAGTGCCCATGGACAGAGCCACCGTTATCAAGCCCTACGACGAAACCCGCGACGTGGCCAACTACAGCGCCGAGGGCAAGCTGTACGAAGCCAAGCCGGGCATCATTTATATCTTTTTTCCGCAGGATGTGCATCGGCCCAACATCAAAGCCGACGGCTTCGACAAGGACAAGAAGCTGGTGCTGAAAGTCCGGGTGGCCTCGTAGGCAGCTAATTGGCGGCAGAAGTCGTATAAGGTTCGCAAACGCAGTTTCCTTCTTCACTTCAACTCGCTGAGCTATGTCCCGTCTCCTGTTTTTTGCCTTCTTACTTGTCTCGGCTGGGCTGGCGCAACCTGCGCTGGCCCAGACCGATGCCATGCCACCCCGGCCCACGCCGTTCAAGTTCGTGAACGACGAGGCCCAACTCATGCAGCCCGCCGATGCCAAGAAGCTGGACAGCGGCCTGCGTCGCTACGCCGACAACACCGGTATCCAGGTAGTAGTAGTGACCGTGCCCACCCTGGGCGGCCGCGACGTGGCCGACTATGGCCGCGTCCTCGGCACCGCCTGGGGCGTGGGCCAGCGCGATAAAAACAACGGCATCGTGGTGCTGCTGAGTGCCAAGGAGCACAAAGTTACCATCCAGCCCGGCAGCGGCCTGCAAAGCGTCATCACGCCGGAAGTGACCAGCCACGTCATCAACGAAATGACGCCCAGCTTCAAGCAGGGAAACTATTTCGCCGGCCTGCGCACGGGTCTGAACACACTCATGGTGACGGCCAACCCCAGTTCGGCCCCCAATAAGGACCAAGCGGCTGCTACTGCGGCGAGCGCGGCGGGCAGTAACATGGCTACTGAAAACCCTTCCACCAACCTGTCGCAGGATAATCAATACCCTGCCACCACTTCTGAGCCGGTCAACCCCGTGCCAACGGCGGAGCCCGCCTCTTCCGGTCTGGGCATGGGCACGCTGCTCATCGGCGCGCTGGTGATTGGCGGCATTCTGTGGTTTGTAATCCGCATGTTCAAAAGCCGGAGCGCAGCCAATACTGGTGCTGTTGGTAACCCGAATGGTACGCCTGATTTCCTGCCCAACCGGCCCGGCGGTCCCACCAGCGGCTACGGCCAGGCTCAGAATCCCGGCAACTACGGCCAGGCACCCAATTCGGGCGGAGGCATGGGCATGGGCGGCATGCTGGCTACCGGCGCCGCTGCCGCCGCTGGTGCCTACCTTGGCAACCGCATGGCTTCGGGCCATGATACTTCGGGCCAGAACTTGTCGAACGACAACAATAACAGCAACTTCAATACCGGCGCGGGGGCGGCCGGGGCGGCTGGCACGGGCGCGGCCAGCGACTACTTCTCCGGCCGCGACGGCGGCACGGCTGATAATTCGGCCCCCGATTATTTCTCCGACGCCAATACTGCCCCCGATAACTCGAACGACTTATTCTCGTCGGACGACAACAACTCGTCTTACGACGATACGTCGTCCAATGACACCGGTGGCGGGGGCTTTGATAGCGGCAGCGACAACAGTGGCTCGTGGTAGCATAACCCGCTGTTTATAATGCTTAAAAGGCTTCTGTGCCGATTGGTAAGGGAGCCTTTTGCTTGTTGAAAGTCAGTAATCTGGCGGGCCGGCCGTAAGTTGCCGCCATGTCTTTCCCCCATACACCCCCCTCGGTGGTGCCCGTGCTGGATACCAGCCGCCTGCGCCTGCGCGGCTTCCGCGCCGATGATTTCGATGCTTGGTTTGCCATGAGCCGGCAGCTTGCTTACCACCGTTATTTCACTCCCGAACCCATGCCCGCCGAAGAAGTCTGGAAACTGGTGCTCCGCAGCGCTGGCCACTGGCTGATAACGGGTTACGGCTTCTGGGCCGTCGAAGAAAAGGAGAGTGGCCGGTTTGTGGGGGCCGTCGGCTTTCTGCATTTGAAACGCGCCATCGAGCCGCCGCTGGGCGATGCTCCGGAAATCGGCTGGGTGATGGACCCCGCCATCCACGGCCGGGGCTACGCCTCGGAGGCCGTGGCCGCCGTGCTGGCCTGGGGCGAAAGCCATTTTGGGCCGGTGCGGACCGTGTGCATTATTCATCCTGATAATGAGCCTTCTTTGCGCCTGGCAGCCAAATTTGGCTACCGCGAATATGCCCGCGCCACCTACCACGACCAACCCATCGTGCTGCTGGAGCGGCCCGGTGCGGCTTGAGTTTCCTTATCAACTTATTTCCCCATTCCCGTCATGGCCCCGCGTCCCTACATCCTCGCTGAGACTACCTGGAAAACCGTTCAGGAAGCTAATTATGAAGTAGTAATATTGCCCTGGGGTGCCACCGAGGCGCATAATTACCACCTGCCCTATGCCACCGATAACATTCAGGCGGACTACGTGGCCGCCGAGGCCGCCCGCAAGGCCTGGGACCAGGGCGCCAAAGTGGTGGTGCTGCCGTGCATCCCGTTCGGAGTAAATACCGGCCAGCTCGACATCACCTTGGATATGAACCTGAATCCCAGCACGCAGCTGGCCATTTTGGGCGATATCGTGCATACGCTGGCCCGGCAGGGCATCCCGAAGCTGGTGATTCTGAACGGCCACGGCGGCAACGACTTCCGCCAGATTTTGCGAGAGCTGCAAGCCGATTTTCCGAACGTATTCCTCAGCACCCTCAACTGGTTCAAGGCCGCCGACCGCAACCAGTATTTTGCGGCTCCCGGCGACCATGCCGATGAACTGGAAACCAGCGTAATGATGCAAATTGCGCCCGATTTGGTGAGCCCCCTGAGCGAAGCCGGCGATGGCGCGGCCAAGCAGTTCCGCATCGCGGCGCTGCGCCAGGGCTGGGCCTGGGCGCAGCGCGAGTGGAGCCAGGTTTCGGCCGATACCGGGGTGGGCAACCCCGCCGCCGCCACCGCCGAAAAAGGCGCGGCTTTCCTCGAAGCCGTGACCACCAACATTGCCCAATTCCTGGTAGAGCTGGCCGCCGCCGACCCGCAGGATTTGTACGAATAAGAACCCTGTTCCCTTCTTTCTGCCCAATGTCCGACCATTTCGACAGCGTAATTTTTGACCTCGACGGTACCCTGTGGGATGCCTCGGTGGCCATCACTAAAGCCTTCCAGGCTGCCAAAAGCAGCGTCGATTACATCGAAAACGACGTGACCCTGGCCCAAGTGCAGGCCGTGACCGGCCAGCCCTACACCGTGGTTTACGAGCGCCTGTTTCCCAACCTGCCCGCCGAAAAGCTCGACGAATACCGCGCCCTCTGCGCCCAGCAGGAGCTGGCCGCCGTCGTGGAGCACGGTGGCACGCTTTATCCCGGCCTCGAAATCACCCTACGCTACCTGCTGAATCAGGGCTACCGGCTGTTCATCGTGAGTAACTGCCAGCGGGGCTACGTGGAAGGGTTTTTTAAGCACAGTGGGCTGGAGCGCTTTTTTGAAGGCCACCAGTGCTTCGGTACCAAGCTGCTGCCGAAATCGGAAAACATCCGCGAAATCATGGCCGAATATGACTTGCAAGCGCCCGTGTACGTGGGCGATACGCCCGGCGACCAGGCCGCTAGCGCGGCCGCCGGCGTGCCGTTCATCTTCGCCACCTACGGCTTCGGCCGGCTCAGCGAGGCCGAAGCGCCGCTGCGCATCAATCGCCTCGGCGACCTGGAGCAGCTGCTGTAATGCGGTGGGATTTGCACGCATCAGGGGCTTTGCGTAGTTTGGAGGCATGAATTTCCCGGCCATGCCCCGTATCACCATTCATCCGGCTATTTGTGAGGGGCAGCCCACCGTGCGTGGGCTACGCTACCCCGTGTGGCAAGTGCTTGAATGGCTGGCCTCCGGGCTGACTACTGACGAAATTCAGGCCGCTCATCCGGCACTGGAGCCCGAGGACTTTCGGGCCTGCCTGGCTTTTGCCGCCGGCCGCCTCAAGCCGCTGGGCCACGTGTTGGTAGCGCCGCAGGACGAAAAATCCGAGCAGTGGCTGCTGGGGCGGCAGGGCCAGTGGCTGGCCGAGCAGGAATTTCTGAAGCAACTGTGGGAGCGTAATCCGGCGTAGCGCCGCGGTGGGAAGAGTTGATTTAGGAGCTATCCAGCCAAGCCCTTGTCACAATGGGCGCTTGTTGCTCCGCCAGCCTCCCAGAGACGCTGCACCCATGCAAATGCCCCGCTAATTTGTGTAGCTTTGGCGGCCTCTTATTCCGCCAGTTATGCATCAGGAATTAGCCTCGACTGCCTTTTTACACGTTACCTATCGGCCGGACTCCTGCCTGCTGATTGGCCGCTGGCTGTGCTCCATCACCGATGCCCAACTGCACGAGGGCTACGAAACCATGCGCCTGGCGGCGCTGGAGCACAACTGCTCGCACTGGCTGATGGACGCCCGCCGCCGCATTGACCGCCGCCGAAACGGCCCCGAATGGGTGGTGACGACCTTTCTGCCCAAAGTGCAGCGCGAAATGGGCGGCCGACTGTGCATTGCCTTCCTAGTGCTGCCCAACCACCTGCGCGAGTTGCAAGAGGAGCCGGACTTGCCCATCAGCTCGCCCAATGCCACCGACTTATTTCAATACGCCCGCTTCATCGACGAAGGCGCGGCCAATGCCTGGCTGGAAGAGCACCACCGCCTAGCACGAAAGTAAACTGCCTTAGTCGCGCTATTGCTTAGCGCTGGCTTTCGAGGGTGGCGATGGGCGTGGCTTCTTCCACGTTCGAGGTGTTGGGGAAGGCCAGCAGGTGCGTCACGCGGGGCGCGTCGGGGCCGGAATGGAGGCGGCGCACGGCGGCTTCCACCACCTGGTCTTCGCGGGTGAAGCGGTGGTGCTGGCGCTGGTGCTCGCCCCAGGTGGCCAGGTAGAAAAACTCGGAAATACGGGTGGGATGGTTCACATCGGCAAATACGCCGGCCCGCAAAGCCCCGTCCCGCAGCCGCAGCCGCTTGAGCTGCTCGGCCGCCAGGTGAAAGGCGGCCCAATTGGCCGGCTCAACGTGGTACTCGATGGTGACGAGCACGGGGCCGTCGTCGGGGTCAATAACCGCGTCGCCGACGGTGTGCGGCCGGTCATCGGCCGGGTCCAGGTTCAGGCCTTCGGCCGAGCGCATGGGGAAGGGCAGGGCCAGCAGGGTGCTGGCCAGCATCCAGCCAGCGGCGGCCAGCAGCGAGATTTCCAGCGAAAGGTGGTCGGCTAGCTCGCCCCACACCAGGCTGCCCACCGATAATCCGGCCTGAAATACCAGCATGTACACGCTGATGACACGGGCCTGCACCCAGCGCGGCACGCTTAGCTGCACGGTGGTGCTGAAGCTGGTCATCACCAGCAGCCAGGCAATGCCCGACACGAACATCACCGCGTACAAAATGTAAATCTGGTTGACCAGCGCCAGCGCCACGTTGGTGCCCACGAAGACCAGCACGCCCATCAGCACCCGTTGGTTGAGGTTCAGCCGCGAGCCCGCCCGGTTCATTAGCAGCGCGCCCGTGATGGCCCCCGCGCCCAGCCACGACAGCATCACGCCGTAGTGCCCCGAACTCAGGTGCAGCCGCCGCGCCACCACCACCGACACCAGCCCCCACATGGCCGCCGCTCCAAACGCAAATGCGAACGTGCGCGCCAACACCCCATAAATAGCCGGCGAGTACTGCACGTAGCGCATCCCCGCCCGCAGTGCCCCAATGAAATTTTCGGATGGCCCGCTGGTCACCGTGGGCTGGCGCTTCCAGAAATAAATGACTGCCCAAGTGCCCAGAAACGATATTCCATTCAGCAGAAACACCCAGCCCGACGAGTAATACGCAATGATGGCCCCGCCAATGGCCGGCCCGATGGCCCGCGCAATGTTGTTGCTCACCCCGTTCAGCGTAATGGCCGAGGGCAGCGACGGACGCGGCACCAGCTCCGTGGCAATGGCCTGCCAGATGGGGGCATTGAGCGCCGCACCCATGCCCAGCAAAAACGTGAATCCCAGCACCCCGTAGGCCGAAATACCGTTGTTCAACGTCAGCACGCCCAGCCCCGTAGCCACCACCGCCATGAAGCCCTGCGTGAGCAGCAGCAGCCGGCGGCGGTCCACCAAGTCGGCCATTACGCCGGCCGGCATGCTCAGCAAAAAGGCTGGCAGCGAGGTCGCGGTCTGCATCAGGGACACCAACAGGGCCGAGGAGGTGAGCATGGTCACGAACCACACGCCGGCCACGTTCTGCATCCAAGTACCCACGTTCGAAACCAGCCCCGCAATCCAGATGGCCCGGAACAGGGCGTACATAAACGGGGTCCAGAGCGTGACTTTGGCGGGGGGAGCAGGTGGTGTAGCGACGGAATCAGACATCAAAAAGCAGGAGGATTTCGCCATTGATAACAGCGAAGCAACACAAATGACTTCCTACGGCATTGGGCCTGCAAAGGTGTAGCGTGGACTCTGCGAGTCCGCGTCTCGCCGCGCAGCGGCGAATAATCGTTGGGGTACCGTTTAAACGTCAGGCGTGTGCCCATTCGCCGCTGCGCGGCAAGACGCGGACTCGCAGAGTCCACGCTACACCTACCGCCGCCGCTGCGACGACTCGCGCACCAGCAGCTTGGGCTTGAGCACAATGGGTTTGGGCGGACCCACGCGGTTGGGGCCGCTTTTCAGCATCTTTTGCAGCAGCTGCACCGCCGTTTTACCCATTTGCTCGCAGCGCTGGTCCACGCTGCTGAGCATGGGCTCGGTGAGGGAGGTGAACATCTCGTTGCTGAAGCCCACGATGGCCACGTCCTCGGGCACGCGCAGGCGCTGGGCTTTCACCACTTGCAGGGCCCCTACGGCCGCCAGGTCGTTGCTCGAAAACACGGCGTCCGGGCGCTGGGGCAGCTTCAGGAGCTGGCGCATGGCTTGGGCTCCGTTCTTCTGGTTCATGTCGAAGCAGGCAATCAGGGCCTCATCCACGGGCAGGCCGTGTGCGGTGAGGGCGTCGCGGTAGCCCTGGTGGCGGTTTTTGTGGATGCTCAGGTGCAGCGGGCCGGTGAAGTGCGCGATGCGCGTGCAGCCCTGCTCAATAAGGTGCGTCACCACTTGGTACGCGCCTTGGTAGTCGTCAATGACCACCGCACTTATGTTGCTGCCCTGGAAGTCCTCCACCATGCGGTCGAAAAACACCAGCGGAATATTCTGCTGGCGCACGGCCTCAAAATGCTCAAAGCTCTGCGTGGTGTTGGCCAGCGAAACCAGGATGCCTTCGACCTGCGAATTCATCAGCAGGTCGATGTTTTTCTGTTCCTGCCGGGCGTCTTCGTTCGACTGGCAAATCATTACGTTGAAGCCCAGCTTGGCGGCTTCAGTGGCGATGCCGTTGACTACCAGCGGGAAAAAGTGGCCCGTGATGTGCGGCACCAGCACGCCCAGCGTGTTGCTGCGGCCCCGGCGCAGGGCGGCGGCCAGCTGGTTGGGCTGGTAGTGCAGCTCCTCGGCCAGTTGGCGCACGCGGGCCTTGGTGGCCTCGCTCACGTCGTCGTGGTCGCTGAGGGCGCGGGAAATGGTGGAAGGTGAGAGGCCCAGCGTTTTAGCCAGGTCGGTAATGGAAGCGCGGCGATTGGCCATCTGGTCGTTGTAGCGAAATGAGAAAATATCCCCGCGCTGGCGGCGTGGCCGGCGGCAAAGGGTTCTGACCCGGCCGGAAATGAGGACCCGATGGCCCAACCGTAACGCGGCGCGGGGTGCTGACAATTAACCGAAAGGAGGAAGCCACCTGTTCGTTGAGTGGCAGCTTTCGGGCATAGATGGGAATTCTAACGCAATCTACTAGCCGAAATCGAAACCGGAAGTTCAGCCAGCGGAAAGGGCCGGTTTTTCAACGAAAAAGGGCCTATTATAGATTTCGTGCCGGCTTCTGGCCTGAGTTACTCCACCACCAGATTATACTTGGCCACCACACCCAGCAGGCCATTGAGCGTGAAGTGCGCCCCGGTGATAACGTTGCGCTCGGGGTCGATAACGAAGCCGGTGGCGCTACGAAAATCAGCCTCCGCCAGCCGCGTGTTCTGGAACACGGCCCCGGTCAGCGCGCAGTCCTGAAACACCGCCGCCGATAGGTCGGCATCGGCAAAATCAGCTTCTTCCATCGTGCAGCCCACGAAGCGGGTGCCCGGCATCACGCGCCCCGCAAACGAGGCGTAGCGCAGCTGGCACTGGTCGAAATGCACCCCAAAGAGCATGTCGCGGCAGGACGTGAATTGCAGGCCCAGTAGCTTGCAATCGGCGAAGGCCACGTTTTGCAGGGCCGTGCCCGCCAGCTTGGCCGTGGTCAAGTTGCAGTGCTCAAACAGGCAGTCGGTGAAGCGCAGCCGGCTCAAATCGGCCCCGCTGAAATCGCAGTTCACGAAGCGGAACTCGTCGAATTCGGTGTGGCCCAGCAGGTGGCGGGCATCCCAGCGCTCGGCCAGGTTGTCCTCCGGGAAATGGGTGGGCTTGCGCAGGACGGCGGGTTTGCGGCGGGGCTTAATGGCCATCGGAACGGAATTTTTATGAATAACAAGAACGTCATGCTGAACGAAGCGAAGCATCTTTACCACGCAACTAATTGATTTTAGTATTGCGGTAAAGATGCTTCGCTTCGTTCAGCATGACGTTCTTCTATTATCATTTGAGCGAGTCATTTCGCTCAGACAAAGCTACAGCTTCACCACCCGCTGCACCTGGCTGAAACCGGTGCCGCTCAGGCGCAGTACGTAGGTGCCGGCCACCAGCCGCGCCGTGCGCGGGCCAATTTCGGCCTGTAATTCCTCGGCCGTGCCGTGCAGCATGAGCAGGCGCTGGCCGAGGGCCGATACCACTTCCAGCGTCATCGGCTGGGCCGCGAAGCCGCTGATGCGGAGGTTGAACGCGCCGGGCGCGGGGTTCGGGAAAACGTTGATTTGGCCGGACGTAATGGCCCGGCCGGTGGCCGTGACAGTGGTGCGGAAATTCAGCCCGATGAGTATTGGGTCGTGGTCGGAGGAGCGGAAGGGGCTGGTGATGTCAGTGGCCGCGCCGGCGATGTCGTACTCCAGGAACTCGGGCTCAGAGGCATTGATGTGCCACTTTTCCACGGCCGCGTGGCCCACCAGGTTGCCGCTGAGCACGGCGTGGTCAAGGCTGCCGCTCAGGCCGCTAAACAGGTAGGAAGCGCTGCTGGCCGGGCTGCCCAGCACGAAGCCGGCCGCCCGCATGATGTCCATCGGGTCTTCCTCGTAGTTGGCGTTGTAGTCGCCCACGCTCACCACGTAGCGCGTGCCGGCGGGCCGTACCACCGTGTTGATAAACTGCACCAGGCCCGTGGCCTGGCCCTTGCGGCGCAGGTTGGACGCGCCTTGGCCGTCGCCCTGGTCGGCGTTGGCCCCGGTGCCGCTGGCCTTCGACTTGAGGTGGTTAACAATGAGCGCGAACGTGTCGCGGGCCGCCGTGGCGCGGTTAGTGATGAACACCTGGGCCAGCGGCGGGCGCTCAAAAATGCCGGTCACGGTGGCCAGCAGGGCCGGGCCGTAGGGCGTCACGGCCGCCGGCTTGTAAAGAATGCAGCAGTGAATCAGGTCGGTGTCGTTCGGTTGGGAATTCGCGCCGCCGTCGTTCACGAAAGCGTAGGTGCCCGCGCCCATGAGCTGGTTCAGGCCGTTCACCAGGTCCTGCACGGCCGAGTTGGCCCCGGTGCCGTCGTTCTCCACCTCCATCAGGCCCACCACGTCGGCGTTCATCTGGGAGATGGCGGCGAGGATTTTGCTGCGCTGGCGCTGGAAATCATCAAAGGTGAGGGCACCGCGTGAGGTGGGGAAACCCGCGCCCAGGCCGTTGCCGTTGAAGAAGTTGAGTACATTCATGCTGGCGATTTTCACGTCAATCGGCCCGAAGGTGGGTACCGGCGGGCGCACCGAAACCACCGCTGGCGCGTCGGCCCCGGCCAGGGGCTGGATGCGCCATTTGCTGTTGCCGTAGCCCAGGATGCCGCGCAGGCTGGTCACGGTGCTGCCCACCCGCACGGTTTGGGTGGCGGCGTCGAGGTAGGGGATGGGCGTGGGATTGGTGGCGGCGCGGCCATCATCCAGGAGCAGGCTTTTGTTCACGTTATCGGCCTGGTAGGCCGTCACGGCGGCCACGTTGGTGGTACCGCTGCTGCTGGTGCCGCTGGCGGGGTTGTCGTTGGGGTCCACGAACTGCGTGGGCTGGTACACAAGGCCGCGCAGGGAAATATTCAGCTCGCCGCGCGATTTCAGCGTGGCCACGTCCGACACCGTGACCGGAGCCGAAAACTGCACTCGCATCCCTTCAAACTGCTCGGCATCGGCCATCGAAAACGTGGTGTTGTCGATGACGCTGAAAGCCGGCTGGGGGCCGCTGGCCGCCAGCACCGTGATGGTGGGCGAAGTCAGCACGGCCTGGTTGAACGACGGCGTGCTGGCAATCTCCTGCACCGCGCCGGTGATGCGCAGGCGGCTGCCCACGGCCACGGTGGGGCTGGTTTGCACCACAAACAGAGCATCGGAAGTGGTGGGGTTGCCATCGGCACTGGCGGCGTCGTTCTGGATGTAGAAGCCGGCCGGACTCAGGTCAGCATATACGCCCGTCACCACGCCCTCGATGGTGTAGGTGCCCGCCGTGGCCAGCGCCCCGGTGCCCTGAATGGTGCCAATGGGCGTGACCGTCTGGGCTTGCGCCAGGGCCGGGGCCAGGCTGCCGGCGGCCAGCGCAATAACTACGGGAAAAAACGAGCGGGTAAATACCTTCATCAGCAAGTTGAAAATTATGAAAACCCAATGCGGGGCTATAAATATACTAGGGTTTCGGTGGATGAAATTGGCAGCGCGGAACCGGGTCAATAAGCTCAACCACACGGCGGCACGCGGCAACTCTGGGCCGGGCCAGGCACGTAAGCAAGGCTATTGCTACCAAATCCTCGCCTTTCGCCATCAAAAACCATGTTCCAGGAAAACACCGCCGCTCCCGTTTCTCTCGAAGTTCTTGCCACTGTTGATTCTCAGCACGACGAGTCGCGCCGCCAATTCATCAACCACGCCGGGCGCGGTTTGCTGGCTGTGAGCGTGGCCAGCGCCCTGCCCATCGCCGCCGCCGAAGCCCACAAAGCCGCCGAGGCCACCGCGCCTCCCGCCACTGGCCCGCTCGACATCAAGCTGCCGCCCCTCGAAGCGCCCACCGACCCCAAGGGGGCTGACCCGTTCAACCCCGACGCGCCCGACCGCCGCGTGGGCTACGCCCTGGTGGGCCTGGGCCACCTCACGCTCAATGAGATTCTGCCTGCCTTTGGCAAGAGCAAGCACGCCCGGCCGGTGGCCCTGGTGAGCGGCGACGCCGACAAAATGGCCAAAGTGGCCAAGCAGTACGGCATCAAGGCCAGCAGCTGCTACTCGTACGAGACCTACGACAAAATCAAGGACAACCCCGAAGTAGAGGTGATTTACATCGTGCTGCCTAATTCTATGCACCACGAATTCACGCTACGCGGGGCGAAGGCCGGCAAGCACATTCTTTGCGAAAAGCCGATGGCTAACTCTGTGAAAGAGTGCGAGGAAATGATTGAGGCCTGCAAAAAGGCGGGCAAAAAGCTCATGATTGCCTACCGCATTCAGTACGAGCCGCTGAACCGCGCGGCCATGAAGCTGGTGCGTGACAAGACCTACGGCACCACCAAGATGATTCAGATGATGAACACCCAGAACCAGGCCCACGACCAGCAGTGGCGGCACAAGAGGGCGTTGGCCGGCGGCGGCTCGCTGCCCGATGTGGGCCTGTACTGCCTCAACACCACGCGCTTCCTGCTGGGCGAGGAGCCGACCGAAGTTTCGGCCCAGATTTACAGCACGCCGGGCGACGACCGATTCAAGGAAATTGAAGAGAACGTGAGCTTTACGCTGCGCTTCCCGAGCGGCGTGATTTCGCAGTGCATGACGGGCTACGGGTCCTTCAACAACAAGAGCTACACGGTGTATGCCGAAACGGGCAGCATCAAAATGGACCCGGCGTTTCCGTACCACGGCCTGCACCAGGAGCGCATTCACGCGCCCGGCGGTAAGCAGATGAAGGAAACGCCCACCGACCCGCAGAAAGACCATTTCGCCCTCGAAATGGACCACATGGCCGAGTGCGTGCGCCAGAACAAAACGCCCTACACGCCCGGCGAGGAAGGCTTGCAGGACCAGCGCATAATGGAAGCCATCTACCAGTCGGCAAAGGAGAATAAGCCGGTGAAACTGCCCGCCGTGGCCAAGAAAGATGCCTTCCGGGGCGAGGCTCCGACGGAGGAAGCGTAAACTTTAAGCCGGTCAACGGCTTTAGCAGAACGTCATGCAGAGCGCAGCGAAGCATCTTTACCGCAGCAGTGATTCGAATTACTGCTGCGGTAAAGATGCTTCGCTGCGCTCTGCATGACGGCCGTATTTCGATATCCCATAGACATAACTTGCCGCCAGCCATGCGTACCATCAAGCAGCAGCACCGCGCCGTGAATGCGCCCATTGCCGACCTCACCACTTACCGTGCCCTGCCCACAAATTCGGTCGAGTACATTGACCCGTTTCTGTTTCTGAACCACCACGGTCCGCAGGTATACCGGGCCAATAATCGGGGCCTGCCCTTCGGCCCGCACCCGCACCGTGGCTTCGAGACGGTGACGTTTATTCTCGAAGGCGACATCCTGCACAAGGACAGCAGCGGCCACGAGAGCGTGATTGAAGCCGGCGGCATTCAGTGGATGACGGCCGGCAGCGGCCTGATTCACGCCGAAGTTTCCTCCGATAACTTCAAAGCCCACGGCGGCCCGCTCGAAATCCTGCAACTGTGGGTGAACCTGCCGGCGAAAGATAAGATGACGGCCCCGCGCTACATCGGCCTGCAAAAAGACGAAATCCCCACCGTTACGGTGGCCGATGGTGTGGTTATTCACGCCGTTTCGGGCGAATGGGCGGGCACCGCCGGGGCCATAACGCCGCTGGCCGACGTGGCGTTGGCCTGGCTGGAGCTGCCGGCCGGCAGCCGCATCACGCTGCCCATTGCGGCGGCGCGCAGCATCTTCTTCTACACCGTGCGCGGCACCCTGCGCGTGAACGACACCGAAACCAAGGCCCTGGAACTGGTCGAATTCAACCACGACGGCGACGAGCTGACCATTGCCGCCCACGAGGTGAGTGTGCTGCTGCTGGGCCACGCCCAGCCGTTTGGCGAGCCCGTGGTATCGGCGGGGCCATTCGTGATGAACACGGAGGCCGAGATTCAGCAGGCCTACCGCGACTACCAGCGCGGCGCGTTCGGGAACTGGAACGGCTAACCGTAAAAAAACACCCGACCCATAACCTCGACCGGGGGATGCCTGTTGTGGCGTGCAACATGCTACGCACCGGGGTTTCGAACCCATTGCCGAAGCGGGAGGCCGTTGTCTTGTTTGTAGTTAGCTGATGCCGAAAATCGCCCGTTCCCTTTATTTCGAAAACAGCGTTGGCCGCATCTGGGAGGAGCCCGACGGCTACCTCCGGTTGGAATACCGTTCCGGCTTGCGGGAGATGGTGCAGTTCCGGGCTTTGCTCACGCACACCGCCCACGCCCTGAGCCGGCGGCAGTGGAGCAAAATAATGGTCGACCAGCGCAACATGGCCCCGTTCAGCGCCAGCGAGCAGGACTGGATGACCACCGAATGGCTGCCCCGCGCCGTGCAGGAAAACGGCTACCGTTTTGGCGCTATTCTGGTGGCCCACGACGTATTTGCCCGCTTAGCCATGAACCAGTTCATAATGGCCTCGCGCCACCAGGCGCACACCTACCGCACCTTCGAGGCCGAGGAAATGGCCGTGGACTGGCTGCTGGGCAGTCGCTAGGCACCCATTGCCTCACAGCAGGCCCGAGATAATGTTGATGCTCAGGGCCAGAATGGTGGTGTTGAAGGCGAAGGACAGCATGCTGCGAAACAGCACTAACCGTCGCATGCGCAGCGAGGTAACGGTCACGTCGGAGGTTTGGGTGGTCATCCCAATCACGAAGGCGAAGTAGACAAAGTCCCAATACGAAGTAGGAGGCGCGCCCGCGAACACCAATCCGGAATGCCAGGCATTCTCCTTCGCCTCGGGCAGCAGGCTAAAATAGGTGTGGGCATAATGCAGCGCAAACAGCGTGTGCATCAGGCACCAGGTACTCACTATTGCCACCACCGATACCAGGATGTGCTCGATGCGCTCCTCCAGGGTCATTTGCTGGATGCCACGCAACAGCAGCAGCACCGCCACAATGCTGACGGTGGTGCCCAAAAATATGGCCACCAGTAGAATGGGCCAGGTGCGGTTGGGGTGCAGCGACCTCACCACGCTTCGCATGTCGGCGAAATGGGCCTGAAAGATGGTTATCCAGCTGATAAGCAGCGTGCTCAGTACGAAGCCGTCCCAGCCTACCAAAAAGCGGGTAATGAACAGGAAATCGGGCGGGGCCAGCTGGTAGCAAATGCCCGCGATGCAAAGGGCCAGCAGCAGCTGCAACAGGCGCGCCACCAAACCCCTGCGTGACCGCCGCAAAGCAGCGCGCACCGTGATGACAGCAGAAGTCATAGCCGAAAAAACCGCTAGTGAACCATCGGACCGGCCTCCCCAACTGCCAGTGGCAATCGGGAAGGCGATACGAATATAGTTAAATAGCGCGTCTTGAATTTTTAGCCCGGTATCCTGCGGGCCTGACCCGGCTAGGTGGCCGGAACCGGCTGGGCCGACGCTTCGGCCACCACGTCCACCTGCCCGGCCAGCAGGTCCTCAAACGTCTGGCGCTTGCGGATGAGGCGCGGCTCACCGGCCTCGGTCAGGAGCACTTCGGCGGGGCGAGTGCGCGAGTTGAAGCTGCTGCTCATCTCGAAGCCGTAGGCCCCGGCGTTGTGGAAGGCCAGCAGGTCGTTTTCGTGGATTTCGGGCAGCAGCCGGTCCCAGGCGAAGGTGTCCGTCTCGCAGATATTGCCCACCACGGTGTAAATCCGCCCCGTGCCCTTGGGGTTGGTCAGGTTGCTGATGTGGTGGTAGCTGTCGTAGAACATGGGCCGAATGAGGTGGTTGAAGCCCGAGTTCACGCCCGCAAACACCGTGGCGGTGGTTTGTTTTACCACGGCCACGCTCACCAGTAGGTAGCCGGATTCGCTCACCAGGTACTTGCCGGGCTCAAACCAGCATTCCAGCGGCCGGCCGTATTCTTTCTCGAAGGTTTTGAACGCCTCAGCCACCTGCTTGCCCAGCGAGGCTACGTCGGTTTCGGGGTCGCCGGGCTTGTAGGGCACTTTGAAGCCCGAGCCCAGGTCCAGAAAGTCGAGGTCGGGGAAACGGCCGGCGGCGTCGAACAAAATTTCGAGCGAGCGCAGGAATACGCCCACGTCCTTGATTTCGGAGCCCGTGTGCATGTGCAGGCCGCGCACGTGCAGGCCGGTGCCCTTCACCACGCGCTCCAAATGGCGCATCTGGTGGATGCTGATGCCAAACTTGGAGTCGATGTGGCCGGTTTGAATCTTGTAGTTGCCGCCCGCCTCAATGTGGGGATTCAGGCGTACGCATACCGGGTAGGAGCCGCCAAACGTAGCCCCGAACCGCTCCAGCAGCGAGATGTTGTCGATGTTCAGATTCACGCCCAAATCCTTGGCTTCCACCAGTTCCTCAAACGTCACGCTGTTGGGCGTAAACAGAATGTTCTCCGGCGCGAAGCCTACGTGCAGTCCCAGGCGTACTTCGTTGATGCTCACGCAATCAAGCCCCGAACCCAGGCTGTGAATGTGGCGCAGAATGGCCACGTTGCTCAGCGCCTTGCAAGCGTAGAAAAACCGGGTTTTATGACCCGCAAAGGCCTTCACCAGTTTCTTGTATTGGCCCGTGATAGTGGCCGCATTATACACGTAAAGGGGGGTGCCGAACTGGTCGGCCGCAGCGCGCAGCGCATCGTTAATACCTGACATAATCGCAAAAGTACGGCCTAAGCAGCCGCTCCGAATACGGTACAACCAATGAGTAGCCCAACGTTCCCATCCGCCCCGCTGCCCGAAACCCGCGAAGTCTGGCTGCGCGGCCCCCTGCCCGCCGTGCCGCCGCTGCTTCAGCCCGTGGCCCACGCCTTACTGCAAGCCCGTGAAGAGCTGACCGCCGCAATGCAGTATTTCCCGCCCGCGCTGCTCAACGAGCGGCCTGGCGGCGTGGCTTCCGTGGGATTCCACCTCCAGCACCTGGCCGGCGTGCTCGACCGCACCTTGACCTACGCCCGCGCCGAGGCGCTTTCAGGGAATCAATTAGCCACCTTGGCGGCTGAGAATCCGCCGCTATCTATTGAAGATGAAACACTGCAAAAGCTGGTGCAGCGTTTCAATAGTCAGGTTGATAATGCGTTGGCGCAGCTTCGAGCCACAGACGAAACCACGCTACCGGAAGTGCGCGGCGTGGGCCGGGCGCAATTGCCGTCCACGCACATCGGCCTGCTGGTGCATGCGGCCGAGCACACCACCCGCCACCTGGGCCAACTTCTGGTAACGGCGAAATGGGTTGTAGCGCGGACTTTGTAGTCCGCGTCCCCGACGGAAACCCGAACGGCGCGGGGACGCGGACTACAAAGTCCGCGCTACATCGCTACCGCTGCCCGGCCGCCAAAGTCACGCGTGGCTTGGCGCGCTCATACTGCGCCGGCCACTGCACCTCCACGCCCAAATCCTGCGCCGCGAAGAGCGGGAAATACGGCTCACGCAGAAACTCCCGCGCCAGCAGCACGAGGTCGGCCTGGCCGCTGGCCACGATGGCTTCGGCTTCGGCCGGGGTGGTGATGAGGCCCACCGCGCCGGTCAGTATCCCGGTTTCTTCCTTGATGCGCTCGGCAAACTGCACCTGATAGCCGGGACCCACCGGAATGGGCGCCTTGGGCACGTTGCCGCCCGTGGAGCAGTCAATCAGGTCCACGCCGCGCGTTTTGAGCATGGCCGAGAGCTGCACCGATTCGTCGGCGTTCCAGCCGCCCTCGGTCCAGTCCGTTGCGGAGAGGCGCACGATGAGCGGCAGGTCGTCGGGCCACACCTCGCGGGTGGCGGCTACCACCTCCAGCAGCAGCCGGATGCGGTTTTCGAAACTGCCACCGTACGCATCGGTGCGCTGGTTGCTCAGCGGCGACAGAAACTCGTGCAGCAGGTAGCCGTGGGCCGCGTGCAGCTCAATGACTTTAAAGCCCGCTGCCAGCGCCCGCTGAGCGGCGGCGCGGAAATCGGTAACAACCTTATTGATGCCGGCCGCGTCCAGGGCCATCGGCACCGGATAGTTGTCGTTGAATGCGGTGTCGCTGGGGCCAAATACCGGCCAGCCGCCGTCGCTTTCGGCCACCACGCCTCCGCCCGACCACGGGCGGTAGGTGCTGGCCTTGCGGCCGGCATGGGCCAGCTGCACGCCGGGCACGCTGCCCTGCGCCCTGATGAAGGCGTTGATACGCTGGAGCATGGGCACCTGCTCATCTTTCCAGATGCCGAGGTCTTCGGGACTGATGCGGCCCTCGGGCGATACGGCCGTGGCTTCTTGTATAATGAGGCTGGCCCCGCCCACGGCCCGGCTGCCCAGATGCACGAGGTGCCAGTCATTGGCAAAGCCGTCTTCGGCGCTGTACTGGCACATGGGCGATACTACAATGCGGTTTTTCAGGATGACGCTACGGAGAGCGAGAGGTTCAAATAGAGTAGCCATGAATAAATGCTAGGGGAGATACGAAGCTGAGTAAACCGGTTTTGGGGCGTTCGGGTTATGTTGGCACTCGGTCGGGCGAGGCCAGCACGTCATGCTCATCTGGCGTCCGCGCAGCCGAAGCATCTCGCGTGCAGTAGGTAATCCAATCGTAGAAAAGATATTAGGGATGGCACGCGAGATGCTTCGGCTGCGCGGACGCCAGATGAGCATGACGTTCCTAATTCAGTGCAACCAAAGCCCCGCAGAATTTGCTTTTCTAAAATCCAGTCTTACCTTGCAGCCGCAAACGAACCCAACCATGCTCCAGACGCGCTACTTTTTTGGCTATTACTACTTCTACGCCACCGCGTAGAACGAGCCGCCGTTTGTAGCTAACTCCCACAAACTTCTCCAGCGCCGCTCGTTCTTCGGGAGGCGCTTTTTTAATGCCCGGTTTTTCGATGACCACCCTGCACCACGTCTTTTTTACTTATTGCTATTACTTCTTCTATCCGAAGAAGCCGGCCCTTTGTTGCCAGTGTTAACCACCACACTGCCTCCCAACAAGCCCAGGGCCACCGCACAACGGAGGCCCTTTTTTATTGCCCAATAACCGTACATATAATGCCCCAGCACGTTTCTATTCAGGGTTTCCAGGGAAGTTTTCACGAAGTAGCGGCCCGTCGCTTCTTTGGTACGCAGCCGGCGCTACTGCCTTGCGCCACCTTTGGCGCGGTGGTAGCGCACATCGTAAACGGTACCGCCGATGCCGGCCTGATGGCCATGGAAAACTCGCTGGCCGGCAGCATCCTGCCCAACTACCTGCTGCTGGAGCGCCACGCCGTGCGCGTGACCGGCGAGGTGTACCTGCCCATCCACCAGCACCTGCTGGCGCTGCCCGGCACCACGCTGGCCGAGGTGCGGGCCGTGCATTCGCACCCCATGGCCCTGCGCCAGTGCGGCGAGTTCCTGGACCAGCACCCGCACTGGAAGCTGGTGGAAACCGACGATACCGGCCACAGCGCCCAGCTCTTGGCCGAGCAGCGGACGCCCGGCGTGGCCGTGGTAGCTGGCGCGCAGGCCGCCGAGCAGTTCGGCCTGCAAATCCTGGCCCCCGCCATCCACGACGACCCGCACAACTACACCCGTTTCCTGGTGCTGGAACGCGCCGCCGAGGTGCAGCCCGACCCGCAGGCCGATAAGGCTTCGCTTTATTTCTGTGCGTCGCACGCGCCCGGCAGCCTGGCGGCCGTGCTGGCCCGCGTGGCCGCGCAGGGTCTGAACCTGAGCAAGCTGCAATCGTGCCCCCGGCCCGGACAGCCCTGGCACTATGGCTTTCATGCCGATGTAGAGTTTGAAGAAATGAACCAGCTGGAGGCGCTGCTGTTGGATTTGGACCCCGTGACGGACGAGCTGCGAGTGCTGGGAGCCTACCGGCGCGGCAGCATGACCGAGGCGATGGGGGAAGACCTGTCGTTGCGAGCGGAGCAACGCGGGCCGTCTGTCATTGCGAGGAGGAACGACGAAGCAATCCGTCCTCTCGAAGCGACCAGCTATGAGATGTGATAAAGCCTGATTTAATGGCCTACGGAGATTAAGCTTATCATAATAGAAAATTAGTCGCATTAAGAGGACGGATTGCTTCGTCGTTCCTCCTCGCAATGACAAACAGCACCATGAACATTCCCATTGCCAACCGCCTGGCCCACACCGGCGAATATTACTTCTCGCGCAAATTGCGCGAACTAGCCGCCCTCAACGCGGCCGGGGCTAATATTATCAGCCTGGGCATTGGCAGCCCGGATTTGCCGTCGCACCCCAGCGTGATTGCGGCGCTGGCAGCTTCGGCCGCGCAGCCCGGCGCGCACGGCTACCAGAGCTACCAGGGCACGCCCGCCTTGCGCGGTGCAATGGCTGAATTCTATGAGCGGCACTATGGCGTGACGCTGGACCCGGCCACCGAAATTCTGCCGCTGCTGGGCTCGAAAGAGGGCCTGATGCACATCGGGATGACGTTTCTGGAGGCGGGCGATGCCGTGCTTATCCCTAACCCCGGCTACCCAACGTACCGCGCCGTGGCCGAAATCTGCGGGGCCGAGGTGCGCGAGTACGACCTGACGGCCGCCAATGGCTGGCTGCCGGATTTGGATGCGCTTGCCCAAACCGACCTCTCGACGGTGAAGCTCATGCTAGTGAACTACCCGCACATGCCCACCGGCACGGCCGCCGACTTGCCGTTTCTGACGCGCTTAGTAGCTTTTGCCACGGCCCATGATATTCTGCTGGTACACGACAACCCCTATGGCTTCATCCTCAACGAAACGCCGCCCGTGAGCCTGCTGGCCATGCCCGGGGCCCGGGAAGTGGCCATTGAGTTGAACTCGCTCAGCAAAAGCCACAACATGGCGGGCTGGCGCGTGGGCCTGCTGGCCGGCCGCGCCGATGTTATCGCCAACGTGCTCCGCTTCAAGAGCAATATGGATTCGGGCATGTTTCTGCCGGTGCAGCAGGCGGCGGTGGCGGCTCTGGCGCTGGGCAACGACTGGTTTGCGGAGCTGAACGCCACCTACCGCGCCCGCCGTGAGCTGGTGCTGGAGTTACTGCGCGTGCTGGGATGCCAGCCCGCGCCGGACCAGACGGGCCTGTTTATCTGGGCGGCGGTGCCGGCTGGTTTCGCCGATGGCTACGCCCTGAGCGATGCCGTGTTGGCCGAGGTGCGGGTGTTCCTCACACCGGGCGGCATATTTGGGAGCAATGGCAACGGCTATATCCGGGCCAGCCTCTGCCAGCCGGAGGCGCTGCTGCGCGAGGCGCTGGCGCGGGTGCGGGAGTGGGAAAGAACACAACCTGAACGTCATGCAGAGCGCAGCGAAGCATCTTTACCTCGGGAGTAGTTCAATGCAATTTCAACGAAGCGGTAAAGATGCTTCGCTGCGCTCTGCATGACCGTTCCAAACCCACTAACCCACCAATCCACCAAATGAACGTTACCATCATCGGCCTGGGCCTCATCGGCGGCTCGCTGGCGCTTAGCCTGCGGCAGCATGGTTTGGCGCAGCATCTTATTGGCGTTGAGAACAGCCCGGCCCATGCCCGCCGCGCTTTGGAACTGGGGTTAGTCGATGAAATCGAAACTGACTTGATGGCCGCCATATGCCGCGCCGACCTCGTGGTGGTGGCCGTGCCCGTGGATGCCATGGTGGACGTGCTGCCGCCGGTGCTCGACCTCATCACTCCAAAGCAGGTGGTTATCGACGTAGGCTCTACCAAGCAGGCGCTGCTGGCCGCCGTGGCCGGGCATCCGCACCGGGGCCGTTTTGTGGCGGTGCATCCCATGGCCGGCACCGAGCACTCGGGGCCGGAGGCGGCGGTTTCGGGCCTGTTTGAGGGGAAGACGGTGGTGCTCTGCGACGTGGCCGCCAGCGACCCCGACGCGGTGCAGTTGGTCGAAAAGCTGTTTCAGGCGCTGCCCATGCGGCTGCTGTACCTTGGTGGCGCGGCCCATGACCTGCACACGGCCTACGTGTCGCACATTTCGCACATCACCTCGTTTGCGCTGGCGCTCACGGTGCTTGAAAAGGAAAAGGAGGAGCAGCGCATCTTCGATTTGGCCAGCGGCGGGTTCGAGTCGACGGTACGGCTGGCCAAGAGCGCGCCGGCTACGTGGGTACCCATTTTCCGGCAAAACCGGCTCAATGTGCTCGATGTGCTCGATGAGCACCTGCACCAATTACAGCACCTGCGCGAACTGCTGGCGCGGGAAGACTACGAGGGGCTGACCGAGCAGATTCGGCAGGCCAACCATATCCGGAAAATTCTGCCGTGAATAGGAGCAGTACAAAAAATGGCTGTCATGCAGAGCGTAGCGAAGCATGACACCTACAAACAGTCAACACTAAAAGCAACCCCATGAATCCAACCATGAAATCTGCCCTCTTCAACCGGCAGCCCGACGACAAGCCTTACCTCATTTCCGGGCCGTGCTCGGCCGAAACCGAGGAGCAGGTGCTCGAAACCTGCCAGCGCCTGGCCGCCACCGGCAAGGTGCAGGCCCTGCGCGCCGGCATCTGGAAGCCCCGAACCAAGCCCGGCGGCTTCGAGGGTGTGGGCACCAAGGGCCTGCCCTGGCTCAAGAAAGCCAGCGAGCTCACCGGCCTGCCCGTGGCCGTGGAAGTGGCCACGGCCAAGCACGTCGAGGACTGCCTGGCTTTCGGCGTGGACATTCTGTGGGTGGGAGCGCGCACCACGGGCAACCCGTTTTCGGTGCAGGAAATTGCCAACGTGCTGCGCGGCGTGGACGTGCCGGTGCTCGTCAAAAACCCCATTCACCCCGAGCTGGAGCTGTGGGTGGGAGCCGTGGAGCGCCTGCAAAAGGCTGGCCTCACGCACGTCGGCCTCATTCACCGGGGCTTTTCGAGCTACGGCAACACCGATTTCCGCAACGCGCCGATGTGGCACCTGCCCATCGAAATGAAGCGCCGGATGCCGGAAATGCCGCTGCTCTGCGACCCCAGCCACATCTGCGGCCGGCGCGATACGCTGGCGGCCGTGGCCCAGCAGGCCCTCAACCTGGGCTTCGATGGCAACATGATTGAAAGCCATATCGACCCGGACAATGCCTGGAGCGACGCCAAGCAGCAAATCACCCCGGAAGTGCTGCGCGACCTGATTCAGAACCTGGTGTGGCGCCACGAAACCACCAACGAGCAGGAATTCCTCACCGCCCTCACCGGCCTGCGCGAGCAAATCAACCAGCTCGATGCCGAGATGATGCAACTGCTGGGCCGCCGCATGGCCGTGGCCGAGAAAATTGGCCTCTACAAGAAGGAAAACGACATCACCATCCTCCAGACCAACCGCTGGAACGAGGTGCTGGAGCGCGCCCAGCGCCAGGGTGCATCCGTGGGCCTCACCCCCGGGTTTGTGGAGCAATACCTGGCCGCCGTGCATCTGGAGTCCATCAACCGCCAGAACAAGATAATGGAAGGGTAGCCGTAGCAAGCGAGCCAGCCCCAGCGGGCGGGGTGTTTCGTATCCAATGTTTCACTGCGTGAAAGCAATAAAAGCATTTGGTGCGGAAGCCCTTGCCCGCTGGGGCTTTTTATGAAGCCTACTCTACCACCAGCCGGCGGCCGGCCGTGTTCCTACCGGCCTGCACCTGCAAGGCATAGATACCAGCGGGCAGGCCCGTCAGATTCAACTCGTGGCGGAGGCCAGCGGTGGGCAATGTTAAGGTAATGGTGCGTACGGCCCGGCCCAGGGCATCGCGCAGGGTGAGGGTGGCCGTGGCCATGCCGGGCAGGGCGGGTAGGGTAATCGTGGACGCCGCGTGGGCCGGGTTGGGGTAGAGGGCAAAGTCCGAACCGCTCAAGGCCGAGGTGGTGGCGGTGGTGGTGAGGGCAGTGGGGTCGATGAGGTGGGCCAGGAAGTTGGTCGACTGCCCAGCCGAGGAGCTGTTGAGCGTCTGGCTGCCGAAGGTAGCCGTGTTCTGGAAATTGCCGGTCAGGTACATCCGGGTGCCGCTTGTAGTCAGGCACGAGGCCATGGTATTGGTGGCGCTGCCACCGCGCTACGACCAGTCGACGGTGGCGCTGGTACCATCGTCGCTGAGCCGGGCCACCAGGGCACCGCCGCTGCCGGCCGCCAGCGGCGTGGTACCGATGGTGACGGTGCGGCTGGCGAAGCTACCCGCCAAGTACACACCGCTGGTGCCGAAGAGCGCCAGGCTGGTGCCCTTGTCGTCGTCGGTGCCGCCGGCCTGCCGTGCCCAGTTCCATGCGGCGGTGGGGCCGGCATCCGTTAGCGCGGCCACAAAGGCATCAGTGGTGGTGTTGGGGCCGGCGTTGGTAATGGTGTGGTTGCCCATCACCAGCGTCGTGCTCGAGAAAGTGCCGGCCAGGTAAACGATGGGGCCGTTCACGGCCAAGGCGTTGCCTTGGTCGGCACCCGAGCCATTGGCCCGCAGCGCCCACTGCCAGGTAGCAGTGGTGCCTGCATCAGTCAGCTTGGCGACGAAAGCATTGGAAGCCCCGCCGCTGGGAACAGTAGTAGGGCCGAAGGTGGCGTTCTGGCCCCCAAAAGAGCCGGCGGCGTACACGTTGACTCCGTTTAGAGCCAGCGCATTGACATATTTGCTGCCCGAGCCCGTGATGGCTTGCACCCAGCTAACGCTGGTGCTGGTGTTGCCATCCGTCAGTTTAGCCACGAAGCCATCGTAGGCGACCCCGGCGCTGGAGTTGGTTTGTGTGATGCTGCCAAATTGTGCCGTAGTGCTGGCAAACTGCCCGCCCACGAACACACTATTGCCGGTTACGGCCAAGGTATTAGCCGCATCCTGGCTGGTGCCGCCAAAGTCCTGGGCCCAGTCGATGGTGGCCGCGGAGCCGGCATCGGTGAGGCGGGCCACGAAGGCATCGGTGGTGATGGAGTTGGCGCTGCCGTGGTTGGTCAGGTTGATGTTGCCAAAGGCAGCAGTGGGGCTGATGAAGGTGCCGGCCACGTACACACGGGCACCGCTCAGGGCCACAGCCGTGACTTGGTCGAGGTCGGAGCCCCCAAAGCGGTAGGCCCACACGAAGGCGCTGGTGGCCGGGCTCCATTTGGCCACAAAGCCATCGGTGCCGCCGGTGCTAATCATGGTGGTACTGCCAATAGTGACGATGCCGGAGAAGGACCCCGCCACGTACAGGTCGCCGCTGAGGTTGGCGGTCGTGGTTTTGATAGTTAGATTGGAGTTGCCGCCGCCCACCACTACGGCCGATTGCCAGTCGGGGGCCGAGGTTTGTGCATGGGCGGCTGGCCCCAGCAGCCACACCGCCAGCAGCAGCGCGCCCACCCACCGGCTGCCTGATATAAAATTAATAACGTATTTCATTTTAAGGAGAGATATGAACGCCAGTACATAGCGCCTTCGCGTAAAGTTGGCCGTCCAAAGAAGCCCTGCTGCCGGGCTCCGAGGCTTCAGTGGTAGGCGCTGCCGCGTAATGGCAACGGCAGTTACATCAAGGCCCTTTTAACCAGATAGTGTGCCATTGGTTTTTCGCTTAATTCATCGTGTATCAGGCTGAAATAGTGGCTGGTCGGGGTTGTTATGGTTTCGCTACTCCCCCACCAGCCACCAGCGCCACCGGGCACCTGCCGCGCCGCCAAGAGGAAAGGTGTTTCATGAAAAGGAATGGGACGGCAGGCCATTGGTAGAGTGCCGGGGCAAAGATAAGCGCACAAAAAAGCCCCGGTGCGCGAACACCGGGGCTTTAGGGCAAAAGAATCAGGCAGATACGGTGCCGCCCGGCTTTACTGAATGCCCGATACGTCGAGTTTGGAGCCGGGGGCCAGGAAGGCGTTGACAATGGCCGCCACATCGGCGGGCACCAGGGCCTTATCGAGGCCGGTAGTGGGCGCTACCACGTCATCGGCGGCAAACGCGCCGTACGAAACCAGGTCGCGGACATAGGCCGCGTGGCGGGCTTCTACCGACACCAGCTGCCCGGCGATGGCCAAGTAGGCGGGCGTGCGGATGAGCTTGGCCACGCCGTTGTAGGCCGCCACCCCCAGGTCTTCAAAGGCCTGGGCTGTACTCAGGATGTTGGACCGTTGGGTGAAGGTGCCATTCGGGAAGTCGAAGGTCAGGTTTTTAATCAGGCTGCTGGGCGCATCGCGGGTGATGGCCGCCTTCAGAAAGTCGCGGTGAATGGCCTCGTGCCGGGCTACTTCCTGAAAATAGGTGTAGTCGCTGCCGGTGAGCAGGCCTTGGGGCAGGGCTGCCACCTGGCGGTAGAACTCGGCCTCCAGCTGCTCCAGCGCATAAGCATAGTTGAGAATGCCCGCGTCGCCGGTGCCCACGTTCACCACCGGTATCACCACCGTGAAGGGCGTGGCGCTGGTGAACACCCCGCCGGCCGTGCTGATGGCAATGAGGCCGGTGGCCGCCGTGGCCGGCACGGTCAGCGTCAGGGTCGTGTTGTTGAGCACCGTGAAAACGGTGGCCGCCACGCCGCCCACCGTCACGGCAGTGGCCCCCGCAAAGCCATTGCCCATTACCGTGACCACGGTGCCGGCCGGGCCGCTGGCCGGCGTGAAGCCCGTGATGCCATTGGCCACGGGCACCAGCACCGTGAAGGGCGTGCTGCTAGTGGCCGTGCCCGCCGGCGTGGTCACGGCCAGGGGGCCGGTGGCGGCCCCGGCCGGTACCATCACCGTGAGGGTGGTGGCACTGGCCACGGTGAAGGTCGCATTCACTCCGCCCACGGTGACGGCCGTGGTGCCGCTGAAATTGCTGCCCGTGATGGTGAAGGTGGAGCCCGGCAGCCCACTGGTGGGCGTGAAGCTTGTGACGGCGGCCGGAGTGGGGGCGGCCGGGTCATCCTTTTTGCTGCTACAGCCTGCTACCAGCAGGCCCCCGGCAGCACCGGTGTAACGGAGAAAGGAGCGGCGCGGCAGGCGCGAAATAGCTTCGAAAGAGAAAGCGCTGGGTTTAGTTTGCATTGGAAGAAGGACCTGAGTGGAAAAAGACAGCCCACGGTGGGCGCGGGTCGTACGGGCTGGGGTGGCCGTTGGTTGAGTGGCGCTACCGCCGCTGAGCGTGTTGCGGAAGCAATATGGGCCCGGCGAACGCCAAAACTACTCCACCACGAGGCGGCGGGTGGCGGCGGCGGGGCCGGCCCGCACCTGCACGGCGTAGAGGCCGGGGGCGAGGCCGCGCAGGTCCAACTCGTGGCGCAGGCCGGCGGCGGGCAGGCTTAGCGTTTCGGTGCGCAGGGTCCGGCCCAGGGCATCGCGCAGGGTGAGGGTGGCCGAGGCGGTGCCGGGCCGAGCGGGCAGCGTGAGGATGGCGGCGGCGCGGGCGGGGTTGGGGGCCAGGGAGAAGCTTAAGCCACTCTGGGCGGCGGCGGTGGCGGTGAGGGTGGGGTCGGTGAGGGAGGCGAGGAAGGCGCGTGGCGTATTGGCGGGGCCATTGACCAGGATGTTGCCGAACGTGGCCGGCGAGGCGAGACTGCCGGCCACATAAAGCCGGTTGCCGGCCAGGGCAATAGCGTTGCCATCGTCGGTATATTCGCCGCCGGCCAGGGTAGCCCAGGCGAAAGGGGCACTGGTGCCCGCATCGGTCAGCTTGGCTACGAACAGGTCGTTGGAGCCCGTCGGGTTGGCATTGGTGAGACGGGTGCTGCCAAAATCGGCGGTTGGCCCCGCAAAGCTGCCCACCACATACAGGCTGGTGCCGGCGGCAATAATTCCTTTCGGCGTATCAGCAAGCGTGCTGCCCGCTTGCTGGGCCCAGTTGAACGTGCCGTTGCTGCCGGTATCGGTAAGCTTGGTTATGAATACATCGGATAGCCCGGTGGAGGTGAGGCTGCTGGTGCCAAACGTGGCCGTGGGCGCGGCACCAGCCGTGGCCGGATAGCCGAAGTTGCCGGTGAGGTAAAGGCTGGAGCCCACCGCCGCCAGCGCAAACGCGTCGTCGTAGCCAACGCCGCCCGCCCGTTGGGCCCAGGTAAAGCTGCTGCTGGCTCCGGCATCCGTGAGCTTGGCTACGAACACATCGTCGGAGAAGGGCGCGGTGGCATTGGCGTTGGCGAGGCTGAAGGCGGCGAAGCTGGCCGTGGGACCGCGAAACTCGCCGGCCACGTACACGCTGGTGCCCACGACCGCCACGGCGGCGGCTACGTCGGTATCGGCACCGCCCATGCGCTGGGCCCAAGCAAAGCTTGCGCTGCTGCCGGCATCGGTGAGCTTGGCCACGAAGGCATCGTAGGTGCCGGCCGCGCCGCCATTGACCAGCGTTAGGCTGCCAAACCCCGCGCTGGGGCTGGCAAAGCCTCCCGTGAGGTACAGGTTGGGCGGGGCCACGCTCAGGGCCACCACGGCGTCGCTGGTGATGCCGCCGGCCCGTTGGGCCCACACAAAGGTGCCGGCATCGGTGAGCTTGGTCACAAACACGTCGTCGGTGTTCGCCAGCCCGGCGTTTTGCAGGCTGATGGGCCCGAAGCTGGCGGTGGCGCTACGAAACTGGCCCGTGAGGTACAGGCTGGTGCCGCTCAAGGCCAGGGCCTGGGGGTAGTCATCGCCGGCCCCCCCCCGCCCGTTGGGCCCACACAAAGTCGGAGGTAATGGGGCTCCATTTGGCAATGAAGACGTCCGTGCCGCCGTTACTCATCAAGTCGATGCTGCCGAAGCTGGTGGTGCCCGAAAAGCTTCCGGTTACGAAGACATTGCCGCTGGCATCCGTGGCGATGGCCTGGGTCCGGGAACCAGTGTTGAAGGTTTGATTAACGGCCACCGCCATCTGCCAGGCCGGGGCCTGGGCCCGCGCCGCCGGCCCGGCCAGCCATAACAGAACCAAGAGTGCCGCCGACAGGCTGCCGCGCAGTAAAGAGGAGAAGTGTTTCATGGAAGGGGGATAATGGCCGCCGATTGGTAGAAGGCTGGGGTAAAGATATACACACAAACAAGCCCCGATGCGTGGGGCACCGGGGCTTACTAATGGGCCTGGGCGAGGCCTTAAGGCTTGGGCACTACCGGGGCGGGAGTGCCCGCGCTGCGCAGGTAGAAGCTGGGGTTCCAGAAGGCAGCGGGGCGGCCCAGCTCGTCGCGGTGCAGCAGCGAGAGCAGGTGGTAGTTGTAGTCGCACTGCTGGTCGAGGCCGTCGACGAGCTCGTGGCGGTCGTCGCGGGCGGCGGCGGTGCTGCCCAGGCCGGCCACCTGGGTTTCGCGGGTTTTGCGGAAGGGCCCGAGGGCGTCCTGGGTGCGTTGGAGGAAGCTGGCTCCGAGGGCGTCCTTCTCGGTTTCGGTGCGGGTGAGGTACTCGGCCAGGCGGTCGGTGAGCTCGGTGCCGAGGCGGGCGGTGGTGTAGTACTTCAGGCCCGAGGGGTAGAGCAGGGCGTAGAGGCGCTGGCGCTCGGCGTCGTCCTCAATCAGGGCATCGCCCTTGAGGGTGGCCTCATTTTTCCGGATGCGGTCGAGGGCTGTGCTTTGGGCGGTGGCGGTTTGGCCGGTGGCCTGCTTCTGGGTGCCCACGCTCAGGCCGAGGGCTTGCTGGGCGGTCTGGGCGCGCAGGCTCAGGGCCTGGGTGTCGGCGAGGGCCGTGGCGAAGAGGGCGGTGAAAGGGGCCTTCGCGGCCGGGTGGCCCGCCAGGCGGGTGGCGTGGTCCACGAAACCGCCGAGGGTGTTGGCAAGCGAACGTTCGCCATCGGCGAAGTGAGAGGTGAATAAGTGGTTGAAGCCTTCCATCAAATAGAATTGAATGGGGTAGAAAAGCCGGTTTTGGCCACGCCGACAGTTGCCGGGGACTTGGCTCGGACTAAAGGTAGCCGCCGGAATCGTTCCCGCAGCCTTGAAGCGACCTAATGTGCTGGCCCGCAACCCAGCGGGGCAGTGCCCGCAGGCGCGAGATGCCCTCCGCAGCTCAGCGGAGTGCTCCCAACGGCCGCAACCATGCCTCCGCAGCTCAGCGGAATGTCCCCAACGGCTGCGGGATTCCCTCCGCAATCCAGCGGGGTAGTGCCGGCGGGCGCAAAATGCCCTCCGCAACGCAGCGGAGTGCCCCCAACGGCCGCAACCATGCCTCCGCAGCTCAGCGGAGTGCTCCCAACGGGTGCGGGCAGCACTCCGCTGAGCTGCGGAAGCTCCTTCAGCTACTCTACCACCAGGCGCTGGGTGGCGGCGGCGGGGCCAGCCAGCACCTGCACAGCGTAGAGGCCGGGGGCGAGGCCGTGCAGGTCCAACTCGTGGCGCAGGCCGGTGGCGGGCAGGGCCACGGTTTCGGTGCGCAGGGCCCGGCCCATGGCATCGCGCAGGGTGAGGGTGGCCGTGGCGGTGCCGGGCAGGGCGGGCAGGGTGAGGGTGGCGGCGGCGCGGGCGGGGTTGGGGGCCAGGGAGAAACTTAGGGTGCCCGGCGCGGCGGCGGTGGCGGTGAGGGTGGGGTCGGTGAGGGAGGCGAGGAAGCCGGTTTGGGTCCCGGTCTGACTTGGAATGACTAAGCTGCCGAAATTAGCGGGTGCGTCAACATAGCCGGCTACATATACCTTTGTCCCACTCAAGGCAATGGCAGTAGCTTGGTCATTACTACCGGAGTTGCCAGCCTGCTTGGCCCACGTGAAACTGCTGCTGGCTCCCGCATCGGCCAAGTGAGCTAAGAAGATATCATCGTACCCACTAAAGGGATTGGTACTATTGGGGAGGGAAATGCTGCCAAAGCTGGCGGTTCCGCTCCGAAAGTAGCCAGATATATACACATTCGTCCCGTGCGCTACTATTCCCAATGCAGCCTCCTCATTTGACCCTCCCACCTGTTGCGCCCAAGTAAAACTACTGGTGGTTCCCGCGTCCGTTAGCTTGGCCACGAAGGCATCGCCACCGGAGGCCACATTGGTCAGGGTAGTGCTGCCAAAAGCGATGGTGCGGCTAGCGAAAGAACCTGCTACGTACACGTTGCTGCCGCTCACGGCTAGTCCATACGCCCTGTCGTCATAGAAGCGGCTGCCAGCCGCCTGAGCCCATATAAAGCTGCTGCTAGTGCCTGTATCGGCCAACTTGGCAACAAATAAGTCATCGCCGTAACCGGCATTAGCTACCGTACTAGTGCCAAAGTTGGCCGTGAAGCTGGTGAATTTTCCGGCTACATACAGGTCAGAACCACTCAGTGCCAGTGCAGCAGGATAGTCATAACTGTCGCCACCTGCTCGTTGGGCCCAGGTGAAAGCTGCGGTGTTGCCGGCATCCGTCAGCTTACCGATGAATATATCAGCCGTAAATGCACCGGCATTGGTCAGGGTAATACTACCTAAGGTGAGGGTTGGGCTAATAAAGTAACCGGTGATGTAAACACTGGTGCCCGTAGCGACTACCGCTGCCACCGCCTCGTTTCCAACCGTGCCCCCGATTCCCTTCGCCCAGCTAAAAGTGGCCGTGGTGCCAGCGTCCGTGAGCTTGACTACAAACCCATTGCTCCGGTTGCCAGATTGCGGGTTGGTCGTGGTTAAAGTAGTGGTGCCCACTGCAAGCGTAGTACCCGCGAAATAGCCCGTCACATACACACTGGTTCCGTTTACTGCGACAGCTGAGGCTTCTTCATCATCGGTGGCGGTACCAATCTGCTGAGCCCAGGCAAACCCGTTGGTGCTACTATTCCACTTTGCCACAAATACGTCAAAGGTGAAGCCGTTGCCGGTGGACATGGAGGTATTGCCGAATGTAGCGCTGCCTCGAAAACGGCCCACGATGTACACATTACCGTTTGCATCCGTGGCCGTAGCCGCTACACGAGAAAGGCCACTGGTAATGCCCATTGCCATTTGCCAAGCCGGGGCCTGGGCCCGCGCCGCCGGCCCGGCCAGCATCAAGAGCATCAACAGCGCCGCCGAGAGGCAGGAGCGCAGCAAAGCGGAGAGGTGTTTCATGAAAAGGAAGAAAACGGCCGCCCATTGGTAGAAGGCCGGGGTAAAGATATAAACACCAAGAAGCCCCGATGCGCGGGCACCGGGGCTTCTTTTATGAATAATAATCAGGCGGCGCGGGGACGCGAACTAAAAGTTCGCGCTACTACCAAATCACGGCCCTATCGGCCGAGCTGCGCGTCATCTTGCTGCCCTCGGGGCAGCCGAAGGCCTGCTGAAACTGCGGCATGTTCATGATGGGCCCGATGGTGCGGTACTGGCCGGGCGAGTGCGGGTCGGTGGCGATTTGCTGGCGCAGGGCCTCGGGGCGGATGTTGGTGCGGCGCAGCTGGGCCCAGCTCAGGAAGTAGCGCTGCTCGGGCGTGAAGCCGTCGTACTGCGGGCGCGGGCCGCTGCCGTAGCGCTGCTGCAGTTGCTTTTCCAGGGCCCCGTACACCACGGTGAGGCCGGCGAAATCGGCCAGGTTTTCGCCCATCGTCAGCTGGCCGTTCACGTGTACCGAATCCAGGGGCGAGAAGGCGCTGTACTGCCGACCCACCACGGCGGCGCGCTTCGTGAACTCGGCCGCGTCGGCCGGCGTCCACCAGTCGCGCAGGTTGCCTTCGGAGTCGTACTGCCGGCCCTGGTCGTCGAAGCCGTGGGTCATTTCGTGGCCCATCACCCCGCCAATGGCCCCGTAGTTCATCGCGTCATCGGCCTTGGGGTCGAAGAACGGCGGCTGGAGGTAGCCGGCCGGAAACACGATTTCGTTCATCGGCGGGTTGTAGTAGGCGTTGATAGTGGGCGGCGTCATGCCCCACTCGTTGCGGTCAATCGGACCGCCAAACTTGGCCGCCTCGCGCCGGCTCTCCCACAGCCGCGCCGCCAGCAGGTTCTTCAGATAGGATTCACGCGAGATGGGCAGGGCCGAATAGTCCTTCCACACGTCGGGGTAGCCGATTTTCACGCGCAGGGCGTTCAGCTTCTTCAGGGCTTCGGTTTTGGTGGGCGCGCTCATCCAGGTGTTGGTCGTGATGTGCTCGGCCATGCTGGCCTTGATGTTGGCCACCATTTCCAGGGCCCGCGCCTTGGCCTCGGGCGAAAACGCCTGGTCCACATATAGCTGCCCGAAGGCCTCGCCCAGGGTCTGGTCCGTGGCGGCCTGAATGCGTTTCCAGCGCGGGGCCTGCTGCTTGGCCCCGGTCAGCGCCTGGCTGTACTTAAACGCCGCCTCCGCATACGCCGTGGGCAGGGCCGAGGCCACCGAGCGCACCAAATGCCAGCGCAGGTAGGTCTTGAGGTCGGGCAAGGTTTCGGTTTTCAGCACCGCGTTCACCTCATCGAAGAAAGCCGGCTGGCCGATGATGAGGTCCTGCGCTTTGCCCAATTGCATGCCCGCCAGCAGGCCCTTGGGGTCGAGGGCGGGGTAGCGCTGCTGGGCGGCGGCCACGGTCAGCTTGTTGTAGTTGGCCTGCGGGTCGCGCAGCTCCACCGGCGTGCGCGAGGCCTTGGCCAGGCGCGTTTCGATGCGTTCCACGGTGGCCGCGTCGCGCCCGGCCACGGCGGGGGCCGCGCCCAGCAGCTCAAATACCTGCGTCATGTAGGCGCGGTAGGCCGCTTTCACCTTCTCGGTGCGGGCATCGGTTTTGAAGTAAAAGTCGCGGTTGGGCAGCGTGAGGCCACCCTGGCTCAGCTGCACGGCGTACTGGGTGGTCTGCTTCTCGTCCACGTCCACCCCGGACCGGAAAAACGGACCGGCTCCCAGCTCCTGCAAACGCCCGATTTCGGCCCGCAGCCCGGCCGCGTCGCGCACGGCCGCCACGCGGTCCAGCTCCGGCTTCAGCGGCGCGAGGCCCAGCTGGTCGATGGCCACCGTATCCATGGCGCTGGCGTAGAAATCGCCCACTTTCTGCGCGTTCGAGCCGGGCGCGGCGCTGCGGTTGGCCGCCGCGTCTTCCAGAATCTTGCGCAGCAGGTCCTGCGTCCGGTTGCCGAGCAGGTTGCGCGGCCCCCAACTGCTGGCGTAGCTCGGCACGGGGTTGCTCCGCAGCCAGTTGCCGCCCGAAAACTGAAAGAAGTCGTCGCACGGACTCACCGCGCGGTCGATGTCAGCCATGTCGAGGCCCACGCCTTTGGGGGCCGGGGCGGCCGCGACTACCGGGGTGGCGGCGGCCGTAGTCACGGTGGCGGGCTTGGTGCTGGTGCAGCCGGCCAGCGCCAGCAGGGCCGCCGCTCCGGCCGATAAGTAGGAGTTGTTCATATAAGGGAAGCGTTACGTTACCGCAAAAGAGCAACAAAGAGCGCAAGTTGCGGCTCCGGCTGCATTCCGAAACACCGAAAAAGCCGCTCCCGGTGGCGGGAGCGGCTTTTTGCGGCCTGTATTCGGTTCCTCGGCGGCCCAGCGAGCCGAAGACACTTCCGAAATAAATCCGCCCCGCCCATTAAAAAGCAGGCTCACCGGCCGGCGGCCCACGGCCAGCTCGGCTTTGTAGGTCGAAGGGTTGCCGGCAGCGGCTGGTACTTCGGTCATGGCCAGCAGCCGGGCAGCGGGGTAGTTTTTGGTGATGTAGGCTAGCACGGCCGCGCCCCAATGCGGCACCGACTGGCCCGCCTGTGTGAGAGCCGCTAGGGAGACTATGCCCACCTACTTGCCGGTGGTAGCAGAACCTACGGGCTGTCCCTGGGCATCGAAGTACTGCTGCTTGGTCCGGCCGCCGTCCTCAAACTCGGCGCGGTAGCGCGGCGCGGCCGGGTCGGCTTTGCGGTCGGGGGCAATAAGCTGCACCTTCGCGTTGGGATAGGTTTTGAGCAGGTAGGCTTGGGCGGCGGCAATGGCTGCTTGTTGGGCGGGCGTGGCCGGCACCAGCGGGGCCACCTTGGCAATTTTGTCATTCAGCGCCCGCACATCGGCCGAGTTTTCGTGGGCCTTCGTAACCACGACCACCACGCCGCCCGTAGCCGCGCCAAACACCTGGCGGGCCGTTTCTTCCTTCAGCACGTTCACGAAGACAATGCTTTTTTGGTCGAGGGCATCCACGGTAGCCTTGTCGCTCAGCTTGCCATCGAGGTAGTACACGGCCGGGCCGGGCGCGGCGGCCAAGGCCGATGGCGCGGCGGCGGCGGGCGACAGCGCCGCGCCCACGCCCAGGGCCAGGCCCAGCGTCAGCGGCAGGGCCAGTAGGTAGCGCCCGGTCTGGGCCAATGCGGAAGCAGGGGAATTCATCATGCGTACACGATTTTTGAGGGTTGGAAATGTGAAAGAGGAAACAAGCGAAGGCACCGTCGCCGCGCGGCTGAGGCGCAGCAGGCTGTATTGATAGGCCCGGCGGTCGACCAGGCCGGTGGCGAGCACGGCCTCGTCGGCCAAGTATTCGAGGTTGTCGAGCAGGGCGCGGCGCAGCAGCCACGCCGCCGGGTTGCACCAGGCCGCCGCCTGGGCCAGCTGGGCCAGCAGCACATCCAGCGTGTGCCATTGGCGCACATGCACCTGCTCGTGGCGCAGCACGGCGGCCAGCTCGGGCGCGGGGTGCTGGGCGGGGTTCAGGTAGATGGTTTGCCAGAAGGAGAACGGGCCAACGGCCTCCGCCAGCGCCCGCACTGGTAGGCCGTGGGCCACCGCCGGCCGCGCCCGCGCCCGCAGCCGCCCCAGCGCCAGCAGCTGCACCAGCAGCCGGGCCAGCAGCACGGCCGCGCCCGCCGCGTACAAGGCCACTCCCACGGCGGCCCAATCTACCGCTGGGGCCACGGGCACCGCCGGGGCGGTACCAAGGGCGGCCCCCGTAGTTCCCACCAACGCAAAGACTACGGTGGGAGTGGCCTCGGCCGGCAGCAGCGCCGGCAGGGGCAGGGCCGGGTACCCCGCCGCAAACAGCAGCGCGAACACCAGATAGGCCCGGTTTAAACTAAAAAATGTGAGCCGGCGCAGCAGCCCCCAATACGCCGCCGCAAACAGCAGCAGCGCCACATTGGCCTTCAGCAGGTACAGCAGAATGGATGGCATGGTTAGTCTTTCTTTTTGCTTTCGATGAGCCGGATAATTTCCTGTAAATCTTCGGCGCTCACCTTGTTTTCCTGCGCAAAAAACGACACCAGGTCCTTGTAGGAGTTCTGAAAATGCTGCTTCACCAGCGTGCCCAGTGAGCGGCGCTGGTAGTCGCCGGCCGTCACCAGAGGCACGAAGCGGTAGGAGTTGCCCAGCTTTTCGGCGCGCACGTAGCCCTTGCGCTCCAGGTTGCGCAGGGTGCTGGCCAGCGTGGTGTAGGGCGGGGGCGGGGCGGGTAGGCCATCCAGCACGTCTTTCACAAAGCCGCCGGCGGGCAGCGGCCAGAGCACGCGCAGGGCATCTTCTTCGGGTTGGGTGAGGCGGTCGAGGGACGGGGACATGAGCAATAATACGATTAAGTCGTAATTCTACGAACATTTCGTAATTATAACTGCATCTGGTGCCGAAATAATTTTGGGCAGAAACAAAAAAGGCCGTTTCCAGCAAGGAAACAGCCTTTTAAAAGAATAAAAAAGATGCTCAGCAAGACCGAAGCCTCAGTGTACTTTGTCGGTTTGCTGGATTTGCAGCCACCGGATGGCCGCGCCCTCATCGCCAAAAAACGAGATGGCAAAGGGCTTGTCGTCATACGCCTCGGCCGACACGTAGCCGGGTTGCTCCACGATGTTTTCGTGCAGGGTCGGCCCCACCAGATAGGCCACAAACAGCCGGCCGCTCAGCCGCCGGGCCATGCCGGGGAAGAAATTGTTGAGCAGCCACTCGGTCGTGTGCGGGTCGTTGAGGGTGCGGCGGCGAATGTCCTGGAGCCAGAAGCGGCAGTTTGCCTGCAACGCCATGGCCTCCGTGTGTTGGTACACTGCCGGGAGTTCCTGCGGCACGGGCTGGTATGCCCAGCGGCCAACCAGGATATCCAAATCAGGCCGGTAGGCAAGCTCAAGCAAGGACTGTGGCGTGTCGGTCGTCATACGGCTGGGCAAAGGAATGGAACGGCAAAGTACGGCCCGGGCGGCGGTTGGGGTGTTGCCGCCGCGGCGCTAATGCGCCGGCAGCGCCTCGGCCGGAGCCGCGTCCACGGCCACCGGCGGGTGCTTTTTAAGGGAATAAACCGCCAGCGCCACGCTGCCCAGCGCCAGCACTGCCCCCAGGATGAAGGGCGCGCCCGGAAAATGAACCGGCGCGCCTTTGCGGGTGAACTCGCCAAACAAGTAGCTCATCATCAACGGCCCCACCACACCCGTCACGCTGATGAGACTGGTGAGCGCGCCCTGCAATTCGCCCTGCTCGGTGGCCGGCACCTGGCCCGAAATGGTGCTTTGCAGCGCCGGCCCCGCAATGCCGCCCAGGCAGTAGGGAGCAATGAAGGCCAGCATCAGCCAGCCATTGGGGGCGAAGGCAAACAGCACGAAGCCCACCGTGTAGCACAGCAGCCCGATGACGATGGCCCGGGCCGCGCCCAGCTTCGGAATGGCCACCCGCACCAGGCCGCCCTGCACCAGCCCCGTACACAGCCCCACCACGCCCAGCGAAATGCCCACCAGCCGCTCGGTCCAGCCAAACTTGAGCATGGTGTAAAACGTCCAGACCGATTGCGTAGCCGAGCCTGCCAGGTACAGCAGCACCAGCGCGGCCACTAGGCCCAGCGTGGCGGGGTACTTGCCCAGCCGCAGCAGCGAGGCCACGGGGTTGGCCCGCCGCCACTGAAACGGCCGGCGCTTATCGGGAGCCAGCGACTCGGGCAGCACGAAGTAGCCGTACAGGAAATTGCACAAGCTCAGTCCCGCCGCCACCATAAACGGCACCCGCGCCCCAAAACCGGCCAGCAGCCCGCCAATGGTGGGCCCAATGATGAAGCCAATGCCAAAGGCCGCGCCCACCATGCCGAAGTTCTGGGCCCGCTTCTCGGGCGGGCTGATGTCGGCAATGTAGGCGGTGGCCGTGGTGAAGCTGGCCCCCGTGATGCCCGCAATGACGCGCCCCACAAACAGCCAGGCCAGCGTGGGCGCGAGGCTCAGAAACACGTAGTCGAGCCCCAGGCCCAGCAGCGCGGCCAGCAGCACCGGCCGCCGCCCCAGCTTATCGCTGAGGCCGCCCACCACCGGCGCAAAGCAAAATTGCGCCGCCGCGTAGGCAAACGTGAGCCAGCCCGAATAGATGGCCGCCCGGCTCAGTCCCTCACCCGTCAGCTGCTGAATGAGCTTCGGCACCACCGGAATGATAATGCCCAGCCCGATGACATCAATCAGGATGGTGATGAAGATGAAGCCAAGGGCGGGAGAGCGTTTGTCGGACATGGGCAAGCGGGCAAGTAAGCCGCAGGGCGGCCGGGTGGGAGGGCAAAGGTCCGCACAAAGCCGGCTCCCCGGTTCCGGCCGGCCAACTGCCGCGTAATTTCGCGGGCCTTTTGTTCGATATGCTCCCCGCGCCGCCGTCCCCCCCCCTCGTTTTTCGCCCCGAGCTCAATGGCTTGCGGGCCGTGGCCGTGGGCGTGGTGGTGCTGCAACACTGGGTGCATCCGCCGTTTCCGTTTGGCGAGATGGGCCGGGCGCTGTTTTTCGTGCTCAGCGGCTACCTGGTGTCGGGCATCATCTGGAAATATAGGGCCTACGTGGGCGCACCCGGTGGCTGGGGGCCGCAGCTGCGCACGTTTTTCATCCGGCGGGTGCTGCGCATCATCCCGCCCTACTACCTGGCTCTGGCCGGCTGCTACCTGCTGCCCCTCGAAACCGTGCAGCAGCACCTGGGCTGGTTTCTGCTGCCAGGGGCCAACCTGCTTTTCTACAAAATGCGCGGCTGGGGCGACGGCTGCGGCCACTACTGGACCCAGGCCGTGGATGAGCAGTTTTACCTGCTCTGGCCGCTGGTGCTGGGGCTGGTGGGCCGGCGGGTGTGGCCGCTGCTGGCCCTGGCGGCCGGGGCCTGGGCGTTCCGGCTGTTCTGGCTGGTGCAGGTGGGCTCGGGCATGATGCACCTGCTGCTCCCCTCCAGCCTCGACCTGTTTGCGTTGGGCACCCTCCTGCGCCTGTGCCAGCACCGGGCCTGGCTGGCGCGGTGGCGCAGCGGCTGGCTGGTGCTGCTGGCCTGGGGCGGCTGGGCCGTGGGCGTGCGGGTGTTCGATGGCGGCCCGTGGGCGCTGGCCTGGCACGGCAGCTTCGGTACCTGTATTGCCGGGGCGGCTTTTCTTACCATCAATTGGCTGCTGGGCAGCCCGAATGCCGCCCGCCGGCTGGGGCTGTTGCAGCCCGTGGCGCAGTGGATGGGCCGGCGCAGCTACGGCTTCTACCTCTACCACCTCCCGCTGTTCGTGTTCTGGCAGCGGCTTGTCTATCATTTCGTGCCCGATGCCGCCGGGCGCGCCGCCTGGATGGGGCCGCTGCCCACGCTGCTGGTGCTGGGGCCGGTGCTGGCCGGGCTGGCCGCCGCCTCTTGGCATTTCGTGGAAGAACCGCTCGACCGGCTTAAGAACCGTTTCCGGTACCAGAAAGCAAGTGCTGTGGCGGTTGAAATAGCTTAGCCAGCAAAGTACCGATTACCTGTAGGTTATGCTTGATGATGCCGGCATAAAGCGTATCATAGCAGAAAAAAAAGAGGTAAAAGGGCAAATTCAACGCGCAGGGCTTGTTTTATAAATAAGTTTTCCTACCTTTGCAGAACCAAACAGTGCGGGGTGGAGCAGTTGGTAGCTCGTTGGGCTCATAACCCAAAGGTCACTGGTTCGAGTCCAGTCCCCGCTACCTAAGAAGAGGCCGTTTCCCATCTGGAAACGGCCTTTTTCTTTGTTCAGGGTTCGCGCAGGACGCCGCCGCTGCACAAGGCAGGTGCTATACCGCACCATTTTGCTCCCATCCGCTGAGCAATACATTGCCCGGCGCTTTTGCGGTTGCGGCCGGGCGCGCTGCCCGGGCTTCCCCGCAGCGGGAAGGGTAGCGGGCCATTGGCCTGCCGGGTAGGAGCTCACGCGGCCATTGTTGCGGCGCATCACCACTTCATGGCTTCCAGGGCTGATTTGGTCGCGCTGGTTTTCGGCACTTGCCCCATAATGAGAATGATAGGGTGAGGGTGTCACGAATGAAGAGGCCGTAGTATGGTGTGCGGCATTCGACGCGTCAATTACCTTTGTTGCGTTCCATTCTGACTAATCTGCTACATATGCACTGGACGCGTACCCTTCGCTTACTTACCGGTTTTTTGCTGCTCCTTACTCCGGCATGGGGCCAGCGCTTCACCCAGGCGCTGCGCCTGGGGCCCTTGGCCAATGGCCCTTCGGGCAGCGTGGGCGTGGGCAAAATGGCCGTGGATGCGGCCGGTAATAGCTATGTGGCCGGCGGCTTCAGCGGCAATCTGACCTTGGGCAGTACCACGCTCAGCAGCCAGGCCGGCGATGGGTTTATCGCCAAGCGCGACTCTGCCGGCACTTGGCTCTGGGTGCGGCAAATAGGGGGCAGCGGCAACGACGGGGCCGGCAGCGTGGGCCTGGATGCCACCGGCCGGGTGTACCTGGCCGGCGAGTTCTACAGTGCCACCATGCAGGTAGGCAGCACCACGCTCACCAAAGCGGGCACCGACCCCAACAAAAAAGATGTTTTTGTGGCTTGCCTGGACGGCGCAACCGGGGCCTGGCAATGGGCGGTGCGGGCCGGTGGCAGCGAGAACGAGAGTGCCCACGACCTGGTGGTGGACCCCGTGGCCGGCGCGCTGTACCTGACGGGCTCGTTCGACTACACCACGGTGCTGGGCGGCACCACGCTCACCAGCGCGGGCCCGGCCGACCTATATGTCGGACGTCTCGACCTGGCCGGTTCCTGGCGGTGGGCAGTGCGGGCGGGGGGCTCAACCGGCAATGAGCTTAGCACCGATTTGGCCCTGGATGGTGCGGGCAACCCGCACATCTGCGGCTCGTTTTCGGGCACGGCATCCTTTGGAGGGCTGAGCGTGACGGCCCCGCTGGTGGTGCCCGATATTTTTGTGGCGCAGCTGAGCCCGGCCGGCACCTGGCAATGGGTTGAAAAGGTGGGCGGAACCTACTCCGACCAAGCATCTTCGATGGCCATTGATGCCCAGGGCAACATCACGGTAGCGGGTTATTTTGAAAGCAACCTCGCCTTCGGCAATACCACGCTAACCACCAACGACGGCAATTCCACGCTCTTTATTGCCCGTATGAATGCGGCCCGGCAGTGGCAATGGGCCCTCGCGGCCGGGGGCAGCAGCCAGGACGACCCCGGCCAGGTGGTAGTGGACGGGGCCGGTAATGCCTACCTGACCGGGGATTTTTTCAGTGCCACGATTAATTTTGGCACCATTGCCGTTGCCAATTCAATGACTACGAATTGCGATATTTTCGTGGCCAAAGCTACCGCTGCGGGCACTTGGGCCTGGGCCGTGCCCGCCGGCGGGGTTGCCGCCGATGCGGGCAACAGCCTGGCCCTGGATGGGCGGGGCGGCCTCTACGTTGGGGGATATTTCAATGGGTCGCCGGCCCAGTTTGGCACCTTATCCCTGAGCCGCAATCCCAATCCGTACGCGGTTGGATTCGTGGCCCGCCTCACCACGGCACTGGTGGCAGGATTTGCTTATCCGGGGGCCGCGTATTGCCCCACCACGTCGGGGGCCGGCATCACCGTGACCCCGGCCCTGTATGCCGGCGGCACGGCCGGGGTTTTTGCCGCTACGCCTGCGGGCTTGTCCCTGAACACCACCACTGGCATCATCACCCCGGCTGTTAGCCAGCCCGGCACCTACACCATCACCAATACCGTGGCGGCGGTGGGCGGCAGCCCCGGGGTGAGCGCCAGCGCGGTAGTCATCATCAACGCCCCCGCGCCAACCCCTGTTCTGACCATTTCTTACGCGGGTGGACAGGCGACGCTGACATCGAGTGCGGCCGCCGACAACCTGTTTTACTACAATGGGGTGCTCGTGGCGGGCTCTACTGGCAATACGCTGGTGGTGAGCCAGGCCACGCAAGCCGGTTTATACACCGTGGTCGTATCGCCTCCGGGCGGCTGCCCATCGCGGCCAGCAACGGTACGGGTAGCCACCGCAACTACCGCTACGGCGGCCGCTGCCGGGTTGCAGATGGCTGTTTACCCCGAGCCGGCCACCGGAACCCCACGCACGGCACTGGTCAGTGGGAGCCGGGGCCCCGTCACCCTGACGTTGCGCAATGCGCTGGGGCAGCAAGTGTGGCAGGCTCGGATGACTGCGGGTACTGTACCCCTACAGGTGGCGTTGCCACCCAGGGCACCCGGAATGTATGTGCTTGTGGCAGAAGATATAAATGGCCGGGTTGCCCGTCGCCTGAGTGAATAAGAAGGAGGCCGCGAGGGCATTGGCCGGCCAAAACGCAGGCGTTATCGGTAGTTCCTAGTTCGCCTGCCCTGCCGCCCTCGGCCTGTTTGCTTCCACCGCCGCTTCGGCCGCCACTGCTGCCAGCCACAACGACCCCCGCCGCCTCTCGCCCATCGAACAGGCCCGCTACGACCGCGCCCAGCGCGACAACGACCGCAGAGCTACCCTGGAACGCGCCCGTTACGAAGAAGCTCAGTGCAAGCTGCGCCTCGAAAACGAGCGCCGCCAAGCCCAGGAGCGCGCCCGTCTCGAAGCCCAGCGCCGCCAGGACCAGCGGCAGGCCGCCGAGCGCGCACGCTGGGAAGCCCAGCACCGCAACGACCACGGCCACCACTAGGCCGCTAACCAACCCAGCGCCCGCCCACCAGAAAGCCCCGGATTTCGCAGGAAATCCGGGGCTTTTGGCATTAGCGGAAACCGATAGAAATGGCGCAGCCGGAGCAAGTTGCCGCTACTCCAGAAACGCCCGCAGGTAGGGCGCGGTGCGGCTGGCCTTGGCCTGCGCCACTTCGCGTGGCGGGCCGGCGGCAACTACCTTACCACCATCTTCGCCAGCGCCGGGGCCGATGTCGATAACCCAGTCGGAACCGGCCACTACGCGCATGTCGTGCTCCACTACGATGACGGTGTTGCCGGCGGCTACTAGGCCTTCGAGCTGCGTCATCAGCTTCTCAATGTCGGAGGGGTGAAGGCCGGTGGTGGGCTCGTCGAGCACGTAGAGCGTGTTGCCGCGCCCGATGCGCTGGAGTTCGGTGGCGAGCTTGATGCGCTGGGCTTCGCCGCCCGAGAGCTCGGTGGCGGGCTGGCCGAGGCGCAGGTAGCCCAGGCCCACCTCGCGCAGCACCGTGAGGGCGCGGTGAATGGCGGGCTCGTCGGCGAAGAAGGCCCAGGCGTCGTCCACGGTCAGGCTGAGGACTTCGGCAATGTTCTTTTCGCGGTAGACAACTTCGAGGGTTTTGGCGTTGTAGCGGGCACCGTGGCACACGGGGCAGGGCGCGTACACGCTGGGCAGGAAGAGTAGTTCGACCATCACGAAGCCTTCGCCGGAGCAGTTTTCGCAGCGGCCCTTGGCCACGTTGAAGGAGAAGCGGCCGGCGTCGTAGCGGCGCTTTTTGGCCTCGGGCGTGGCGGCGAAGAGCTTGCGGACGTGGTCGAACAGGCCGGTGTAGGTAGCCATATTGGAGCGCGGCGTGCGCCCGATAGGCTTCTGGTCGACACGCACCAGCCGCTTGATATTTTCCAATCCAGCCGTAATCTGGCCGCCCAGCGTGGCCGGCGCGGGCGCGGCCAGCGGGTCGGTTTCCTCTTCTTCGGGGGCAATTTCCTGGCCCAGGCTTTCGGCCACCAGCTCCACCAGCACCTGGCTTACCAAACTGGATTTGCCCGAGCCCGACACGCCCGTAACCGTGGTGAACACGCCGAGCGGGAATTCCACGTCGAGCCGGTCGAGGTTGTTGCGCGTCACGCCGGCCAGCTTCAGCCAGCTGGTGGGCGTGCGGGGCGGCTGGTCGGGCAGGGTGGGGGCATCGAAGAGAAACTGGCGCGTCTGCGATTCGAGGACGAGTCGTAAGCCTTCGGGCGGGCCGCTATAGAGGATTTGGCCGCCCTTCTCACCGGCGGCCGGCCCTACATCCACCAACCAGTCGGCTTGACGGATAACGTCCAAATCGTGCTCCACGACGAACAGGGAGTTGCCCGCGCGTTGAAGGCCGGCCAGGGCCATGAGCAGTGCCTCGGTATCGGCCGGGTGCAGGCCGGCGGAGGGCTCATCGAGCACATAAACCACGCCGAATAGGTTGGAATACAGTTGCGTGGCCAACCGCAGCCGCTGCAACTCACCGGGCGAAAGCGTGGGCGTACCGCGCTCCAGCGACAGGTAGCCCAGGCCCAAATCGAGCAGCACAATGAGGCGGGCGGCCAAATCCTCGGCAATTCGTTTTGCTACAATAGCTTGCTCTGGATGCTCCGCATCGTGCTGCTGTTTCCCCGCCTTGCCCTCCGCGAACGGCTGCAACAGCGTCGCCAGCCGCTTCAGGGGCAGGCGCGACATTTCGGCGATATCCAAACCGGCGAAGCGTACCGACAGCGACTCCCGACGCAGGCGCTTGCCGTGGCAGGTGGGGCAGTCGGAGCCCAGCATGTACTGAGCCACGCGCTTCTTCATCAGCGCGCTTTGGGTGGTGGCGAAGGTGTGCAAAACGTGCCGTTTCACGCCCGTGAACGTGCCCATGTAGTTGGGCTGTTCCTTTCTTTTGATGGCGCGCTGGGTTTGCTCGGGCGAGTAGCCGGGATATACCGGCAGCACGGGCTGCTCCTCGGTGAAGAGAATCCAGTCCCGGTCCTTCTGGGGCAACTCCTGCCAGGGCGTGTCCACATCAAAGCCCATGCTCACTAGAATATCGCGCTGGTTCTGGCCGCCCCAGGCCTGCGGCCACGCCGCAATGGCCCGCTCCCGAATGGTAAGGGCAGGGTCGGGCACCATGCTGGCTTCGGTCACTTCGTACACGCGGCCCAGGCCGTGGCAGGTGGGGCAGGCCCCCTCGGCGGTGTTGGGCGAAAAGGCTTCGGCGTAGATGATGCCCTGCCCGGCCGGATAGTCACCGGCCCGCGAGTACAGCATCCGCAGCAGATTGGAAAGCGTGGTGACCGAGCCCACCGACGAGCGGGTACTAGGCGCGCCGCGCTGCTGTTGCAGGGCCACGGCCGGCGGCAGCCCATCAATCGAAGTCACCTCGGGCACCGCCATCTGGTGGAACAGCCGGCGGGCGTAGGGCGACACCGATTCCAGGTAGCGGCGCTGGGCCTCGGCGTAGAGCGTGCCAAACGCCAGGCTCGACTTGCCCGAGCCCGACACGCCGGTGAACACCACCAGCGCATCACGGGGAATGTCGACGTCCACGTTTTTGAGGTTGTGCTCGCGGGCTCCGCGCACGCGCACGAAGCCGGAATGGGAGGTAGAAGCAGCAGGTTTGTTCATTTTCAGAATCGGGTTGTACCTGCCGTCATACGAGGATTCCGGGGGCGGCAGTACAATATCCGTTCATCAGTCCCATCCCGTGCTGAACCGTACCCCATTTGTTGATTTAGGAAAGAGGGGTTTGCGACGTGCCGATGGAGTAGCACTAAGGCAAGGGCCGCCGGGAAACGTACACTATGGCTGATTTCTCCGACTTGGCTGGGTCGTACACGGTGCCCGTCTTGGTGTCGAAGCGCAGGCCGGAGGCGGTTACATACAGGCGGCGCTGCGCATCGAGGGCGAGGTTTTTGAGGTAATGCCGGGCGGGCAGACGCAGGGTTTGCTCCTGGCCGGCGGCATCGGTGCGCAGCAAATCGGTGGCCAGTAGCGCCATGGAATTGGCCTGGCCGGGTATTGGCACCGCGTTTTCCCGGATGTGGTAGCTGATGCCCGCCGCGCCCACCTGCCCAAACGGCTGGGTGATGGCCCGGAGCCGGTAGTAGTTGGCGTCGACGGGGTAGGCCCAGGTGTGGCCGAAGTCCGTGCTGAACTGGTCGGCTACCGCAGCCACGGGCTGGCCCTGCGGGGTAGTAGCGCGGGCACCAAGTGCAAACAGGGTGTCGTTGCGCAACAGCAAGCCATAGATGGGATAGCTGAATATTTTCAATGTCCGCCAGGTTTTGCCCTGGTCGGAAGTGGCGCTCAGCCGCTCGGTGGTGGCCACCAGCAGGGTTTTGTCGAGGTCGCCGATAACGGAGTAAGCCTCGTCGCCGTCCCAGGGCGTTGGAACTCGCAGCTTCACCCAATCCGGGTCTTCAGCTTCGGGAGTAGGGGTGGGTTGGTCGTTTTTCTGACAGGAAGATGCCAGCAACGCCGCGCACAGTAGTAGAAGGTTTGCTTTCATGAATGGAAAGAAGCAGGAGGGAAGGAAGCGCAAGATAGTAGTGCCAGGCATTTTGCTTCTGCCATCGGCAAGCCGGTTTTAAGCCTGTCTCAAGCACTATACCGCAGTGGAGGAAACGTATGGAACGGCATCTACGGCTCGGCTTGCAGGCCGGGCGGCCGTTTGCCCGCGCATCAGCAGCCAATAAATGGCCCCCGACACCGCGAAACCCACGAACCACGCGTAATTGTACACGGCCACCAGCGCTGGCCACACCGCGCCTTTTTCCAGCACGCCAATGGCCGTGAGAAAGCCCGGCACGTTGGGCAGCACCCCGATGATGAGGGCGATAATGGCGGCCGGGTTGAAGCCGCTTCGATAGGCGTAGCGGCCGTGGTACTGGTACAAATCGGGCACGTCGAGCTGCTGGCGGCGGATGAGGTAGTAATCCACAATCATGATGCCGCCGATGGGGCCCAGCAGCCCCGAGTAGCCCACCAGCCAGGTGAAAATGTAGCCCGACGGGTCGGCAATCAGCTTCCAGGGAAATATCAGCACGCCCAGCACGCCCGTGATGTAGCCGCCGGCCTTGAAGCTGATGCGCTCGGGCGAGAAGTTGGCGAAGTCGTTGGCCGGGCTCACGATGTTGGCCGCGATGTTGGTGGCCAGCGTGCTCAGGGCCACGGCAATCATGGCGAAGCTCACCAGCAGCTTGCTGTCGAAGCGCCCGGCCAGCACCACCGGGTCCCAGATGGTTTTGCCGTAGATGATGAACGTGGCCGACGTCACGACCACGCCCACGAACGAGAACAAGGTCATGGACGCGGGCAGGGCCAGCGCCTGCCCCAGCTGCTGCGCCCGCTGACTCACGGCGTAGCGCGTGAAATCCGGAATATTCAGTGACAGCGTGGCCCAGAAGCCCACCATGCCCGTGAGCGAGGGAAAGAAAAAGGCCCAGAACGCCGCGCCGCTCGTGAATTTGCTCGGCTGCGCCAGTATCGGCCCCAGCCCGTGCCCGGCCGAAATAGCCCACCACAGCAGCGCCAGCGCCGCTAGCGGCAGGAAAAATGCCTTGAACACCAAGAGCTTGCGAATGCTCTCGACCCCGAGGTACACCACGTACATATTCAACGCCCAAAACAAGAGAAACACCAGCGCCGGCCCCGTGGCCAGCCCCCAGCTGGCCGGAAAAATGGCCGGCAGCGTGCCCAGCGCGGGCACCCACAGCACGGCCATCTGGTAGAGCGCGTAGCCGCCAATCCAGGTCTGAATCCCGAACCAGCCGCAGGCGATGATGGCCCGCAGCAGGGCCGGCACATTGGCCCCGCGCACCCCGAAGCTGGCGCGGGCCAGCACCGGAAACGGGATGCCGTAGCGCGCCCCGGCCCGGCCATTGAGCAGCATGGGAGCCAGCACAATGGTGTTGCCGAGGAAGATGGTGAGCAGCGCCTGCCACCAGTTCATGCCGCCCTCAATCAGCGAACTGGCCAGCATATAGGTCGGGATGCACAGGCTCATGCTAATCCAGAGCGCGGCGTAGTGGCCCGTGCCCCAGGTGCGCTCGGCGTAAGGCACCGGGGCCAGGTCGAGGCTGGTGAGGCCGGGGGCGGGCGGGGAGGTGGTTTCCAGGGAAGGGCTCATGCGATTAACCGTAAAAAGGCCGGGCTAATGTAGGGAAAACACGCTGGTTTAACTCGCTGAGCCCGTTTCGATTCCTGAAATAATCGCGCCGCGCTAGTCGGCCAGTCGGTAGCCCCGCGCCAACTCCCCGAACGCCGCCACCTGCCGGGCCTGCCAGGCGGCATCGTGGCCCAGCTCCTCGGCCAGCAGGGAAGCCACGGTGGGCGCGGCGCGCAGGGCGGCGACGGCATCCAGAAACAGCAGCCGTACGCGCCGGGCCAGCACGTCTTCCACGGTGCGGGCCAGCTCGTGGCGGGCGGCCCACACCACTTCGGCTTGTAAGAAATCGAACTGTGCATCCAGCTTTGTGCTCAGCGCCGGGGTGTCGGCAATGAGTTTCAGCAGGGCCGGCTGGTCGCTGCCGTAGGCGGCCAAATGGGCCGGCCCGCTGGCGTTTTCGGCTGATGAGGTCGCACCGTGAATGGCCAGGTGGGCGGTCTGGCTGGCGGCGGCGGGCAGCTGGCCCAGCGCAATGGCCCGGTCGATGGTGTCCTGGCCCATGCGGCGGTAGGTAGTCCACTTGCCGCCCGTGATGGTGACGAGGCCGCTGGCCGAAGCCACGATTTTGTGGCGGCGCGAAACCTCCTTCGTTTTGGTGCTGCCCGCCGTGGAGGCCGCCAGCGGGCGCAGGCCCACGAAAACGCTTAGCACGTCGGCACGGGTGGGGGCGCGGGTGAGGTACTGCGCGGCCGTGCGCAGCAGGAACTCGATTTCGGCTTCCTGGGCGCGGGGCTCCAGGGTGGCGGTGGGCACGGGGGTATCGGTGGTGCCCAGCACGAGGCGGCCCAGCCACGGTACGGCAAACAGCACGCGGCCGTCGTCGGTGTGCGGAATCATCAGGGCCGCCGCGCCGGGCAGAAACGACTGGTCCAGCACCAGATGCACGCCCTGGCTGGGCTGCACCAGCGGGGCCGCTTTTGGCTCATCGAACTGCCGGATTTCATCCACAAAAATGCCGGTGGCATTCACCACCGTTTTGGCCCGCAACTCGTATTCGCGGCCGGTTTCCTGGTCGGTGGCGCGCACGCCGGCCACGCGGCCCCGGGCGTCTTTCAGCAGGCCGCGCACCGGGCAGTAATTGAGGGCCGTGCCGCCGCGCTCGATGCAGGTCTGGGCCAAGTTCACGGCCAGGCGGGCATCGTCGAACTGGCCGTCGTGGTAGAGTACGCCGCCGCGCAGGCCCGCCGGGCGTAGGCCGGGCAGTTGCCGCAACGTTTCGGCCCGGCTGAGGTGGGTGGATGCACCCAGGCTCAGCCGGCCGGCCAGCAGGTCGTACAGCTTCAGGCCGATGGTGTAGAACGGACCGCCCCACCAGGTATAGTTCGGGATGATGAAGGCCTGATTGTGGCACAGGTGCGGGGCGTTTTGCAGCAGCAGGCCGCGCTCGTGCAGGGCTTCCCGCACCAGCCCGATATCGCCCTGCGCGAGGTAGCGCACGCCCCCGTGTACCAGCTTGGTGCTGCGGCTGCTGGTACCCTTGGCGAAGTCGGCCTTCTCCAGCAGCAGCGTCTTGTAGCCCCGGCTGATGCCGTCGAGCGCTACGCCCAGCCCCGTAGCGCCCCCGCCGATGACGATGAGGTCCCAGGCGGGAGTGGCGGTGAGCTGCTGGATTAGCGTTTCGCGGTGGAAGGGGTTAGGCATGTGTATAAACTTGAACGGCATCAAAACGTCATGCTTCGACTCCGCTCAGCATGACGTTCATTACTCTCGCTAATCTACCACTCACCGCAGCAGCCCGCCCGCCTGCTCCACCAGTACGGGCACGCTCAGGCCGCCCATCACCAGTACCACTACCCAGCCGGCGGCCAGCATCCAGCGCGGGTGCCGGTAGGTGCCCATCAGGCGGCGGCTGGTGGCGGCTACCAGCACAATGCCCAGCGCGATGGGCAGAATCAGCCCATTGATGGCCCCGGCAAAAATGAGAAGCTGTGTGGGTTTGCCGATGAAAACGAAAATGCCGGTTGATAAGATGATGAACCCCGAAATGCAGGCCCGCTCATAGCGCGCGAAAACCGGGTGAAACGTTTTGAAAAACGATACCGACGTGTAGGCCGCGCCCACCACCGACGAGATAGCCGCGCTCCACAAAATCACCCCGAACACCCGGAAACCCACCTCGCCTGCCGCCGAGCGGAACACGCCCGCCGCCGGGTTGTCTTTTTCCAAAATGGCGCCGTGGCTGAGCACGCCCACAATGGCCAGAAACAGCACAAAGCGCATAACCGTGGAAATGACAATGCCACTCACGGCGCTGCGCGTCACCTCGGCCTGTTGGCCAATGCCCTTAATGCCCGCATCGAGCAGCCGGTGCGCGCCCGAAAACGTGATATAGCCGCCCACCGTGCCACCCACAATCGTCACAATAGCCGCCGCGCTGATTTTCACGGGCAGTAGCGTATGGTGCAGCGCCTGCAACAGCGGCGGGTGCGCGCTAAAGGCGATGCCCAGCGTGAGCAAAATCTTAACGGTGCCGAGAATCTTGGTAAACCCATCGAGCATCTTCCCGATTTCGCGCACCCAGAACAGCAGCAGCGCCACCCCGCAGCTAATAATGGCCCCCTTCTCATACGACATGCCGGTGAGCACATTCAGCCCCAGTCCGCAGCCCGCGATGTTGCCGATGTTGAAGGCGAAGCCGCCCAGAATCACCATGCCGGCCAGGAAATAGCCCAGCCCCGGCAGCAGCCGGTTGGCTAGGTCCTGCGCCCGCAACTCGCTCACCGTGAGGATGCGCCAGGTATTGAGCTGCGCGCCCACATCCAACACCACCGAAATCAGAATCACGAACCCGAAGCTGGTGAGCAGCTGCTGGGTAAATACCGTGGTCTGGGTGAGAAAGCCCGGCCCAATGGAAGAGTTGGCCATCAAAAATGCCGCTCCCAGGCTGGCCCCGCCGAATGTGCGAAACTTCGGCTTCATCGGGCGCTGGGCAAGGCGTTGGCTTGTAGCTGTATACCGGCAGCGCGCAATTCCTGATGCAGGCGCTGGGCAAATTCAAGAGCGTGGGTCCCGTCGCCGTGCAGGCACACGGTATCGGCCCGGATGGCCACGTCGGTGCCCTGCTGGGTGCGGACGCCGCCGCCCCGCACCATGCGCAGCACCTGGGCAATGGCCACGTCGGCGCTGGTGATGAGGGCATCGGGCTGGCGGCGCGGGGTGAGGGTGCCGTTGGCCTGGTAGGTGCGGTCGGCGAAGACTTCATGGGCGGTTTTTAGGCCCAGCTTCTCGCCGGCTTTGGTGAGCTCCGAGCCGGCCAGGCCGTAGAGCACCAGCTCGGGCTGCACTTTGTACACGGCTTCGGCGATGGCCGTGGCGAGGGCGGCGTTGGTGGCGGCCATGTTGTAGAGCGCGCCGTGGGGCTTGAGGTGGTAGAGCTGGCCGCCCTCGGCCCGGGCCACGGCGTGGAGCGCGCCCAACTGGTACACCGTCATATCGAACGCTTCTTCGGCCGAGATATCCATATTGCGCCGGCCAAAGCCCACCAAATCGGGCAGGCCGGGGTGGGCCCCGATGGCCACGTTATGCTTCAGCGCGGCGCGCACGGTCTGCTTCATCACGGCGGGGTCGCCGGCGTGGTAGCCGCAGGCGATATTAGCGGAGGTGATGAAGGGCATGAGCGCGGCATCGTCGCCCAGGGTCCAGGCCCCGAAGCTTTCGCCCATGTCGCAGTTCAGGTCAACGGAGTATGTTTCGGGCATATTCGAAAGTTGAAAGGGTAGGGTAGAAACGCGTATTTGCGTCTTATCATTGAACGGTGTCTTTGCAACGGTGCGGACGACAAGACGCAAGATATTGCGTCTCTACCTCGTTCTGAAGACCGTCTCAATGCCTCGCCGCAACTCGCGCACCCGTGCTTCCTGCGCAAGGTACAGTGTCTGCGCCTCAGCCAGCGTCACTTCCTGAAACCGCAGCCGCTGCCCCGGTTGTGCCTGTGCAAGCGCCGAAAAATCGGCCGAAATCACCTGTGCGATTCGCGGGTAGCCGCCGGTGGTCTGGTGGTCGGCCAGCAGCGCGATGGGCTGCCCGCCGGCCGGCACCTGCACCGTGCCAAACGTGACGGCACTCGACAGCAGCTCCGTTTCTTCAAGTCGCTCCAGCCCCGGCCCCTGCAGGCGGTAGCCCATGCGGTCGGCCTCGGTGCCGATGGTGAATGGCTCGTGCCAGAATGTTTGCTGGCTTTCGGCCGAAAATTGCGCGTATTCCGGCCCGCGCACGGCGCGGATAATAGGCTCCGGCCGGGGCGCGGGGCAGAGGTCGGAGCCGGGAGTGAAGCGGGCTTGAGCCCACGTTTGCTGGCTGTTGAAAAGCATTGCCCGGATGGCCGCGCCAGTTGCGGAAGGCGCGCCCACCGGCAGCTCATCACCTGCCCGCAATGCCCGCCCCTCCAGCCCGCCAAAGCCGGCGCGCAAATACGTGCTGCGGCTGCCCAGTACCAGCGGCACGGCCACGCCGCCCGCCACCGCCAGGTACGCCCGGCACCCCGCCACGGCCGGGCCAAAGACCAGCTCCGCGCCAGCCGCCACCCAAACGGCGCGGTTCCGGCCCACCGGCTGCCCGTTGAGGGTGGGGGAGAGGTGCGCGCCGGTGAGGGCAATGAGGTGGTCGGTCTCGAAAAGAATTCTCGGCCCCAGCAGGGTGATTTCGAGGCCGGCGGCATTTTCGGCATTGCCCACCAGCAGGTTGCCTACGCGCAGGGCCAGCGCATCCATCGCGCCGCTCACGATGATACCGTCCTGCTGGTAGCCGTGGCGGCCGAGGTCCTGCACGGTAGTCAGCAGGCCGGGACGAAGGATGCGCAGGCTCATGGCTGTTGCGGCTGAATACTGGCAAATTCCTCCTCCGAAATCGCTGCAAACCGTAGCCGCTGTCCTGCCCGTAGCCGGCTGGGTGTTGCCCATTCCGGATTGAACAGCGCCAGCGGCGTGCGCCCAATGAGCTGCCAGCCGCCCGGCGTGGGCAGCGAGTAAATCCCCGTTTGCGGCCCCGCGATACCTACTGCGCCGGCCGGCACCAGCGGGCGCGGCTGCGGTCGGCGCGGGGTGGCCAGCCGGGCATCCAGCCCGCCCAAGTAGGGGAAGCCCGGCGCGAAGCCAATCATATGCACCAAGTACTCCGGAGCGGTGTGCCGGGCAATGACCTCAGCCACCGCCAGCCCGGTATGCTGCGCCACGAACTCCAAATCCGGTCCGAACGCGCCGCCGTAGCACACCGGGATTTCTACGACTGTAGTTTCTGCTGCCGCTGCGGCTTCTCCCATACTGGCCAGTAGCGCTTGCAGCTGGGCCGCTACTCGCTCGTAGGGCTCGGCGTGCCGGCCGTTTTCGCTCACCAGCCACGGGTCATAATACACGGTGAGGGTGGTGAAAGCGGGCACTACTTCGCGCAAACCCACGAATGGCTGCCGCGCCAGCCGGGCACTGAAACCCGCGATGGCCCGGTGCGTAGCCGCGCTGATGCCGCCGCCGAATTCGAGCACCACGGCCGCATCGCCCAGTGGATACAGGCGCACCAGCGGCACATCAGACGGCGGCAGGACGGTACTCACGGCGCGGCGGTTACTTTTGAAGCTCTCAGCACTGGCCTATTCCAATGACATTTCGCTTTCGTAAATATGGCAGGGCCGGGGCGGTTCTGCTGGCGCTGGGCGCCGCTGCCTGCCACCGCGCGCCGATGTTCAGTACGCCCGTGACGACTACCATCCGGCCCACCATACCCATTGAGCCCGACCCGCCCGTGACCACCGGCGTTTCGGAGGGGCTGGCCGTGGCGCGCAAGGCCACCATCAGCGGCGTGGCGTACAATCTGAGCCTGACCATCCCCGAAAAAAAGGCCGAGCCGATTGAGGTGGATGAGTCCGTCTCGTTTTACCTGAAGGACAACCGCCACCCGGTGCAACTCGATTTCAAAGCTCCCACCAGCCACCTGCGCAGTCTCACCCTTAACGGCCAGCCCGTGGCCCTCGACCACCGCAACGAGCACCTCGTGCTGCCCGCCGCCGCGCTGCAGCTGGGCCACAACGTAGCCGAAATCCGCCTCACAGCCGGCGAGCAGTCGCTCAACCGCAACGACGATTACCTCTACACCCTGCTGGTGCCCGACCGCGCCCGCACCGTAGTGCCTGTCTTCGACCAACCCGATTTGAAGGCCACCTTCACGCTAACGCTTACTGTTCCTCGTAGGTGGCAGGCCATAGCAAACGCGCCGGTGGTAGACTCCGTTGAAACGCGTGACGGCATATTGCCGGGAGTGAAAACATACACTTTCGCCACTTCCGACAGCATTAGCACCTACCTGTTTTCCTTCGCGGCGGGCAAATTCTCGCGCCTGAACCGGACGCTGAACGGCCGGGCCATGAGCTTCCTGCACCGCGAAACCGACCCCGCCAAGCTGCGCCTGAGCCTCGGCCCTATTTTCCAGCTGCACGCCGATGCGCTGGCCTTTATGACTACGTATACCGGCCTGCCGTACCCGTTCCAGAAGTTTGATTTCGTGGCGATTCCCGACTTCCAGTACGGCGGCATGGAGCACGTCGGGGCTATTGATTACAAGGCTTCGACGTTGTTTCTGGACGAGGGCGCGACCCAGGACCAGGTGCTGGCCCGCTCCAACCTCGTGTCGCATGAAACGGCACACATGTGGTTCGGCGATTTGGTGACCATGCAGTGGTTCAACGACGTGTGGATGAAGGAGGTATTCGCCAATTTCATGGCTGATAAAATTACCCAAGTGGCCGTCAAAAACTCGAATTACGACCTCAAATTCGTCATCGACCACTACCCCGCCGCCTACGGCATCGACCGCACAGCCGGGGCCAACCCCATCCGGCAGCCGCTGGCCAACTTGCAGGACGCGGGCTCGCTCTACGGCAACATCATTTACCACAAAGCGCCCATCATGATGCGCCAGCTGGAGCGCCTGATGGGACCGGAAGCCTTCCGCGACGGCCTGCGCGAGTACCTGAAAACCTACGCCCACGGCAACGCTACCTGGCCCGACCTCATCAAAATCCTCGACGCCCGCACGCCCGCCGACCTCCAGGCCTGGAACCAGGTGTGGGTGAACCAGCCCGGCCGCCCGGTGTTCAGCTACCGCTACAGCGGGCACCACGACATGAAATACGTGCTGTGGCTGACGCAAGCGGCCGAAGACGGCTCCGAACGTCTCTGGCCACAGGAGTTTGAAATACTGGTGGAGTCGGCCGATGGCAGAACGCAGCAGCTAGCCGTGCGAATGGAAGGCAAGGAGGAAACCGTACGCCTGCCTTTTCTCCCCCGGCGCATCGTTTTCAACTCCACGGGCGTGGGCTACGGTGTGTTTCCCGTGGCACCGGAACTGCTGCCGAAGCTCACCGGGCTGGCCAGTCCCGTGGCCCGGGCCGCCACCTACGTGAACCTCTACGAGAACATGCTCAACGGCCAGGTCATCAAGCCCCAGAAGCTTCTGACGTTGTACCGTCAGGCCCTCGCCCTGGAGCCCGAGGAGCTGAACCTAAAACTGCTCACGGGTCAAGCGAGCGGTATTTTCTGGCAGTTTCTCACGCCCGCCCAGCGGCTGTCTGTGGGGCCGGGACTGGAAGCGGACTTATGGGCGGCATTACAGAAAAACCCCTCGCCCAACCCCCAAAAGCAGCTTTTCAAAACCTACCAGTCCGTGGCCCTTACCCGGCCCGCGCAGGCCCGCCTCTACCACATCTGGCAAACCCGGCAGGCACCCGCCCGCGTGAAGCTCACCGAGGACGACTACACCGCCCTGGCCCTGGCGCTGGCCGTGCGCGATTATCCGGCCACCGAACCCATCCTGCCCGCCCAGCTCGCCCGCATCACCAACCCCGACCGCCGCCAGCGCCTCGAGTTTCTCATGCCTGCGCTGTCGGCGGACGGGGCTACCCGCGATGCCTTTTTTGCCAGTCTGAAAGACAAAACCGGCCGCGCCAAAGAAGCCTGGGTCACGGCCGCGCTCGGCTACCTGCACCACCCGCTGCGCCAGGCCACGTCCGAAAAATACCTGCCCGCCAGCCTCGATTTGTTGCAGGAAATCCAGCTCACGGGCGATATTTTCTTTCCCTATTCCTGGTTGCAGGCCACGCTGGGTAGCTACCAGTCGCCCACCGCGGCGGCCACTGTGCGGGCGTTTCTGGCTGCCCACCCCGACTACAACCCCCAACTCCGCGCCAAGCTGTTGCAGGCGGCTGACGACCTGTTTCGAGCTGAAAAACTTGCTTATTAAGGCGGCTGTAAATCCTCCGTCTTGCTTACTTCATGCGAAGCCATGTCGAACGCCTATCAGCAGCTCACAATTGTCGAAATCCGGCAGCATGGCCCCACGGCTCGCACGCTGGTCTTGCAACCGCTGCCCGGCGAAACCCTGCCGTATCAGCCCGGCCAGTACCTGACGCTGGTGCGCGAGGTGTACGGGGCCGAAGTGCGGCGCTCGTACTCGTTCAGCTCGGCTCCGGCGCTGAATGAAGCACCAGCCATCACCGTCCGCCGCGTCGATAATGGCCTGTTTTCCCGCTGGCTGGCCGACCAGGCGCGGGTGGGCGATGTGCTGCGCACCAGCGGCGTGGGCGGGTTTTTTACGCTGCCACCGGATGCGGCCGCTTACCGGCAGCTCGTGTTTGTGGCGGCCGGCAGTGGCATCACGCCGCTGTTTTCGCTGCTCAAAACGGTGCTGGTGCAGCAGCCGCACCTGGCCGTGCTGCTGCTCTACAGCAACCGTACGGCGGCCGAGGCGCTGTTTCTGGCGGAGCTGCGCGGGCTGGCCGAGGCATTCCCGGCGCGGCTGCGCCTGGAGTTGTTTTTCAGCAATGACCCGGTGCTCTACCGCGCCCATCTGCACAAGGAACTGCTGCAAACCTTGGTGGCGCAGCTCGTGCCGGGCTTCCCGGCGCGCACGCTGGCTTACCTCTGCGGCCCCATCAATTTCATGCGCATGGGCACCTACGGCCTGCACGAAGCCGGCCTGCCCCTCGGCCTCATGCGGCGCGAGCTGTTCGACACCAGCGCGGTGGCCCCTGCCCCCGCCGCGCCGCCCGATGCCGCGCCGCACGAAGTGACGCTGCTGCTGCGCGGCCAGCAGCACCGGCTGCTGGTGCAGTTCCCCGTCACCATTCTGCAAGCCGCCCGCCGGCAGGGGCTGCGCCTGCCCTACAGCTGCGAAGTGGGGCAGTGCGGCAGCTGCGCCGTGCGCTGCACCCAGGGCCGCGTCTGGATGGGCAACAACGAAGTCCTCACCGACCGCGAGCTGGCGCGCGGGCTGGTGCTCACCTGCACGGGCTACCCCGTGGGGGGCACCGTGCGGCTGGATTTCGACCAGAATGCGGGGTGAGCAACCGGCGTGTAGAGACGCATAGTTGCGTCTCGTCGTCCGCGCCATTAGCTCGTTCAACGACGAGACGCAAGTATGCGCCTCTACACCGGCTATAGCGGTTTCTCCAGCACCAGCAGCACCAGCGGCTGCCTCGGAATGCCGAAGCGTGGGTCGGTGGGGAAGGGCTCGGTGGCCCCGGTGAGGTGGTAGCCGCGCCGCTCGTAGTAGGCAATGAGCTCGGTGCGGACGGAAATTACGGTCATTTTGCTCGTGGTGCAGCCGTGCCGACGGCCATAGTCCTCGGCGGCGCTCAGCAGGAATTTGCCCACGCCCTGGGCCTGGCCGGTGGGGTTCACGGCCAGCATCGAGAGGTAGAGCAACTCGCCTTTGGCCTGCGCGTGAAAGCTGCCCAGCAGCTCGCCGGCCTCGTTCTGGCAGCGCAGCATGGCCGTGCCGGGCCGGGCCAGCATCTCCCGCATGCCGTCTTCGTCGATGCGCTGGCCGTCGAGCAGGTCGGCTTCGGTGGTCCAGCCCTGGCGGGCGGTATCGCCCCGGTAGGCGGCGTTCACGAACTGGGTGAGGAGGGGCGCGTCGGCGGGCGTGGCGGTGGTGAGTTTCATGGCGCGAAAGTAAAAGCAGAACGTCATGCTGCGCTACTCGCGCAGGTACCCGCCCAAATCCGACACGCTCACAATGCCCAGCTCCCGCGCTTGCTGCCCGCGCATGAGCAGGGCGTAGGTGTTGTTGAAGCCCAGCGGGGCCAGCCACTCCAGCCCAAAGCGCCGCCGGAATTCGGCCCGCACGTAGCCCAGCACCGCCGCCGGCTGCCCGCCCAGCGAATCGACCACCGCCGGGCGCGGCTGTAGCAGCACCAGCAGCCCCGTGCCAGTGTATTCGGGGTACATATCGATGGCCCCGCTACGCAGGGCCTCGAAGCAGATGGTGGTGCCGCCCAGGCCGGTTTTGGTTTCCACGGCCAGGTCGGTATTGCCCCGGATGAGGGCCGCGTACAGTTCGGCCAGAATGTATTGCTCGGCGAAAATCTTGGAGCCCAGCTTCACCACCGGTGCGCCCGCCCCGGCCGGGCGCGGAGCCGTCCACAGCCCACGCCGCCGCAAAAAGGCCTCGGCAATGGCTTTGGGTTCCTGGTGCAGGTAGTCGGCCCGGTAGTTCAAATCGGTCATCACCGAGTCCGAAATCTGGTTATCCAGCTTCGCCAAAACGGCCCCCAGCTCGGGGTGTTCGCGCAGCAGGGCGGGGCGGATGACTGGCACGGCGAAGTAGGGCGGGAACACCCGGCGGTCGTCGCGCAGCACGCGCAGGCCGTAGGCCCGGATGCGGCCGTCGGTGCTGTAGCCATCAATCACGTCCACGTCGGCGTGGCGGGCGGCCTCGTACACCAGCGCGGGGGCCAGCACCACGCTGGGTAGGTGCGTGAGGCCATAGGCTTGGGTGAGGCCCGGCAGGCCATCGGCCCGGCCCACAAACTCGGGGCTGAACCCGGCCAGCAGCTTGCCCGTGGCCCGGGGCAGCAGGTACAGCCCGCCCAGCAGCGGCAGGGCCACCAGCAGGGCCGCGCCCGCCCGGCTCAGGCGCTTGGCGCTCAGCCGTTGCACACCGCCCAGCAGGGCATCGAAGGCCAGCGCCAGGGCGGCGGCGGGCAGCGCCCCGGCCAGTATCATCACCGGGTTGTTGAGGGCAATGCCACCGAAGATGAACTCGCCCAGTCCGCCCGCCGCCACGTAGGCCGCCAGCGTGGCCACGCCCACGTTTATCACCGTGGCCGTGCGGATGCCGGCCATGAGCACCGGCAGCGCCAGCGGCAGCTCCACGCGGCGCAGCACCTGCCCATCCGTCAGGCCCAGGCCCCGGGCGGCTTCCACCACGGCGGGCGGCACCCCCCGAATGCCCTCGAACGTGTTGCGGATAATGGGCAGCAGCGAATACAGAAACAGCGCGAAAATGGCCGGCTTCGGCCCAATGCCCAGCAGCGGAATCAGGAAGCCCAGCAACGCAATGCTCGGCACCGTTTGCAGCACGCCGGCCAGGCCCAGCACCGCCGGGGCCCAGCGCGGCCGGCGCGACAAAAACAGCCCCAGCGGCACGCCCACCAGCACCCCCAGCAGCAAAGAGCCCGCCGTGAGGCCAATGTGCTGCACGGTTTGCTCGCCCAGCTTGCCGGCCTGCTCGCGCCAGAAGGTGAAGAGGGCCGTTAGCGTTTCCATGCGGCCTCTTCTCGTTGCAGGGCTTCGCCGAAGGCCGCCATGAGTTGTGCTACCGTGAAGGGCGTAGTGGCAGATGCCGCTCCGGTCAGCACGGTTAGCGCGTCGTGTACGGTAGTTTGGGGGGAGAAATCGGGGGTCGAAGGGTCGAAATCGAAGGTCTGACCCCCGATTTCGACCTGAGTTGGCTCGAAATCCGGCTTCCGAGGCCCGCAATCGGACTTATTTGGCTCGAAATCGGACATCCAAGGGCCGAAATCGAGGGCCTGACCCTCGAATACGTCACCTAACGTCAGCGTGCGCAGTTGCAACGCCAGCCGTTCGGCCGCGAAAAAGCGGCGCACAAAGTCGTTGGCGGGCCGAAACAGCAGCTCGCGCGGCGTGCCCAGCTGCTGAATCCGGCCCCCGTCGAGGAGCATAATCCGGTCGGCCAGCTCGAAGGCTTCCGTCACGTCGTGGGTCACGAGCACCATGGTTTTGCGTTGCAGCTCCTCCAGCTCCCGAAACTCGCGCCGAATGCCGGCCCGCGTCACGGGGTCGAGCGCGCCAAACGGCTCATCGAGCAGAATGATGGGCGGGTCGGCGGCCAGGGCGCGGGCCAGCCCCACCCGCTGCTGCTGCCCGCCCGAAAGCTGGTGCGGCAGCTGCCCGGCGTAGCGCGCCGGCGGCAAATGCAGCCGCGTGAGCAGCGCCGCCGTGCGGGCCGCAATGGTGGCGGGCGCGTGGCCCAGCAGGCGCGGCACCACCGCAATATTCTCGGCCACGGTGTAGTGCGGCAGCAATCCCACCTGCTGAATAACGTAGCCCATGCCGCGCCGCAGCACTTCGGGCCGCTGGCTGCGCACGTCTTCACCGTTGATTTCGACGGTGCCGCCGTCCGGCTCAATCAGGCGGTTGAGCAGCTTGAGGAGCGTGGTTTTGCCGCAGCCGCTGGGCCCCAGCAGCACCAGCGTTTCGCCGGCCGCCACGGCAAACGACACGTCCTGCACCACGGGGTGCGGGCCGAAGCTTTTGCGCAGCTGCGTGGCGCGGATAACGGGCGAATCTGGCTGGGACATGGCGGCTGGGAAAGAGCAAGGTAAACCCGGCGGGCGCTACGGAGTTACAGAGGGCCGCAAACTTCTGCGGGCTCACTTCCTGCGCTTATGCTGCTTCGCTCCCTGTTCACGGCCTTCGGGGCCGCGCTGCTGGCCCTGGCCGCCGGTCCCGCCCGCGCCCAGAATTCCCCCGACCGCGCCAAAGTCCACACGTTCATCCTGCCCGATTTCCGCACCGAAAGTGGGGCCACGCTGCCCCAGGCCCGCGTAGTGTACGGCACCTACGGCCACCTCAACGCCGCCCACACCAATGCCATCCTGCTGCCCTCGCACTACATGGCCGACCATCGCGGCTACGAGTGGCTCATCGGGCCGGGCCGGGCCCTCGACACGGCCCGGGTATTTCTGGTCACTACCGAGCTGTTCGGCAACGGCCATTCCTCGTCGCCCAGCAACACGCCCGAGCCCTTCCACGGCCCGCGTTTCCCCGTCCTGACCATCCGCGACAATGTGGCGGTCGTGCATCAGCTGCTGGTGAATGAGTTGAAAATAAAGCACCTGCGGGCCATCATCGGCTTTTCGATGGGGGCGCAGCAGGCCTTCCAATGGGCCGTGAGTTACCCCACCTTTGCCGACCGGCTCGTGGCCACCTCGGGCACCGCCAAAACCTACCCCCACGGCATCGTGCGCCTCGAAGGCCAGATTGCCGCCCTCACCGCCGATGCCGCTTTTAAGGATGGCGACTACACCACCCCGCCCACCAAGGGCATCGAGGCGTTTGCCACCGTCTGGACGGCCTGGCTCTACTCGCAGGAATGGTGGCGTCTGGAACTCTGGAAGGCCGATAACAAGCCCGGCACTACCTTCGAGCATGTGCTGCACGAGTACCGCACCAACTTCATTCCCGGGGCCGATGCCAACGACCTTATTTTGCAGATGCGAACCTGGGAATCGAACAACGTGGGCACCACCCCCGGCTTCGGCGGCGACGTCGAAAAGGCCCTGCGCAGCATCAAAGCGCCCATTCTCTATATGCCCTCGGCCACGGATATGTACTTCCCGCTCACCGATGCCCACTACGAAGCGAAGTTCATTCCCGGCGTGGTTCTCAAGCCCATTCCCTCGCTCTGGGGCCACACCGCCGGGGCCGCCCCCAACCCCGCCGACGCCAAATTCTTGAACGACAACATCGGGCAGTTTCTGGCGCAGCCCCGGCGTTAAGAAGCAAGTGGAGGTACCGACCGTACGCAGCGGCCTACCAGCCGTTTACCAGAGCCGAATATCCGTCATGCCCGCCGGAATGGGCGGCTGGCTGCTGAAACCGAGCACGCACCAGTCGGGCTCCACGCCAAAGTTGCCGCCTTGCAGCACATAGCTCACCCAGCGCGTGATGGTGCGGCCGGTGTAGTCGTTGGCCTCGGGGCTGAACTCGCGCAGCAGCAGCACATCACCCACTTGGAAATCTTCGTGGTTGCGGCGCACGTCGAAGGGCTTGTGGCCGGCCCGCACCGCCGCGAAGCAATCGGGCCACAGCGGCAGCTCGTGGGTGTGCAGGTGGGTCGGGTTGGAGGCGTGAAACTGAGGAGCGAAAGCTTCGGAAGTCGGAGTCAGGGAAGTAGTCATGAGGATAATAAATGTATAAATGGAGTTGCACTAGGCCGTTTGGCAAAGCGCACATCCGCTGGCATAATGCCCGGGATTTTATCAAGATAACGAATAATAACAGGGTAAGGGGCAGTAACAACAAGGAAATCAGGACGGTTCCCGCGGTTCATGCGGGCCGGCGGGACCGGCGGAGCCGGTTCGATGCACCCAGGCCGGGGCGGCAAAAGCCGCTCCCCAGCGATTTCAAACGATTGGGAAGGGGCCGTTGTGCGGAGCGCTTTGCCACCCTTTGCCGCCCAGATTGTTCTTTCGTGAATTCACTCACTTTTCTTCCTGCTCGTCCATGCGCTCCCTCTTTTTACTGCCATTGCTGGTGCTTTTGCTGCTGGCCCGGCCCGCCGCCGCCCAGATGTATTCGGCCACCGACCCCTTTGCCCACACCTTCAGCATTGTGGCGCGCGACCCGGCTACCGGCGAAATGGCTGTGGCCGTGCAAAGCCACTGGTTTTCGGTGGGCACGTCGGTGAGCTGGGGTGAGGCCGGCGTGGGCGTGGTGGCCACCCAGTCGTTCACCAACAAATCCTTCGGCCTGCGCGGCCTGGCCCTGCTCAAAAGCGGCAAAACGGCCCAGCAGGCGCTCGATGAACTGCTGCGCGACGACGAAGGCCGCGACGTGCGCCAGGTGGCCATTCTCGACAACCAGGGCCGCGTGGCCACGCACACCGGCAAAAAGTGCGTCGATATGGCCGGGCACCAGCAGGGCGCGCAGTTCTCGGTGCAGGCCAATATGATGCTCTCCGACAAGGTATGGCCTGCCATGGCCGCCGCCTATGAAGCCAACGCCAGGCTCCCCCTGGCCGAGCGCGTGCTGGCCGCCCTCGATGCCGCCCAGGCGGCCGGCGGCGACGTGCGCGGCCGGCAGTCGGCCGCCCTGCTGGTGGTGCGCGGCACCGCCACCGAAGGCCCCTGGGCCGACCGCCTCCTCGACCTGCGCGTGGACGAAAACGCCGCCCCGCTGCCCGAGCTGCACCGCCTGCTCAGCCTGGCCCGCGCCTACGACCACATGAACGCCGGCGACCTGGCCGTGGAGAAAAACGACATGCCCACCGCCATCCGCGAGTACCAGGCGGCCGAAAAAATGTTTCCTCAGAACCTGGAAATGAAGTATTGGCACGCCATCACGCTGGCCAATAAACAGCAGGTGCCGGCGGCAATGGCCCTGCTGAAACCCATTTTCAAGCAGGAGCCCAACTGGCGCACCCTTACCCAGCGCCTGCCCAAAGTGGGCCTGCTCACGGTGACGGAAGCCGAGCTGAAGCAGATTCTGGCGCTGTAGAGACGCATATTTGCGTCTCGTCGTCCGCACCGCTTGGGTGTCGTGCTGGCATTATTCCAGCGCGAGCCATCCAACGACAAGACGCAAGTATGCGTCTCTACATCTCACACTATGAAAATCACGTCAACTTTAAGCATTCTCGCCAGTTTCCTGCTGAGCGCCCCCGCCGCCCAGGCGCAAGCGCCACTCACCGTGCCCAAGCCCGTGGCCGCCGCCCTCGAACAGGTAAAACCGGCCGACATCAAAGCCCACATCGCCTACCTGGCCGATGACCGCCTGCTGGGCCGCAAAGCCGGCACTCCCGGCTATCAAATGGCCGTCGATTACGTGACGCAGCAACTGAAAGCGCTGGGTGTGCAGCCCGCCGGCGAGGGCGGCACCTTCATCCAGAAAGTACGGCTGCGGCGCGCCTTTCTCCAGCCGGGAGCCACCTTCGCGGCCCGCGATGCCCAGGGAGCTGCTTTGCCGCTCATGGCTGGCCAGGACTACGTAGTGTATCCCAGTCCCGAGCTACCCGCCACCCGCGTGCAGGATGCGCCGCTGGCCTTCGCCGGCTTCGGCATTAGCGCGCCCGAGCTGGGCTACGACGACTACGCCGGCCTCGACGTGAAGGGCAAAGTGGTGATGATTGTGCGTGGCGCGCCGCGCACGTTTGCCTCCACCGTGGCCTCGGCCAGCCAGGACTTGGCCGGACTGCTGAAGGCGGTCATTAACCACGGCGCGGTGGGGCTGCTGCTGGCCTCGGCCCACGCCGGCGCGCTGCCCGACCTCAAAGCCGGCACCTATAGCGTGCTAGGGGCCGATGGCAAAGTGGCGGTGTCGCGCACCTTCGCGGCCGGCAGCCGGCAGCAATTCTACGGGGCCGTGAGCGCGGCCACGCTCCAGCGCCTGCTGCAAGCCTCGGGATTGGATACCACATCGGTTTTTGCTTCCATCAAAAGCGGCAAACCGGCCTCGGCGGGACTAAAAACGACGATTAGTGCCAGCGCGCAATCCACGTATCAGGACATTGAGAGCTATAACGTGGTGGGCAAGTTGGTGGGGTCCGATGCGAAGCTGCGCGACGAGTACGTGGTGCATTCGGCTCACCTCGACCACCTGGGCGTGGCTGCGCCGGTGCTGGGCGACTCGATTTACAACGGCGCGCACGATAACGCTTCGGGCGTGGCCTGCGTGCTCGAAATTGCCAGAATCTATTCCAGGCTCAAGGACAAGCCGAAGCGCAGCATGCTCTTCGTGTTCATGACCGGCGAGGAGCTGGGCCTGCTGGGCTCGTCGGCCTTCGCAGCCAGTCCCACCGTGCCCAAGGCCAACATCGTGGCCGATATCAACATGGACATGCCCACCCTCATTGCCCCGCTGCTGAGCGTGGTGGCGCTGGGAGCCCCGCATTCTACCCTCATCGAACCCGTGAAACGTGCCTGCGCCTACATGGCCATCGACCTGGAGCAGGACCCCGAGCCCGAGCAGAACCGTTTCATCCGCAGCGACCAGTATAGCTTTGTCACGGCCGGTATTCCGGCCTTGCACCTCAAATACGGCAACAAAACTGCCGACGGCCGCAACAACCTCAGCGAGGACGTGCAGAAATGGCGCGCCGTGACCTATCACAAGCCGCAGGACGACATCAACGGCCGCTTCGATTTTGAGGCCGGCCGCAAGTATGTGCAGCTGTGCTTCCTCATCGGCTACCAGGTGGCGCAGGACTCCGCCCGGCCCCAGTGGAACAAGGGCGACTTCTTCGGGCAGCGCTACGGCATGCGGTAAGGCCCGAAACCGGATTCTTTACGCGCAAAACATTTCAACAAAAAAAGGCCGGACGACTATCGTCCGGCCTTTTTTTGTTGAAATGTAGTTGCCGCTATTCCAGCACGAGGTGGCGGGCCGCCGGGGTGCCGCCCGCCGGCGTGTACAGCAAGTCGTAGAGGCCGGGGGCTAGGCCGGGGCGCAGGGTGCGCTCCAGCGGCGCGCCGGTTTGCTGCACCGCATCCTGCCACACCACGCGGCCCAGGGCATCAATCAGCCGCAGACTCACCTTGCCGGTGAAGGCGGGCAGGCGCAGGTTGAGCGCTGCGCCGCTGGGCGTGGGATTGGGCCAGGCCTCGAAACCCACGGCGTTGGCCGCCGAGGTCAGGGACAGCACGCCGTCGTTCACCTGCACGTTGTCGAGGTACAGGCTGTTGCCGTACTGGTTGCGGCCGATGAAGCGAATGACCACGCTACGGCCGCGGTAGGGCGTGAGGTCTACGGTTTCCTGCCGCCAGTCGGTTGCGGCGGCGGGGGTGAAAGTGGGCAGGCTGCCCCCGGTGGGCAGGTTCGTGAGGGCGCTTTTGGCGTAGGGCCGGCCCAGCACGAGGCCGGTGCAAGCATCAGCTACCTGCACGCTGAGCGAGTCGTTATCGGTCACGGCCCCGCCGGCCGTGCTGGAGAAGGGGCGGTAAGCTACGTCGAAGCGTAGGGTGGGCGCGGCAGCCCCGGTCCGGGTCAGGTTGAGGGCCGGCGAGTACACCGCGATGCGCTCGCCCCGGTTGGGGTCGTTGGCAAACGGCACAATCAGGGCGCGGGTCAGGGTCCCCGTGCTTCCAACCACTCCGCTAGCCACGGCCCAGGGATAGGCCGGGGTGGGCGTAACGAGCGTCCAGCCGCGCGGCAGGGCAGTAGAGGAGTTGAAATTCTCGATAAATGGTGCCGCCATCTGCCCGTCCACGTCCACGACGAGGGTTGTAGTGGTGCTGCCATACGGATTGGTTGCCACAAGCGTGGCGGTGTAGTTACCGGCCGTGGCGTAAGTCACCGCGCCGGGGCTGGCACCCGTCGCGGTAGCCGGCGAGCCGCCCGGAAAGCTCCAGGCAAACGTGCCGGGGCAGTTCAGCGTGGTGCTGCCAAACGTGACTGCGCTCCCGTGGCAAATGCTGGGGTTGGTGCTCGTAATGGTGGGCGTTGGGGCTTTGCCCCCCACTTCCACCACCACCGAGCTGGTGGTGCTGCCGTAGGCGTTGCTCACGGTGAGGGTGACGGTGTAGTTGCCGGCCGTGGCGAAGCTCACGCCGCGCGGGGTGGCGGTAGTCCAGGTGGCGGGCGAGCCGCCCGGAAGGCTCCAGGCGTAGGTGCCGGGGCAATTCACGGCCGTGCTGCCAAACGTGACAATTTCGCCGGGGCAGATGACGAGGCTGGTGTTGGTGATGGTGGCCACCGGAGCCCGGCCGTTTATCACCACCACGCCGGTATCGGTGCGGGCCACGGTGCCGGCGGCGTTGCTCACGCTCAGCATCACGCTGTGGCGGCCGGGCGTGTTGTAAGTCACGCTGGGGTTGCGCAGGGTGGAAGTAGCCGGCGTGCCGCCCGCAAACGTCCAGGCCCAGGCCGTGGGGCGAAACAGCGACGAATCGGTGTATTGCACCTGCAGGCCGGGGCAGCCGGTAGTGGGCAGGCTATACACGTACAGCGGGGCAGGCGCGGGCGTGCGGCTGCCCACCACAATATCGTCGAAGGCCCGGCCGGTGCCGGCGGTGGCCGTGGCCCCGCCGCGGCCATACTGCTGAAACTTGAGGCGGATGTCGTTGCCCAGCGTGAGGCTGTTGGCCGTGGCGAAGGCCGTGAGGTCCACCGTTTTGGTCTGGAACGTGGTGGTGGCGTTGGTGCCGGTCAGGTCGAAGACGCGGTACCAGCTGGTGCCGCCGTCCACGCTCAGGGCCACGCCGTCGGTGTTGCTGCGGCCCGTAAACTGCGCGGGCATCAGCTCATCCGTTTCGGCCGCGAACTTGCGCTCGCGGAACGTCAGCTGCAAATTGCTGGCCGTGGCTCCCTGCAAAAACAGGGTGGCCTCGTTCAGCGAAAATACCGAGTTGATGCCCGGATACGCATCCAGCACCAAGCTCTGCACGCCCGAGGCCGGGGCCAACGTCGATACCTGGGGGCGGGCCGCGCCGTAGCCGTTCACGTTCCAGCTCACCGGCAGGGCTCCTTTTTCGAGGTCTTCGGCCACGGGCGGCGTAGCCGCCGCCACGGGGCCGTACAGGGCCGTGAAGGCATCAATCAGGCCAGGGCCGGTCAGCGCATCGGTGGCCGACGCGCCGATGAGGCGGGCGCTGCCCACCAAGCGGCTGTAAACCTGCGTAGGCGTGAGGGCCGGCTCCGACGAGCGCAGCAGCGCGGCCACGGCCGCCGCGTGCGGGGCCGCCGCCGAGGTGCCGAAGAAGTTCGGGAAGCCGTCGTTTTCGTAGTCGCTGCCAAAAAACGTGGTGTTCGTGCCATCCACGGCGGCGGCGTTGGGCTTCTGGCGCACCACTGCGGTGCCCAGCGCCACGCCGGTGGGCGAGAACAGGTAGGTTATCGGCCCGGCTTTGGAGGTGAAGCTTTCGGGCACGCGCTGGTTGTAGTAGGGCACGGCGGCCACGGCAAACGCCTCGGCGGCCGAAGAGTGGCCGTAGGACGTGTGGCTGCCGGTGAGCCACTCCGAAGGGCTCGCGCTGCCCCGGTTCACGTACTTCAGGCGGGTGGGCTGGATGCCGGCTTTCCAGACGATGACCAAATCGAAGGTAGTGGTGCCGGTGGCCGCCGAGTTGGCGAAGAAAATAGGCTCCATGGGCGTCTGCGTGAGCAGGTTGCGCGCGTTGCTCCGGAACACGGTGTCCACGACGCCAGTGCTTCTTACGCCCAGAATAAACATGTCGAGGTCCGTCCGCACGCCGGTGGTGGTGTAAAACGGGTCGGACCATTGCAGCACCGGGTAGAATGTGGCCCCGCTGGCGATGGTGATGCGCTGCGTGAGGTCGGTGGTAGCGCCCGAGGCGTCGAAATTGAGGCAGCGCACGCCGTTGGCGTTGGCCACAAACTGCGGGGCGGTGGTTTCGTAGCTTTTGTCGGCATAGTTGCCCGCCGAGGCGAAATATGCCACGTTCAGCGTGCTCACCACATCGGTAACGGCCTGGGCAATAACGCCATCCTGAAAGAATGGCTCGGTGAAATAGCGCACATCGTCCACAATCACCTTGCAGCTGCCACCGGCCGTGCTGGCTAGGTCGCGGATGTGCTGGGCAAAGGTGCCCTCGCCGCCATTGGCCGTGCTGAACACCTGCGCCGCGCCGGGGGCCAGGTCGTAAATGAGCTGGCACATGCCGCGCCCTTCGTCGGTCGCGCTGCTCTCGACCAGCACGCGCACGCCGGCGGCCGGCAGGTCGCCCGAGGCCACGTCCGTGGCCGCCCCGCCCAGGTAGTTGAAGGAGTCGCTGAGCACGCCAATGGTTACGCCGGCCCCCGTCACCAGCTTGGGGCGGGTGGCGCGGGCGCGGGCCGCTTCCAGCACGTAGTCGGCCTGGCTGGTGACCAGTCCGCCATCGGTTTCGGGCTCAAAGGAGGCCATGATGCCCAGCAAGCCATTGCTGCTCAGCGCATCGGCGGCGGACAGCTGGCTGATGGGCAGCATGCCTTCCACAAAATGCAGCTTTGGGTTAGAGGCCGTGGCCTCGAACCCCCGGCTCTGCAAAGCCGGCAGCAGCGCCGCCACGTCCTTGGCCGTGATGTGAACCAGCACCGTGGGCTGGCCCGCCTGCTGGCCAAAGCGCAGCTGCGGGTGGCTGGCCCGCAGCTGGCTGGCCGAAAGCGCTTCCGTCTGGCCGGTGCCACCTGCCTGCACCATCAGGCGCTGCAGTTCGGCGTCGAGGCGCGGGCTGGCTTTGGCGGGGGCTTTGAGAATGGGCGTTGCCACGGGTTTGCGCTGGGCGCGCAGCACTTCGGCCGTGGGCCGTGGCTGTACCTGGGCCAGTGCAGCCTGGCCAAAAACGCCCCAGGCCATCAGGCCCAGCAGCACATTCAGGCCCAGCCGCGAGGATGGTAAACGAAGTTTCATACGCAGAAAAAAATAGTAAAAAGGTGAGAAAGGTTTGTGATTCGCCAAGATATATCAAATATTTGTAAAAACGCTTTAATTCATTGAGTTAAAGCTAGCGGCTGCGCACCACATTCATCACCCGAACCTTTTGGGCCACTGCGAACTTATGTGGGACAGTGCCGCCTATCCCGTACTTTTGTACCCGTACGCGGCCCCGCCGCTTTTTAAATAATATTTACGACAATGGCAGTTTATCCCGAATACATGGTGGCCCCCATCCGCCAGGACCTCACCGAAGTAGGTTTCGAGCAGCTCATGACCGCCGAGGAGGTTGATTCCGCGTTGGCTTCGAACGAAGGCACCGTGCTGGTGGCCGTGAACTCGGTGTGTGGCTGCGCCGCCGCCAAAGCCCGCCCCGCCCTCAAAATGGCCCTCGCCAGCGCCGACAAAAAGCCCGGAAAGCTCGTGACGGTGTTCGCCGGCATGGAAACCGATGCCGTAGCCAAAATGCGCGAGCACCTGCTGCCGTATCCTCCCTCATCGCCCTGCATCGCCCTGTTCAAAGACGGCGAGTTGGTGCATATGATTGAGCGCTACCATATTGAAGGCTCCGATGCCATGCGCATCGTGAACAACCTGCAAGGCGCTTTTGAAGAGTATTGCTAAGTTGAGCTAAGCCGCTGGCTTGGATTCGTAGATGGTCGCTCCGCTTGCGGGACGACCATTTTTTTTGGTGTTTTCGTCCTTGTCGGCTGGCTTGGTGGTCGCAATCAGGATGGCACCACTGGCCATCAGGCCGGTACCCAGCATCACCTGCCAGGTAAGCTTTTCCCGCAGGAAAATGGCCGCCAGCGTCACCGAAAATACCAATGAAATATTGGTCAGCGGCGACACCCGCGAGGCATCGCCAAGGGACAGCGCCCGAAACACGAGCAGCGACGACACGGCCGTGAGTACACCCGCCACCACCAGCACCAGCCAGGTCTTACGCTCAATTTTGGCGATATCCGGCAGCAAATCCTGAAACAGCACCGTGGCCCACGACACCAGCAAAATCAACACCGCCTCAATGGCAAACACCAGGCTGGGCGGCACCTCCTTAATCGCGGCTTTCGATAGCGTGACCACCGAAGCCGAAGCCAAAGCGGCCAGTAACGCAAAGACAATCCACATATTATGAATTCAAAAAGCACTTGCCAGGCTGCGCGCTAAGCACTCCTGCAATACGCGGCTAACCAAACAGGGTTTGTGATGAGAACGTCGGGAAGCGTGCCAGAAAACAAAAAAGCCGCTCCAATTGGAGCGGCTTTTTTGTTTGTCAATTAAATCAACGCGGCTTAATTCGCCACTTCGCTTAGGAATTTCACGCGCACCAGGCGCAATTCCTCTTCGGTGAAATCGTCGCCCAGTTCCTTCATCGCCACGGCAATATTATCGGTGCTGGCCGACATGAAATAGTCGTAAATTTCTTCCCGTACTTCCTCTTCCACCATGTCCTCCAGGTAGTAGTCGATGTTGAGGCGGGTGCCCGAGTAGCAGATGTGCTCGATTTCCTCCATCAATTCGCCCATCGAAATGCCCTTCGAAGAAGCAATGTCCTCCAGCATCATCTTCTTGTCAATCTGCTGAATGACGTAGATTTTGATTTTCGAGCGGTTCACGGCCGACTTCACCACCACGTCCTCGGCAGTTTCGATGTCGTTGTCTTCCACGTACTTTTTGATGGCGGCCACGAACGGCGCGCCAAACTTCTGGGCCTTGCCCTGGCCCACGCCCGATACGTGCGTGAGGTCGTGCAGCGACGTGGGGTAGGTGGTGGCCATCTCCTTCAGGCTCGGGTCCTGGAAGAGGACGTAGGGGGGCAGGTTTTTCTGCTTGGCCACCTGCTTGCGCAGCTCTTTTAGCTGCGTGAACAGGGCTTCGTCGTGGCCAGCGGCGTGCTGCTCCTCTACTTTCTCCTCGTCGGCCTTCTGCTCCTCATCAAAGTTGTGGTCCTTGGTGAGCGTGATGGAGCGCGGGTTCTCAATGAAATCGATGCCCTTATCGGTGATGCGGACCAGGCCCAGGCTGTCGATGTCCTTCTCCAGAAAGCCATTCAGCAGGCACTGGCGCAACACCGAGTGCCAGAACTGCGCGTCGCCCAGCTCTTTGCCCTGGCCGTACACCGGCAGCGCATTGTGCGCGTAGCTCTCAATGTGCGGATTATTCAGCCCCAGCAATACCTGCCCAATGTGGTTGAGGTTGAACCGCGCCTCCGTTTGCACGGTGGCGCGCAGGGCCAGGCCCACGGCCGCTTCGCCCTCAAACCGCTCCTTGGGGTGGCGGCAGTTGTCGCAGAAGCCGCAGTCGGTGTCCAGCTGCTCGCCGAAATAGTGCAGCAGCTGGCGGCGGCGGCACACGGCGCTTTCGGCGTAGTTGGTCATCTCGGCCAGCAGCTGATGGGCGTTGTCGCGCTCGGTCACCGGCTTGTCCTTACTGAACTTCTCCAGCTTCAGAATGTCGTCGTAGCTGTAGAACATCAGGCAGTTACCTTCCAGGCCGTCGCGGCCGCCGCGGCCGGTTTCCTGGTAGTAGCCCTCAATGGATTTGGGCGCGTCGTAGTGAATCACGAAGCGCACATCGGGCTTGTCGATGCCCATGCCGAAGGCGATGGTGGCCACAATCACGTCGCACTCCTCGTTCAGGAAAGCGTCCTGGTTGTCGATGCGGACCTGCTGGTCGAGGCCGGCGTGGTAGGGGCGGGCGCGCACGTCGTTCACGCGCAGCAACTCGGCAATTTCCTCCACCTTCTTGCGGCTCAGGCAATAAATAATGCCCGCCTTGCCCTTGTGCAGCTTCACGTACTGAATCAGCTGCTTTTTGGTGTTGTGCTTGGCGCGTACCTCGTAGTAGAGGTTGGTGCGGTTGAAGCTGGTTTTGAAGACGCTGGCGTCATCCATGTGCAGGTTCTTCTGGATGTCCAGCTGCACTTTGGGCGTGGCCGTGGCCGTGAGGGCGATAATCGGCACGTTGCCGCCCAGGTTATCAATAATGCCGCGAATCTTGCGGTACTCGGGCCGGAAATCGTGGCCCCACTCCGAAATACAGTGGGCCTCATCGATGGCCACGAAGCTGATGGTCGACTTTAGCAGGAAATCGATGGTATCATCCTTGGTCAGGCTTTCCGGAGCCACATAGAGCAGGCGCACCTCGCCGCTCATCACGTCCCGCTGCACCCGTTTCATCTCGGTTTTGGTCAGGGTCGAATTGTACACCTGCGCATTCACGCCGAAGGCCCCGAGCTGGTCGACCTGGTTCTTCATCAGGGCGATGAGGGGCGAAATGACGATGGCCGTGCCCGGCACCACTAGGGCCGGCAGTTGGTAGCACAGGCTTTTGCCCGCGCCGGTGGGCATAATCACAAACGTGTTGTGCCCGGCCAGCACGTTTTGAATAACAGCCTCTTGCGTACCCCGAAACTGGCCGTAGCCGAATACCTCTTTAAGTGTATGTTTCAAATCGGCCGTGAGGACCGGGGCTTCTTGGAGGGCAACTGATGACATAGGACGAAAGCACTAATGAAAGGCGTACCGACTAGCGGTTCATAACGAAGATAAGCAATAGCCCCAATTTTTAGCATGAAAAATGGTGTTTTTCATGAATTGTGGAAAACAATTTAGTCATATTGCTGCCTCCTCTGGCTGGGGAAGAAGCTATTGGGAAACTTCGTGCTTCCGACCCCATCCATCTGTGGGAACAAGCTGTTTCCGAAGTAGCGACCTGTTCGATTCAACGCAATTGCCGCGTGATTTCGTGTAAATTATGCGGAAGCGGCCGCAAGCTGGTTTTGCCGGCTGGCAACTGGCTAAGCTTCTTTCCCCCAATTTTGCAATAACCTTCCGTGTCTCACTCATGCCTGTGACCCTTTATTCTGAGAACGCCACGCCCGGCGCGGCCCCAGCTGCCGCCGATGTGCTTGCCATTGCCCGCCAGGTGCTCTATGAGGAAGCCGACGCTGTGCGCGCCGTGGCCGATGCCCTGGCCGCCACCCCCGATTTCGTGGCCTGCGTGCAAGCCATCCTGCAACTGAAGGGCCGCGTAGTGGTCACCGGCATTGGCAAAAGCGCCCACATCGCGGGCAAAATCGTGGCCACGCTCAACAGCACCGGCACGCCCGCCCTGTTCATGCACGCCGCCGATGCCATTCACGGCGACCTGGGCATGATTCAGCCGGAGGATTTCGTCATCGCCATCAGCAAGAGCGGCGACACGCCTGAAATCAAGGTGCTGGTGCCGCTGCTGCGCCGCAAGGGCGTGCCGCTGGCCGCGCTGGTGAGCAACGCCGACTCCTATCTGGCCCAGCAGGCCACCTACGTGCTGCACGCCCCCGTGACCAAGGAGGCCTGCCCCAACAACCTCGCCCCCACCACCAGCACCACGGCCGCCCTGGCCCTGGGCGACGCCCTGGCCGTGTGCCTGCTCGAAAGCCGCCAGTTCACCGCCGCCGACTTTGCCCGCCTGCACCCCGGCGGCACCCTCGGCAAGCGTCTCTACCTGAAAGTGGGCGACCTCAGCCGCCAGAACCAGCGCCCCCAGGTGCAGGACGACGCGCCGCTGAAGGACGTGCTGCTGGAAATATCGGGCAAGCGCCTCGGGGCCACCGCCGTGCTCGATGCCACCGGCCAACTGGCCGGCATCATCACCGACGGCGACCTGCGCCGGATGCTGGGCAGCTTCTCGGACCTGGAAAAGCTCAAGGCCCGTGACATTCTTACGCCCCGGCCCGCTACTATCGATGTAGAAGACTTCGCCGCCGAAGCCCTAGCCCGGATGCAAAGCCGTAACATTACGCAGCTGGTGGTTACGGAGAACGGGCAGTTTGCCGGCTTCATTCACCTGCACGACTTGCTGCGCGAGGGGCTGGTTTGATTATATATTTTGTTTAATATATAATATTTATTGAGTAATTAGTAGCATCTCCCGTACCCGGTTCTCCTTTACATTTGCTCAATGAATTCCACCTACATCGTCGTCATGGCTGGCGGTATTGGCAGCCGGTTCTGGCCGTTCAGCCGCACCAACCATCCCAAGCAGTTTCATGACGTGCTGGGCACGGGCCGCTCCATGCTCCAGCTCACCGTGGACCGCTTTAAGGGCGTATGCCCGCCCGAAAACGTGTTTGTGGTGACCAACCGCGACTACGTGGACCTGGTGCAAGAGCATCTGCCCCAGCTGCCGGCCGACCAGATTCTGGGCGAGCCCATTGGCCGCAACACCGCGCCGTGCATTGCCTACGCCAGCTACCGCATTGCGCAACGCGACCCGAACGCCACCATCATCGTGACGCCCGCCGACCACGCCGTGCTGCGCGAAGACGAGTTTCGCCGCCTCATCGGCATTGCCGTGGCCGCCGCCCGGGCCAGCGACGTGCTCATCACCCTCGGCATCCAGCCCTCGCGGCCCGATACCGGCTACGGCTACATCCAGTACATGGACGACCAGAGCCTGCCCGGCGGCCAGCTGCACAAGGTGAAAACCTTCACCGAAAAGCCCAATCTGGAACTAGCCCGCATGTTTGTGGACAGCGGCGACTTTCTCTGGAATTCCGGCCTGTTTGTGTGGCGCGCCGAGGTCATCATCAACGCCTTCCACAACTACCTGAGCGACATTGCCGAGGTGTTCGACGAAGGCGCCGACCAGCTGGGCACGTCCGAAGAGGAGGATTTCATTAGCCGGGCGTACTCGCGCTGCCGCAACATCAGTATCGACTATGGCGTGATGGAAAAGGCAGACAACGTGTACGTCCTGCCGGCAGATTTTGGCTGGAGCGACGTGGGCACCTGGGATTCGCTGCACCGCATCGGCAACCACGACGAAAACAACAACATGGTGAGCGGCGACGTGCTGCTCTACGACACCACCGGCTGCGTCATCAAAACCCCCGCCGACCGCCTCGTAGTAGTGCAGGGCCTGGAGGATTACATCGTGGCCGAGTACGACAACGTGCTGCTCATCTGCAAGCGCAGCGAGGAGCAGCGCGTGAAGGATTTCGTGGCCGACGTGAAGGCGAAGAAGGGCGGCGGGTATAATTAGGCCCAGCCCGAAATATATCTGATAGCCCCAGCTGAGCGGCATATCGGTAGTATATAATATAACCGACCTAAATAGCAAAAGCCCCAGCGGGGCGACACTCGTTCAACGAATGTCGCCCCGCTGGGGCTTCTCAAATGCCGCAGGTACGGATTGCTACCGATATGTCGTCCCGCTGGGGCTATCAGTTCATCAGCTAGGCATTCACCCGCTGGCGGGCCACTTCAAACATCATAATGCCGGCGGCTACGCCCACGTTCAAGCTCTGAATCTGGCCGCTCATGGGCACTTTTAGCTTCACGTCGGCCAGGTTCAGGAGGTCGGGCGAGATGCCGTCTTCCTCCGAGCCCATGAGGATGGCTACGGGGCCGGTGAAATCAACTTCGGCCGCGCCTACGGCTTCGTCGGCTTTCTCAGTACAGGCCACCACGGTGATGCCGGACTGCTGGAGGAAGCGGATGGTTTCGTGCAGGCTCACCTCGCGGCACACTGGCAGGATGTTCAACGCACCGGCGCTGGTTTTCAGCGCGTCGCCGTTGATTTGGGCCGCGCCCCGGCTGGGCACTACGATGGCCTGCACGCCCAGGCACTCGGCCGTGCGGGCGATGGCCCCGAAGTTGCGCACGTCGGTAACGCGGTCGAGGAGCAGTAGGAAGGGCACTTTGCCTTCCTCAAACAGGCCGGTGACGATGGTGTCGAGCGGCGCGTAGTCGATGGGCGACACGAAGGCGACTGCGCCTTGGTGGTTTTTGCGGGTCAGGTTGTCGAGCTTCTCCACCGGCACCAGCTGCACCTGGATACCGGCCGCGCGGGCGGCGGCCGAGATGTCCGTCACGAGGCTGTTTTTGGTGCCGCGAAGCAGGAAAATCTTTTCCAGCGTGCGGCCCGCGTTCAGCGCTTCCTGAATGGGGCGCAGACCAAATAGCATGTCGATGCTGGCCGTCTGGGCAGCGCGGTTTTCGTAGCGGGGGCGCTCGCCGCCGGCGTTGCTGCCGCGCTCGCTGCCTTCGCTGCGCTCGCGGTAGGGCGGGCGGCTTTCGCCGCGGTCGCCGGGAGCGTCGTCGCGGTTGTCGGAGCCGCCGCGGCCTTTGGGGCGGGCGGGGCGTTCGTCGAACTCAGCGCCGCCGCGGTCGGGGCGGAACTGTTTCGGGGTGACGGGGCGGTTGGCACCGTCGTAAAAGCGGCGGCCGGCTACCGGGCGGGCAGGTCGGTTGGGGCGTTCGGGCCGGTCAGGGCGGTCAGTGGGGTTCTCCATTTTTCAACGGCGGCATACCAGAGCAACTCGTACTCGGGCCGGCGCACCAATTCGTAGTAATCAGGGGCAAAGGTACTCGGCCGGGGCCGGAAGGTATAGGTGATGGGCCCGCCGTCCAGCCCGCCCTCGGAATAAAACCACCGTTCCTCGCCGTTGAACAGCCTCCGCACGCTCGGCGGCGGCCCCAGCACCACGTACAGCAGGCCCCTGTCGGTGAGCCAGCCGGCTTTATGAGCGGCGAAAAGACGGTTGGCCGCCGTGACTCGGCCGTAGAATTGCCGAATCAATTCCTTGCCCTGCCGCTGGTTGCCTTTGGCGATGTCGAGCCAGAATTTATCCACCGCCCGCTTGGGGTCGGGTGCATCGGTGAGGCGCTGGCGCTCCTGGCTGGTGGTGAGGTAGCGCAGCGGCTCAATCAGCTCCGAAGCCGTGGTGAGGGCGGGGTAGTTGTTGGCCCCTACCAGTACGGCCAGCGTGCGCGGGGGCATGCCGCCCGCGCCGCCCACTTTCAGCGCATACAGGCCGGGCTCGCGGAAGCGTAGCGGCCCGCCGGGCCGGGCCTCGGCCGAGTCGAGGACGGGCAGCAGGCGCGGGCCGGCGGGCATGGCGGCCGGGCTGGTCATGGGCGGCAGGGCGGGGGAGGGTATCACGGCGTAGCGCTTCCAGCGCACGGGCTGCATCAGGCCGTAGCTGTCCACGCCGAAGGTTTCGCCGGCCCGCACGTAGCGGCGGGCCAGCGGCAGCCCCACCGAGTCGGTGAGCACGAAGGGGCGCGCCAGTACGGCTTCGGTCAGGCGCAGCCAGGCGGTGGTGCCAGGCTCCTGGTAGTCGTCTTTGGTATCGGTGGGGGCGGTGGTGAGCTGCAAAATGGTCCCGGCGGGCACGCGGGCCGCCGCAATGCAGAAGCTGAGGCGCAGGCTGCCATCGGCCTCGGGGCGCGGGTGCTGCTGGCGGCGCGCGATGCTGTCCTGCCACAGCGGCAGCCTGGCTTCGTAGCTGGGCCAGGCGGTGAGGCGCAGCGGGTGGCCCGGCCCCAGGCGGGCGGGGGCGGGCAGGCGCAGGTAGAGGCGCAGGCTGTCGCTCTCGCGGCGGGTGTCCACGGCCAGGTGCGGGGCGTCGCGGTAGAGGCCGGCGTAGTCGGGGCGCGGGGCCAGGGGCGCGAAGGCGCAGAGCAGCGGCAGCAGCCAGCCGAGGCGAAACCAGGAGCGCGGGGGGAGGGGCATAGCAGGCACTACGGATAAGAAGTTATAAAGACCTATTTATGAATTAGCAACAGCTGTTAGAGCCCCTCTGCCACAGCGTCCAGTCCGCTGGCTGAGGAGCGAAGGGGCCGAAAGGCCGACCTGCTTAACCGTCTAATCAGCACAAAACCAGACGGCCCGGCCGGCCAGAAGTGTTGAGTGGCTGATGTACTTGCCTCACTGGTACACATAGCAATTCTGCCTCCGTCATAAAACGAATATACCTGCTCGCTGGTGTCACTGCGGGCCTTGGCCGATTGCCGGAACGGCTGGTATCTGCCCTGGGCGGTGCCGGCCACGGTCCAGCCAGACGTTTTGGTGAGGAGAAATACGGTCCGCGTGCGGTGAGGATAGCTGGAGCGTACCGCAGAAATAGGGGGGTTCGGGTGGTTGGTCCTGCCAATGAGTGAGGTGGTGTAATATTTTTTAGCGGGTGTCGGGGTCCAAATACTTTTGAATCGACAACAATAGAAAATGCTGCCGCGCTACCCCGCAACATGGTATTGGCACCGCTTGCCAGGGCCTGAAAACTGATTTTACTGCTTGTCAGAATCCTGTTTTTTCGTTTCCCTCGCCCAATTCTCTGAAGTAACAATTCCGGGCGGCTAGGGCCACCCCCAAGCAACATTTAGCCGGGACTTACCCGGCGTTAAAAGGTGCGATTTGAGTGGGCGAGCCACCGCTATCTACCACAAGGAAGCCCTCACCATTGCCCGGCCGGCCTCGCCGGCATTACCGGCATTACCGGGCCATTCCGACTCCGCCGCCTTGGTCCGGCTGGGCTGCGGCCCGGTGCGCGTCATGCAAGGACGTCTCCATAGGCAGCTGAAGTATCATTTCTCAAAATCAATTTTATTTCTCAACCCTTTTCCCGCTCATGAAAAAAATTTACCTGTTACTCCTCATCGCCTGCGGGTTGCTGGGAGCCAACCCGGCCCGGGCTCAACTCAGCGGGTCCGATTCGCTGCAGCTCAAGCTCGCCGCTATTTTCGCTAACGTGGACAAAAGCCAGGTGCCCACTGGCTACCTCTACGAAGCCGGAGCACACCTGCTGGATATGCGCTCCTACAGTGGGGTACTGGCCGATTCCAACCTCACCGACATGGATGTGCTACGCTACCTGCGCCTGGTGACCCACAGTGCCCTGGTGTACGGACAGGATACCCTGCCGACGGTGAAGACCTACAACGCCCGGCTCGATGCGGCTGCTACGGGCAATGTTATTCCAATATCGGTGCAGTACCTCCCTTACGCCAGTATTAAGCCCAGAGCGTTGCAAGACAATTTGCTTACGGTGCAAAACGAGCAGGTGTACGATGTGGCCGGACGCTCGCAAAGCCCTTACCAAACGCAGGTACTGTTTGCGGCTGCTCCAGTCATTTCCCGGGCCCGCACCAACACGGTTTCTTTTCTGTTTCGCCGTAACCTCTACCTTACTGGAGATGGCAGTGCTCCTTCCAGCATCTACCTCGACTTTGGCGATGGTAACGGCTACCAGTCCGCCACCTGGAACCAGTCGATAACCACAACCTACTCGGACTCTGGGACTAAGCGCGTAAAAGTGAAGTTCATCTACTATCATAGTGGCTTCGGTTCCCCGCCTATAAAAGAAGGGCAGAAGCCCGCGCCGGGACTAGGCTACTATGAAACCGTTGAAAGCTGGTTCAACTTCGACGTGTGGAGTGTTGCCGCTGCTTTGCGCACCACGGGCACCACGAATTGCGCTATCTGTGACGGCGAATTACCCATTGGGGCCAGCTACACGTCAGGAGCGGAGCATTCCGGCGGCACCGTCTACACTGTGTTCGGCAACGGGCCGGGCGGAGTTAAGCATACGCAATGGACCAAGCCATTCATCATTTCCGAAGGCTACAACCTATTTGACATTGCCGATGAACTGCGCAAGTGCAATAATCCAAATAATGACATTACGGCGTTATTCGAGAATATTGACAAGGATTTTGCTTCTCCGAGTACTGGCAATTTTAGGACGAGCCTGCTGAATGCCGGCTACGACATTGTGTACATCGACAATGCCCGCGGTACAGATGATATTGTGCGCAATGCGCATTTATTTGAGGCCGTGATTCGGCTGGTTAATCAGAACAAAGTAGGTGGCAAGGCGACCGGCGAGAAGAACGTGGTGATGGGCCAATCGATGGGCGGCCTGGTGTCGCGCTACGGGCTGGCCGAAATGGCTAAGCGCTCCAACGACGACCCCCATACCCGCCTGCTGGTGCTGCAAGACAGCCCCCAGCGTGGGGCCAACAACCCCGTCGGCGTCCAATCCCTGACGCGCTCTTTCGACGTGCCCTTCCTGTTCGGCAATAGCCTGGCCGACATGCTTAGCCAGATTCGCGCCACTGTGCGGGTGCTCGACCAGCCTGCCACGCAACAGCTTTCCCTGCTCAACGCCTACAATGGCCGTAGCGATATCCGGGCCAATACCTTCATTGCGAGTATTTACCAGCCAATGATTACGTTCTCCGGTTCCGCCCCTTACGATGTGGTAGCGGTCAGCAACGGCTCGCAGTGCGGCAATGCGCAGAACACCCCGGTGGGCGTTCAGATTGCACAGTCTTCCCTGGCAATTCTGCTGCCGGGAGCCCTGTTCTCCGCTTCTCCCATTGGCCCCGGTGCGCACGGCGTTACCGGTGAGTTTGCCTCTTACGGCCTGCCGGCCTACGGGCAGCGCGCTACGGTGAGCCGGGTAGACCTTCGGCTGGAATACCAAATTCGCATTGGCTACTGCCCGTTTTGCGTCACCATTCCCATCCGGTTCCACTTGCTGCAGGAATCGGCACAATCTCCTGCCAACACCCTGCCGTACGAAACGCTGCCCGGGGGCACCGCCAACCCGGTTCAGCAGGCCGGTGGCTGCGCCAGTGGATTCGACTTTGGTAGCCTGAACGGCGTGTACGCGGCCTATTTCCGCACCAATCTCTACAACGGCAACATCTGCTTTGTGCCCAGCTTCAGTGCGCTCGATGTGCCAACGGTGACGGCGTCTACGGCTTTTGCCAAGTACATCAACAACATCACCAACAACCCCAGTGCTCCCAACGTGGCCCGCTATGTGGCCCAGGAAACCAGCAGCATGCCCCACCTGACGTTCACGCCCCGCAACAGCGAATGGATTTTTAACGAGATGCAGCGGCCGGCTGGTAGCACGGCCCTGAACGCCCCCGCCTGCTCCACGGAATGCGACCTCAGCCAGCAGGCGACACTCAGCGGGCCTACCTCCATCTGCCCAGGCAGCACCGGAACGTATGCGGTGAACAACTTGCCGGCTGGCTACACCGTGACGTGGCAGGCCAACGGGGGCGCAACCCCCGCCACCGGTATGGGCTCCACCTTTGCGGTGACTGCACCAGTAGGCTCTTCGACGAACGTCCAGGTTGTTGCCACCATCGGCAATGCCTGTACCAGCCGCTCCCTCAGCACCAATGCAGCGGTGACCGGCGGCGACCTGGTGATAACCAACGACCCCGCTTACAGCCGCGTTGCCTCCACAACCAAGGATGGCTCGGCGGCAAGAGACGCGACGCAACCCAACTCGCCCAACTACACGTGCTCCGAAACAATCTATCTGCTTGCTAACGGTTTCAATGTACCCCCGCCCTATACCGGCACCATCACGACCTACCGCAACACCGGCGCGAGCACCCGGACATTCTACACCAGCACGGCAGCCTTCCAGGTCACCGTGAATGACTTTAACATTTCCATCGTGCTGACCGGCGCAGGCTCCTGCAATGGTAGTTCCGTGACCTCCAATGTATACCAGGTTGCCGGCTGTGCCGGCCGGGTGGCCAAACAGCAGCCTGCCTCCTACCCCAACCCCGCCGATGCGGTACTGAACCTGGCCGCCCCCGAAACGACCGAAGTGGGAGTATCCCGCACCGCCGTCCTATACAACGCCCAGGGCCGCGAGGTGAGCCGCACCCACACGCCGGCTGAAAGCAAGCTTGCTACGGCCAACTTGTCTACCGGCCTCTACTACCTGGTAGTGGAGCAAAACGGCCACATAACCCGCAGCCAGGTGCGGGTGCAGCACTAGCACCCCTGGAAGTTCCCGCAGACAGAATGGGCCCTTGGGCTGACCAGCGCACCGTCTGTGCTCCGGCCGTCCCAAGGGCCCTTTGCTACTCTTGTTTCTGCGGCTCCTCCGCCCCGGTATTGGCTGCACCGTTTGTCCCAATCTCCTTTCCCATCTCCCTTTCTGAACGCATGAAAGATTATCAGAGCGACAAGTACGAGAACTTTTTCCTCCACCTGAAGGCCTCCCGCGAGGGCCTCGCGGCCTTCGGCGATTTCACGGCCACGGCCGTGGCCGCGCCCGATGTTGATGCCCTCATTGCCGGGCAGCAGGCCACCCTCACGGCCGCCGTGGCCGGGCTGCGGCACGATATGGTGGCCCGCCAGGGGCAGGGCGGGGGCCGCCAGGCCGGCACCAGCGCCGAGCAAAAGGCCTACGAGGCTTTTAAAACCTTCGTGCAGGCCACCGACGTCAAGGTGCTCAAGCCCTACCTCTTCGACCACGCGGCCGAGCGCGCCACCTACTACCCCGACAACCTCGGCGGCCTCACCCAGGCCTTGGTCAAGGACCGCCTCACCCGCCTCACGGCCTATACCGAGGCCTTGGAAAAAGCCGAAGACCAGGCCGTGCAGGCCCAGGCCAGCCCGGCCCGCACCCTGCTCACGGTCTACGCGCAAGCCAGCACCACCAAAACCAAGGCCCGCACCAACTTGCAGCAAACCATCACCGACCTCGGCCCCGCCGCCCGGGCCGTAGCCGAGGCCCTCTACGATGTGCATACCGCCGCCTGCTACGCCCACCGCCGCCAGCCCCAGCAGGCCCGCCAGTACTTCGACTTTGCCAGCCTGCCCAACCGAACCGCTGCCAAAAAGCCCGCCGCTATCCCTAAAGCAGCCTAAGCAAGGCCGGACGCGTGCGTCTGCCTATGCTTGGAACCCCAAGCATAGGCAGACGCACGCGTCCGATATTACCTGGGGCGATGAGATGAGCCGGACGCGTGCGTCCACTTATACTTGAGCCAGCGAGATAGGCCATACGCACGCGTCCGGCCATGCTTGGGCAACAAAGACCCATCCTCCGTAAAATGAAAAGGCCGGCCCGCGTACGCGGGCCGGCCTTTTCTACTTCAAACCGAACGCCGGATTAGCGCGGGTAGTACTGGTTCATCAGGCCCAGGGCCTTTTCGCTGCGGGGCTTGTCGCCGGCTTGCTCGGCGGCGCGGTACACGCTTTGCAGGCCCAGAAGGTAGCCGCGCTGGTCGTCCTCAAACAGGCTGCCGTCGGCCTTGGTGGCGTAGTAGGCCAGCATCTGCTCCGAGCGCTGGGTCATGGTGTCGAGAATCTGGTCGGCTTTGGCTTTTTCGCCGCCCGCTACCAGGGCGGGCACCAGCTGGGGCGAATAGTAGTCGTAGGGAATCGCGTTGTCAGGCATCAATTCCAAGGCTTTGTCGGCCACTTCCTTGGCCTTGGCCAAGTTGTTGGACGCCAGGTAGGCGTTGGCCAGGCGGGCGAACTTGTCGCGGTAGTTGGCCGGGAAGCGCAGGTTGTTTTCGTCGTAGAAAATGGTCGGGTTTTGCAGGCCGCGGTAGCTGAAATCCTTCAGCAGGCGCTGGTAGGTGAGGTCTTTTTCCACGTAGCCTTCGTCGCCGGAGCGGGGGTCGTAGTTCGGGTCCTTCAGGGGCAGCAGGCGGTAGGCCATGCCCTCCAGCTGGAAGTAGGGCTGCAGGTTCATGTAGTCGCTCGGGGCCACGGTGCTGCTGAAGTAGATGGGCCGCTGCCAGTTGTTGGTGGCAATCATGTCCAGAATCACTAGGTTTTTCTTCTCAATGGCGCGCTTGCCCATGCTCCACTCCATGCGGTCCACGAGCTGGTTTTCGCGGCCTTTGGGGATGATGTTCAGCTTCTTCACGGCCGTGGTATCAATGGGCAGGAAGAAGTTAGGAGTCGGGAAGGACATCATCATCGGGCCGTTTTCCTGGTACTGCACTTGCAGCAGCGGGTTGTTGCTCTTCACCAGCTCGATGAATTCCTTGAGGTTCACGCTCGGCACGGCCGGGTTGGCCGCGAAGGGCAGCATGTCGTTGGTGCCCTGGGCGTAGGCCGGGGCCGGCATCGAGATGGGAAAGCCCTCGGATTTGTAGGAGCGGCGCTTCATCTGGGCGATGTACCAGTCGGTGTTCAGGTAGCTCAGCACGGCCACGCGCACATCGGTGCGGAAGCCCTCCACCTCCTGGGCGTACCAGAGGGGGAAGGTGTCGTTGTCGCCGTTGGTGAACAGGATGGCATTCGGGGCGCAGGAATTCAGCAGGTTCTTGGCTGAATCCACCGAGTTGTAGCGGTCGGAGCGGTCGTGGTCGTCCCAGCCCTGCGCCGCCATGATGCCCGGAATCAGCAGGCCCACGGCCAGGGCCAGGCCGGCCCGCAGGCCGTCTGCCTTCACCGCTTTGCCGAACAATTCGGCCAGCCCCAGCACGCCCAGCCCAATCCAGATGGCAAAGGCGAAAGTGGCCCCGGTGAAGGTATAGTCGCGCTCACGCGGCTCGCGCGGCGGCTGGTTGAGGTAAATCACAATGGCCAGGCCGGTCATCAGGAACAGCAGGCCCGTTACCCAGGCATCCTTGCTGTCGCGCCGGCTCTGGAACCACAGGCCAATGAGGCCCAGGATGAGCGGCAGGGCCAGGAAGTTGTTGTGCGCCGGGCTCTCGCCGATGCGCGGCGGCAGCGACTTCGCGCTGGGGCTGAGCGGCGTGACCACGCCTGCCTGCTGCACGTCGGACTCGCGGCCCACGAAGTTCCACATGAAGTAGCGCCAGAACATGTGGCCCATCTGGTAGCGCATCAGGAAGCCCAGGTTCTGGCCCATCGTGGGCTTCACGCCGTCCTGAATATCCACCCACTTCTTGTAGTTGGCAATCTGGTCGGGCTCGTAGCTGTAGATGCGGGGCAGCAGCATCTTGTCCTCGTCGCGGTACACGGGCTCCTGCTGGCGCGGCAGAATCTCCTTGTAGGTGTTGGTCTTGAGGTCGCGGGCGTAGCGGGGGGCACCCTCACTATAATCAACCGGCTGGGCGTTGAACTGCGGGCCGTAGAGCAGGGGCCGTGAGCCGTACTGCTCGCGCTTGAGGTAGCTCACGAAGCTCAGCACATCCTCGGGGTCATTTTCGTTGATGGTGGGCTGGAAGGAGCTGCGAATCGGCACAATTAGGTAGCTCGAATAGCCAATCAGGATGAACGTGAAGCACAGCATGGCCGTGTTCAGCAGCTGGCTGCGGCGCTGGAAGGAGAGGCGGAAGCCAAACCAAATCAGCCCGATAAACACAATCAGGAAGATGAACAGGCCCGAGTTGAAGGGCAGGCCCACGGTGTTGATGAAAAACACCTCGAAGCCCCCGGCCAGCGTGGGCAGGCCCGGAATGATGCCCACCAGAATGGACCCCACGATAATCATGCTCACCACCATCACAATGATGCCGCCCTTCACGCTCGGATTGGCCGTGCGGCGGTAGTAGTAGATGAAGCCCAGCGCCGGCAGCGTGAGCAGATTCAGCAAGTGAACCCCAATGCTGAGGCCGATGACGTAGGCAATCAGAATGAGCCACTTATCCGAGTCGGCTTCGTTGGAGTGAGCTTCCCACTTCAGCATAATCCAGACCACGGCCGCCGTGCAGAGGGCCGACATGGCGTACACCTCGCCCTCCACGGCATTGAACCAGAACGAATCGGAGAACGCGAAAGCCAGCGCGCCCACCACGCCCGCGCTCAGAATGAGCAGGCTCTGGTAGCCGCTCGGCTCGATGGCTTCGGCCGCGAGGCCGCTGTTGCCCGTGGCCTCGCGCAGCACCATCTTGCGGGCCATGCGGGTGATAATCCAGAACAAAAACAGGACGGTGAAGGCGCTACTCAGGCCCGAGAGGGCGTTGACGAGCACCGCCACCTTGGTCACATCACCGAACGAGAACAGCGAGAACAGGCGGCCCAGCAGCAGGAACGTGGGCGCCCCCGGAGGGTGGGGCACCAGCAACTTGTAGGAGCAGGCAATGAACTCGCCGCAGTCCCAGAACGAAGCCGTGGGCTCCAGGGTGAGCAGGTAGGTGACGGCGGCGATGGCAAACACGAGCCAGCCGACGAGGTTGTTCAGGCTTTTAAAGGAGCGCATAGAAACAAATGGGACACAAGACACCGGCAAATGCGCAAGCCGCACACTACCGGAAGAAGCAACGAGCAAATCGGTGAAAAGGCAAAAGTAGGCAATGCACCGTTGCACTGATGCTTGCGCGAAACCAATTCGGGCTAGAAACACAAAAAGCAGCCCAGGGCTGCTTTTTGGTCAAACAATTAGCCGAAGCTGGTTCAGTTCTGCAACACGAGGCGCTTGGTGCTGGCCACCTTGCCATCTACCACCAGGCTGTAGAAGTACACGCCGGTGCGCAGCTCACTCAAATCAATCGACATGCCAGCCGTTAGTTCGGGCTTGAGAGCTACGGTGCGCACTTCCTGACCGATGATGTTGCTCAGACGCAGCTGGTAAGTGCTGCCCGCGCCGATTTTCTGGTTGAGCTGCACCGTTACCTGGCCGTGGCTGGGGTTGGGGTACACACTCAGTTCGAGGCCCGCCGCCCGGGCATCCAGCGTGGCCGTGGTGACGCGCTGGGTCACGTTAATTAAGCCATTCATGCCCTGGCCCAGCGGCTGGCCCGGTGCGCCGTGCGCCGTGCAGTAGTATGGGATGGCACCGGCCGTATTGAACGTGATATCCCGGGTTGGGCTACTGGTCAGCAGCGTAAACGGCGCAAAGGACGCGCCGTCTTCCGCCACCGTGGGATGCACCCCACCCTGCAAAACGAAATGGATAACGTCCCCGGTCTGGATATTGACCGTCAGAGGCGAATAAAAGTTACTGCCAACCGTGACGGTGAACGTTGTGGCAAAAGCCGACGCCAAGGGCAGCAGCAGCGCCGCCAGCAGGACCATACAGCGAGTAGAGAGTTTCATAACTAAAGCAAAAAAAGTGAAAGCGAAAAATGAAAAGGTGGCGAATAACAATTGACAAGCACTGTGCCGAATTCCCTTTCCCTCAAATTAACCCCCCGAAAATCATTTCCGTTTGATGAACCAGGAAAAAAGTACGCCTTCAGCGCCAACGTTACTGACAACTCGGCGGAAGCAAAGGATTAGTTGCCTGGAAAAGTTATTTTTTTCCGCCAAAACCCCTAATCCATCTGCCTGATGCCGAAATACCCGGTCAGGGTTGCTAGCCGTGCCGAATTTCCTGCAAGCCAAACCGCCGCAGCTCATTGCCGATGGCCACGGCCAGCCGGCCATCGTCTTCCACCCCAACAATCTGGCCGCTCACCGGCTGCCCGTCGACAATGAATGGGTGTATTTCCTGGTAGCGGTAGAGGGCCTGCAGATAGTCGCGCCGCAGGGTCGCCACTTGCCCGGCCCGCAGCTGCAGGTAGCGCCGCTCCAGGCATTCCAGCAGGCGGGCGGCCAGGGTTTCGCGGTCGTAGGCGCGGCCCGTTAGCTTGGTAAAGGACGTGGCTGTGGGCAGCTCAAAGGCTTGCTGATTGATATTCAATCCAATGCCAATGATGCTATATTGAATTTTTGGGCCGCTCAGGCTGTTCTCAATTAGGATGCCGCCCAGCTTTTGGCTACCGTAATACAGGTCGTTGGGCCATTTTACTTTGAGCTGCGGGCCGGACCCAAGCAGGGCAGCGGCCCAGTCGTGTACGCCCAGCGCCACGGCCTGGCTGAGCCGGAACTGCTCGATGGCGGCCAGAAACGTGGGCTGCCACACCACCGACAGCATCAGGTTTTCGGCGGGGGCGGCCACCCACTGGTTGCCGCGCTGGCCCCGGCCGGCGGTCTGAAAGTCCGTTATGATGGTGCAGCCTTCGCTGGCCCGGTTTTGGAGAATCAGACTTTGAGCCTCCGAATTCGTCGAGGCACAGGCCGGCAGCCAGACTAATTGCTGGCCCGTGAACAGGGTTTTTGGGGTGACAACCACGGCCTTCTTTCGCGTATCGTTAACTTCGTAGACTTTCGGCTGTAAAGCTCACACCTAACAAGACAATATGAAAAGCACGTTGGTCCGTCAGGATTCAGACACATTGGCAGATTTGGTCGTTCGCGGCATGCAGGACAAGAAGGCAGCCGATATCGTGGTGCTGAATCTGAAGGAATTAAAAAATGCCGTTGCCGATTATTTCATCATCTGCTCGGCCAACTCCGATACGCAGCTTGAGGCCGTGGCCCGCTCGGTGGAAGAAGAAATCGAAAAAGTGACCGGCGAAAGCCCCTGGCAAACCGAAGGCCGCACCAACCGCGAGTGGGTGTTGCTCGACTATGTTGATGTGGTGGTACACGTTTTTCTGCGCGACCGCCGCAAGTTCTACGCCCTTGAGGAGCTGTGGGGCGACGCCGATATCAGCTACATCGAATCGGAGCCGGCATAAGTCGCCACGGTGTCGCTTTGCAAAATAAGAACGTCATGCTGAGCGGAGCGCAGCGAAGTCGAAGCATCTCGCGTGTGGTAGTAATTCAATCGTTTCACGACCTTGATTAGCGGCGGCACGAGAGATGCTTCGACTCCGCCGCGCTCCGCTCAGCATGACGTTCTTTTTTGATTGGCAGTCCTAACTCAGTAAAATAAAACCGTCCTCCCTGCGTCTGCCTTTTTGTCGAACATTTGTTTTCGGCTTGGTGTTTTGCTCCTACCTATACTCGGTTTTAAGTAGCTATTTTCATGTCGGATAAAAATCTGAATAACAATAAGAAAAAGAAGCCCATTGCCCCGGTGCCCAGCCCGCGGCCGGGCTTGCAGCTGTGGGTGCTGGCGGGCCTGCTGGTGTTTTTGTTCGGGGTGATGTGGGTGAACAACCTCAACTCGCCTGCCAAAATCAATCAGCAGCGCTTCGAGAGCATGCTGGCGGCCGGCGATGTGCAGGCCGTTACCATCATCAGCAACCAGAAAATGGTAGAGGTGACGCTGAAAGAAGCGGCCCGCGCCAAATACAAGCAGGAGCTCACGCGCCGCTCGCCTTTCGGAGGCGAGGGCATCGGCTCGCAGTTCTACTTCCCGGTGGTGGATGCCAAGCTGTTTCAGGAAAACCTGGACGCGCTGCAAAAAGACGTGCCCTCGGCCCAACGCCTGCCCCTCAACATTGAGGAGCGGTCGAGCCCCGGCGATTATATCGGCACCTACGGCTTCATTGTGCTGATGATTGTCGGATTCTGGTTCCTGATGCGCCGCATGGGCAGTGCTGGCGGCCCCGGCGGCCAGATTTTCAGCATTGGCAAGAGTAAAGCGGCCTTGTTTGAGGGTGGCGACAAGGTGAAAATCACCTTCAAAGATGTGGCCGGACTTGAAGAAGCCAAGGAGGAAGTACAGGAGATTGTGGAGTTCCTCAAGAACCCCAGCAAGTTCACCATCCTCGGCGGTAAGATTCCAAAGGGCGCGCTGCTGGTCGGCCCTCCCGGTACCGGCAAAACCCTGCTGGCCAAAGCCGTAGCCGGCGAGGCCGACGTGCCGTTCTTCTCGCTTTCGGGCTCCGACTTTGTGGAGATGTTCGTGGGCGTGGGTGCGGCCCGGGTCCGGGACCTGTTCAAGCAGGCTAAGGCGAAAGCGCCCTGCATCATCTTTATTGATGAGATTGACGCCGTGGGCCGCTCGCGCAGCAAGGGCTCGATGCCCGGCGGCAACGACGAGCGCGAAAACACTCTGAACTCGTTGCTGGTGGAGATGGACGGCTTCGGCACCGACTCCGGTGTTATAATCCTGGCCGCTACCAACCGGCCCGATACCCTCGATTCGGCCCTGCTCCGCCCTGGTCGTTTCGACCGTCAAATCAGCATCGACAAGCCCGATATCAACGGCCGCACCCAGATTTTCCAGGTGCATCTCAAGCCGCTGACGCTGGGCCCCGATGTGGATGCCCGCCGCCTCTCGGCCCAAACCCCGGGCTTTGCTGGTGCCGAAATTGCCAACGTCTGCAACGAGGCCGCACTTATTGCCGCCCGCCGCGATAAGAAATTTATCACCGACCAGGACTTTACCGACGCCATCGACCGCGTAATTGGGGGCTTGGAGAAGAAGAACAAAATCATCTCGCCCGGCGAGAAGCGCATTGTAGCTTACCATGAAGCCGGCCATGCCATCGCGGGCTGGTTTCTGGAGCACGTTGACCCGCTGGTAAAGGTGAGCATTGTGCCCCGTGGCGTGGCCGCCCTCGGCTATGCGCAGTACCTGCCCAAGGAGCAGTTCCTCTACAACACCGAGCAGCTGACCGACGAAATGTGCATGGCCCTGGGTGGCCGCGCCGCTGAGGAATTGGTGTTTGGCAAAATATCGACCGGCGCGCTGAGTGACCTGGAGCGCATCACCAAGATGGCCTACTCGATGGTGACGATGTATGGGATGAATGCCAAGCTCGGCAACGTGTCGTTCTACGACTCGAAGGGCCAGAACGAGTACGGCTTCTCGAAGCCTTACTCGGAGGCTACCTCGCAGGTGATTGACGAGGAAGTGCGGACCATCATCGAAAATGCCTATACCCGCACCAAGGAGTTGCTGACGGAGCGCCGCCACGAGCTGGAAGTGGTGGCCAAGGAATTGCTGGAAAAAGAAGTGCTGCAACAGGAGGACCTGACCCGTCTCGTGGGCAAGCGTCCTTTCGACAACCAAACCAACTACCAGGCCCACATGGCCGGCACCGACCGCAGCGAAACCGCTTCGGAGGTGAAAGGCGAACAGGCCGCCGGTGGCAAAATTGGCAGCGACCTACCCGAACTGCACCTGCCCGGCGTGGACGACAACCGCAACAACGAAGCTTCTACTCCTAACAACAACGCGGTGGCCGGCGTGTAGTCCGGTCCAGATTAGCTGCAAGAGAAAGCCCGCTTCCAATCTGGAAGCGGGCTTTTTTGGTAATGCGGGTGCGGTTATCGGGCAGCGGTTACCTTTGGCAGCTTCAACCCGCAACTCTCTCGTCATGGCTGATTCCTCCCGCGATGCCGTTTTAGCCCGCATCCGTCAGGGGCTGGCGGCCGGTCCCGCCTCATTGCCGCCCCGGCCCGATTTTGTGGCCCCCGTCCACCCGCCCCTGGGCAGCGTCGATGCCGTGGTGGCGTTTGCCGAGAGCTTCCAGCGCGTGGGCGGCGAGTTTTACTACTGCGAGTCGCTGCCGCACCTGGCGGCGCAGGTGGCGGGCTTCCGGCAGCGGCAGCAGGTAGGCGCGCCCTACGTGTGGGAGCCCGAAATGCAGGCGCTGCTGTATCAGGCCGGCATTGCTTTTCAGGCCGATGAAACGGAGTTTATTGCCCACGCCGACCTTAGCCTGACCTCCTGCGAGGCACTGGTGGCCCGCACGGGCAGCGTACTGGTATCGGCCGCCACGGCCAGCGGGCGGCGGCTGAGCATCTACCCCGACCAGCACCTCGTGCTGGCCCGCCCCAGCCAGGTGGTGAATGAGATAGGGGAGGCCCTGCGCGTGGTACAAAGGCGCTACGGCGATGCCATGCCCTCGATGGTATCGCTCACCAGCGGCCCCAGCCGCACCGCCGACATTGAAAAAACCCTCGTGCTTGGGGCGCACGGCCCGCGCCGCATTGCGTTGTTTTTGCTGGAAGACGACGACGCTGCGCTCAATTAAGAAGGAAGAATGAGGAATGAAGAGTTGCTCCGGCAGTTTCTTCGGCATCAATCCCTCATTCCGAATTCTTCATTCCTCATTAAACTGAATGAAGTCCCCCCATCTACTTTCTGACCTTGCCCTGCCGCATGGCAAGCGGGTTTATTTCGCTTCCGATTTCCACCTCGGTGCGCCGGATGCGGCCACTTCGCTGGCGCGGGAAAAGCGCATTGTGCGCTGGCTGGATGAAGCGGCTAAGGACGCGGCGGCCATTTACCTGCTGGGCGACTTGTTCGATTTCTGGTTTGAGTACAAGCACGCCATTCCGCGCGGGTTCAGCCGCTTGCAGGGCAAACTGGCGGAACTGACGGATGGCGGCCTGCCCATCACCATCTTCACCGGCAACCATGATATGTGGATGTTCGGCTATTTCACCCAGGAAATGGGCATCCCGGTATTGCGGCAGGAGGTGAGCCAGCGCATTGGCGACAAGCTGTTTCACATCGGCCACGGCGACGGGCTGGGGCCGAAGGACTACAGCTACAAGGCCCTGAAGCAGGTGTTCACCTCGCCGATGGCGCAGTGGCTGTTTGCGCGGCTGCACCCCAACTTCGGCATCGGCATGGCCAATAAGTGGAGCCGCCGCAGCCGCATGCAGGTGGGCAAGGACGACACCGTATATTTTGGCGATGAGGAATGGCTGCTGCAATACTGCCGCGAGCTGGAAACGCGGCAGCACCACGACTACTATATCTTCGGCCACCGCCACCTGCCGCTGGATGTGGAAGTGGCCCCCGGCAGCCGCTACGTGAACCTGGGGGAGTGGGTCAATTATTGCAGCTACGGTGTGTATGATGGCAACGAGCTGGCCTTGCGGCATTTTGAGCAGTAGCGTGGAAGCCATTTCACGCAGTGTCTCGCAGTGTTTGAAAGCGCATTGTCTCGCAGTGTTTCTACTGTTGGGCATTGCCGCCCACGCCCAAACCACCGTCCCGTCCGCCGCTTCAGCCGCGCCGGCTTCCAAACAAACCGTGGCCCCCGTGCAGCCGGCCCCGCAGCCGCTCGCCGATGCCAGCGCCGCGCCCACCGTGGCCGCCTGGAAGCTGCTGCGCCTCATCAAGCTGCCAAACCCGGGCGCGGCGTCGCTCGACCGGCGCGGCGCGCTTTACGTGGCCGATGCCGATAACAACCTGCGCCAGTACGGCCCCGAGGGCCTGCCCCTGAACACCTACGCGCCCGCTCAGCCCGGCCACGTAGCCCAGGTAGAAGCCTGGAACGTGACCAGCACGCTCGTTTTCAACGACGACCGGCAGCAGCTCGTGCTGCTCGATAGGTTCCTCTCGCTCATCAGCGAAATGCGGCTGGCCGACTACTTGGATGGCACGGTGCGCGTGGCCACCCTGGCCCCCGATAATTTTATCTGGCTGCTCGATGAGAGCAACCTGGTGCTGCGCGAGTTCGACCCCAACACCCTGCGCCTGGTGCAGAGCACGCCGCTGGACCTGATTATCGGCCGCTCGCGGCCCGATTTCCGGTTCATTCGGCAATACCAGAACAACACCTACCTCGTGGACCGCAGCACCGGCGTGTACGTATTCGACAACCTCGGGAATTATAAGAAGAAGCTGCCCTTTCCGGGGCTGAGCACGGTGGGCTTTCGGGGCGATGAGCTGTACTTTCTGGAAGCCGGGGCCATTCACTTCTTCCACCTCTACAACCTGAGTGAGCGGCGCGTGGCCCTGCCCGCCGGCCTCGACCCCGGCGCGGTGCGGCAGGTACTGGTGGGCGAAACCTACGCCTATATTTTCACGGCGGCGGGAGTGGCTGTCTATCAGATGTGAGCCAAGGGACTACCGTGGAGGCTGGCCGTCGGTGGAGCTGAGCCGTAGTAACCCGTCCAAAAAGCCGGTCGTTAGGATAGCAGGTTCTGCTGTTTCATCCCTAACTCCCGCTTTATGAAAGCTCTCCGCATCCACGGTGCCAAAGATGTCCGCGTTGATAACGTGGACGACCCCGAAATCAAGGAATCCCGCGATATTATTCTGCGCGTGACCAGCACGGCCATCTGCGGCTCCGACCTGCACATTTATAACGGCAGCATTCCGCAGCCCAAGCCCATGACGCTCGGCCACGAGTTCATGGGCATTGTGGAGGAAGTGGGCAAGGGCGTGAAGAACCTCAAGCGCGGCGACCGCGTGGTGGTGCCCTTCCCGGTGGCCTGCGGCCATTGCCTGTTTTGCAACCACGACCTGCCCGGCCACTGCGAAAACTCCAACCCCGACCACTACGGCCCCGAGGGCGGCCTGATGACCGAAAAAGGCGGGGCCCTCTTCGGCTACACCGACCTGTATGGCGGCTACGACGGCGGCCAGGCCGAATTCGTGCGCGTGCCCTACGCCGACCACGGCCCCCGCAAGGTGCCGGACAACCTCACCGACGAGCAGGTGCTGTTCCTCACCGACATCTTCCCGACCGGCTACACCGGCATTGACTGGGCCAATGTGCGGGGCGGCGAAATCGTGGCCATTTTTGGGGCCGGGCCGGTGGGCATCATGGCCGCCAAGAGTGCCTGGCTGCGCGGGGCCAGCCGCGTCATCATCGTCGATACCCAGCAGTACCGCCTCGATTTGGCCAAAAAATCGGCCCGCGCTGAAGGCATTTTGTGGGAAAGCCACCAGCAGGTGGTGGACGAAATCCGGGCCATGAGCAAGGGCTATGGGGCCGATGTGGTGGTGGAAGCCGTGGGCTTCGAGCCCGACCGCAACCTGCTGGACCGCGCCAAGGCCGTGGCCAACCTCGAAAAAGGCTCCGATAAGGTGCTGCTGGCCTGCCTGAGCGCCGTGCGCCGGGGCGGGTTCGTGTCGGTGCTGGGCGTGTATTCCTCGCCGTTCGACAACTTCCCCATCCACCAGTTCTTCGACAAGGGCATTACGCTGAAAGGCGGCCAGGCCCCCGCCCACAAGCACATCGACAAGCTGCTGGCCCACGTTTCCGCCGGCGACGTGCGCCTCGACGATATTATTTCGCACCGCCTGCCCCTCTCGCAGGCCCCGCACGCCTACGACATCTTCCGCAACAAGAAGGACAACTGCACCAAAGTGGTGCTGAAGCCCGGCGAGTAAGCCCCGGGATTCTTTCCTGTAGTCCGGTTTGCCAAACCCGGGCTCAAGTTTGCCATTCCTGAGCTCAGGTTTGGCAAGCCTGGGTCCGGGTTTGGCATTCTGGTGTTCAGGTTTGCCAAACCTGGGTTCCGGTTTGACGTTCCGGTGTTCAGGTTTGGCAAACCTGGGTTCAGGTTTAGCATTCCCGAGTTCGGGTTTGGCAAACCTGGGCTCAGGTTTAGCATTCCGGTGTTCAAGTTTGCCAAACCTGAGCCCAGATTGAGAAACCTGGCTTCGCGAGCAGAGTTGCCGGGGCTCGGGAAAGCCGTATGGAAAAAGCAGTTACATTTAGCGGCTTGAGTTTCACATTCCCTTGAGCGCCCGTCTACCATGGCCCGCAAGCCACGCGTTATTATCCCCGAAAACCCCGGCGAGCTGATGAAGCTTACCGGCCTCGTCTACGCCCAGCACCAGAAGCTGGGGGTTAAGTCGCCACTCGTCATCCTCGATTCGCCCACCTGGGATGAGCTTGGCCCCGACGTAGTAGCTGCCGTGGCTGCCCAGACCCGCATCGAAGCCTTGGAGAAGGAGCTGAAGAATCTCTACGGCCAGCGCGACCCGCACCTAGCCGCGTTCACCGACCTCGACCGCCGTTCGCGCGACATCCTGCTGGCCAAGCACGCCGCCAACCCCGCCGCCCTCGGCGACTACGGCTTCGACGTGATTGAGGCCGTGGCCCCCGGCGGCGACGACAAGAAGCCGCCGAAGCCCTAGCGGCTTTTGGCTATTGAATGAAACGCCCCGGCCGGCTTGGTCGGGGCGTTTTTCGTGGGGGCTGGGCTAATACCTTTGAGGCGTCACTCCCCTCATTGTTCGCTTATGCCTTACCGCTCCTTCGTTTGCTTAGCGGCCTGGTTGCTGTTGCCTTTGGCGCAGGTGCAGGCCCAGCGCATCGTGTTTGTGCCCGCCGATACGGCTTCTTATTTCTCAACTGCTACCGTATCGACACTGGCTGGCACTGCGGGGAGCAAAGGTGCCACTGATGGCCTCGGCCCGGCCGCCCGGTTTGCCTACCCCATGGGCGTGGTCGTGGCCGCCAATGGCACGCTATACATTGTCGATGAGGAAAACATGACCATCCGTTGCCTCTCGCCGTTGGGCGAAGCAACGACGCTGGCTGGAGCCCGTGCCACCAAAGGCAATGCCGACGGCCTTGGTTCGGCTGCCCGCTTCTACCACCCGGTGGGGGTAGCCGTAGCGGCCGATGGTACCCTGTACGTGGCCGATGGCGAGAACCACACCATCCGCAAAATCATGCCCGATGGCACCGTTAGCACCGCAGCCGGCACGGCGGGCCGCAAAGGCACCGCCGATGGCCCTGGCCCGGCCGCCCGGTTCAACCTGCCCCACGGCGTAGCCGTGAATGCCGACGGCGTACTCTACGTGGCCGATACCTTCAACCACACTATTCGAAAAATCACCCCAGCCGGCCACGTCACCACCCTGGCGGGCCAGCCCGGCCACAAAGGCAGCGCCGACGGGCCTGGAGCCACGGCCCGCTTCTTCCATCCGGCCGCCGTGGCCGTTGATGCGCAAGGGGTTTTATACGTCGCGGATAACGGCAACGGGACGGTTCGGAAAATCACGCCCGCCGGGGTGGTAACGACGCTTGCAGGCGATGCCCACCATAGCGGCCACGCCGACGGTCCCGGGACCACGGCCCGGTTCCGGGCCCCCACCGGCGTGGCCGTCGATGCCCGCGGTAACGTGTGTGTGGTCGACCACCTTAACGCACTCATTCGCAAAATTGCCCCCTCCGGGGAGGTGACCACGCTGGCCGGCAGTGCGCTGCGCTTCGGCCCCAACAATGGTACCGGGGCCGCTGCCCGCTTCAGTGGGCCCGGTGGCATAGCCGTGGATGCCAGCGGCACGCTCTACGTAACGGACAGTGGAAACAATACCATTCGCAGAATTATGGTGAAATAGCTTTTCGGCAAAAGCACCGGCCGCTCTCACTGCCGAAGCCCGGCTTTACCTTTGAGCAGCAGCAGTGGCAGGTGCCGGAACTCCCCCAAATTCATCACGCGCATGAGGTCAGCCATCGTAAAAGCAAGCAGATTTTTTGCCGGATACCGGGGCGGAGTCAGCTCGCTGGGAGTGTTGCTCCTGATGCCGCAGCTACTACTGGCCCAGCCCTCGCCACGCCCGGCGCAACCAGGCCGGCTGGCCCCAGGCTTGCAGGCGGTGGCTGTGCAACGGACGCCCCGCCCGCTCCGCGTCCGTGTGGCCGATGGCCCGGCCTTCCGGCAGTGGGCGCGGCAGCACCAGCCCGCCGCGCAGGTAGCACCGGCGGGCAATGATACCCGCACGCTCACCATCGCCGGCCTCACGCCGGCCCAGCTAGCCGCCGCACCGGGCGTGGAGTTTGTGGATGTGGCGGACCGCCGCGCCCACGAGGAGCGCCGCCTCGGCAATTCCGATTTGTCGGTCAACGTCATTTCGGCGGTACACGTCCGCTTCCCCGACCTCACCGGCCAAGGGCTCACCGCCTCGGTGAAGGAGCAGGCCTTCGACCCCGACGATATTGACTTAAAAGGCCGCGTGGTGAGCCCGGCCGCGTTTGCCAAGCCGTCTTCCGACCACGCCACGGCCATGGCCACGCTGCTGGGCGGGGCCGGCAACTCCGACCCGTTGGGCCAGGGCGCGGCCCGCGCCGTGCGGCTGGCCACTTCCGATTTCGCCCGCCTGCTGCCCGACGATGCCACCCAGCTCACCCAGGCCGGTGTATCGGTGCAGAACCACTCCTACGGCGTGGGCATCGAAAACTACTACGGCCTTGAGTCGCAGGCTTACGACCAGCAGACCCAGCAGCTGCCGCAGTTACTGCACGTCTTCTCGTCGGGCAACGTGGGCTCATCGGCTAGCCCCAGTGGTGTTTACAAGGACATTGCCCGCTTTGCCAATATCAGCGGGCAGTTCAAGATGTCGAAGAATACCCTGACCGTGGGCGCTACCGACCCCAGCGGGCAAGTGGCCGCCCTCAGCTCGCGCGGCCCGGCCTACGATGGCCGGCTCAAACCCGAATTGGTAGCCTATGGCGAAGGCGGCTCTTCCGAAGCGGCGGCGCTGGTGTCGGGCATCAGCATCCTGCTTCAGCAGCAGTACCGCGACCAGCACGCCGGCACCCTGCCGCCCGCTGCTTTGGTGAAAGCCGTGCTTCTAAACAGCGCCATCGACCTGGGCACGGCCGAAGTCGACTACCTCAGTGGCTTTGGCCAGGCCGATGCGCTCGGGGCCGTGGGCACCATGCGCGCCGGCCATTTTTTCAGCGCCAGCGCCAGCCAAGGCAACGACCAGGTATTCCGCATCACCGTGCCCGCCGGCCAGCAGCAGCTGAAAACCACGCTGGTCTGGAGCGACCCTGCTGCCAACGCTAACGCCGCCACGGCCCTCGTCAACGACCTCGACCTGGAATTGGTGGCCGTGAGCACCGGCCAGCGCTGGCTGCCCTGGGCCCTGAGCGCCTACCCGAATGCCGACTCGCTGGCCCGCCCTGCCCGCCGCCGCCCCGACCACCTCAACAACGCCGAGCAAATTACCCTCACCATGCCCGCTGCCGGCACCTACGAACTGCATGTGCGCGGCTTTGCCGTGCCGCAAGGCCCGCAAACGTTCAGCCTCGCCTACGAAATCACCCCGCCCGGCCTCGCCTGGACCTACCCCGTGCGAACCGATAACCTGCGCCCCGGCACCACCGCCAACCTACGCTGGCAGTGGAGTGGACCCGCCACCGCCACCGCCCGCCTCGACTACCGCCCCGTGGGCCGCCCCGGCTGGCGCGTGCTGAATGCATCCGTGCCGCTGGCTGACCGCCGCACCACCTGGGCCGTGCCCGATACCGTCACCTTGGCCCAACTGCGGCTGGTGAGCGGTAGCAGCGAGTTCGTGTCCGACACATTTGCCATCGTGCGGGCTCCCTCACTACAAGTCGGCTACGCCTGCCCCGAGGAGGCGCTGCTGCAATGGCCGCGCATTCCGGGCGTGGCCCGCTATCAGGTATATCAGCTGGGCGCTACTTATCTGGAGCCATTAGCGCAAACGGCCGATACCACGCTGGTGCTCGGCCGCGCTCAGGTATCGGTGCTGTACTACGCCGTAGCCCCCGTGGTGGGCGGGCGCGTGGGCCAGCCGGGCACCACCATCAACTACACCACGCAGGGCACGGCATGCTACTTCCGCTCCTTCCTACCCCGGCAGCTGGTCGATGAAAACATCCGCTTCGATGTAATCCTCGGCACAGTGTCCCGCCTGAAATCGGCCATGCTGGAGCGCCAGCGGCCCGACGGCAGCTTTGAGGCCGTGCAAACCATCAGTCCGGTTTCCAGCACCACGTTTACTTTCAATGACCAACCCGCAGCCGCCGGGCGCTACCTCTACCGCGTGCGGCTCGACAACGTGGCCGGCCAGCAGTTCTATAGCGGCTCCGAGGAAGCCTTTCTGCTACGGGCTGGCTTCACACAGGCTTACCCCAACCCGGTAACCGCCGGCCAGCCCCTGCAGCTGGTGGCCAATACGGCCGGCGCGGTCACCGCGCAACTCTACGATATGCTGGGCCGCTTCCAGCGGGAAACCACGGTAGATGGTGTAATCAACGAGCTAGATACCAGTGGCCTACGGCCCGGCGTATACCTGCTGCGGGTTCAAACGAAAGAGCAGGCTGCCCAGGTAATCCGGGTGGTGATACAGTAAACATTTCCAGCCAGTTGGTCCGCCCTGGTGCCATGCCTATTGCTAATAAAGTGCCGGGCTGATTCCAAAAAAATAGCCCCGGCTCACATGAACCGGGGCTATTTTTTTGGAATACCAACCGAGGCTAGTAGATGTAATTCAGCGCCGTCAGGTCGTTGGCGGTGAATGGACGGTTAACGTTGTTGCCTACGCAGGCCAGCATCCAGGAATTGGGTTCAGCAAGCGACGGTGTGCCGGGGATGAGGATGGCTCCCACCGTGCTGGCACCTTCGTTGGATTTGCGACCGCCGCAGCTGTATTGACGGTTATAGTAGTCAGTGTGGCGCATGCCGATGCAGTGCCCCATTTCGTGGGCCATGATGGTGGCGATGTAGTTGGTGTTGGTGCTGTTAATCACACTGGGAACCAGCGTGAAGCCCGGCGCAGGATTGCCGCCGCTGGGGAAGCCACCCGACTGGCCCAGCACGCCCGGGCCCAGGTCAGCCGAATACTTAACGGGCAGGTCAGCGGTGCCCGAGGTGATGCGGGTGAAGTGCAATTGCAGATTGGCCGCATTGTATCGCAAAATGGCTTCATCAACAGCCGCCCCGTACGCGGCTGGAAACTGAGTCGACAGGCTCACCGTCAGCGTACGCGGTAGGCCACCCACCAGATTGGTGGTGCGGTATTGCTCGTCCGCGCCCACGCGCAGCGTGGAGTAGCCGGGGGCGCTGGCCAGCATTGCAGTCGTCAGCAACATGTCGCCTTCTACCACGTAGCCGCCAGCTACCGGACGGGCATCTTCCGTGCTAAAACCCAGGGCTTTGATTTGACTTAACGCTTCTTGTGAAGCGACCGTTGGGGCAGCAGCGGCCTCCTCTTTTTTGCTGCACGAGGATAGCGCCAGTGCCGAAGCGGCACAGAAAACAGTTGCGGTAAATAAGTTTTTGATTTTCATACAATCAGGTTGAAATGTAAAGTGGAAATGGTGAAAACTCAACAGCTATTGTATTCTGAAGAAAAAAATTTAAGCCCTGATACCGACAGCATCGGCTAAAAAACCAAGGGGCCTCAGCTTAAACCGAGGCCCCTTGGTTTTTTAGCCGATGCTGTCGGGTTAGACTAGTAGATGTAGTTCAGCGCCGTCAGGTCGTTGGCGGTGAACGGACGGTTCACGCCGTTGCCCACGCAGGCTAGCATCCAGGAGTTTGACTCGGCCGTCGAAGGCGTGCCGGGGATAAGAATAGCACCTACGCTGCTGGCACCTTCGTTGGAGGCGCTGCCGCCGCAGCTAATGGCGCGGTTGTAGTAGTCGGTGTGGCGCATACCGATGCAATGCCCCATCTCGTGGGCCATGATGGTGGCGATATAGTTGGTGTTTGAGCTATTGATTACGTTGGGAACCAGCGTGAAGCCCGGGGCGGGGTTGCCGCCGCTGGGGAAGCCGCCCGACTGGCCCAGCACGCCTGTGCCCAGGTTCGACGAATACTTAACGGGCAGGTCGGCCCCGGTCGTGCTGATGCGGCGGAACGTCACCCGCAGGCCAGCCGCGTTGTAGCGCCGGATGGCCTCATCGATGGCCGTCACGTAGGCCGAATTGAACGAGCTGCTGATGCTCACCGTGAGTACGCGCGGCAGGCTGCCCACCAGGTTGGTGGTGCGGTACTGCTCTTCGTCGCCCACGCGGAGGGTGGAATAGCCGGGGGCGCTGGCCAGCAGCTCCGGCGTCAGCAGCATGTCGCCTTCTACCACGTAGCCACCGTCAACTTTTTTAACATCCTGCGTGCTGAATCCCAAGGCTTTGATTTGAGCCATGGTATCCTGCGAAGCGGCCGTAGGAGCTGCGGCTACTTCTTCTTTTTTGCTGCACGATGCAAGCGATAGAGTTGCGCCGGACAGCGCAAGGAGGATGAAAAGTTTGAAATTTTTCATAGAGCTTTTTGTTGTGATGGTTTGGTGAAGAATGGACGAATATATGGGGATGAAATTGCGAATCCCATCAGTCAATACGTAATGCTTTGAAAATAATTTAATCAAAACACCTTTTCAAGGCGAATAAATAGGTTTTTGGTGTTTTAGATTGTGAAAAATGACAAAATTTTATAAGTGCCAGTGTAATAAACTATTGTAATAATTACACAAGCCGTTAGAGGTATGGGCACCGATATTGGGGCCAAAGGGTGGGGGATGGAAGTAGCCCTAAGTCTATTATTACCCCGTCGGAAGCGCCCTGTGCTATTTGTGTATCTTTGCTAGGAACCGAATTTTCGCGAAAACCCGCTTTTCGCCCAACTATATAATTGTCTGACTCGTGGCTTGTGCATCATGTTCAACCGGTGGGGGCTGCGGCACCACCAAAGTAGGGGGCTGCGGCTCGAAGGGGGGCTGTAGCTCCGGGGGCTGCACCCGCATGAACGTCTTCGACTGGCTCCAGGACGTGGAAATCCCCGACTCCTTTGCCGGATTCGACCTGGTGGAAGTCCGTTTCAAGGGCGGCCGCAAGGAGTTCATGCGCAACGACTTGCGCCTGCCCCTCGTGACCGGTGACGCCGTGGTGGTGGATGCCGCCGGCTCCGGCTGGCACCTCGGCCACGTCTCGCTCAAGGGCGAACTGGTGCGCCTGCAAATGCGCAAGAAGAAGGTGCCCACCGACTCCAAGGAAATCCGCAACATCCTGCGCATTGCCACTCCCGATGATGAGGAGCGGTGGCAGGCCGTACGCGACCTCGAAACCGGCACCATGTTCCGGGCCCGCGCCATGGTGAGCGAATTGCGCCTGCGCATGAAGCTGAGCGACGTGGAATACCAGGCCGACCGCACCCGCGCCCTGTTCTATTACTCGGCCGAAGACCGGGTCGATTTCCGCGAGCTCATCCGCCGGCTGGCCGACGAGTTCCGGGTGCGCGTCGAGATGCGCCAGATTTCGCTGCGGCAGGAAGCCGGGCGCATCGGCGGCCTCGGCATCTGCGGGCGCGAGCTGTGCTGCTCGACTTGGCTCACCGACTTTAAAACCGTGAGCACCACCGCCGCCCGCTACCAGAACCTTAGCCTAAACCCGCAGAAGCTGGCCGGCCAGTGCGGCCGCCTCAAGTGTTGCCTCAACTATGAGCTGGACGCGTACCTGGATGCCCTCAAGGACATTCCGCAGGTGCAGCGCCCCCTCAAAACCAACAAGGGTGAGGCGTTTTTGCAGAAAACCGACATCTTCCGTCGCCGCATGTGGTTTGCCTTCAAGGGCGACAACAACTGGGTGATGCTGGACACGGCCCGCGTAAAAGAGCTGCTGGAAATGAACAAGCGCGGCGAGGTCATCGAAAGCCTGCTACCGCCCCGCGAAGAAGCCCCTGAGCCCGAAGTTTCGGCCATCGTGGAAGGCTCGCTCGACCGCCTCGACGACAAAATCAAATCGAGCGCCAAGCGCAGTAAACGCAAGAAAGGCAAAGGCGAAAAGGACGGCGAAACCGCCGAAGCTCGCGCCCCCCGCGAAGGCCGTGAGCCGCGCGAGCCCCGTGCGCCCCGCGCCGCCGCCCAGGAGCCCGGCACCGAGCCGCGTGAAGGCCGCGAAGCCCGCCCGCCGCGCGAGCCCCGCGACGGCCGCCCCGCCCGCGACGGCCGCCGCCCCGCCGGTGCTGCCCCTGGCGGCCCCCGCCCGCCCGAACAAATGACCAGCCCCGGCCCCGGCGATACTGATAACCCGGTGCCCGCCCTGGGCGATACATCTGAGCAACGCGGCCGCCGTGGCGCGGCTGCTCGCCCTAGCAACCGCCGCGGCGGCCGCAACCGCACCGACGCGCCTCGCCCAGAGGGCGAAGCCGGCGAGCCGCGCCCCGAAGGCACCCGCAACCGCCGCCCCGACAGCCCCCGCCGCACCGACTCTACCGCCGGCGCTACGCCCCGCCCTGCCGCTGAGAGCGGGAGCGAGCCGCGTCCACGCCGCGAGGGCGGTGAGCGCCGCACCGAAGGGGGCGAAGGCCGGGGCGGCCGGGGCGGCCGCAACCGCCGCAGTGGCCGTGGCCCGGCCGGTGAAGGCGGCGCAGCCCCGGCTCCGGCCGATTCTTAATCAGCGCTGTTTTGTTATTGAATGCCAGTTAGTGATATGAATCAGTGTTTTGCATGGAAGTTGGTAGTAATGGGCGGGCTCCTAGGCCTGCTCACGGCCTGCGACCCTAACCGGGTTTTTGAGCAGAATACGGACTTCCCCAACTACTCGTGGGACGTGCAGCAAAAGCCGGCCTTCACCTTCGCCATTGAGGACACGACGGCGCGCTATGACGTGTTTTTCAATGTGCGCTATGCGTCAGCCTACGGGTTTTACAACCTGTATATGAAACACACGCTCACGGGGCCCGCTGGCCCGGCCGGCCCGCCGCTGCTCCACCAAATCTTGCTGATGGACCCCAAAACCGGCGAGCCGAAAGGCAGCGGCACCGGCGATATCTACGACCTGCAGGCCCTAGCGCTGCCCAACCAGCACTTCGCCAAACCCGGCAGCTACACCCTAACCCTGGAGCAGTACATGCGCCAGGACCAGCTGCCCGGCCTGATGGCCGTGGGCGTGCGGGTGGCTAGGCATGTGGCGAAAAAGTAGCGGGTATCAGGGCATCAGATTGAAACTGACCAACCTTAAAAAGGCCGGCCTCACACAGTGTGGGGCCGGCCTTTTGTTGAAACAACGGTGTTGAATAATCTGGGGTAGTCATGCTGCTGACTGCCCGGTATCAAACGCCGGAAATTATTGCACGCGGGTTACGTCCACAGCGTTGGGGCCTTTCTTACCGGCTTTGATGTTGAACTGCACCCGGTCGCCTTCCTGAATTTCGTGGATGAGGCCGGTTTGATGCACGAAGATTTCTTCCTCATTATCGTCGGCGATGATGAAGCCGAAGCCTTTGGTGTCGTCGTAAAACTTAACGGTGCCGGTGAGCATAAGCGTGGGGTAAGGGTAAAATGAATCGGGTTTTGAGGCGTTGCATCCGTCCGGTGCTGGGCCGGAAGCCGGAGCGCGGCAGGCCGCTGGCAGGCAAAGGTAAAATGGCCCCGCCGAAAACCGTGCCGCCGCCCGCGCCGAAAACAACGGGTTCGGCGGTGCGTATAGGTATGCAGCCTCTGGCTAACCGTTCTCCACCTCTCCATTTATCAGCCCACCGCCATGACCAACGCCGAAGAAAACCTGAATACCGAGCCCAACGACATCGCCGGTAACCGCATCGACGGGCCGGTGGGCAACACTGCCACCCAGCACACCCGGCCCGGCGAAGGCGTGGGCCAGCCCGGCGGCCCGCCCACACCGCCCACCAGCCACGCGGCGGCCCCGGTATCGAGCCAAGCGCTGGCCGATGCCGAAACCAGCATGGCGGAAGGAGCCGTGGACGCTGACACCCAGCCCCAGGAAAACAAAGAAGCCGACCCCGCCGACCTGGTGCCGGAAGGCTCCTACGGCGGCAACTTCGGCAACAGCACCCAGGGCAGCTACCACGACCAGGACCGCCGCGAAAACCAGGACAGCGACCCCAACCGGGGCGAGTTTGGCGCGCAGGACGCGGGCGGCACCACTCACGGCGGCTTCGGCAACCAGAACCGCCTAGCCGACTACGAACCCAACAACAGCGCCGAAGACAACTACTACGGCGGCCCCGGCCGCACCGGTGAGCAGGACAACGCCTACCGCAGCTACGACGGCCGCGATGAGCGCCCCGATAGCCGCACCGAATACGGCTTCGAGCCCGGCACGGCTGCCGGGCCGGCCGCCATCAGCAGCAACCCCCGCACAAACGATAACGGCTCGCCCGAAGGCCCCGATACTGGCTATGCAGCCGACTATGGCCACACGTCGCTCTCCGCTGCTGCCCGCAGCGAGAGCCCGCGCCATGCCCCCGAAGGCGAGCACCGCAACCAGACCGAGGACTACATGCCCATCGAGAGCGGTGAGCATAAAGGCCCGCAGGACGCCGGCTCTTACTCTACCAACCAGCCCGAAATGGCCGACCAGCGCGGCCAGGGCTACGGCGACCGGGGCCGCGATCAAGCCAACAGCGTGCCCGACAACAACACCGGCGACGAGCGCAACGGCTACACGCAGCCCGAAGCCAACAAAGGCGATGCTTCCCAGGGCATCGGCTCGCGCGGCGGCTCTTATAATGACTCCTACGACGACAGCAAAGCTGGCAGCACCACGGGCTCGCCCGCCAAAGGCGAGCAGCACGCCGAAGACACCGCCCAGAACTACGGCGCGGCCGCCCGCCAGGAAAACCGGACCAGCAACGATAATGCTGCCGACCACGGCGCGCCGCAACGAAATGCCGGCCGCGACGGCGAAGCCGACGAGTAAATAATTGGGGCTAAGAATTCAGTCCCTGAAAAAAGGCTCTTCAGCTATTGATGGTCCTTTTTCCATGGACTGAATTATCGAAAAAGAATAGCGCCTAGCGATGCACTTTCACGTTGATATCGTACTGGTAGCGCGGCGGGCCGCCTAGCGGAATGGCGAAAAACGGCATGGCCGTTTCATACTGGTCGGTCACGTAGAACACCATGTCGTTGGGCGCGGGCTTGGTGGAGGTGAGGCGGAAATCGAGGCTCAGGCCGTGCTCTTTGGGCGACACCGGGAAGACGCTGCTGGTCCATTCGCCGTCGCCGCTCATGGTGCCGGGCTGGCCATTTTTGGCAATGCTGAACACGTTGAGCGTGGCCGCGTTGTCGGCGTCGAAGTTGCTTTGCTTGATGCTCACCACCTTGTCGTTCACGAAGGGGTAGAGGTGTACGGTGGTTTTAGTGGCCGTGGCCGGCAACCGGAAACAGTACTCGTAGGTGAAGGCATTGCCGCCTTCCACCGACACGTTCTCGGTGGCGTTGGTGCTGAAAAAGTAGCGGTACAGGTTGCCGTCGTTACCGGTCAGGCCCCGGGCCACCAGCTTGAAAACGTGGCCCTTGAACTCGTCCACCATCTCGCCTTCCAGCGGGTTGAGCGGGCCGAAGGTGTACCACTTACCGTCGTATTGCGGCTCATTGCCGAAGGTCTGGCTCTTGAGCAGGCGGCCGGTGGGAGTGGGGTTGGTGGGGCGCGGGTCGCGGGCCTGCGGGCCGCTGAAAGTGCCCGTCCCACCGTAGAGGCTGAATGAGGTAGTGGTATTGGCGGCACCCTTCAGGTCGTCGTTTTTGCCGCCGCAGTCAGGGTCAAATACGCGGATGTAGACCGGAGTGCGCTGCTTTTCGGGAATCAGGAAGAAGAAGGTTTGGGTGAAATCATCGTCGCCCCACTGCTTATCCGACTGCGCGCCGAAGGTGACCAGACTCTCCACCCGCTCGCCGGCATTGGGCACGGCCTGGGCCTGAACTTCATCGTGCAAAGCTGTGGCCAGCCCAAGAATTGCACTACAATACCAAAAACATTGTTTTACCATGCAGCCAAGATACCAGCCCGAACCCAAATGCTGCGTCTGGCCAGACGAAAATCCGACGTAAATTATTCGGAATCCGCTGCTAAATTGTATGTTTACGACTCGTTAGCCTCTGCTTATATGCCCGTTGCCGTTCGTGCCACTTCCGATTTCTTTGACCAGCTAACCAATGACCTGCTGCTGCTGCGGGTGAAGGCGCAGCAGCGTTTCCGCCCCCTGAGCGCCGAAGAGCTGAACCGCCGCCCCGGCCCCAGCCGCTGGAGCGCCGGCCAGTGCCTGGAGCACCTCAACATTGTGGGCGGCTACTACTTACCCAGCATCGCGGCCCGCATCAAGCGCGCCCAGGAGCGGGGCTCGAAGCCCGCCGCCGTGGCCAAGCAGGGCTATCTGGGCAAGCGGTTTATTGATGCCATGCGCACGCCGGTTAGCGTCAAAACCTACACTTCGCCCCAGCGCTACGCCCCCACGGGCACCCGCTTGCCGCGCACCGTCACGGAGGTTTTTAGCCGGCAGGTCGATGAGCTGCTGCGCCTCACGCTGCTGGCCCGGCAGGTGAATGCCAACGCCATCCGAATTCCCAACGCCTTATTTCCGCTGATTTTGCTGCGCCTCACCGACCAGCTCGAATTCCTGGTGGTGCATATGCAGCGCCACATTGCCCAGGCCGAGGCCGTGCTGGCCGGCAATGCCGTGGGCGCCAGCGCCTCGGCCGCCTGAAGCCGAAGCCACCGGGCCCGCCGCGAGCAATGATGTGATAAGCAGCTTTTGGGTAGAAAGCCAGGTTGTGGGCGGGGCGGCTTACTGCGTTTTTACGAAGTAGGTAGCCGTGAGCTGGGCCACGCGCTGGTAGTAGGCGGGCAGGTCGTCGCGCTGGTCGGCCGCCTTACCGGGCTGTTGGTTGATGAGCCCCAGGCCGTAGCCCAGTTGCACTTGCAGCGGCCCCCGGCGGTAGCCCACTCCCGCATTGAGGCCCGCATCGAAGCGACGGGCGATGGTGTAGCCGCTGCTGGCCGCAAAAGGCGTGGAGCTGAGCGTGGCGCTGGTGTTGCCGGGATACGATAAAATGGTGGATGGAGGCCCGGGGTAGTCGTCCTTGTACTGAAATAGTGAGGTGCCGCCGCTGTAGAAATTACTGTAGCTGTAGCCATAGCCGTAGCCACCGCTGGTGCCAGTATTGTTACCACTGGTGCTGGAGTTGACGCGGGTATTCTCGTATTCGGCCCGGCCGCCCATGCCGAAGGCAACGTAGGGGCCGGCAAATAGCTGGAATCCGTGGTCCGTTCCGCTGGTATACACCAGGTTGAAGGGGATTTCCAGGTAGTTGGGCCGGCTGATGGTGTGGTATTGGTCGCTGGTGCTGCTGGTGTAGCCGCCCGATGAGTTGCTGCTGGTAATGCTGAGGCGCTGGTCGGTCCCTTTTTGCGAAAAAAGCACGGCTGGCTGCACGGCCAGCTTGCCAAAGCGTACATCGAGCACGGCCCCGAACTGGGGCGCGAGCAAAGCCGTGCGCTTATAGTCCTGCACGGAATTTGGAACGGGGGTGCCGTTGCTGGTGAGGGGCTGAAAAGTGGGGTCGCTGCCGGCACGGGTGGCCAGGTTGCCGCCCAAGCGCACGCCCAGGCGCACGGTGGTTTGCGCGTGTACGGCCGGTGCGGCCACGGCCAGTACGGCCAGCATCGGAAGGAAAAGAGACTTCATGCTAAAAAAATGAATGGGTAAAATTCTGACGTCAAAGGTAGCAGTTGCTTTAAAACCGCCACCGTTCGCGGCGGCAACGAGCTGAAAAAATGGCTTGCTCTGTGCAATAAAGCCGGGCCGGGCATCTTTATGGCTCCAACCCTTGCCAGTGCCCATCCCGCCTATGCGTTTGTTCCTGTTTGCCTGCCTGCTGCTGACCATGATTTTTACTGCCGACTCCGCTGCTCCCGGCCCGCCGCCCGGCCCATACGCCGCCCGCTGGAAGAAGATTGACGCGCTGCTGAAAAAGGACCAGACCGCCACCGCCGCGCCGTTGGTAGAAACCATTTACCAGCAGGCCAAAAAGGAGCACAACAGCCCGGCCTACGTGCGGGCGCTGCTCTACAAAATCCGGCTGCTGCAAGCCAAGCAGGAGGACGCCGACGAAAAAGCCATTGTGCTGCTGGAGGCCGATGTGAAAACGGCCGCCTTTCCGGCCCGGCCCGTTTTGCACTCGCTGCTGGCCGAGCAGTACACCAGCTACCTCAACCAGAACCGCTACCGCCTCTATCAGCGCACGGCCGGCGCGCCGCCCACCACCGACGGCCAGCAAACTGCCGACGGCGGCACCGGCCTGGCCACCTGGGACGTGGGCCGGCTGGGCGCGGCCATTGTGCGGCACTACTACCAGTCGGTAGAAGACGAGCCGCAGCAACAGCTCAAAACCACGCTGGCCGACCTCGGCGACCTGGCCACCGGCGGTGATGCCGAGGGCCGCGCCCTGCGCCCCACGCTGTACGACCTGCTGGCCCAACGCGCCATCGAGGGCCTGAAGAACCAGGAACTGTACATCACCCGGCCCGAGCAGCAGTTTCAGCTCACGGAACCCAAGCTTTTTGGCCCCGCCGCTGAGTTTGCCGCCCTGCGCCTGCTGGCCCCGGTGGCCGACTCGCTGAACGGCCAACTCCACGCGCTGCACCTGTTGCAGCGCCTCACGGCCTCGCGCCAGCAGCTGGTGCCGCAGCATGTGGCGGCGCTGGCCGATGTGGATTTGAGCCGGATTGATTACCTGCACTCGCTTACTCAGAACACCGACCTGGCGGCGCAGTATGAGCCGGCTTTGGTACGGATGGCCGAGACGTATAAGGCGCTGCCCATCAGCACGGAATTTATGGCGCGGCGGGCCGAGGCGGTGCGCGAAGCTGGCGACAACGTGGCCGCCGTGCGCCTGGCGCGGGAGGCCGAGGCGCGGTTCCCGAAATCGCGCGGCGCGGCGCGGGCGCGGCAGCTGCGGGCGCAGATTGAGTTGCCGGAGCTGGCGTTTTCGGCGGCCGATATCGTGATTCCCAACCAGCCCTGGCGGCTGGACCTCACCGCCCGCAATGTGACTGAACTGCACGCCTGGGCCTACCGGATTTCGCTGAAAGAGTGGGAAAAATCGGGGCAATACGATGAGCGAAACCGCACGGTGTCCCAGCGCTACGCCCGCACGTTGAAAGCTGCGCCGGCGGCTACCTGGGCGGTGCCGGTGCCCACGCATCCGCAGGATTATAAAGAGCAGAAGTTTGGGGTGGCGGGCGCGGCGCTGCCCATTGGGTATTATCTGGTCATCATCAGCAACCAAGCTGCGAAGCCGACGGAGCAGCGGCCGGGTGCGGTGACGAGCTACGGGTTTATGGGGGCGAGTGAGTTGAGCGCCGCTTTCCGCCGTCGGACTGACTATACCGCACCGCAAGTACTGGTCATGCATCGCCAAAGCGGGCAGCCGCTCCCGGCAGTGTCTGCACGAGTGAAGTATGGCCGCTATGACCAGATAAGATTAAAAAGCCCCACCTACTTCAGTGAGATTCGACGCACAGATGCCTCGGGCATTGTCGAATTGCCCAGACCTGATGTGGATACCGATAATAAGGTCAGGGCACAACTGCTAGAAACGTATATCTGGCAAGGTGCTGATACATTGATGATGAACAGCTTCGGCGGCTATTATGGTGAGCCAAGAGAGGAATCTGATAGGGAGCAAGCCCAGCGCCGCACCTTCCTCTTCACCGACCGCGCCATTTACCGGCCGGGCCAGACGGTGTACTTCAAAGGCATTCTGACGGAAAGCCAGGCCGGCAAAGCGCGTTTGCTGCCGAATGAGCCGGTGGTAGTGGGCTTGATGGACGTGAACGGCCAACCCGTGCAAACGCTGCCCTTCACTACCTCCGGCTTCGGCTCGTTCAATGGCTCATTGGTGCTGCCCACCGGGTTGCTGAATGGCGAAATGCGGCTGCAAACCGACCACGGCAGCCTCAGCTTCGCGGTGGAAGATTATAAGCGGCCCACTTTTTTGGTGAGCATCGATTCGGTGCCCGGCCGGCCGCAGTTGGGCCAGCCGCTCACCCTCAACGGCCGCGCCCGCGCCTATGCCGGGCAGGCTACCGACGGCGCGGCGGTGAGCTACCGAGTAACGCGGCGCGAACTGCTTCCATTGTTCAATTTCGGGCTTTACGGGAGCCGGGCCATGTATCCGGGCGGCGGCAATAGCCAGGAAATCGCCCACGGCACTACCACCACCGATGCCGAGGGCCGGTTCAGCTTCACCTTCACGCCGCCGCTGGTGCCCAGGCCGGCCGGCCGCCGCTACTCACCGGGTTACCTGTTCGAAATCACCGCCGATGTGACCGATGCGGCCGGCGAAACCCGCACCGGCACCCGCAGCCTCCCCATTGGCCGCAACCCGCTCAGCCTGCAGCTCACCGGCCCCAACCAGTTGGACAAGCAGCATTTGCCCGCCATCAAGCTGCTCGGCACCAATGCCACCGGCGAGCCGCTGCCCGCCACCGGCACGTTGCGTTTATCGTCAATCCGCTACCGGCCCAACCCGCCCGGCGTGCCCGGCCCAGCCCCCGAAACGGAGGGGAACGAAGCCCCCGCCGAGCTGGTCCAGACGCTGCCCTTCAACACAAAAGCCAGCGCCACGCTGGACCTCAAGGCTGCCCTGGCCCAGCTGCCCACCGGCCGCTACCGCCTCGAAGCCCGCGCCGCCGGGACTGATTCGGCCAAAGCGAAGCTCGATTTTACGCTCTACGACTCGCGGGCCGCTACCGTGCCTTTCGCCACGCCCGACTGGTTTGTGGTCCTGGCCGATACCGTCGCGCCCGGCCAGTCCACGGAAATTCTGCTGGGTAGCAGCGAAGCCAGGGCGCGCATTCTGCTGGAAGTGGAGCGCGAAGGCAAGCTGTTGCGCCAGGAATGGCTCACGCTGAACGCCAACGAGCAGCGCCGTATCGGCGTCGAAAGCGGCGCGGCCACCGCCATCGGCCCGCTCTACATCCACACCACGCAGGTGCGCGACAACCGCCTCTACCGCCACAATGCCACCGTGCAAGTGGCCGAGAAGCCCCAGACGCTCCAACTATCCATCGCCACGTTCCGCGACCGGCTCCAGCCCGGCCAGCGGGAAACCTGGCGCGTCACCATCCACCAGGCCAATGGCAAACCGGCCGATGCTGAGCTGCTGACCACGCTCTATGACCAGAGCCTGGATATTTTCCGGCCGCATAGCTTTATGGGGCTGGAATTTGGGGCGGGGTATTATCCGGCGCGGTTTGGCTGGCAGGGAAATTTTGGGGTGTTGAATTCGACTCCGTATACACCTATAGAAAACAGGGCAGGATTGCCAGAAATTCACTATCCAACGCTTCGCAATAACTCAGATAGCTTTATCTACTATGGAAATGTTGGCTTGCATGGCACAAGGTTGGTTGTGGGAGATAAAATGGCCGAAGAAGTAGTTGAGTATAGTACCCTCGGAAACATAGCAGCAGAAGTGATGGCTGCGAAACCAATACACGCTGCGCCGCTGCAAGCCGGGGCTCGAATCATGATTCGGGGAACCAGCAGCATTTCGGCCCCGCCGCCACCCAAACTCGCCGCCCCCGACCTCGCCACTGTGCCTACCCGCACCGACTTCCGCGAGACGGCCTTCTGGCAGCCTGCCCTGCGTACCGACAAAAACGGCGACATCGTGCTCGAATTCCAGATGCCCGAGGCCGTGACGCGCTGGCAGCTGCTGGCCCTGGCCCACGACAAAGCCCTGCACAGCGGCCAGCTCGCCCGCCAACTCGTAACGCAAAAGGAAATCCAGATTACGCCCAACGCGCCGCGCTTCCTGCGCCAGGGCGACACCTTCACCTTCCCCGCCAAGTTCTCGAACCTGACCGACCACGCCACTGCCGGTACCGCGCAGCTGTTCCTGCTCGATGCCGCCACGGGCCAGGACATCACCAGCCAACTCCTGAAGGGCCCGGCGCAGCAAACCGTAGTCGCCGCCGCGCACCAAAGTGCCGCACTGGGCTGGGAGTTGAGCATCCCCGCCGATTTCGCGCCGGTGGCTGTGACGTATCGGGTGGTGGTTGGCTCTTCGCTGGTAGTCATCAGCGATGAATCAAGTAAGCGGAAAATCAAAAAGAAACCGGGCCAGGCAGCTGTCACCCAACACCCGACAACTTACACCTATACCGATGGCGAAGAAAACACCCTGCCCGTCCTCCCCAACCGTATTCTTATCACCGAGAGCCTACCATTGCCCATCGTCGGCCTCGGCACGCGCACGTTTGAGCTGAGCAAGCTCACCAGCACCAGCAGCCCCACGCGGCGCAACTACTCGCTCACGCTGGAAATGACGGCCAACCCCGCCTGGTACGCCGTGCAAAGCCTGCCCTACCTCATGGAGTACCCCTACGAGTGCTCGGAGCAAACTTTCAGCCGCCTCTATGCCAACCTCATCGCGGCCCAAATCCTCAAGTCCAACCCGCGTTTCAAAACCATCCTGGCCGAGTGGACGCGGCAGGCGCAGAGTGGCACGGCAGCGCAGAAGAATGCCCTCGAAAGCAAGCTGGCCCAGAACCAGGAACTGAAAAACCTGCTGCTCCAGGAAACGCCCTGGGTGCGCGATGCCCAGGGCGAAACCGCCCGCCTGGCCCGCCTCACCGAGTTGTTCGACGAAGCCCGACTGCAAGGTGAAACCGCCCGCGCCCTGCTCAAGCTGCAAAAAATGCAGCTGCCCGGCGGGGCCTTCCCGTGGTTCGAGCGAATGCCAGAGGACCCCTACATCACGCAGCTCATTGTGGCCGGCTTCGGCAAGCTGAAAAAGCTGGGCGCGTTCGATGCCGGGAAGGATGCCGTGGGCCGCGACATCCTGCAAAATGCCCTGCGCTACCTCGATGCCCGCCTGGCCAAAGACTACGCCGACCTGCGCCGCCAGAAAGGCGTGAAGCTGGCAGAAAACCACCTCGGCGACCTGCACATCCAGGCCCTCTACGCCCGCAGCTTCTGGCCCCAGCCGGCCGAAGCCGCTGCTAAAACGGCCTACGCCTACTACCGCGAGCAGGCTGCCAGATTCTGGCCCGCCCAGTCGCGCTACCTCCAGGCCCAGATTGCGCTAAGCCTGTTCCGCGAAAAGAAGGCCGCCCCGGCCGCCGCCGAAATCCTGCGTGCCCTGGCCGAAAATGCCCTGCACTCGCCCGAATTGGGCATGTACTGGAAGGAAGTGCGCGGCGGCTACTACTGGCGCGAAGCCCCCACCGAAACCCAGGCCACCCTCATCGAAGCCTTCGATGAAGTCCGAAACGACCAGAAAGCGGTGGACGAGATGAAGCTTTGGCTCCTGAAGCAAAAGCAGACCCACCACTGGGAAAGCACCCGCGCCACCGCCGATGCCTGCTACGCCCTGCTGCTGCGCGGCTCCGACTGGCTCGCGCCCACCCAGCCCCTGCAAGTCACCGTCGGCGGCCAAGCCATCCGGCCCGAAGCCACGCAGGCCGGCACCGGCTACTTCAAAACCAGCTGGCCCGCCGCCGCCGTGCAGCCCGCCCAAGGCAAAGTCACCATCACCAAGCCCGACGCGGGCGTGGCCTGGGGGGCGCTCTACTGGCAGTATTTCGAGGATATCGACAAAGTGACGGCTGCCGCCACGCCCCTCAGCCTGGAGCGCCAGCTCTACCGCGAAACCCACACTGCCGCCGGCCCGGTCCTGGAAAAGCTCACGCCCGCCGCCCCCCTGAAAATTGGGGATGCCCTGGTGGTGCGCCTCGTGCTGCGCACCGACCGCGCCCTCGAATACGTCCACCTCAAGGACCAGCGCGCCGCCGGCCTCGAGCCCATTCAGCAAACCAGCGGCTACCACTACCAGAACGGCCTGGGTTATTATGAGTCGCCGCGCGACGCGGCTACCAACTTTTTCCTGAGCGAAGTGCCGCGTGGCACGCATGTATTTGAGTACCGGCTGCGGGCCAGCCAGGCCGGCGATTTTTCGAGCGGGCTAAGCCAGGTACAGTGTTTGTATGCTCCCGAATTTGGAGCGCAGTCGGCCGGCGTGCGGCTGCGGGTAGCCCCGTAGCCGTTGGGTGGGCAAATAGGCCCTTGGGTGGCTGAAACGGCTCCGACAGCGTTTAAAACCACTTTGCCCTTGCATTTAACCGGGGTGAGGTGTAGCTTTGTCAACCGTTGATATTCCTTTATTCGTCTATGAAGCACCTATTTGTCTTCCTCTCGCTGCTGCTCACCTGGGGCAGCGCCCAGGCCCAAACTGAGAAACAAACCCCCGTAACGAAGCTGCCGGGCGAGGAAAACCTCAGCCTCCGCGAGCGCGCCGAGCGTGATTTTCTGATGCCGGTACGTCGCAAGAAAATCGCAGCCGAAACCTCCAAAGCCAGCACCGAAGACAATACAGCCGCTCCCGAAACCGACGCCACCGCCCACTACGCCGAGGCCACCGACGAAGCCGCTACCATGCCGGCCCGCACCGCCCGCAGCTACGAAGCCAGCCATGCCGAAGCCCTGGCCGCCCGCCGTGCCACCGCCCGCCGCGAAGAAGCCCGCGCCGAAGCCAGAGCCGAAGCCCGCGCTGAGGCTCGGGCCGAAGCCCGCCGCGCCGCCCGCCACAGCAGCAGCAAGTCGAAAGCCCACAAATCAACCGCGCACAGCAGCAGCAAGAGCAAGGCGAGCAAGTCGAAGAGCAAATCCAAGTCAGCCGCCCACAGCAGCAAAAGCACCTCGAAAAGCAAGAGCAGCAAAGCCAAAAGCAAAACCACCCACAGCAGCGCTTCGAAGGCCAAGAAAACCAGCGCCAAAAAGAGCACGGCTCACAAAACCACCAAGAAAGTAACGCCTTCCAAAACGAAGAGCAAGACCAAGCACCGCCGATAGTACGGTAGCTTGAAGCAGTGAAAACAGCAACGCCAGGCACAGTAGTGTCGGGCGTTGCTATTTGGGATAGCCCCAGCAGGGCGGTACATCGGTAGGATTAATCGATGCTAATATGACAAAGCCCCAGCGGGGCGACACTCGTCCAACAAGTGTCGCCCCGCTGGGGCTTTTGAATGCGTAAAATGACGGACCTACTACCGACATGCCGCCCCGCTGGGGCTTGAGTGTTCTAACACTCTACCGCTGGTTGCGGATGATGAAATTGTTGAACGTGGCCGTGCTGCCCTCGGCCCCTTGGGCCACCAGGGCCACGCGCACGCCCCGGTCCCAGGGCGGAAGGTAGGTGCCGTTCAGGGTAAAGCCTTCGGTGGGCAGGGGCTGCCAGGTGGCCCCGTCGGTGCTGTAGGCGAAGCGGTAGCGCTGGCCGCCCCACACTTCTAGGCGCAACGTGAGCGTGGAGCAGGCATCAATGAAAATGTTGACCAGGCACTGCTGCTTGCCGCTTTTCAGGTGCCAGATTTGGAGTTGGCCGTTGCCGGCCATCAGGGCCAGGGCGTTGTAGGGGTCGCCCACCGCCGCCAGGCCGGCGAAGGTGTCGGCGGGCAGGTTGGCGAAGTCGATGGTGGTGGCGGCCTTGTAGGTGGCGGCGTGGGTGCGGCGCGCCACCAGCGCCCCGAGGCGTGAGTCGTGGGCGGCGAGGTGCAGCTGGCCGTGGCGCACGGCCGTGGCGGGCGGCTGGCCAATGGGCCACTGCCACGCCAGGCCCAGGAGGTCGCCCCCGAACTCATCAGCCACGTTGAAGCGGGCCATGTCGGTAAGGGGTGGGGCCTGGGGGCTGCGGCTCACGAACTCGGGCCATTCCTGCTCATTCCAGGTGAACTCGCTGAGGAGCCCCTGGCGGCCCACAAACTCGTGGCTTTCGGCCGCGTAGGCGTGGTGCAGCAGAAACCAGCGGCCGTCCAACTCGGTCACGGTGCCGTGGCCGGGGCATTTCCAGGTGGTGTTGCGGTCGAGAATGGGGTTTTGCTCGTGCTTTTCCCAGGGGCCCAGCAGGTGGCGCGAGCGGGCCACGCCGGTGGCGTAGTTGCAACTCTTGCCGCAGCAGCTGTTGCCGGCGTAAAACATGTAGAACCAGCCGTTGTGCCGCACCAGGGCCGAGCCTTCCACGAGCGGGCCTTCCCACTTCACGTCGTTGCCGAACAGCTCGGTGGCTTCGCCGATGAGGGCGGTACGCTCCGGATTCAGGCGCTGCGCCCAGATGGGCGTATCCTGGTGGCAGGAGTTGCCGTCTTCCTTCCAGATGAGGTACAGGTCGCCGTGCTCATCGGGCATGGCGAAGCCGTCGATGGAGCCGGCCTCCTGGCCCACCAGGATGCCGTGGTCGGTGTAAGGGCCGGCGGGGTGGTCGGCGCTGGCCACGGCTACGCACAGCATCCCGCCCTTTTTGCGGGCGGTGTAGTACACGTAGGTGCGGCCGTTTTCATAGTAAAACTCGGGAGCCCAGAAGTTGGAGCCAGCCCAGTCGGGCAGCTTCTCGGGGAAAACGTGGCCCACCAGCTCCCAGTCGAGCAGATTCGGCGAAGTGAAAATCGGGAACACCGCGCCCCACTCGGCCGAAGTGGCGCTGGCCCAGTACGCATCGCCGATTTTGGTGACGGTGGGGTCGGGGAAGTCGCCGGGCAGCACCACATGGTCGTAGGAAACGCGGGCGGGGGCGGGCGGAATGCCGGGCGAGCCGGCGGTGAGGCGAGCCGCCATTTCTAGTTCAAATGACACGGGTGGGGAGTGTTAGGAGAATAGAAAAAAGCCGATTTGGATTATGGTTCAGCTTTCAATATTTCGAAAGGTATGAATTTGGAATAAATAGTGAATGCCGCCGGGGTATTAATGAGCCGAATACCGGAAAATAATCGGCGAACGGATAGTGGTAATAGACGAAACACAGACGTTCTAGGGGGCAATGGACTATTTATTGTCATGCCAATGAGGAAAAGCATACTTCGGGCCAATCTGATAATAGAGGCGGCGCAAGTATACGGTAAACAGGTTTATTCTAAGAAATTAAAACCGATGAAGATTTGCTGAAGCGCCTCGTGGCGCGAGGGCAACTGGCGAATAGTCGCGCTTATTTTCAAACTTCTGTTTTTCCGGAAGGGGGTAAGACATAGAATAGGCCGTTTTCTGCGGTTTAGGCCCTGTGGTGCAACGCGGGGAATTTTAGTAATCCCGGTGCTTACTCCGCTTCGGATTCCGGCAGAGACGATTCAAAAAACAAAAACTGCCCGCTTTTTCTGAGAAAACGGGCAGTTAAGAAAAATAACCAGGATTCAGGGGGCTCAAATGCAGGCGCGGGCTACGGACGGAGCCGCGCCGCCGCCGCTTGCAGCGTGGCCGATTCTTTGGCGAAGCAAAACCGGATGAGGCCGTCATCGAACCCATCGTGATAGAAGGCCGAGACGGGCACTACGGCCACGCCCTTGTCGCGGGCCAGGAACTGGGCAAAGGCCAGGTCACTGGCGGGCGAGAAGGCCTCGTAGCGGGCCAGCTGGAAGTAGCCACCGGGCACGGGCAGCAGTTCCCAGCCCGCGCCGTCGAGCAGAGCGCGAAACTCGTCGCGCTTCTGCTGGTAAAAACCGGCTAGGCCCCGGGCGTGGGCATCGGTGGCATCATCGGTGAGGGCATCAGCCAAGGCGTGCTGGGTGGGCGTGCTCACGGCAAAGGTGAGGAACTGATGCACCCGGCGCACTTCGGCCGTGAGGGCAGGCGGGGCCAGGCAGTAGCCCACTTTCCAGCCGGTGGCGTGGTAAGTTTTGCCAAAGGATGAGAGCACGAAGCTGCGCTCGCGCAGGGCGGGGTGCTGGCGGGCGCTCGTGCGCGGCGCGCCGTCGAACACGAGGTGCTCATACACTTCGTCGCTGAGCACCAGCGCATCGGTACCATCCAGGAGGCGGGCCAGCTCGTGCCAGTCGTCGGCCGTGAAAACCGCGCCACTGGGGTTGTGGGGCGTGTTCACGAGCACGAGGCGGGTGCGGGGCGATACCACGCGGCGCACGGCGTCCCAGTCGGGCCGGAAGTGGGGGGCGGGCAGGCGCACATAGCGCGGCACGCCGCCCTGCAGCCGAATGGCCGGCCCGTACAAATCATAGGCCGGCTCGAATACCAGCACCTCATCGCCGGGGCGAACCACGGCGGCCAGCACCGCATACAGCGCTTCGGTGGCCCCGGCCGTGATGGTGATTTCGGTGGCCGGGTCGGGGGCGGGCGCGTCGGCGTGGAGGCGGGCTACCTGGGCAGCAATGGCCTCGCGCAGCCGGGGCAGGCCGGGCATGGGCGCGTACTGGTGGTGGCCGGGGATGAGGGCGTGGCGGGCCAGGGCCTCCAGCAACTCCTGCGGCGGGTCGTAATCGGGAAAGCCCTGGGCCAGGTTGATGGCCCCGGTTTCCTGGGCCAGCAGAGTCATTTGGGTGAAAATGCTGACGCCAACGTCGGGGAGCTTGGACTGGAGCACGGGTGGGGGAGGAAAGAGGGGTTATTAGGGATTCGAAGGAACGTCATGCAGAGTGCAGCGAAGCATCTTTACCGCAATGCTAAATCCTTTCGATTGGATTACTTGCGCGGTAAAGATGCTTCGCTGCGCTCTGCATGACGTTCTCTTTCAACATGACGTGCTTTCGAAACCGTGGTTCCTCATAAATAAATCTGAAACATCGTCCCTTCGTCCACCTTGCTGCTCACTTCGAGCCGGCCGCCGTGGTTCTGCACAATGCGGTTAACGAGGTAGAGGCCCATGCCGGTGCCGTCAACATGGGCGTGGAAGCGCCGGAACAACTGAAACAGCTGCGGGCCAAAGCGGTCGAGGTCGATGCCCAAGCCGTTGTCCTGCACCGTGAGGGTGGGGCGGCCGGTGAGGGCATCGGGGGTACTGCTGAGGCGGATGCACGGCGGCCGGCCGGGGGCGGCGTACTTCAGCGAGTTGCTGATGAGGTTGAATAAGACGCTTTGCAGGTTGAGGCGCACGAAATTAACCACCGGAAAAGTGGCGAAGTCCAGCTCCAACGTTGCTCCGGTCTGCTCAATCTGGTCGTGCAGACTGGCTATTATTTCGCCCGCCAGCCGGCTAAGGTCCACGGCCTCCACGGGCAGCTCCTGCTGCTGGCGCTGCACCTGCACAATGGCGCTCAGGTCGTCGATGGTGGCATAAATCCGGTTCAGGGCACGCTCGAAGTAGCCGATGAGCTTGATGGCGTCGGGGTCGCGGAAATAGGCCGTGCGGGTTAGCTCCTCAAAAATGCCGGCCATGTTGTTGATGGGCTGCTTGAGGTCGTGCGAGGCGGTATACACAAAGTTGTCTAGGTCCTCGTTGGTGCGCGTGAGGCGGGCATTCTGGGCTTCGAGCTGCTCCTGCACCCGCTTGAAATCTTGGATGTCGGTGTGGGCCCCCACCCACAACGATATTACGCCGCTCTTGTCCCGGATGGCTTCGCCCCGCACCAGAAACCAGCGGTAGTTGCCGTGGCGGTCGCGCCAGCGGGTTTCGTCTTCGAAGGCTTCGCCCGTGGCCAAGCTATGGCGCCACTTGCTCACGGTCGATAACAGGTCGTCGGGGTGTACTACCCGTTCCCATCCCCAGTCCTGCAACTGGGCAAACGTGGCCCCGGTGAAGGCATACCAGCGCTGGCTGTAGTACGTAGCATTCCCTTCGGGATTGGCGGTCCAGGCCATCTGGGGCAGGGTTTCCATCAATTGCTGAAAGCGGGCCTGGCTGGCCAGCACTTGCTCCTGCAGCAGGCGCTGCTGATGTACGTCGGTATTGGTGCCGTACCACTTCAGGATGTGGCCGCCGGGCGCACGGCGGGCCTGGGCCTGGCCCAGAAACCAGCGGTATTGCCCGTCGTAGCGGCGCAGGCGGAACTCGGCTTCGTAGTAACGCTGGCTGGTAATGGCGGCCTGCCACCGCTCCTGCATGGTGGCGCGGTCGTCGGGATGCACGAAGCTGAGCCAGTGCGCCGCCCCGTTTTTCTCCATGGCTTCGCCCAGATAAGCGGCCGTGCGGTGGTTGTAGAAGTCCACGGTGCCATCGGGCCGGGCCGTCCACACCTGCTGCGGAATACTCTCGGCCTGAATGCGTTGCTCTTCCTCGCTGGTCGCCAGCTGGGTCTGCAGATGGCGCAGCTCGGTCACGTCGGTGTTGGTGCCAAACCAGCGCACCACTTCGCCGGTCTCCGCGTCGCGGATGGGCCGGGCGCGGCTCAGAAACCAGCGGTACTCGCCGTCGTGGCGGCGCAGTGGGAAGGTGTCTTCCCACGGCTGCCCGGCCTGGATGGCAGCCAGGTAGCGGGCATTAATGTCCGTCAGCAGCGCGGGGTCATGCACGGCCTGCCAGCCCGTGCCCTTCATCCTGGCCAGGGTGGTCCCCGTGTAATCGTACCAGCGCTGGTTATACCAGAAAATATAGCCCGTGGCATCGGCCATCCAGGCCAACTGGGCCATGTTGTCGGCCAGCGCGGCAAAGTCGGTGCGGCTGCGGGCCAGCTCCTCGGTGCGCTCGTGCAGGTCGTGGATTTCCACGGTGGCCGCGCTGAAGCCGGCCAGCTGCCCGGCGGCATCGGCGTAGGGCCGCACTTTGGTCTGAAACCAGCGCAGCTCACCATCGTGCCGGCGGCAGCGAAAGGTGGCCTGCCAGGCCTCGCCGGCGGCCATCGCGGCCTGGGCCACGGCCCCCACGGTGGCGCGGTCGTCGGGCGGCAATGATTCCCAGGCTACATCAAGCGCGGCGGCCGGGTCTAGGCCGGTGTACTCGTAGAAGTAAGGGTTGGTGTAGGTAATGGAGCCGCGCGGGTCGAAGTTGAAAATGAACACCGGCACCGAAGCCGTGATGGCATTCACCTGCTCGTTGCGGCGGTTCATTTCGGCGGCCAGGGCCTCGGCGCGCTGGCGGGCGAGCACGCGCTCGGTGGCTTCCAGGGCAAAGCTTAGCACGCCGTACACCTGGTTCCGGTCGTCGCGCAGGGGCACTAGGTTCAGGTCGAAGTAATGCTCGGTGGGGAACTCATCGGGCTGGTGGCCGGGCAGTCGGATGAGCATTTCGTGCCCCGTGAACGGCTCGCCGGTCTGGTACACGCGGTCGAGGAGCTCCAAAAAGCCCTGCTCTGCCACTTCGGGCTGCACCTCGGCCACGGGCTGGCCCAGGCGGGGGCGCGGGCTCATCAGCTCATTATAGCCGGCATTGAAGAACGAGTAGCGGTGGTCAGCCCCCTCAAACGTGGCAATGAAGGCCGGGGCCTGAGCCAGAATCTGGCTCAGCTGCTGGTCCTTGAGTTCGAGGCGGTGCCGGGCCTCGTGTAGCTCGTGAATATCAAGGTCGGAGCCGAACCACTGGCGGGCGCGGCCCACGGCATCGGCCAGCGGCTCGGGCACGCCCTGGCTCATAAACCAGCGGTACTCGCCGTCGTGGCGGCGCAGGCGCAGCTCGTAGCGCCACGGCGTGCCGGCGGCCAGCGCGGCGGCATACGCGGTGGCCACGCGGGCAGTATCGTCGGGGTGCAGGCAGGCGGCCCAGGCCTCGGCCAAGTCATCGGTGGGCCGGGTACCGGTGTAGGCGTACCACTGCGGGCTGAGGTAGAGCACCTGCCCGGCCTGGTCGCTGATGAAGGTGATGGACGGCAGGCTTTCGGTCACGCGGCGCAGGCGCTGGTCGGCGGCGCGGGCTTCGGCCAGCAGGGCCTCGTTGCGCTGTCGGGCCTGCACCTGCTCGGTCACGTCGAGGCTGTAGGCCAGCACGCCGGGGGCAGCCCCCGGCTCGCCGGCCAGCGGCAGGTAGCCGAAGTTGTTGTAATGTTCCCGAAGCTCGCCGGTGGCGGGGTCGGTTAGAATCGAATGCTCTTCGTGGCCCAGCACGGGCTGGCCTGTAGCCACCACCTGCTGCAATAGTTTCAGGTAGCCTTGGTCGGCAATTTCGGGTAGGCTCGCGGCCACGGTGGTGCCAATGCCCACGCGCGGCCCCATCATCTCGCGGGCACGGGCCGAGAGGAAGGTGAACCGAAAATCAGGCGCTTCCATCGAGGTGATGGTGAGCGGCAGCTGGTCGAGGATGCGCTGCATGTGGCGCTGCTGGGCATCCACCTGCAACTGGGCACGCTGCCGGGCGTCCACGTCGGTACACAGGCCAAACCAGCGCTGCACCTGCCCAGCGGCCCCGCGCTGGGCCACCACCTGCGCCAGAAACCAGCGGTACTCACCATCGATGCCGCGCATCCGGAATTCCAGCTCGAAGGGCTGCGTGCTGTGCAGCGCCTCGCCCCACCGGGCATACATCCCGGCCAGGTCATCGGGATGGATAATCTGCTGCCACAGGGCGGCTTTATCGGCCGCCGTCATTTGCAGCACGTCATGGCCGGTGTAGGCGATGAAGCGCTGGTTGGTATAGTCGGCCTCACCCTGCGCATTGGTGGCCCAGATGAGTTGGGGCAGGCTTTCGGCCAAAAAACGAAACCGTTCCTGCTCCTGCGTGGCTGCCAGCTGGCTTTGCACCTGCGGCGTCACATCAAGCAGGCGTAGCAGCACGTACTGCGCCTGCTCCGGCGGAATGGGCTGGAGCGTGGCCTGCCAGTAGCCGGGCGGCGCGGGTTCTATAAGGGCGGGGTCGGGCATCAGCACCTGCGTGGTGCCGGCCAGCGCGGCCGCTAGCGCCGGGGCCCAGGCGGGGCTGGCGGCCAGCAGTGCCCCGCCCGCTTCAATCGCGGCGCGCAGGGCCGCCAGGGGCTGGCCGATGAGCACGCCGGGGGCGGTGCCGGCGGGCAGCAGGGCGGCCATGGCCGCGTTCAGGTGCAGCACGGTGCCGTCGGGGGCCAGCACGCCGTGGGGTGCGGGCAGCAGCGAAAACAGCAGCTCAAAATCCAGCGCGGGCGAGGCAGCAAACGACATAAACGGGCGGGGCATTCAACCGAAATCAACCTCCAGCGGGTCGTTTCTATGTTCAAAGATAGGCTGCTGGCAGCAGGTGCATAGCAGCTACCAAAAAGCCCCGGCCGTTGCGGGCCAGGGCTTTTCAAGCAGCGCACCAACTGAACAGGCGGCGACTACAACGGGTTTTTCAGGTCTTTCGGAAACAGCTTCTGCACATGCTCTACCTTGTGCGCCGAAACGTGGGCGATGTAGGGGTTTTCGGGGTGCAGGCGGTAGTAGCCCTGATGGTAGTCCTCGGCGGGCCAGAACTTCTGGAACGGCACTACCTGGGTCACAATCTTGCTGTCGTATTCCTTCGCACCATTGACTTTGGCGATGGTCGCTTCCAGGATTTTCTTTTCCTCCGGGGTGCGGTAGAACACGGCCGAGCGGTACTCCGGGCCGGCATCCGGCCCCTGGCGGTTGAGCTGGGTGGGGTCGTGCGAGGCGGTGAAGAAAATGTCGGCCAGCGTCTGGTAGCTGATGACTTTGGGGTCGTAGTAAATCTGCACCGTTTCGGTGTGGCCGGTGGTTTTGTCGGCCACTTCCTCGTAGGTGGGGTTGGCTTTGGTGCCGCCGGCGTAGCCGCTCACTACTTGCTTCACGCCTTTTATCTGTTCAAAAGCCTCTTCCTGCGCCCAAAAGCAGCCGCCGGCAAACGTGGCCTGGGCCAGCCCCGTCAGGTTGGTGGGCGCGAAGCCGGCCGTGGAGCGCGGCGGGTTTTGGGCATCGGCGGGCTGCTGCGAGCCGCAGGCAAAAGTGAAGGCCAGCAGGCCAATGCCAAACACGGATTTCAATTGACTTTTCATAAAAATTGAGACGAAGAGGGGAATGCCAAAAAGGAGTTGCTGGGGTGGTAGACGCAGCCCGGCCGCCGGCCTTACAGCCCGCGCCAAGCTCTTTGCTGGCTGATGTACGGCCCTGAGCGCGGTACGGGTTGGCAGGGTGGCGCGGCTAGTGGCCGGGCTGGCAACCACAACACGGCAGATATAAGTCCGGTTGCGGATTCAACCGGATTTTTACGGATGCCTGACATGGAGTTGCCTGTATTTATACGTAGATACTGTTTCCCATGTATCGTGCCCGGGCACGAGCCAAGCGTAAAAGGTGTGGTACTGGATAATGGTCTGCATCTTTTGCTACGTACTTCACGTAGCAGGCGCTGTTGCCGTCCAATCCAATGCTATGTCCCTGCAAACTTTACTTGAAGCACCTACCATCACCATTTCCTACGACCACCTGAACGAATGGCTGCTGGCCGACTGGCACGGCAACCAGGATTTGGCCAGCGTGCAGTTCGGCGGCCAGGAAATGCTACGGCTTATGCAGTCGCAGCGCTGCCACAAAGTGCTGAACGACAACACCCGCGTAACCAGCATGTGGAGCGACGCCGCCGAGTGGGCCGGCAAAGACTGGTTCCCGGCCATGACGGCCGCCGGCCTGCAATATTTCGCCTGGGTATACTCGCCCAACCTCTACAGCCGCCTTTCCACCGACCTCACCCTGCAGTTCACGGGCGGCCAGCCGGTGGTGGCCACTTTCGACGACGTGGCCACCGCCAAAGCCTGGCTGACGCAGATGTAGCGCGGCCCGGAACTGAACCAATTTGCCGTATTTTTGTCTGAAAGGCCGGGCGCGTCGCTATTCATTGCGCCCCCTTTTGGCACCTTATGGCATCCGCACCTACCGCTTTCACCGTGGCCACGGCCCCCGAGCCGCACCGCATCCGCACCCGCCAAATCATCAAGGCCCACCCCGAGGTGAAGCAGCTGATGACGCGCAACCCCACCACCTTCCTCATCGGGCTGGGCTGCGTGGTGGCCCAGGTGGCCATTGCGTATTTCCTGCGCCACCAGGCTTGGTACTGGACCATTCCGGTGGCTTATCTGGTGGGGGCGTTTTTCTCGCACACGCTGTTTGTGGTGATTCACGAAGCGGCCCACAACCTGGTTTTTAAGAAGCTGTGGCAGAACGTAGCCACCGGCATTCTGGCTAATTTTCCGTCGATTTTCCCCACGGCCATCAGCTTCAAGAATTTCCACATCAAGCACCACGTTTTTCAGGGCGTGCATGAGCTCGATGCCGACCTGCCCGACTGGTACGAGGCCAAGCTGATTAACAACTACAGTTTTGGCAAGGCCATCTGGCTGTTTTTCTTCCCGGTTTTTCAGCTAATTCGCACCATCCGCTGCCGCGAAATTGCCACCGTCGACAAGTACGTTTTTGCCAACATCGCGGCCCAGGTGGCCTTCGATGCCGCCATCGTCTACTTCTTTGGCTGGACGGCGCTGCTGTACCTGTTCCTAAGCTTCTGGTTCTCCGTCGGCCTGCACCCGCTGGGTGCCCGCTGGATTCAGGAGCACTACCTCACCCTGAGCGACTCGCAGGAAACCTATTCCTACTACGGCCGCCTCAACGGCATCAACCTCAACGTGGGCTTCCACAACGAGCACCACGATATGCCCAGCATTCCGTGGAATAACCTGCCCAAGCTCAAAACCGTGGCCCCCGAGTTCTACGAGCCCCTGCTGGCCCACACCAGCTACACCAAGCTGTTCTTTATGTTCCTGTTCGACCAGGAAATCAGCCTCTACTCGCGCATCATGCGCAAGGAGCGCGGCACGGCCACCCTCAAGGACCAGAGCGTGCCCGATAAGGAGCTGCTTTCGGCCTAAGGCCCGCCCTCTCTTACTGGAATGCCCGGCGCGCCCGACCACTTTGGCCGGGCGCTCTTATATTGAGCCGGTTTCGGAGTAGCTCTATGCCTGCGCCGCTTGCCGAAAGCCCTTTCCGCCGCGTTTCTTTCCACCGTTTCATGTCGTTTTCTACCCGATTGCGCCCACGCCGGGCGTGGCAGCCGGCTGCCCTGCTGGCCTTATTAGCGCTGAGCGCCGCCGCATTTCGCTCACCCCCCGACGATGAGGTGGTGCGCCACATCGTGCTGAGCGTGCGGCGATTTTATGCCGCCGCCCTGCCCGAAAAAGCTTACCTGCACCTCGACAAGCCCTGGTACACGGCCGGCGAAACCATCTGGCTGAAGGCCTACGTAGTGGATGCCGCCCGCCACCAGCCCGATACCCTCAGCAAGGTGTTGCACGTAGAGCTGCTGAATGCCAGCAACCAGCTGGTGGCCCGCCGCAACCTGCACCTGGAAGCCGGCCTGGCCCCCGGCGACGTGGCCCTGCCCGACACCCTTACGCCCGGCAACTACACCCTGCGGGCCTATACCAGCTGGATGCGCAACACCGACCCCGGCTTTTTCTACAGCCGCCAGGTCACCATCTGGCCCGCCGCCCCGGACGAAGCCCCCGACTCGAAGCCGGGGGCGGTGCGGGCCCGGGCCGCCGCCGCCCGCCAGCTGGCCCAGGCCGTGGCCACCCCGCCCGACGTGCAGTTTTTTCCCGAAGGCGGCAACCTGGTGGCCGGCCTCGAAAACACCGTGGCATTTAAAATCACCGACTTCGCCGCCCACGGCCTTGATGTGGAAGGCAAGGTATTCGATGCTGACAATAAGCAGGTTGCCGCCTTCCGCAACAGTCACTTTGGTATGGGCACGTTCACGCTCCTGCCGGTGGCGGGGCAGCGCTACCACGCGGTGCTGGCCCCGGCCGCCGTGCCCATTACGGTGGCCTTGCCCGAAGTGAAAGCCAGCGGCTACACGCTGCACGTCGTCACGTTTCCCAACGAGTACTTCGTGGCCATCCGGCAGCAGGGCGGGAGCGGCGGGCCGGTGCTGCTGCTGGGCCAGGTGCGCGGCCAGGCGGCCTACGTGGGCCAGGGCCAGCTAACGGGGGGCGAAACGTTTACGGCCCGCATTCCAAAAAGCAGGTTTCCGGCCGGCATCGTGCATTTCACGCTGTTTGATGGGCAGGGCACGCCGCTGGCCGAGCGGCTGGCCTTTGCCCAAACCGACCCCGGCCTGCACGTCACCCTCACGCCCGACCGGCCCAGCTACGGCCCCCGCCAGCCGGTGCGCGTGCGCGTGGCCGTGGCCAATGCCGCCGGCGAGCCGGTGGCCGCCAACCTGTCGCTGGCCTTGACCGATGCCGGCGTGGCCGATGCCAATGCCGAAACCATTGCCTCCAATCTGCTGCTGACCTCCGACCTGGCGGGCTACGTCGAAGCCCCCGGCTACTATTTCCAAAACCCCACCCTCGAAACGGCCCAGCACCTCGATGCCCTGCTGCTCACGCAGGGCTGGCGCCGCTTTGCCTGGAAACAGGTGTTGAGTAACCAGCCTCTGGAGCACGAGTTCAGCGTTGAGCGCTCGGTGAGCTTGTTGGGCCAGATGCTGCAGCGCAACGGCAAGCCGGTGCCGGGCGGCAAGCTCAGCTTTTTGCAAACGGCACCCACCAAGTTTTTCATGGCCACCACCGTCGACCAGGAAGGCCGCTTCCTGTTCAACGGCATTGAGGGCTGCGACACCATTCGCGTGACGCTACAGGCCCGCACCAGCAAAGACGGCCGCAACGCCGAGCTACACCTCGACCCCGGGCCGCCTGTGTCCCGCCGGCCGCTGGTCCCGCTGCCCGTGCAGGCCCCCAATGCCCTGGCCGACGCCCTGGCCCGTAGCCAGCAGCAGCGCGCCGCCGAACGTCGGTTCCGGCTCGATACCACCAAAACCATTCTCCTCGGCGGCGTGACGGTGAAGGGAGCCAAGGCCGTGGAAAACGACCCGCGCCGGCTCTATCCGCCCGGAAATGCCACCGTGCTGAGACCGGATAAGTACATTACCACCGGCAACACATCGGTACTCCAGCTGCTCCAGGGCCGGGTGGCGGGCGTCGCCGTTACCGGCACCGGCGACAACACGAATGTCTTGATTCGGGGCATCACCAGCCTGTCCGGCAACTCCTCCCCGTTGTTCCTGCTCGACGGCGTGCCCGTGGATGTGGGCACGCTGGCCTACTTCCCGGCGTCGGACGCTGAAAGTATTGAAGTCCTGAAAGGGGCACAGGCCGCCATCTACGGCAGCCGGGCCTCGGGCGGCGTCATTGCCGTGTATTCGCGGCGGGGCAGCCCCGCCTACAATCCCTTGTTAGAGCCCGTGCCGGGCGTGGCCGTGCTGCATTTGCCGGGCTACTACTGCGGGCGCGAATTTTACGTGCCCCGCTACGATGCGCCCAAAACCAACCGCGACTTCCCGGATACCCGCCGCTCCACGCTCTATTGGAACCCCACCGTGCGCACCGATGCCACGGGCCAGGCCGAAGTAACATTCTTTACTTCCGATGCCAAAGGCACGTTTCAGCTCCGCACCGAAGGCCTGTCCCAAGCCGGCCAGCCCGCCCAGGGCCAGAGCAGCCTGCGGGTAGAATAAAAACCAAACCCATAACGCAAAAAGCGGTGGCTCCCAAAGGAGCCACCGCTTTTTGCGTTATGAAGGCTGCTGGTTACGCCTGCTTGGCAAACTGCACGTTGATAATCAGCTTCACGTCGTCGCCCAGCACGATGGCACCAGCCTCGGTGATGCCGCCCCAGACGAGGCCAAACTCTTTGCGGTTGATTTTGCCGCTTACTTCGAAGCCGGCCTTGTGGTTGCCGTAGAAATCGACGGCCGAGCCGCCGTATTCGGCTTCCAGGGTCACGGGCTTGGTCACGTCCTTCACCGTCAGGTTGCCGGTCACCTTGTAGTCGTTGCCGCCGGTTTTCACGAACGAAGTCGACTCAAATTTGATGTGCGGGAATTTGGCCGAGTCAAAGAACTCCTCGCCGCGCAGGTGGGCATCGCGCTGCTCCTGGTTGGTGCTGATGCTTTCCACGTCGAGCGAAAACTCCACTTTGGCATTGTCAAAGTTGTCATCAGCGGCCGACTCCATCGAGCCCGCGAAGGTGCTGAACGAACCCGTGACGGTGGAAATAACCAAGTGCTTGATTTTGAACTGCACTTCGGAGTGCATGGGGTCGAGTACCCATTTGGTGGCGGTGGTATCGGACATGGCGTTGGGGGTTGAAAAGGTGAATTGAGAATGCAAAGATAATCAATGTTGCTACATTTGATGTCGATACATTAATTATTTTTTAGCCCAACGCTTCTTGCTCCCAAAAGTTCAAATGCCCCGCGTGGCCGAGGGCTGTAAGGTAGTCAAACTGCTGATTTTGACGGGCTGGCCGCTGTCGATGCTGTTGCGGGCCGCGATGCCCACCAGGCAGGCCATGGCCCCGTCGCGGGTGCCGGCGGCCTGGCGGTGGGGGTCCTGGCCGTCGGGGGCGAAGATTTGCTTGCGCAGGCGTACGTCGCCGCCGCCGTGGCCCTCCTCGTTGTTGGGGATGCGGATGATTTCGCGCTTGCCAAAATTGGTGGTGAGCTGGATTTCGTCAAACGCCTCTTCCTCCCACGGCTGCTTTTCCTTAATCCAGGCTTCGAGCCGGCCCTTGGTGCCGTTGAAGGCAATGCGGTAGCCCTCGTAAGGCGAGTGCGTGGTGAGCGAATAGCTGACCTGCACCTGGTTGGCGTACTTAATCTGCACAGCCATCTTGTCGAAAATATCGATGTCCTCCTTCCACACGCAGCCGTCGCGGTGGTAGCCGTCGTACTGCTCGTTGTCGGCATAAATGGCCATCAGGCGCTTGTCCTTGGTCATGTCGAAGTAGAACGCGCACTTGTCTTTGTAGGGGCAGGGCCGGCAGTGGGTGTGCCGGAAGTCATTATTCTTGCCGTAAAAATTGAGCTGGCCGTAAGCGAACACCTCTTCCGGGTCCGATTCCAGCCACCAGTTCAGCAGGTCGAAATGGTGGGTGGCCTTATGCACCAGCAGCGAGCCGCTGTTCTGGCGCAGGCGGTGCCAGCGGCGGAAGTAGTCGGCCCCGTGATGCACGTCGAGGTACCAGTGGAAATCGGCGGCTTCCACCTTGCCAATCACGCCGTTGCGCAGCAGCTCGTACAGCTTCTGGCGGTGTGGCGAGTAGCGATAATTGAACGTGACTTTCACTTGGCGGCCGGTGCGCTTTTCGGCATCGAGAATCTGCTGGCACTTCTTCTCGTCGGTGGTCATCGGCTTTTCAGTCACAATGTCGGCCCCGTATTCCATGCCTTTCACGATGAATTCGTTGTGGGTGGCATCCACCGTGGTCACGATGAGGACGTCGGGCTTGGTTTCCCGCATCATCTTGTCGAAATCGGTGTAGGTGGGGCAATCCACGCCCAGCATCCGCTTGCCGGTGGCTACGCGGCCGGGGTTGATGTCGCAGAGGCCCACGAACTCCATGCTCTTGCCGTGCTCGGCCAGCACGGGCGTGCCCCACATGCCCAGGCCGCGGTGGCCAGTGCCCACCATGGCCACGCGCTTCTTTTTGGGCGCGAGGGCCGAGGCAATGACGTTGTTGGTCAGCAGTGAGCCGGCCAGGGCCGTGCCGGTAAGCTGCGCAAAAGTTCGACGTTCCATAACGGGCGGGAATTGATTGGTTTGAGGCCCGTAAGTTGGTGGCTTTGGCGCGGATTGCGGATGGGTGGACGCGACTATAATTGCGCAATCGTTCCCGGTGAGCGCAGAATAAAGCAAGTAAATGGAACGTCATGCTGAGCGCAGCCGAAGCATCTCTACCGCTTCGTTGTGGAAGCAACTAATTACTCTTGTGGTAGAGATGCTTCGGCTGTGCTCAGCATGACGTTCTTTATCGTTCGTTTCTAGTATTGTTCATTTCGACTGGTCATTCTTGATGCCCTCCCGCCACTCCATGCGTCGTTTGCTGCTGCCGGGGCTGCTGAGCTTTTTCCTCACCGCTCCGGCCCGCGCCCAAAGCCTGCCCGTTCTCCCCCAAAACCCGCCCGAATTGCGCTGGCGCGAGGTGCGCACCCCACATTTCCGGGTACTGTATGCGGGCAGAATTGACTCGGCGGCGCAACGCACGGCTGCACGGCTGGAGCAGTTGCACGGCCCGGACGTGGCCACGCTGGGCGTGAACCCGCGCCCCATTGCGGTGGTGATGCAGAACCAGACCACGGTCAGCAACGGCTTCGTGACGTTTTTGCCCCGGCACGCGGAGTTTTTTACCACGCCGCAGCAGGGCTTCGGGCTGGGCACCGTGGACTGGCTCGATGGGCTGGCGGTACACGAGTTCCGGCACGTAGGGCAGTTCGAGAAGGCCCGGCAGGGCGTGGGCCGGGTGCTGGGGCCGCTGTTTGGCGATGGGGCGCTGGGCATTGCGGCGGTGGGCGTGCCTCAGTGGTTTTTTGAGGGCGACGCCGTGGGCACCGAAACCGCCCTCACGCGCAGCGGGCGCGGGCGCATTCCCAGCTTCAACGTGGGCCTGCGGGCCAACCTGCTTGCCGGCCGCACCTACTCCTATCAGAAGGCCGTAAACGGCTCGCTGGTGGATAATGTGCCCGATTGGTACGTGCTGGGCTACTTCATGACCTCGTACCTGAAAACCCACCACGGCCCCGACGTGTGGGCCAAAGTGCTGGATAATTACTACCGCTTTCCGTTCTATCCGTTCTCGTTTTCCCATGGTATCCGGCACACCACGGGCCTGCGGGTGGAACAGCTGTACGCGCGCAGCATGACCGAAATCGACTCGCTGTGGCGGGCGCAGCAGTTGGCGCAGCCGGCCCCCACGCCGGCGCGGGAGCTGAAGCAGGCCGGAGTTGGGAAAATATTCACCCAGTACCAATACCCGCAGTACGTGACCGACAGCACGGTGCTGGCCCTGAAAACCGGCCTTGCCATCATCCCGCGCTTCGTGCTGCTGAGCCGGCACGGGGCGGAGCAAACCGTATTCACCCCGGGGCAAATTAACATCCCCGAAATGCTGTCGGTGAATGGGGGGCGGGCCGTGTGGCCCGAGTACCAACAGAATGCCCGCTGGGGCCAGCGCATTGCCTCCGAGCTGAAGGTGCTGGACCTGAAAACCGGCCGGCTCACGCGCATCGGGCGCGGGCAGCGCTACTCGGCCGCCGCCCTCTCGCCCGATGGCCGGCGGCTGGTGGCGGCCCGCACCGATGCCGCCTACCACCACGCCCTCGTTATTCTGGATGCCGAAACTGGGGCCGAAATCCAGACCCTGCCCAACCCCGCCAACGACTTCTACCAGCAGCCCCGCTGGCATCCCGACGGCCGCCGCCTGGTGGCCGTGACGCTAAGCACCGCCGGCAAAACCATTGCCGTGCTGGACCCCGCCACCGGCACTGCCCGCAACCTATTGCCCGTGGCCAACCTCAACCTGGCCAACCCGCAGCCCTGGCGCGATTTTGTGCTTTATAATTCGGCCCAGTCGGGCATCGATAATATCTACGCCGTGAGCGCCCGCACCGGCCAGACCTACCGCGTCACAGCCCGGCCATTCGGAGCTTATCAGGCGGCCGTCTCGCCCGATGGGCACACGCTGGCCTTTCACGACTACCGGGCCACCGGGGCGCGGGTGGTTGAGATGCCGCTCGATACCACGGCCTGGGTGCCCGTGCCCCTGGCCACGGCCGATATTCCCGGCCCCTACGCGGCGGCCCTCACGGCGCAGGAGCCGGCCGGGCAGCTGGTGCCGCGCCTGCTGGCGGCCCGGCCCGACTCTGCCGCCCCGCGCTACGGGGTGCGGCGCTACCGGCCGCTGGCGCACGCCTTCAACCTGTTCAGCTACGGCGTGGTGCAGAGCCCGAGCGGCAACACGGTGAGCGTGGGCCTGCGCTCGCAGGACTTGCTGAACACTACGCAGGCCTTCGCCGGGCTGGGCTACGACCAGGTGGAGCGCACTTTCAACGTAACAGGAGCCGTGAGCTACCAGGGCCGCTTTCCGGTGCTGGATGCCGACGTGACCTACGGCGGGCGCGACGCGGCTATTATTTACCAAGGCAATACGTACCGCGACCAGTGGCAATACGCCCGCCTCACGGCCGGGCTGCGGCTGCCGCTCAACCTCACGCATTCTAAATTTCTGGAAGCCGTTTCGCTGGGTACTTATTTCCTGCACGAGCAGGTATACGGCTACGACCTGCCCGTCCGCAAGCCCACCGAAGCCAGCCCCAATTCGCCCCTCAATGCCCTGCAAACCACCCTTAGCTACGTGAAGCAGCGCAAGGCTCCGGCCCGGGGCATTGCGCCCACGCTGGGCTATACGTTTCTGGGAACGTGGCGCACCACGCCGTTTGGGACAGGGCTGGCGGCGCGGCAGCTGGCGGCGCAGGCCAGCGTGTTTCTGCCGGGGCTGCGGCGGCACCATGCGCTGCGGCTGCGCGCCGGCTACCAGTGGCAGGACCAATTGCAATACCAGTTTGCACCCGCCGTATCGTTTCCGCGCGGCGAGGGCTACACCAGTTTCGACCGCCTGAGCGCGGCCAGCGCGGATTATTCGCTGCCGCTGGCGTACACGCACTGGGAATTGGGACGCCTGCTCTACGTGCAGCGGCTACGGGCCACGGTGTTTGGCGATGTGGCTCAGGGCAATGATTTTAGAGGAGTGGCGGGGCAACTCAACTACCGTAACGTGGGGGCCGATTTGCTGGTGCTCTTCAACGTACTGCGGCTACGCACGCCCGTGGAGGCGGGGGTGCGGGTGGTGTACCGCTCGGCGGTGCGGCAGTGGGTGGTGGAGCCGCTGGCGTTCAGCATTCGGCTATAGATGCTACAAAAGCGCCCGTCATGCAGAGCGCAGCGAAGCATCTTTACCGCAGTAGTAATCCATTCGATTGGATTGCGTTGTGTGGTAAAGATGCTTCGCTGCGCTCTGCATGACAAACGGAAAAAATAGCCCGCTCCCGCGTCCCTACAGCACGGTTTCGTGGTGCAGGAAGTGGTTCATGGCCGAAAGGGTTTCCTGGGGGGCGCTGAGGTGGGGGAGGTGGCCGTTGGTTTCGATGACGACCATGCGGCTGTCGGCCAGCTGCTCGTTGATGTAGTGGCCCACGGCCAGGGGCGCGATAACGTCGTGCGCCGATTGCACGATGAGCGTGGGGATGGTGAGGAAGCCGAGTTCGGCGCGGGTGTCGGAGAAGAAGGTGACGCGGGCGAAATGCTTGGCGATTTCGGGGTTGGTACGCACGAAGCTGTTAGTGAGGGCCATTACCAGCTCGGGGCTGTCCTGCTGGCCCACCATCACGGGCGAGAAGCCGTGCGACCAGCCGTTGTAGTCGGCCTCCATCGCACCCAGCAGCTCGTTGATATCCTTTTGCTCGAAGCCGCCAGCGTAGCCTTTCTCATTGATGAAGCGGGGCGAGGGCGAGATGAGGACCATTTTGGCGAAGCGCTGGGGCTCGCGCACGGCGGCAATCACGCCAATCATGGCGGCCACGGAATGGCCCACGAACACGACATCATGTAGGGCCAGGGCGCTGAGCACGCCCAGCAGGTCGGTGGCGTGGCCGTCGAGGGTACTGTGGGTGGTGGTGGGGTGGTAGGCGCTGAGGTCGGACTTGCCGGCCCCAATCAGGTCGAGCAACACCACCTGGTACTGGTCTTCAAAGGCGGGAGCGACGAGGCGCCAGTCGTGCTGGTCGCCGCCGAGGCCGTGCAGGAACACGATGGCCTGCGTGCCGGGGCCGGTAGCGCCGGAAATGGTGACGTTGCTGCGGTCGAGAATAGGTGTAGAGGAGGGGGCCATGGGGTGGTTAAGCTAGAGGATTAAGTAATTGGGCGGGCTAACATACTACAAATTCAGGCTTATTGGATTGATGATATTAATACTAGCACCGCCAACGGGTGTCGGCCTACTACTTGCCCATTTTCTTATAGCCATCAGCCAGTGAGTTACCGGGCATAATTGTCGGGGTTCGCGTTGAAAAAAGCCGCCGTGGTGGGGAGGAATGGACCGCGTTTACGAGGGAGAATTGAACGTACGGGTACTGCTTGCCGTAAGCAAGGACTTCACATTCACTTGCTTTCTAGCCTAATGAAACTGCCCGAAACCAATTCCGATACTGCCGACAAGTCAACAGACCTGCTTGACCAAGCCACCACTACTGTTACCGATAAGGCGAAAGACCTGCTCGATAAGGCCGCCGAGGTGAAGGCCAGCCTGCTCGCCCAGGCACCGGATTCCCTGAAGGACGCGGGGGCCAAAGCGAAAGAAGCCGGCGACAAAGCGCTGGGGGCTCTCAAAGGCCTGACAAGCACCCAAAAAGTGGTGGGCGGAGCCCTGCTGGCGGCTGGCCTGGCCTACCTGGTGGCCCCCAAGAAAAAGGGCAAAGCCAAGCGCAAATCGGCAGCCCTCGACGAGCTGCTGCTGTTCGTGAACGACCGCGTGGAGGGCTACAAGCGCGCCGTGGACGAAACCAAGGACGGCGACCTGCGCGCCTACTACCAGCAGCTGGTGGCCCAGAGCAAGAAATTTGCCGCCGAGCTGAACGGCTACCTGACCCGCGAGGGGGGCGAACGCGAAACCGGCACGACGCTGAAAGGCAAGCTCTACCGCAAGCTGATGGATGCGCAGGCCACTATCACCGGCAATAACGAAAAAGCCATTCTGGCCGCCAACATCTACGGCGAGCACTGGGCCACCAAAGCCTACAAGAAAACCCTGCGGCGCAAGGCCCTCAAAGGCGACATCCGCGAGGCGGTGAAAAAGCAGCTGGCGGAGTCGAAAAAGGCTTCGGCTAAGCTGAAGGAGCTGGCGGCCAAGCAATAATTGCCCTTGCTGCCATGAGAAGCCCCGCCGGGCCGAACCCTTTGACCGGGGCCGGGCCGGCGGGGCTTTTGGCGTGAGGCGGCGGGGCCTGGGCAACCGTGGTATGAAACGGGAACAGTTGGGGCGGTGCCGGCAGGTGTTTGGGCGGTGCCGGGAGCCGTTGAACCGATGCCGGGTGGAGTGGAGGCGGTGCCGGGAGGTGTTTGGGCGGTGCCGGCAGGTGTTGAACCGTTGCCGGGAGGTGTTTGGGTGGTGCCGGGTATGGTTGGACCGTTGCCGGCAGGTGTTGAACCGTTGCCGGCAGGTGTTGAACCGATGCCAACTACCGTCGAATCGCCGCCGGCAGCCGGGGTGGCGGGGCCGGCTACGGTGCCTGAACCGACTGCGCCCGAGCGGGTATTGCCGCGTCGGAAATTCCCGCTACCTTGGCCGCTCGCAAGAAACGCTTGCGCCGCCCGATGGAGCGCCTCCATTGCATTTCTACCCAATGTTTCGATGGAACAGTACAAAGAAGACCAGCTCGCCATGTGCGGGCGGGTGGCCGCCTACGTGGCCGAACACGCGGCCGACCTGGCCGCCAGCGAAGTAGCCGCCCAGCAGGCCGCCGCCGTGCAAACCCTGTATGCCCAGGTGGCCCAGGCCCACGGCGGCACCGCCCGCCGCACCCAGCAGCTAACCACCGCCGCCCAGGAAGCCCAGAAAACCCTGCTCGACCTGCTGCCCGCCCTGCTCGGCCCCCTGAGCCGGGTAGCCAAACGCCTCGGCGATGCCGACCTGCAAGCCGCCGTGACGCTGGGCAGCAAGCAGCTGCGCAAGCTGCGCCCGGTGCCGTTTGTGGCGGTGGTGGGGGCGGTGCTGGCCAGTGCCGCCCGCTCCGATGTAGCCCCCGAGCTCACCAAGCAGGGCCTCACCCCCAAGGCCCTGAAGCCGCTGACCGATGCGCTGGCCACCTTCCGCACCGCCCAGCCGGCCGTGCGCCAAACCATCAACGAGCGCGCCCTCTCCGGCGCGGCCCTCGAAGACCTGCTCACCGACCTGATGGACGAGCTGCGCGAGCTGGACGAGGATATGAAAGCCTTCAAGCTCCTGAACCGCCCCCTCTTCGCCGGCTACACCCAGGCCCGCAAAGTCATCAACTCCGGTGGCGGGGGCGGCAAGGAGAAACCGGCCGTGGCATAAGTTTCGGCAGGGTTGGAAAGGAAGCCGCCCGCTTCCGGAGAGGGGAGCGGGCGGGTTTGTAACAGGCCTTAGCTCTTACATCATCACCATAATTAACTAGTAATGTACCCAATTCGAGTCTTAAGCTATGCTAATGGCTGGCAGCAATTAGTTGAGCAAAAACCAAGTGAGTGGAATGATATTCAACATGCTATTAGTATGATGGATGCAAATAGTTTAAGAATTGCAGACACCCCTGGTCAACAAGACGCAAGAAGGAACGGTGAAATGTTTCATGAAAGGATTCGGGTTCGCAACTTCCAATACTATTGGGATAATATATCTCATGAAATGGGATGGGGACCTTTAAGACACAGGTCTAATAATGGTGCCGGGCTGCGTTTAACAATTCGTAACGCCAAAAATAGAGTTAGTACTCGTATGGGCATCGCCTTAGATAGACTTTCTCTGTCTCAGTTCACAAGTTGGCTTTTTGTTGAAGTACCACGTGCGCATGTCACAGACTTATGTGATGTTTCTGTCCTTCTCGTGCCAACAGAAGATGTTAAAGAAATTATTGATGATATAGACAGAAGAACAAGCACGTCTTTATTTACAGAGGAGCGTTGCCGTGCCCAAATTGAGGATTTATATCCTCTTCGAAATTCTTCGCCATTTGTAATAATTTTCTTTTCGTTGTTTCCTAGTGATAGAGAAATTGAAGTTGATGAAATTCCTTTATATGATGTGCCTGATGATTCAGAAGATGTTATAGAAAAGTGTATCGAATTTGCTCCGGAATACTACCAAGCTGGAGTCGGGATTTTATCCTATTTCGGCGAGATATTACGGCAAAAGCACCCCGAGATGAATGCCAAAGTGCGTATAGAGCAGGAAGGAAGAACAGTTCGGCTACACATTGAATCACCATCGGGTGACAAGGAAATAATTGAAGAAACTCTTAATGATTTTGTCTTAGTCGTAGCGGACCAAGCGCCTCCAGAATCACTGCTAGAGGATAAACTGCAAATCATGGCGCTTGAAAATAAATTAGAAATTGCTCGAATGGAAGCAAGACAAGGACATCAGTTACTTGCTATTACTCAAAGCTCTTATGATGCCCGTATAACTTTGCTTGAAGGCGAAACAGTATTCTTGAGACGTCATCTGGGTGAGCAGTTGCTCCAAATAAGTACGGGAGCAAATATCATAAGCAAACAGATTGATTCTGCTGAGCGGGTATTGCTGGCTCAAATGGAGCAATCAAGTATTGTGTTTAGTAGTCTAATTACTGCTGCCCAAGGGAATGAAAGTGTATTGTTTGCGTTAAAGCAAATAGAAAATATACTGAAAACAGGACTTAATAACGATTCTGAAAAGGAGGTCAGAAGTGCTGTTTCAGTTATTCAAAGTGAAAATCCAAAGCTGCTGCCATTACTTGCGGAAGCTGCAAATAACGTCAGTTATGGTGTAGCTGGTTCAGCAGTTTTTGAATTAATAAAGAGCTTTATGCACATCAGTTAATAATTGTGCTACTGCTTCGCCGGTTTCGCCCCCATCACCAACACCAGCACCCCGCCCTTTACCACGTCCTGCTGCGCCAAAAACGGCTGCGCCAGCCGCTGCCCGTTGAGCGTGGCCGACTGCACGTAGACGTTTTTGGGGCTTTGGTTTTTGACCTGGATGCTGAACTCCTTCCCGCCTTCCAAATGCAGGACGGCCCCGTGGACGAGGGGGCTGCCCAGCGCGTACTGGCCCGAGGATGGGGCCACGGGGTAGAATCCTAGCGCCGAGAAGATGTACCAGGCGCTCATCTGGCCGCAGTCGTCGTTGCCGCCGAGGCCGTCGGGGGTGGGGTGGTACTGGCGGGCGAGGATGTTGCGGACCTGGGCCTGGGTTTTCCAGGGCTGGTCGGTGTAGTTGTAGAGGTAGGCGGCGTGGTGGGCGGGCTCGTTGCCGTGGACGTAGCCCCCAATGATGCCCTCGCGGGTGATGTCCTCAGTTTCGGCAAAGAAGCTGTCGGGCAGGTGCATGGTGAAGAGCGAATCGAGGTGGGGCACGAAGCGGCGGTTGCCCCCCATGCGGGCAATCAGGCCGGCGGGGTCGTGGGGCACGGCGAGGGTGTAGTTCCAGGCGTTGCCCTCGATGAAGCCCTGGCCGTTGGTACTCAGCACGTCGAAGGTGGGGCGGAAGCTGCCGTCGGCCAGGCGCGGGCGCATGGCGTTGGTGTGGGCATCGAACACGTTTTGCCAATTGGTGGCGCGCTGGCCGAACTCCTTTGCAAGGTCGGCGTGGCCGAGCTTTTGGGCGAGTTGGGCGATGCACCAGTCATCGAAGGCAAACTCCAAGGTAGCCGATACGGACGTGCCGCTGCGCTCGCTGGGCACGTAGCCGTGGTCGATGTAGGCATCAAGGCCGTCGTACCAGCGGTGGCGGGCGGTGGCCACGCAGGCGGCGAGGGCACGCTCGGCCTGGGCGGGCGCAACTGTCCCATTTAGCACGGCATCGGCCACCACGGAGGTGCTGTGGTAGCCGCTCATGCACCAGTTTTCGTTGGCATGGTGGCTCCAGACGGGCAGCATGTGCTCGGCGCTCTGGTCGTAGTGGGCCAGCATGGATTGCACCATGTCGGCGTTGCGGCTGGGCTGGATGAGGTTGAAGAGCGGGTGCAGGGCACGGAAAGTATCCCAGAGCGAAAAGGTGGTGTAGTTGACGAAACCTTCGGCGCGGTGGGTTTGCTGGTCGAGGCCGCGGTACTGGCCGTCCACGTCCTGGTAGATGGTGGGACTGAGGCTGGCGTGGTAGAGCGCCGTGTAGAAGTTCTCCTTATCGGCCCGGTTGGGCGTTTGAATGGTGATGCGGGCCAACTCCTGCTGCCAGCGCTGCTGGCCGGCGCGGCGGGTCTGGTCGAAATCCCAGCCGGGCAGTTCGGCGCGCATATTGGCCAGCGCCCCGGCGCTACTCACGGACGAAAGCGCGAATTTGACCTTGATTTTCTCGCCCGCCACGGTGGCGAAATCAAAGTAGAGGCGCAGTTGGCGGCCGGCCTGCTCGGGCCAGCCCTTGCTTTGGTCGAAGCGGCCCCAGAAGCCCCGGTAAGTTTCTTTGGCGTCGTATTTCTTCGCGCCGTAGCTTTTGAAGGGCTTCGAGAACTGCATGGCGAAGTACTCGGTGCGGGTGCGGCCCCAGCCGGTGGTTTGGCGGTAGCCGGTCACGAGCGAGTCGTTTTCGATGCGCACGTAGCTCCACACGTTCTTGTCGGGGTAGTTGTAGATGCCGGCCATCATGTCCAGGATGACGTGGGCTGGCTCGGTGCCCGGAAACGTGTACTGGTGCAGGCCCACGCGGGTGGTGGCCGTGAGCTCGGCGAGGATGTTGTGGTCGTCGAGCTTCACCTTGTAATAAGCCGGCTCGGCTACTTCGTTTTGATGCGAAAACGCGGAGCGGTAACCACTGGCGGGCCGGTCGGCGGTGCCGGGATTGAGCTGGAGCGGGCCGGTGGTGGGCATGAGCAGGAAGTCGCCCAAATCGGAGTGCCCCGTGCCGCTAAAGTGCGTGTGGCTGAAGCCGACGATGGTCCGGTCGTCGTAGTTGTAGCCCGCGCAGTACTTGTAGATGTCGGGGTTGTACTTGCCGTTCTGCTCGTAGCTCAGCGTGTCGGTATCGGGCGAGAGTTGCACCATGCCGAAGGGCACGGTGGCGCCGGGGTAGGTGTGCCCCATCTTCTGCGTGCCCACCATCGGGTGCGCGTACTGCACCAGGTTTTCGGGGGCTTTTTGGGCGTTGATGATGAAGGGGAGGAGCAGTAAGGCTGGGAGGAATTGCTTCATGCCACCAAGATAACGCAACCTCACGCCCGGCCCCTTTCCTTGGGGATGGGGGAGCCCCGGCGGCGCGAACAGTAATCGAAAGTGGGCTTTGCGGGCGCTACAACGCTACGCTGAAAAGCCGGTAGCCCGCGACGGTGCGGATAAAGGCGAAGTGCGCTTGGTGCTCCGAGCTAGTTTTGCCCGCCGCATCGACCGGGTTCACAACCACGTTGAAAACCGGGTATTTCTCCCGAAAATGCTCATTGCAGTCGGTGAAGAAAGCTTGGAAAGATGGGCTGTCGAAAATAAGCCCGTTCAGGTCTTCGGAGAAAACCGCGACGTTTTTCGCGCCCGGCTGAAGTACGCTCAATTTCGGCTGTAGCATGAGCTGGTAGAATTTGCGGATGAATGCGGCCCGTTTCAAATATTGCCAGCCTTGAAATGGCCGGCCGGAAATTACCAGCTCGGAGTAGCAAAGCGCGGTAAATTTACCGGCCGCTCCGGTGCGTACGGTCGGCACAAACACCTCGTAGAACCAGTGAGTAAACTCCTTTTCGTAATCCGTGAATGTGTAACGGTCGCCATTCACGGCGCGGAAAGTTCGGGTGGTGGCCGTATCGATGGCAGGGGCGTTGACGCGTAGCGAATACCAGTTGAGGTAGTCCAACTGGCGCTCGGGCAGGTTATCGGCCAGCACTTCGTTGCGCTCATTGATGAGCAAATTTCGCCCGCCTACCCAGCCGGGGTGTTCGCAATGGACGGTGTCATTTTCGCCGCTCCAGCATTTTCGCCGGGCCCCGATGAGCCCCACGGCCATGCCGTTGTGGAAGGGGCTGACATAGCAGTAAATGGACGGAATAGCAGCCTTGCCCCGGCCATCAAAGAAGCCCATCCGGTCCCTCTGGTGGTCCTTGAATCTAATTCTGCCCTCGCTTTCGCAATCGAAGGTATAGTCGAACATATACACGCTGTCGCGGCCTATTTCCCGGCCATTTTTCAGCAGGTAATACATTCGCTGAGTCGCCTTTTCGTTGACGGCCATGATGTGCCGGAACTTCTGCGCATTAGTGAAATTGCCAAATCGGGCTGGTATGCGGATGCGGCCGGCGGCGTCTTTATAGCCGTATCTATAATCCTGCTTTTCCTTTTTAGTGAACTGAGTCCACACGGTGTCAGACTGCGTTTGGGCAAAAGAAGGAATGGCAACAAGGAGCATGGGCAGCAGTAGCTTCATGCGGCGCAAGGTAAGAACCGGCCTTACGTCAACCGCGCCCTACCGCAGCCGCTCAGTAATCTGCGCGTGCAGGGCATCCAGCACGTGCCCGATTTCTTCCTGTGCGGAGTTGCGGTAGGCCACGGCCGCGTCGGTTTCGGTGTTCTCTTCCCATTTGGCCAGCTCGGCCAGCGTGCCCAAGCGGTTCACGGAGGACTCAATCTGGTCGTAGAGGCTGCCCCAGAGGGCGGTGCCGGGATGCAATACGCCTGCTTTTTCGGCCTTGATGCGCAAATCCAGCATCCCAATCACGATTTCGGCCAGGCGCTGCAACTGCTGCTGTTGCTCGGCCCCGAACTGCCGGGGCAGGCGGTCAATCACGCAGAGTACGCCCACCGGCAGGCCGCTGGCCGTGCGCAGGGGGCTGCCGGCGTAGAATTGCAGGTTCATGCGCTGCACGAAGCCGGGCTTGGCCAGCTCGCAGGGGTCGGTTTCGAGGTTTTCGAACACCGTGGTATCGTCCTCCAGAATGGCCACTGAACACAGGCTTTCGTCGCGCGGCTCCTGGGCCGTACCATCGGGCAGGCCCACGTTCAGGCGGAACTGCACGGTGCTTTCTTCCACCAGCGCCACAATGGCAATGGGCACGTTGAAGAGCGTGGCCGTGAGCCGAATCAGGTCATCGAACAGCGGGTCGGGGATGGAGGTAATGAGCTGATACGGACGCAGGGCCTGCAACCGGTGCGCCTCATCGGCTGGGCGGCGGGGGTAGGAAGTAGCCATAAGGAAGAGAACGAAGAATAAGCGCCGCCTTGAGCCGCTAAAGGCCCGTTTTTATTATAATACCGATACAAAGGTATGGCGTTAACCAGAAGTGGGCCTGAATTTTTTTGCCTGCTACAGTTCAGGCTTACTTTGGAGAGTAGCGAAAAATCAGCCGGGGATTCTGTCTTCTCTTCGCCCTTCGCGCAGCAAATTGCCCAAGTCTATCTATTACTTTCAGCCATGAACAATTGCCAGCACTGCGGCGCTGAAACTGCCAACGCCAAGTACTGCTCCCGCTCGTGCGCCAATCATGTAAACGGCCACCTCTTTCCCAGTAGAAAGCCCGTGGCCCGAAGCTGCAAGTATTGTGGAGTTACACTTCAGGCCCGGCGCACCACCTGCGACGCTTGCAATCCCAGCATCGTTGACTGGCGAACGGTGCCATTACAGCAGCTTAAATCAAAAGCCCTGCAGCAATATGCCGCGCAAATTCGCAGCTTGGCGCGCGTGATATACCGCAAATCAGCCCGGCCCAAGATGTGCGCGGTCCGTGGTTATGACATGCATTATGAAGTGTGCCATATCAAGCCGATTAATGACTTTCTGCTTACTGATTCCGTCGCTGACGTAAACGAATTGAGCAACCTGGTGGCTCTATGCCCCAACCATCACTGGGAATTTGACCACGGCCGGTTGTCGATAGAATTTGTTGTTGGCAGCGCGGCTTAGTTAATGATTAAAGGCCGTTTTCGACGTCGAAAACGGCCTTTAATCATTAACTAAAACCTATGTAGCCACGACGAGAATCGAACTCATATCAAGCGTTTAGGAAACGCCTATTCTATCCGTTGAACTACGCAGCCGTGGCGCAAAGATAAGAACAGACACCGCCGCTGCCGAACGAACTACGACTTATACAGCAGCGCGATGCCGAACGAGAGCGCCGTAAGAATGATGCCTACCAGAAAAATGGTATAGCTGATGCGCAGCAGGCGGTATTTGCGGGTCAGCACCTCGCCGAGGTAATAAACGTCCGTCACCATGTTGGTATAGAGCAGGTCTTTCTGCCGCATCAGGTCGCGCATTCCGTTCTGGAAGTTGTCGAGGTTGAGCTTGGTGAACTGCCCGAAAAACAGCAGGTTGACGCGGCGGTTGGTAGCAACTTCGGGGCTTTTCTTGAGCCAGGCAAAACTCGTGACGTCGGGCTGGGCCGAGAGGATGGCCGAGGTGACCGAACCCAGGGCCGTGACTAGCAGAATGCTCACCGGAATGGCCAGCACGGGGTTGTTGCCCATGAGCGGGGCCAGGCTGCCGGCCTTGCCCATCTTGGCCCCCAGGTAGGTGATGATGACCGAGATGAGCACGGCGTTGAGCTGAATCATCATGCTGGCCTTTTTATCAGCCATGTCGCTCAGCTTCATGTGGTTAGAGTACATGGTGCGGAACATGGTTTCGATGCCCCGCTTGGGCTCGGCGAAGGTGTCGCTCTTTTCCCTGGTCTTCTTCTTGTCTTTTTTCTCCTTCTTCTTGAGGTGGTCGCGCTGGTCCTCGATGTTCTTTTTGAGGGCCTTCTTGTACCGGTCCTTACCCGCTTCGGAGAGGTACTTGTGGGCCAGCATGAAGTTGAGCTGCAATTCGGTCCACTCCGGCGTGGAGTAGGTTTTGTTGAGCACCAGCTCCCACTCGGTGCGCAGCAGCTCGGCGCGGGAGCGGTAGTCGTCGCGCGCCAGGTTGCTCATGTCGGCATCAGCCAGGAGCTTTTGCAGCTCGGTTTCGGGCGGCGAGTCGCGGTGCGTGGTTTTAATCAGGCCCTGAATTAATTCGATTCGGTCTTTGGGCAGGCCATGCTCCGCGAGCCAGGCCCCGGCGCGCTCCATGCTGCGGAACTCGTGGCCGTCGTACGCGTCGATGTAGCCAGCGTCGTGAAACCAGGCGGCCAGCAGTAGGTTCTCGGTGTCGTCGGCGCTGAGCTTGGCAGCGGGGGCCAGGGCGCGGCACTCCTTCGCCACGGCCTCGGTGTGGCCAATGGTGTGGTAGGTGAGCTTGGCCGGCAGCTCTTTGGCAAACAGGCCGGTGATGTATTCCTGCGCCTCTTTCACCAGGGCCGACGCTTTGGCTTTGGGCGCTTTATCATTCTCCGCTTCCAGAGGCTTCTCGGTGGCGGGGAGTGCCGGGGATGCGGCCGCAGCCGGAGTTTCCACCGATGGAGCCGGTGCGGACGCCGCCGAAGTTTCGACGGATTCGGGGGTAGTTTCTTTCATGGTACGCGAAGCTACGGCCGGCGCGTTGGGCTGGTCCGCCGGCTTTCAACGCGAAGCGCGGGCCGGAAGTTAAAAACCCGGCCAAACCGCACCGCCGTGCTTTGCGTAACGGGCGCTACAGCGCCGGCCCGCAACCGGGCGGGCGCGTTATTTTTGTATTTGCCCGGGCCCTGCGGCGTGGCCCATTTTTCGTCTCGTAATTTTAGTTCATGCACCTATTTCGCCGCCTCACTTTTCTGCTTGCCTGCTGCCTGCCGCTGCTTGCTACTGCGCAGCCCGCCGCCCCCCAATCGTCAAAAGAACCCAAGGAACCCAGAGGGACTCAGCGGGAACTGCCCGAACCCGGCGAGTCGGACCAGAACCCGCACACCAGCCGCCCCAACTACCGCAAAGCCGGCGTGAGCTGGCAGAAAAATATTCCGCCCGACTCCACCCGCATTCGCTACCGCGTGTTCCTGATTGGCGACGTGGGCAACCCCATTCCGAAGGCCAAGGGCGGCGAGCCGAGCCTGAACTACCTGCGCCAGCAGATAATGAAGGCTGGCAAAAACAGCACGACCATCTTCCTGGGCGACAACGTGTACAACTACGGCATGCCCGAGGAAGGGGCCTACGACCGCAAAAACGCGGAGGAACGCCTCACTGCCCAGCTCGACATTTTCCGGGGCTATGCGGGGGAGAAATACATGACGCCCGGCAACCACGACTGGATTCAGGGTGCGGCCGGCGGCCTGGCCCAGGTGAACCGCGAGCAGGCCTTCGTGGAACAGTACATGCGCAAGGACTCGACGGCGTTTTCCTACACCGGCGACTTTTTCCTGCCCCGCGATGGCTGCCCCGGCCCGTTTGAGGTGCGCGTGCAGGACGACCTGGTGCTCATTGCCCTAAACTCACAGTGGTTTCTGACCCCGGCCACCAACCGCCCCTTCGGCCTGAACGGGTCCTGCGGGGCCGATAACAACGACGACGTTTTTGCGGCGCTGGAGGAAATCATTGCCCGCAACAAGACCAAGCACATCATGGTGTTTGCCCACCACCCGCTGTTCTCCGACGGCATTCACGGGGGCTATTTCACGCTGGCCGACCATATTTTTCCGCTCAGCATCGTGCTCAAATACGCGTTTATTCCGCTGCCCATCATTGGCTCGATTTACCCGTTTGCGCGCAAGTACGGCGGCATCAGCCAGGACATTCCGCACCCGCTCTACCAGGCGTACCGCAAGGGCTTGCTCGATATTTTCGCCAAGTACCCCAACGTGGTGTACGCCGCCGGGCACGAGCACAACCTGCAATACTATACCGAAGGCAGCACGCACTTCATCACCAGCGGCTCGGGCTGCAAAACCCAGCACGTAAAGCCCGGCGACGGCGGCGGGGCGCTGTTCTCGGATAAGGAAAAGGGCTTTGCCGTGGTAAACTACTACGACGACGGCCAGGTGTGGAGCGAATACTTCATCCCGCAGGGCAACGGCCAGACGGCCCGCCGCGTGTTCCGCACGCCGATGTATGCCAAAATAACCGGCACCGTTGCTGCCCAGCCTGCCCAGGCCCTCTCCGAAACGGTGCTGACCACCACCAACGGCCAGGCCGGCGGCCAGAAGCTGCCCCAGACGGAAGCGGCCATTCAGGATAAGAAAAAAGCCAAGGATAAGAAGAAGGAAAAGGAGGCCGCCGCCATTGCCAAAGCCCCGATTCCGACGAAGCGACCCGACTTCCGCGACAGCTCGGTGACGGTGGCCATCAACGCGAACTACGATAAGCACGGGGCTTTCCACAATTGGCTGCTGGGCGAGCACTACCGCAAGGAGTGGGCCACGCCCGTGAAGTTCCGCACCCTGGACATCGCCAATGACAAAGGCGGCCTGATGCCCTACAAAACCGGCGGCGGCAAGCAAACTGCCTCCCTGAAAGTGCGCAACGAGGCCGGCTACAACTTCACCCTGCGCGGCATCGACAAAGACCCCGCCGCCGTGCTGCCCGAGCAGTTGCGCACCGGCCTGGCCAAGGCCGTGCTCCAGGACCAGATTTCGGCCCAGCACCCGTACGCCTCGTTCGTGCTGCCGCCGCTGGGCACGGCGGCCGGCATTCTGCACACCAACCCGGTGCCGGTTTATATTCCGCAGGACCCCATGCTGGGCCAGTACTACGCGCAGTTTGCCAACCTGCCGGCAGCGCTGGAAGAAGATGCTAAGGATAGCCAGGACAACGTGGCCAGCCTGGGCTTCGCCAAAAACCTGGTGGGCACCGAGAAGATGCTAAGCCGCCTGCTCGATGACAACGACAACCAAGTGAACCAGAAGGCCTTCGCCCGCTCGCGCCTCTTCGATATGTGGATTGGCGACTGGGACCGCCACGAAGACCAGTGGCGCTGGAGCGAGACCAAGGACAAGGAGGGCGACCGCACATTTACGGCCGTGCCCGAAGACCGCGACATTGCCTTTTTCAAGGGCGATGGTGTGCTGCCGTATTTGATTTCGCGCAAGTTCGCCATCCGCAATTTCCAGAACTTTGGGTACGACTACGCCGACTACAAGGGCCTGAACCAGACCGGCATGAGCAACGACCGGGTGTTTATGAGCTCCGTGACCCGTGCAGACTGGATTAAGGAGGCCGATTACATGAAAGCCCACCTCACCGATGAGGTGATTGAAAAGGCTTTCCGCGACAAGTGGCCCAAGGAAATCTACGACCTGCACGCCAAAGAAATCATCGCTAAGCTGAAAAGCCGCCGCGACCTGCTGCCCGACCTCGCCGGCAAATACGCCGACGTGCTGGCCGAAATAGTGGAAGTGCGCGGCTCGAAGAAGAACGAGAAGTTCACCGTGGAGCGCCTCACCAACCGCAAAACCCGGGTGGTGATGCAGAAGATTAACAAGGACGGCAAGCTGACCAAAATCCTCTACGACCGCACATTTGACGATGCCGTGACCGACGAGGTGCGCCTCTACGGCATCAGCGGCAAGGACGTGTACGACGTGAAGGGCGACGTGAAGCGGGGCGTGAAGCTGCGCATCGTGGCCGGCACGGGCCGCGACTCCATCACCACCCGCGACCATGTGGGCGGCCTGCTCCACAAAACCCAGATTTACGACGCCGACACCGGCAACGCCATCACCGCCAGCTCCGAAGCCCGCCAGCGCCTAGAGCCCGGCTACGAGGTGAGCCGCTACGACTACCCGCACCGCTTCGACCTCAAGGATTACCGCCTCGACTACCTGGGGCCGGCCCTGTACTTCGGCTACAACATTGACGACGGCATCCTGCTGGGCGGCGGCGCAACCTACCGCCACTACGGCTTCCGCCGCGAGCCGTATTCGTGGGAGCAGACCATCACGGCCAACATCGCGCCGGCCCGCGATGCCTATAATATCCGCTATACGGGCCAGTTTAACCGCATTTTCAAGAAGACCGATTTGCACATCGCGGCGCAGTACTACGGCCCGCAGCTGCTGTACAACTTCTTCGGCATCGGCAATAACACGGCCAACCTGGCCACCGAAGACGAAACCCGGGGCGTAGTGACCAACCGCACCGTGAACAACGCCTACCGCGTGCGGTTTCAGCGCATCACCATTGCGCCCACGTTTGAGCGCAAGCTGTTTGCCTTCCTCAAATTCGGCATCGGGCCGCAGTACGACCAGTTCCGTATCGAGCAGGACCCCATCGGCTCGGTCATTAAAGACAGCCTGACCAACAAAAACGGGGTGACCACCTACGAGAACCGTCGCTTCGGCGTGCGCTCCTCCGACTTCCAGACCAACCAGTACCTCGGCGGCCTGATGTACCTGAACCTCGATGCCAGCTCGTCGGCCAAAAACCCCCGCATCGGCCTGCGCTGGTACAACGAGTACCAGTACAACTGGCAGCTCAACAGCGAAAGCCTGAGCTTCGGGCGCTTCAGCACGGAAGTACGCGCCTACCTCACGCCTAACTTCCCCTTCCACCTCACCTACGCCGGCCGCATCGGCTACCAGCACAACTACGGCGACTACCGCTTTTACCAGGCCAACACGCTGGGCGGTACCACCAACCTGCGCGGCTACCGCCGCACCCGTTTCGCGGGCCGTACGGCCGTGTACGCCAACTTCGAGCCGCGCCTGGAGCTGTTCTCCTTCAACGCCTATCTCTTCCCTGGCAAGTTTGGCGTGATGGGCCTGGCCGACATCGGCCGCGTGTATTCCGACAACGACACCGGCACCTATACCGGCCTCAACGCCTTCCACAGCGGTTTTGGCGGCGGCATTTACGTCGATATCCTCAAGGCGGCCATCATCAACGCCACCTACTCGGTAGGGGAGGAGAAGCTGGTGTTCGTCGGGTTCGACTTCCTGTTCTAATTGATGTAGGGGCGGGGGCCGGCCCTACCGGGTACGCCCCCGCCCCTATATTCACTGACCCCAAAATGACTTTGGGTTCCGACCTTAATAACTCGGCCCTGCTTACTTATCATCCTGAGAGCCGCCCATTTGGGCGGCTCTTACTGTTTAGGCTGACTTTTTATTTCGCAAAAAATATGAAATATCGGTGAATTTTCTAGGTTTGTTATCAAGTGAATAATGAAATAAGATAATGAATTGAAAATAACGTAAGCGATGCCGGAATTTTATTAATAACGTTGCAATATTTTCAATAGCTTGCCGGTCCAAAAACCATTTTCACCATCAAAACCCTGTTTGAATGAAAGCAAATGTTTACGCCACTGCGTTAAGCCTTCTGGGCCTTGCGCTAACTTCTGCTTCGGCCAGTGCGCAGGCACCCGCCCCGCACCGTACCTGCGCTTCGGTGGAAGTGCTGGCCGCCCAGCTCGCCGCCGACCCCGGCCTAGCCCAGCGCATGGCCGCCATCAACAACCAGGCTGCGCAGTTTGCCAAAACCAACCAGGCGACCAACGCAACGGCCGCCGTCACCCTGACCATTCCGGTGGTGGTACACGTACTCTACAGCACGACTGGCGAGAACATTTCCGATGCCCAGATTCAGTCGCAGATTGACGTGCTGAACGAGGACTACCACAAACTCAACGCCGACTACACCAAAACCCCCAGCGCCTTTGCCGGTCAGGTAGCCGACGTAGGCATCCAGTTCGTGCTGGCCAAGCGCAACCCGAGCGGCCTCGCCACCACGGGCATCGAGCGCAAAAGCAGCACCACCGCCAGCTGGGGCACGGCCGATAAAATCAAGAAAGCCAGCACCGGCGGCCTCGACGCCTGGAATTCGAGCCAGTACCTCAACCTCTGGGTGGGCACCATCGGCGGTGGCATCCTGGGCTACGCCCAGTTTCCCGGCGGCGCTTCGGCCACCGACGGCGTGGTGATTTCGCCCGTGTACTTCGGCCGCACCGGCACCGTGACCTCGCCCTACAACCTGGGCCGCACCGCCAGCCACGAAGTGGGCCACTGGCTCAACCTGAACCACATCTGGGGCGATGACGGCGGAGCCTGCACCGGCACCGACAACGTGGCCGACACCCCTAACCAAGGCGCGGAGCACTACGGCAAGCCCACGTTCCCGCAGGTATCGTGCTCGAACGGCCCGAACGGCGACATGTTCATGAACTACATGGACTACGTGGACGACAACGCCATGTTCATGTTCTCGACCGGCCAGAGCTCGCGCATGAACGCGCTGTTTGGCAGTGGCGGTGCCCGCGTGGCCCTGCTCACCTCGCAGGGCGGCGTGGCCCCCAGCGGCGGTGGCGGCGGCACGCCTCCTCCCGTTACTTACTGCACCAGCAAAGGCACCAGCGTGGCCTACGAGTACCTCGACTACGTGAAGCTGGGCACCATTGCCCGCACCTCCGGCGCCGATGGCGGCTACTACGACGGCATCGCGCTGAGCACCAGCGTAGCCGCTGGCTCGGCCCAGACCATCAGCTTCTCGGCCGGTTTCGTGGGCACAGCCTACTCGGAGTACGTGAAAGTGTACATTGACTACAACCAGAACGGCGTGTTCACCGATGCCGGTGAGCTCGTGGTAAATGCTGCTGCCAGCACCAGCGCCGCTACCCGCACGGGCTCCTTCACGGTGCCGGCTTCGGCCAAGAGCGGCAATACCCGCATGCGCGTGGTGCTGAGCGACAACAGCGGCACCACCAGCTGCGGCAGCTATAGCTATGGCGAAACGGAGGACTACACCATCACCGTAACCGGCGGTACTCGCCTCGATGGCACCACGGCCCGCACCAGCGGCACCTCCGGCCTGGCCGACCAGTACACGCTGTACCCCAACCCGGCCACCAGCGTGCTGAGCATTGCCCGCCCCCTGAGCATGGACCCCGAGCAGGCGTTCTCGGTGCGCGTGTACGACGTGCGCGGCAGCGAAATCAAGGGCTTATCCTTCGTGGATGGCCAGCTGAACGTGGCCTCGCTGCGCACCGGCATCTACATGCTGAGCGTGAGCGACGGCAGCAAAACCTCGCACCAGCGCTTCGTGAAAGAATAGCCTTTCTGAGCCACTGAAAACAGAAGAGCCCCGGCCGGTTGGTTGGGGCTCTTTTGTGTGCGCTACCAGAGAATAAAAAGGGCTGGTGAATGGTAAGTAGTTGTACAGAAGTAAGTAGTCGCGCAATAGTAACCGTCATGCAGAGCGTATCGAAGCATCTCGCGTGCTCAAGTAAAATCCATTCGATTGAGTTACTGCCCCACGCGAGATGCTTCGCTGCGCTCTGCATGACATTCGGGGTTTAGGCTGCTATTATTCCCACGTCCTGCCCCCCATAACCTTTTCCTAACCTCCCGGGTAAGCAAAAGCCCGTTAGCTTCGCCCCCATGAAAACCCTCTATCTCCTTCGCCACGCCAAATCCAGCTGGAGCTTCGATGAGCTCAGCGACCAGGAACGCCCCCTCAACGACCGGGGCCGCGACGATGCCCCCCTGATGGGCCAGGCGCTGGCCAAGCGCCGCATCTGCCCCGATGCCATCGTGAGCTCGCCCGCCGTGCGCGCCATGAGCACGGCCGTGCTGGTGGCCCGCGAAATGCAGTACCCACACGACAAAATTGTGGTTGAGCCCGGCATCTACGGGGCCGACGTGGACGATTTTCTCACCATCATCAAGGCTTTGCCCGATTCGGCCGCCTCAGTTCTGGTGGTGGGCCACAACCCCACCATCACCGAAACGGCCAACGCGCTCTCGCCCTCCAGCCTCAACGAGATGCCCACCGCCGCCGTGGTCTGCCTGCGCTTCGCCTGCGACCATTGGGCCGAAGTGAGCAAGGTGAACGCCGAGTTTTATTTCTACGACTACCCGCGCAACGCGGAATAGAGAGGGGAATCATCTGAGGAGGGGAGTTTTCCGTTCAACGACTTCGCCAACCATCTTCCAACGAATTGAAAACCCTTTCCCGCGACCTGAGCTGGCTGCGTTTCAACGCCCGCGTGCTGCAAGAAGCCCAGTGCCCCACCGTGCCGCTGCTGGAGCGCCTCAAGTTTCTGGCTATTTTCAGCAGCAACCTCGACGAGTTTTTCAAGGTGCGCGTGGCCACGCTGCGGCGGCTGACGAAGCTCAAAAAGAAAACCCGCGCCAAGCTCGGCGACAGCCCCAAGCGGCAGTTGAAGGAAGTGCTGGCCGAAGTGGCGCGCCAGCAGGAGGAGTTCGGGGCTACGTTCCGCGAGCAGCTGCTGCCCGAGCTTAACCGCCACCACATTCACCTGCTCACCGAGGCCGAGCTCACCGACCAGCAGCGCGCGTGGACGGCCCGCTACTTCGACGAGAACGTGCGCGACCTGCTCTCGCCGGTGGCCCTCGATGACACCCTGCACCACCTTTTTCTTAAGGACCAGGCCGTCTACCTCACTTTTTTCCTGAGCCAGCCCCATGCCGCCCCCGGCAAAGCCAAAAGCAAGTCCGCCGCCGAGCGGGTGCTGATAATGGAGCTGCCCACCAAGCGCCACGGCGGCCGTTTCGTGCGCCTGCCCGACGAGGGCGAGGAACGTTACGTGCTGTTTCTGGACGATGTAATCCGGGTGGGGGCGGCCGGGCTGTTCCCGGCGTATGCGCAGGTGGAAGTCAACGCCGTGAAGCTCTCGCGCGATGCCGAGCTGGACATTGAAGAAGAGGTTTCGGGCGATTTGATGGAGAAAATCCGCAGCAGCCTGGCCAAGCGCACTACCGGCTTCCCCGCCCGCATGCTCTTCGACCCCCAGATGCCGAAGGAAGTGCTGCGCGCCATCAAACAGAAAACCGGCATCACCGACGAGGAGCTGGTGGAGGGCAGCCGCTACCATAATTTTCGCGACTTTTTCGGCTTTCCCGATTTCGGCGAGGCCGATTTTCACTACCCGCCCCGGCCTGCGCTGCCGCACCCCACGCTGCCGCGCACGGGTAGCCTGCTGGCCGCCATTGGCCAGCGCGACCACCTGCTGCACCCACCTTACCAGTCGTTCGACTACGTAACGCGCCTGCTGCGCGAAGCCGCCGCCGACCCGCGCGTGTCCGGCATCAGCATCACGCTCTACCGCGTGGCCAGCAAAAGCGCGGTGGTGAAAGCCCTGCTCAAAGCCGCCAAGAACGGCAAGCAGGTTACGGCCGTAGTCGAGCTGAAAGCACGGTTTGATGAAGAGTCCAACCTCTTCTGGGCCGACAAGCTGAAGCGGGCCGGGGCGCACGTCGTCTTCACCCCGCCCGAGCTCAAAGTCCACAGCAAGCTCCTGCTCATCGCCCGCCGTGAAGCCGACGAAACTACCCGCCGCTACGGCTACTTCAGCACCGGCAACTTCAACGAAAGCACCAGCGAGCTCTACACCGACCACGGCCTGTTCACGGCCGATGAGCGGCTGACCCAGGAGTCGGCTGTCGTGTTCGACTACCTGCGCGACCAAACCACCGCGCCCGCGCTGCACCAGCTTCTGGTGGCCCCCTTCGGCCTGCGCCCCGGCCTGAATGCGCTGATTGACTACGAAATCAAGCAGGCCAAAAAAGGTCACGAGGCTTACATCATCCTCAAAGTGAATGCCGTGGAGGACGAAGGCATGATTGCCAAACTCTACGAAGCCAGCCACGCCGGCGTGCGCGTCGAACTCATCGTGCGCGGCATTGGCCGGCTGGTGCCGGGCCAGCCCGGCTTCAGCGAAAACATCCGCCAGCGCGGCCTCATCGACCGGTTCCTGGAGCACAGCCGCGTGTACGTATTCGGCCACGGCGGCGAAGAAAAAGTCTACGTCTCGTCTGCCGACTGGATGACGCGCAACCTCGACCGCCGCGTGGAAGTGGCCTTCCCCATCCTCGACGAAAGCCTGCGGGCCGAAGTGCGGCACCTGCTCGATTTCCAGCGCCACGACAACGTGAAGGCCCGCGATTTCGAGAATGGGTTTATCCCGGCAGCCGAAGGCGAGAAGCCCTTGCGTGCCCAGGAAGCCACCTACGCGTGGCTGAAGGGCCAGAAGCGCCGCCAGCGGAAGTAGCACGGCTCAAGCACGTACTCACATAAAAAGGCCCGCTATGCTGATAGCGGGCCTTTTTGTGGTTTCAACGCAGACGTTATGCCAGCGGCTTTAGGCTGCGCAGCTGGCCCGGCGGATTACTTCTTTTTGATGTCGCCCCGAATCTCGCCGTTGCTGTAGGTGCCGGCGGTGTGAATGTTCACATACATACCGTTGCTGAGCAATTGAGAAGCTTGGTCGTCGGTGAGGGTTACCGTACCGGTGATGGGCGAAGTCAGAGTGGCGAAGGGAATGGCCACGGGGCCGGAAACCCCGGCCGCACCCGAGTGGATATGCGCGACGCTAGGCGTGAGGCCCTGGTATGTGACCACGTACGAAAGCTGCTTGTTGCTGCTGGTGTACACGCCCGTGAAGGTGCCCGTGGCCGTGGAATTGTTGGCTGGCACCTGCTGAGCACCGTTGACGGTGGCCGTCAATTCGGTGGTGGTGTTGGTGGTGGGGGTGGTGTCATCTTTTTTGCTGCAAGCAGTGAAGAGGCTCAATGCGGATGCTAAAAAGAAAATGTAGGACTTTTTCATTATGAGTAAGTAAATTTAACTTGAAGAAAAAATTAAGTTGGTTTAAGTTATTGCGGCCATAACTTTAACAAAAGAAAAAGGTTTACGGTAATATTCCACAATAGGGACTTATATTTCCATCATTTGTAACAAAAATCAGTCCTTTTCCCAATTTGGGATAAATAGTTGGGCCGAATTACCAGCCAGTGAAATGAAACTTTATCTGGACAGTAGCAGCCATTCAACTTGTTGTCCTTAACAGGGAAATAAGATTATTCTGACTTACTGCCGCGTGAAAATACGGCTGGCCGCTTGCACTATTCTTTGCTTTCTTCTTAAAATTTAATTTTTTAATAATTTTCTTCCTCCCAAGTTTTTGCATGAATAATTTTACCCTGCGTTGCCTTTTACTAGGCATTTCGTTGAGTCCAGCGCTGCTGCCAGCCACTGCCCAGGCGCAAACCCCTGCTACCCCGAACGAAAGCGCCGGGGCCACCTCCGCCGGCAGCTCGTCGAGCCTGACTGGGCAGGTTACCTCTGCCCAAGGGCAGGTACAGCCCAATACATCGGTGTCCATCATCTCGCTGGCTACCAGCCAGCGCCGCACGGTGCTAGCCAGCCAGACGGGCACGTTCACCATTGCCGGGCTGGTGTCCGGTGGGCCCTACGTGGTGCAGGTGCAGCAGCCCGGCTTTCGGGTTCAGAACATCACCAACGTATTTCTGAAAGCCGGCGAAGCCACTGTGCTCACCGTGACGCTGAACCCCGAAACAGTGGCCGTAGGTACCCGCCGCAGTGACCGCACCGCCCTGGAATCGGCGGTGCCGGTTGACGTGGTGGAAATGAGCGAGCTGGTGCGTACCGTGCCCCAAACTGACCTCACCCAACTGCTGCAATACACCGTGGCGGCTTTTAACTCGACGCGCCAGACGGGGGCCGGCGGCTCCGACCACGTGGACCCGGTCAGCCTGCGCGGCTTGGGCACCGACCAGATGCTGGTGCTCGTGAACGGCAAGCGCCGCCACACCACCGCCTTGGTAAACCTGCTGAGCAACCGCGGTCTGGGCAGCGTGGGTACCGACCTCAACACGCTATCCAGCCTGGGGGTGGAGCGCGTGGAAGTGCTGCGCGATGGAGCCGCGGCCCAGTACGGCTCCGATGCCATTGCCGGCGTAATGAACATCAACCTGAAGAGCGACAACCACGGCGGCAGCGTGCTGCTGAGCTCGGGCATCACCTCGGAAGGTGACGGCCTGGCTACGCTGCTGGGCGTGAACAAAGGTTTCCGCCTGGGACAGAAAGGCTTTTTGAACCTGACCGCCGACGCCGACTACCGCGACCGCACCACCCGCGGCTACGCCCGCGACCCGCTGGTGAGCCCCGTGTTCGTGGCCAACAACCCGGCGGCGGAGCAGGCCGCGCTGGCCGCCGCCGGCAAGACTTATAAGGACTTCGAGCAGCACAACGGCGATGCCCGCGTGCGCAACGTGCGCGGCTTGTTCAATGGCCGGGTTGAGGTGTCAGACGCCTTGGCGTTCTACGGTTTTGGCAGCTACAACTTCCGCCGGGGGCAGGCCAACACGCCGTGGGTGCTGCCCGCCACCCAGCCCAATGAGGTGGTGAAGGAGTTGTTCCCATATGGCTACCAGCCCGAGGTGAACACCCGCATCCACGACGGCGCGGGCACGGTGGGCGTGGTGCTGGGCCGCAGCGGTCCTAACCATTGGACCTTGGACCTGAGCAACACCACCGGCTACAACCGGATGACCTACGACCTGGCCAACACGGTGAATGCGTCGCTGGGGTCGGAATCGCCCACTGTGTTTGCCAACGCCGGGGGCTTCCAGTTTCTGCAAAACGTGACCAACGCCACGGCCAACCGCTTTTTTGACAAAGTGCTGGCCGGTACCAACGTGGCTTTCGGCGGCGAGTTCCGGGCCGACCGCTACGAAATCATGCGCGGCGACGAACGCGCCGAGGCCGAGTACGACAACAACTCGTTGGCCCAGCAGGGGGCGCAGGGTTTCAGCGGTTTCGGCCAGGCTTCGGCGGTAGTGGGAAGCCGCACCAACGTGGGCGCTTTTCTCGATGTGGAAGCTGACGTAACCAAGCGCTGGAGCGTGAGCGGCGCGCTCCGCTACGAGAACTATTCCACCTTCGGCTCGGCCTTTATTTACAAGGCGACGACGCGCCTGAAGGTGACGGATTTTCTGGCCGTGCGGGGAGCTTTCAACACGGGCTTTCGGGCACCGTCGCTGCAGCAGGTGCTCTACCGCCAGGTTACTCAGCGCCCGGGCGTGGGCGGCGTGACCTACAACGGCATCTTCAACAACCAGGACCCGTTGCGTATAGCTGTGGGTATTCCGGAGCTATTCGCCGAGAAATCTATTAACTACAGCGCCGGCTTGGTGCTGACGCCCTCACCTGCGTTCTCGCTCACGGCCGACGTATACCAGATTGAAATAAACGACCGCATCACCCTGTCTGGCCTGCTGAAGAAGGAGTCCTTCGACTTCAACCCGCAACTGAAGCAGGATTTCACCACGGCCCGGGTGGACGCGGCCCGATTTTTTACGAATGACGTAGATACCCGCACCCGGGGCCTCGATTTGGTGGCCAACTACCGCCATGCCCTTGGCCGCGGCCAAGTAGCTGTCACCGCTGCCGCCAACTTTGCTAACACCCGCACTTTGCGGCAAAATATTCCGGCCAACTTCCGCCGCCTGCAGGACGACGACGACCCGACCACCAACTACATCGACCCGAGTCAGCTTTCGCTCATTGAAACCGGCAACCCGGCCAGCAAAATTCTGCTCGGCGTGAACTACAACCTCGGTAAATTTGGGGTGGGCCTGCGCAATACCTACTTCGGCGAAGTGAAGTATTACGACGTGGCCCCCGACCCGACTGTGTACAATTTCGGCGGCTACCTGCTGGTGTTCAAGCCCCGCACAGTTACCGATTTGCTCGTGAGCTACCAGCCTGCGAAAGCGCTGACGCTAACCTTGGGTGCGCAGAACCTGTTCAACGTGAAGCCTAACACCATCGACGAAGCCGCTTCCAACGGGGTGGCACCCGGCGGCTTCACTAGCCGCAGCGAGTTCGAGCGGTTTTTCCAGAACCGTTTCGGTTACCCGTCGCCTTTCCCCACCAACCGCGACGTGTACGCCTACGCTCCCGTGCAAATGGGCTTCAACGGCGCTTTCCTCTACCTGAAGGCCGTGTACAACTTCGGTATTTAGGTAACAGATACAAGTAGGGTGCGAGGCCGGCCTCCGCCCGTCGTTGAACGGTTCCGAATGGGGCGTTCAACGACGGGCGGGGGCCGGCCCCGCACCCTACTTCTTTTATCCCTATTTCCGGCTGCGCTGGGCCTTTTGCAGCAGCTTTTTGGGCGGCACGATGAACAGGTCCAGGCTGGCGTAGGGCGTGCCGCCAAGCTGGCTGTCGATGAGGCGGTCGCGGGTGCTGTTGGTGCGGTCGAAGGCGTTGAACTGGTAGTTGTAGCGGTAGCCGGCCTCGATGCCCGTCCAGAGGAAGGACAGCAGCTCATGCTCGTAGCGCAAGCGGAATTTCAGGTCAATCTGGCGCAGTTCCAGCGAGGTGACTCTGGGGTTGTTGGGCGAGGCGAAGGCGTTGCGCAGCTTGAGGTTGTAGTTGTTGCTGGCCACCTCGTAGCCGGCAAACAGCAGCGAACTAGGCGAGAGGTTGCGCCGCACCAGCACCCGGGCCGGAAACAGCGCCTCTACGCCCCAGCGCGGGTTAAACGTGCGGTTGTACACCAGCACCGGATAGATGCTCTGGCGGCCCAGGTTGTAGCCCAGCTGCGCCCCGATGCCCCAGGCAAAGGTGGGGCTGCGCTTCCAGCCGTAGATAAACTCGGAGGTGACCTTGAGGTAGTCTCCCACGTTCAGCTCGCCGGAATTATAGTCGCCGTTGAGCTCGGTTTTGGTGCGGAAGAGGTACCAATGCACCGCGTCCACGGGCCGAATCACGGCCAGCTGCGCCCCAATCACGCTCAGGCCCTTGTTCTCGATGTTGCTGTACAGCCCGTACTGGTCGGTGGTAGCGGGCGTGCTGAACTGGAATTCCTGCCGGTCGTAGTTCAGGCCCAGAATGAGCTTGAGGTGCGGGTGGTTGAGCAGCGGCGCGTAAGCCTTAATGACGAGGTTGGCGTTTTTGCTGACGGTGGTGTTGTAGTCGCCCACCCCGCCCACGGCCGTGCTTTTAAGGCTGAAGTTGCTCGGAATCCGCTCGTATTTCACAATCAGGCCCTTGCTTGGTCCCATGCCCACCACCTGCGAGTTGGCAAACGTCTGGCCATCGGTGCGGCCCACGCCCGTCGTGTCGAGCGGCGCGGGCGGCGGGTACACGGGAATATCCTGCGCGGCCACCCGGCCTAAGCCCAGCAGCAGCAGAGCACCCAAACGAAGAAAACGGACCTGAATCATAACAGAAAAGGCCAGGCCTGATATAGCCCGGCCTTCGCCCTTACGATAATATTCACGTAACGTTCATGCCCAAGCGGGCCGGCAACAATTTGATAATGCCGCCGGGCCGCTTGGGCTATTCGCTGGCCCAGGTGTTGGCCTGGTAGGGGTAGCGCTGCTGGTGCAGGGCCGCCACGCGCTTGCCCAGCAATTCGCGCAGCTCCTCCATGTTGGTGCGGTCCTGGGCCGAGATGAACACCACCGGGTCGTGCAGCTTGGCCATGTAGGTGGCTTGCAGCTGCGCCAGCGGCGGGCGCGGCGCGGTGCCGTCGTCCTCGGCATCCAGCACTTCGCCGAAGGGGTCGTGCTCCACGTCGTCGTGCTTGTACTGGTCGATTTTGTTGAACACCAGCAGCGTGGGTTTGTCGGCCGCGCCGATGTCGACCAGTGTATCGTTCACTACCTGAATCTGCTCCTCGAAATTGGGGTGCGAGATATCCACGACGTGCAGCAGCAAATCGGCTTCGCGGATTTCATCGAGCGTGCTCTTGAAGCTCTCGATGAGCCTGGTGGGCAGCTTGCGGATAAACCCAACCGTGTCAGAGAGCAAAAATGGCGTGTTTTCGAGCACGACTTTGCGGGTGGTGGCGTCCACGGTGGCAAACAGCTTGTTTTCGGCAAACACGTCGGCCTTGCCCAGCACGTTCATCAGCGTGCTTTTACCCACGTTGGTGTAGCCCACCAACGCCACCCGGATGTTGCCGCCGCGCGATTTGCGCTGGGTGTGGCTCTGCTTGTCGAGGTCTTCGAGTTTCTCCTTCAGAAAGGCAATCCGGTCGCGCACGATGCGGCGGTCAGTTTCGATTTCCGTTTCACCGGGGCCTTTCATGCCCACGCCACCACGCTGCTTGTCCAGGTGAGTCCAGAGGCCGGTGAGGCGGGGCAGTAAATACTGATACTGTGCCAGCTCGACCTGCGTGCGCGAGGTGGCCGACTTGGCCCGCAGCGCGAAAATATCCAGAATGAGCAGCGAGCGGTCCACAATTTTCACCAGCAACTCGGCCTCCAGGTTGCGCAGTTGGGACGGCGACAGGTCATCATCGAACACAACCATACTGGTGCCTTCGTGCTGCACGTAGGCCTTGATTTCGGCCAGTTTGCCCTCGCCCACGTAGGTGCGAATGTCGGGCTTTTCGAGCCGCTGCACGAAGCGCTTGGTGGCGGTCGCGCCGGCTGTTTCAATCAGAAACGCCAGCTCGTCGAGGTATTCGGTGGTCTGGGCTTCGGACTGCCGGCGCGGGGGCACCGAGATGAGTACCGCGGTTTCGTGCTCCTTGGCGGTTTCGTAGGTGCCGTTATCGGTCGCCTTCAGCAGAATGCGGCCGGCGCGGCCTTTCACGCCATCGACGGCGCCGACGTGGCGGGTGCTGTTGCCGGGCTTGCGGCCGCCAGATTGGGTATTTGCCATGGGATTTTATTGTTTCAGTATTGAATGGGCTGGATGGGGAGTGGATTCGACTGTAAACGCAAATCCAGCCAAAAAGAACGTCATGCTGAGCGCGGTCGAAGCATCTCTACTGCTTCGTTAGTTCGATTGAATTAGTTGCGCGGTAGAGATGCTTCGGCTGCGCTCAGCATGACAGATGTGAACTCAACTGCTCACTACTTCAAAGTAAGCGAATAGGCCACTACCTGCTGCACCTGCGCCGGGGTGAGCATCTTGCCGAAAGCCGGCATCTTGCCCATGCCGTTGGTGACGAGGTAGGTGCGGCCAAACTCGTTGAGGTTGCTCTTGGTGAGGTCGTGCGCGCCGTTGAGGCCGCGCTTGCCGTTGGTGCCGTGGCAGCGCACGCAGTTTTTCTGGAAAATGGCCTGGCCCGGCAGCGCCGGCGGCGCGGCCGCAGCTACTTGCGGCAGTAGAAGCGGGAGCAGCAAAAAAGCGAAAAGTCGAAGATTCATGGCCAGCACAACACGCAAGGAGCCCACAAAGTACCGGTGTATTTGGTGAAATAGTGAGATGGTGAAATTGTGAGCGTCTGGATAAACGGGTGCGGGTAAAATCCGTAAGGCCGACCTTTGCCCCCGAACTCACTATTTCACCCCTTACCCCTCACCGTCTTGCGCGTCGCCATCGTCATCAACACCAGCTGGAACATTTGGAATTTCCGCGCCAGCCTTGTGCGCGCCTTGCAGGCTGCCGGCCACGAAGTGCTGGCCATTGCCCCGCCCGATGACTATTCGGCGCGCCTCGAAACTGAGCTGGGCTGCCGCTTCGTGCCCATTCTGATGGAGAACAAGGGCACCAATCCCGTGAAGGATGCCGCCCTCACGCGGCGCTTCTACCGCATCTACCGGCGCGAGCGGCCCGACGTGGTGCTGCACTACACCATCAAGCCCAACATCTACGGCAGCATCGCGGCGCGCATCGCGGGCATTCCCAGCATCAACAACGTGAGCGGGCTGGGCACGGTGTTCATCATCAAAAACTTCGTGAGCAAGGTGGCGTTGGGGCTCTACCGCTTCGCGTTCCGCTTCCCGGCCAAGGTGTTTTTCCAGAACGGCGACGACCGGCAGCTATTCCTGGACAATGGCCTGGTGAAGCGTGGCATCACCGACCTGCTGCCCGGCTCCGGCGTCGATACCATCAGGTTTCGGCCCGCCGCCGGGTTCGTGCGCCAAACCCCGTTCGTGTTCCTGATGGTGGCGCGGGTCCTCTATGAGAAGGGCGTGGTCGAATACTTTGAGGCCGCCAAAATCATCCGGCAGGCCGTGCCCGGCACCCGCATTCAGCTGCTGGGCGGCCTCGATGAGGCCGGCGGCGTGGGCGTGCCCCGTGCCACGTTTGAGGAGTGGCTGCTGAGCGGCGACATCGAATACTTGGGCCGCTCCGACGATGTGGCCGCCCACCTGCACAAAGCCGACTGCGTGGTGCTGCCCAGCTACCGCGAAGGCACCCCCAAAACCCTACTCGAAGCGGCGGCCGTGGGCAAGCCCATCGTGACCACCGACGTACCCGGCTGCCGCGAAACCGTGGTCGACGGCCGCAACGGCTACCTCTGCCAGGTGCGCAGCGGCGAGGACCTGGCCGCCAAAATGCTGCAAGTGCTGCGCCTACCCGACGCCGACCTGCAGGGTATGGGCCAGAACAGCCGCTACCTGGCCGAAACCAAGTTTGATGAGCGGCTGGTGCTCGATAAGTACATTGCCGCCGTGGCGGCAGTGCAACGGAAGTAACTGAGGAAGAAGCAAAAGAACGGTCATGCTGAGCTTATCGAAGCATCTCTACCGCTCAATGCAATCCAATTGATTGGTTTACTTCTGCGGTAGAGATGCTTCGACAAGCTCAGCATGACCGTTCTTTTTACTGCTCAACCGCACCAAACCATCCTCCCCAATCTTCTACCTTTGTTCTAATGGAAGTCAAAACGTTCCCAATTGCTGGCCTGATTGAGTTTACCCCCCGCGTGTTCGCCGACGACCGGGGTGTGTTCTTCGAAACCTTCTGCGAGCGCCTCATGGCCGAGGCCGGGGCCGCCGCCCAGTGGGTGCAGGACAACCAGTCGAACTCCAAAAAAGGCGTGCTGCGGGGCCTGCATTTCCAGCGCCCGCCCCACGCCCAGGCCAAGCTGGTGCGCGTGGGTCAGGGCCGCGCCCTTGACGTGGCCGTGGATTTGCGGCCGGCTTCGCCCACCTACGGCCAGCACCAGATGGTGGAGCTGTCGGCCGAGCGGGCTAATATGCTTTACATTCCGGCCGGCTTTGCCCACGGCTTCATGGCTCTGGAAGACAATACCATCTTTATCTACAAGTGCTCCGACTACTACGCCCCCGCTACCGAAGGCGGCCTGCGCTGGGACGATGCCGACCTGGCAATCAACTGGGGCACCGAAGTCCACCCGCTCGTATCAGGCAAGGACAATGAGCTGCCGGCATTCAAGGATTTCGTGAGCCCGTTCTGATTCAATGGGTGAATGAATTGAATGGGTGAATGTGGCAAGGGTCATTCGCTCATTCATCCATTCACCCATTGCCTAAAGCAGCTCCACCAGCGTTTCCAGGGCCATGCCGCGGCTGCCTTTCACCAGCACCTGCCGGCCGCGCACGGGGTTGGCGTGCAGCCATTCGGCCGCTTCGGCTTTGGTGGCGAAATGTTGGGCTGAACCGGCCAGCGCCGCCGCCCGCGCCATTTCCGGGCCAATGAGCAGCACCTGCGGCAATTGCAGCTCCGCCAGCAGCTGGCCGAGGTTGCGGTGTTCGGCGGCGCTCTCGTCGCCCAGCTCAAACATGTCGCCCAGCACTACCAGCTTGGTTTGGCCGGCCGCTCCTACCGGGCGGGCCGCGAAGCTGCGCAGGGCCGCGCCCATGCTGCTGGGGTTGGCGTTGTAGGCATCGAGCACTAACTCGTTGCCGGCGGCGGTGCGTACCAGCTGCGAGCGGTTGTTCTGCGGATTGTAGCCGGCCAGGGCGGCGGCGATTTTACCGGTCGGAATCCCGAAATACTGGCCCACAGCGGCGGCAGCGGCCAAGTTCGGGAAGTTGTAGTCGCCGGTGAGCTGAGCCACCACTTCGGTGTTGTCGCCGAGGCGCAGGGCCACGGCCGGCGCGGCCGAGAGCAGCGTGGCCGGGTAGTTATCCATCACGCGGGGGTAGGTACGGGTGACGGGCACCTGCGCGGCCAGGCTGGGCAGGCGCGGGTCCAGCGTGTTCACGAAGGCCGTGCCGCCGGTGCGGGTCAGGTAGTCGAACAGCTCGCCTTTGCCCAAGGCCACACCCTCGGCCCCGCCAAAGCCTTCGAGGTGGGCCTTGCCGATGTTGGTGATGAGGCCGTGCGTGGGCTCGGCCCATTCGCAGTAGGCCGCGATTTCGCCCCGGTGGTTGGCCCCCATCTCAATCACGGCAAAGTCGTGCTCGCCGGTGCGCAGGCGCAGCAGCGTGAGCGGCACGCCGATGTGGTTGTTGAGGTTTCCTATCGTGGCCAGCACCTTGAATTGCTGCGCCAGCACGGCCGTGAGCAGCTCTTTGGTAGTGGTTTTGCCGTTGGAGCCCGTGATGGCCAGCACCGGGATGCGGAACTGCCGGCGGTGGTGCCGCGCCAGCTCCTGCAACGCCACCAGCGGGTCGGGCGCGTAGGTGTAGTGGATGGGGTCGGAGGCGGCCAGCAGCACATCATTGACCACGGCATGGCTGGCACCGGCGGCCAGCGCCTGCGGGGCAAAGTCGGCCCCGCGAAAGCTGGGGCCATTCAGGGCGAAGAACAGGGTGCCGGGCTGGGGCTGGCGCGAATCGGTGCTGACGAGGCCGCCGGCGGCCAAATAACGGGAATAGAGCAACATACTGTTGAGCTGGAAAAGCAAACCGGGTGTAACTTGCTGCAAAGGTGGGCGTGATTTTTATACCGCGCCCCGCGCATCCTTTTTCACCTGTAGCTCCTCCCTTGCTGATGAATCGTTTTTACGCGTTGGTGCTGGCTTCGCTGGCTTTTTCCGGGGTGGCCCGGGCGCAGTCGGGCAGTGCGGCCTTTGGGTTTGAAAGCCGGGCCACGGCCAAAGTAGTGCAGGGCACCGATACCCTCCGCAATGCCTGGGCCGGTGGCTTCAACACGCCCCAGTTTAGCACCATCGACCTGAACAACGACGGGCAGCCGGACCTGTTCGCCTTCGACCACGAAAGCAGCCGCTGCTACACTTTCCTGAGCGTGGCCGCGCCCACCGCCCCCAACGGCCGCCGCTGGCAGTACGCCCCGCAGTACGAAAGCCTGTTCCCCACCGACCTGCGCGGCTGGGCCTTGCTGCGCGACTATGACTGCGACGGCCGCCCCGATTTGTTCACTTACATCAACGGAGGCGAAATCCGGGTGTTTCGTAATGCTTTGGTGAATGGCCGGCCCAACTTCGCCCTAGCCACCAACCAGATTCGCTTCACCGGCAACTTCACGGGCTCCGCCAACCTCACCATCGGCGGCTACAACCTGCCGGCCATTCAGGATGTGAACGGCGACGGCAAGCTCGACATCATGACGTATGATTTCATCAGCGCGTCGTTCATCGAGCAGTACATCAACACCAGCCCCGGCACCTGCGGTAGCGCCCTCACCTTCACACTCACCACCGACCATTGGGGCGATTTTCAAGCCTGCGGCGGTTGTGCCGAGTTCAAGCTTAACGGCCAGCAGTGCTTCACGGCCGCCAAACCCACCCACACCGGCGGCCACAGCCTGCTGCTGGTGGACCTCGACGGCGACGGCGACCAGGACCTGCTCGACGGCCGCGACAACTGCCCCGAGCTGGCTCGTTTGCTCAATCTGGGCACTACGGCGGTGCCCGTTATTACGCAGGCCGGCATCAGCGCCAGCTTTCCGTCGGCGGCTGCGCCGGCGCGGGTGCCGGTGTTTCCGGCCGGCTATCAGTTCGATGCCAACTTCGATGGCAAGCTGGATTTGGTGGTGGCCCCCAACATGCTCAACAACGTGTCGGACCTGGTGAGCATGCGTAATAACGTGCAGCTGTTCACCAACTCGGTGGCCAGCGGCGCGCCGGTTTATACCAACCAACCGGCCGGGTTTCTGCAAAACGACATGATTGACGTGAGCGAGGGGGCCGCGCCTGCCTTCGGCGACATCGACGGCGACGGCCTGCCCGATATGCTCATCGGCAACCGGGCCGACCGCGTGAACAACGTGTACCGCGCCAATCTCACCTACTACCACAACGTGGGCACCCGTGCCCGGCCGGTGTTCCAGTTCGTGACCAGCGACTACCTGGGCTTGGCCGCTCTGCGCCTGGAAGGCCTCAAGCCCGTGCTCGTGGACCTGAACCGCGACGGAGCCCTCGACCTGGCCTACGCCGCCTGGGACCGGGGAGCCAACATCCTCTACTACATTTTGAACACGGCCGCCGCCGGCCAGCCCGTGGCCTTCAGCGCGGCCAATGCCATCAACTTCAAGCCGCAGGGTGCTACTACCGGCACCGGCCTGCTGCCCTACGCGAAGGACGATATGCCCTGCTTCACCGATGTGGATAACGATGGCTATGTCGACCTGCTCGTCGGTACCAACGAGGTGCGCGAGCCGGGCATGGCCCTGCGCTACTTCCGCAACCGCGGCCGGGGGCCGTTGGATAGCGCTTTCGTGTTGGTGAACAACGACTACGGCCACATCCGCACCGCCTCGGGCGACCGGCCGTCCAACCTGAGCCCCACCGTGGCCGACTTCGACGGTGACGGCCGCCCCGACCTGCTCACGGCCGATGCCACCGGCTACCTGCGTCTGTTCTCCGATTACCGCAATCAGACGCCGGCCCTGTTCGCGGAGCGCACCGATTTGCAGTACAACCCCCTCACCACGCTCTACGAGCCCACCCGCCTGGGCCTGGGCGACTACTCGCACTACGGCCTGGCCGCCAACGACCTCAACGGCGACGGCGCGCCCGAGCTTTTCGTGGGCACCGAGGCCGGCGGCCTGCTGAGCTACGGTACCCGCAACCGCACCGTCACGGCCACCCGCACCGAGGCTGCCCGCGCCCTGGCCCTGAGCATCTACCCCAACCCCGCCACCGCCATGGCCACCGTCGAAACCGCGCTGCCCACCCGCATTTCGGTGCTCGACCTCACGGGCCGCGTGGTGCTGGCCGCCGATGCGGCCCAGCGCCGCCACGCGCTTACGCTTACCGGCCTGGCCGCCGGCGTGTACCTCGTGCGCGCCGAAGGAACGGACGGTGCCGCCGCCGTGCAGCGCCTGCTGGTGCGGTAAGGGCTGTTCAGCCGAAATTTCCCGCAGGGTGCGCAGTGAAAAAGAGCAGTGTTTCGCAGTGTCGTCCAATGGAAAACACTGCGAAACACTGCCCTTTTTCACTGCGCACCCTGCGGGAAAGCTAAATAAGCATTTTGAACAAAGGCGCTACCCCAGCAGCTCAAACGCGTCCCCTTCATTCAACGCGGTGAACTTGGCGCGGAAATCATCCAGCTCGGCCCGGCTCAGCGTGTGAGTGAAAATGCCGTTCTGGTCGTGGGCTTCTACTAAATAACCGCCTTTGGCATCAAGCAGGGCCGAGTCGCCGGAGTAGGCGTGGCCCTGGCCGTCCTCGCCGATGCGGTTTACGCCCAGGGCGCAGGCTACGTTCTCGATGGCGCGGGCGCGGAGTAGCGTGCGCCAGGCGGTGCGGCGCACGGCGGGCCAGTTGGCCACGTACAGCAGCAGGTCGTAGGGCGCGGTGGGCTGGTTGCGGCTCCAGACTGGGAAGCGCAAGTCGTAGCACACCAGCGGGCAGATGCGCCAGCCGCGCCAGTCCTCCACCAGGCGCTCCTGGCCGGGGGTGTAGGTGTGCTGCTCGCCGGCCAGCGTAAAGAGGTGGCGCTTGTCGTAGCAACTCAGGGTGCCGTCGGGGCGCACCCAGAGCAGGCGGTTGTAGAAGTGGCCGTCTTCCTCGATGATGACGCTGCCGGTGATGACGGCATCGTGGTCGGCGGCGCGGCGGCGCATCCAGGCCACGGTTTCGCCCTGCATTGTTTCGGCCTGGGCGGCGGCCTCCATGCTGAAGCCGGTGGTGAACATCTCGGGCAGCACGATGATATCGGCCGGGATGGTTTGCTGGGCCAGAAACTGGTCGAAGGCGGCGCGGTTGGCGGCGGCATCGTGCCAGTGCAGCGCGGTCTGGATAAAGGAAACGGTGAGGTCGGACATGGGGGCGGAGGGCTTTTGCGGTCCGTAAGCTACGGCGCGGCGCAGTTGCGGGCGGGGAATAGGGAATAACAGCCCATCAAAAAAGGCCGTCATGCTGAGCGCAGCCGAAGCATCTCTACCGTGCAGGTAAACCATTCGATTGGATTACTACTGCGGTAGAGATGCTTCGGCTGCGCTCAGCATGACGGCCTTTGGGGTTCTGGTCCGGCTCTCGCCTTGGCCTGCAAACCCCGCTATGCCTTTGCTGACATCTTCTTTTTGCTGCGGCCGCCCGTGGCGTTGGGCTTGCGGGCCGACTGGTAGGCGGCGAAGAATTCGGAAGCCCGAGTTTCGTAGCGGGCCACCTGGCGGTCGATTTGGGTGACGAGCAGGGCCTGGGCTTCGCGGAAGTAGCGGTCCAGCTCCTTGGTGTCGGCGGCGGCTTCGGAGCGGGCGGCACGGGGGGCGGCCTGTTCGGTCTTGAACTGGGTGAGGGCGTCGCGCAGCTCGGTGAGGTCCAGGGCGGCGATGTCGAGGTCGATAAGGTCTTTGGCGTGCTCGGTGCCTTTGTCGAAGATGAGGCGGGCGAGGCGCACGAGGTCGGCGTCGGACTTGCGCTCCAGGGTGCGCTGGGTGTAGTCGACGGCGGCTTGCAGGGGCAGGTCTTCGTGGGCGGGGTCGGCGGCGAAGGCGAAAAGGGCGGCCCCGATGTTGTGGGCAGCGGCGGCCACGCGCAGGCGGGTTTTCTTCTTCACGGCGGTGAGGCCGCCCGACTCGGGCCGCTGGGCCTGGTGCTCGGGGTCGAGGATGTCGACTTCGGTCTGGAAGGTGGCCACGGCGGCCGTCAGGGCCTTGTTGGCGGCGTAGGTGGCGGCGTGGGCCTTCAGCACCAGCAGCGTGGTTTGGAACATGGCCAGTTTGGCCCGTTGCTTATCATTCATGCGGGTAATCGGTGAATGGTGAAAATGGAAAAAACAAGGAAAGAAACCGCCCGCCCAATGCCGGCCGGGCCGACAACAATGCCGGCCGCCGCCGCGAACGATGCTGCGGAGCCGACAAGCACCCCGGCCGGGCTGGCTACGATAGCAGCGGAGGTGACATGCATGGCGGCAGTGACGTCATGTCATGTTGCCGAGGTGGCGAGCATCATTGCCGTGACGTCATGTCATGTTGCCGGGTCGGTTAGCCTCCCCGCCGGGCTGGCAAGCACGGTAGCGGGGTCGGAGAGCACGACGGTCGGGGAATGGAGCATCCCGGTGGCAGCGGGTAGAATGGGGGTTAGGGGTGGGATTATGGTGGAGAAGGGTGTGGGAAGGTAGGGAGGATTCGGGAGAATGGAGTTACTTGAAAATGCCCCCTTGCTTACTGGCCTTACGCATCAGGCGTGAACAGGCATTTCACTATAAGTTTCACCTAACAGAAGGCGGCCGGTCAACTTCTTGTTTTTACCGCCCCATTGCTTAAAGAAAAAGGGTACGCCTTGCGCTCGGCACTGGTCCTTGATGTCCAATACCCAATCTTCCTGCATTACACGAATGTTTCCATTACCTGATTCGCCACCCACAATTACCCAATGGATGTTATTAAGGTTGAGGTTATGTAACGGACCGATTAGTGGCTCACAGGACAGGAATTTTGTCTTCGCACCTGTAGCTCTTAAAAACTCTATCCTATCGGTCACCTTTTCACTTTCAACCGATACGCCCATCCAGATATTATCTGTCCAGTGCAACTCAGGGCTATATTGGAATAGCAGTTCTGCACGCTTTGTCAAGACTTGGAATATATGTTTGGGATTGTCATTCATGACTTTGAAGACCTGCTTTACAAATGACAGCGGGACTTCAGGATGAAATAAGTCACTCATGGAATTGACAAAAACAACTTTGGGCTTTTTCCATGAATAAGGAATTGACAAAGCTTCAGGATGGGTTCTTACCTTGAATCCATCAGCGTATTTCGCTAGTCCCATTGCTTGTAGCCTGCGGGTCATTACCTCTGCGTAGCAGAACTTACAGCCAGCGGATACCTTAGTACAGCCTGTGGTGGGATTCCAAGTCATCTCAGTCCACTCAATGCTCGATTGTGCCATAATTATTTGCGATGAAGTTTATTGATGTCATTAGCTATTTTAAGCGCTATTGGGTTATTAGTACACATGAAAAAGTCGTACATAGTGAATCCAATAGAGTTTTTCAATACCAAAGACTCAGAGACATATTTAAATAGACTCTCTTCTTGTATTCGTTTTTTATACAGTTCAACAGCTCTTTCGACTGCCTTCTTTTCTTTGTATATGGTTAACTCCTCGCCGAAAAGTGTATTTGTTGTTTCGGTTCTATAGAAATAAGCCATAATGTCTTCTTCAGTCATGCCAGTAAATTCTATTAGTCTATTCATCCAAGTTGATTCAATTTTTCCATCTCTGCGAAGTAGTCGTCCTACGCCGATACCAGAGGGGAATAATAGCCACACATCAACATTTATTCCCTTTAGTGCTTGCACTGCTGCCCATTGAAGCTGCATTCCATACGGGTCAATAAATACAAGGCCTCGATAGTTTTTATTTTCTTTTTTATTTAAAAAATCTGCCAAATCAATTATTTTTTGATTACAATTATCTTGTGCTACAAACGCTTTTTTATTTGGGAATCGTTGGCTTATCAAATTTCGAAGGTGGTCGGCATTTTTCTTGTTCTTCTCAACAAAATAGTATATATCAAATTCTCTGGGTTCGTCAATGCTTAATACTTGTGTTGCGACTCCCTGAATTATTTCAAAATCGTCATTCTGACTTATACTACCTGACCCAGCGAATCCATCAAAGTAGAGCAGCTTGTAAAAGCGCTGGTTCTTCATGATTTGTAGAAAGGCTTTCACATACTTCATGAAGACAGTCATTTTGTCCTCGGTCCATTCTCCTCCAAACTTGTTATACATTTTACTAAAGTTACAATGATTTCCCAAACATACTAATATTTTTGGCATAATGATTATAGCTTATTCCCCCGCTACTCCAGCCGCGTCAGGTACTCGGTTTCTTCGGCCACATCGGCCAAGGCGAGGCGCGACTCGCGGATGAGCAGCACACTGGCGTAGGGCGAATGGGAGCGGGCGGGGCGTTTGCGCCATTCAGGGCGTTGGGGTGTCGTCGTGCTACGGGGCTACGGCCTTACTTTGCGGAAACCCCCGCTGCCAACCCGTTTGCTTATGCCTACCCGCGCCCAGGCTCCGGCCGTGCCCCGCCTCACATATCTGCGCATCAAAAACTACCGCGCCCTGCGCGACGTGGAGTTTCGTGACCTCACGCCGCTCACGGTGCTGATTGGGCCAAACGGCAGCGGCAAATCCACGGTGCTGGATGCGCTGGATTTTCTGGCGGAAGCGGTGCGGGGGAATCTGGTGGGGGCGTGGGAGAAGCGGAACCGGTTTCAGGGAATGCGGACGCGGGGGAGTGAGGGAAGTATAGAATTTGAATTAAAAATATCTTATCCTACAGACAACACATTTCTTCGCTACACTATTGAAATCACTGAGAAGGATGATAAACCTTTTGTTTTAGAGGAAAGCTTATGTGTGCCTTCTGAAAATGGCAGGTACCATCCGTTATATTTTGTTGAAGGCTCACCAGACGACCCAGAGGGTTATATGAGGTCTATTACCTTGTTTAAAAATAAACACTGGGATTCTCCTGATAATTACGATGACGCATTTGAAGGTCCTACCTCACGTGTTGAAGACAGGTTTTTTGCTTTAGAGAGCAATACATTTCTCCCATATCTAAAAGGCACAAAATCTACTATTAGAGAAGAGGTGTTATGGGTTTTTTCACTGCTTGATTCCTACCGCTACATCCACCTCACCGACGACCACCTAAAAGGCTATTCCGACGCCGGCCCGCGCGAAAAGCTCTCGCCCAACGGCGACAACCTGCCCAACGTCCTCTATTACCTGCACACCAGGCACCCGGAAACCCTCGCCAAAATCACGGCGCAAATGCGAAAATGGGTGCCGAGCTTAGCCGATGTGGTGCCGGAAATAACGTCGGATGAGCGAATCCTGCTGCGGTTCAGGGATGCCGAATTTGAGAAGCCGCTGCCGGCGCAGTATATGTCGGACGGCACCATGCGGCTGGCGGCGCTGCTCACGCTGCTGTACGAGCCCGATGCGGCGGGGCTACTGGGTATTGAGGAGCCGGAAAATGAGCTGCACCCGCGCCTGCTGCCCCGGTTGGCCGAAGAATTAGGCAAGGCCACGGAGAAGCGGCAGTTATTGGTCGCCACGCATTCGCCGTTTTTGCTCGATGGCCTGGAGCCGGAGCAGGTGTGGATTCTGCACCGGGGGGCCGACGGCTACACGCAGGCCACGCGCACGGCCGATATCCCGCATGTGAAGCAAATGGTAGAAGACGGCTCGCCCCTGGGCTACTTATGGACCAGCAATTTCTTCAGCGTTGGCGACCCTTTGGCACCCCAAAACCCGGCTTCCAATGCACGTTGAGTTTTTGCTGGAAGAGCCTTCGGCCGAAGCCGCGTTAAATCAGTTATTGCCCCGGTTGCTGCCAGCCGATACGTGGCGCTGTGTGCCGCACCGGGGAAAAGATGCGCTGCTAATGCGCCTGCCAGCGCTGCTGAAAACGTATGCCAGCCGAATGCCGCACGAACCCGATTTGCGGGTGGTTGTGCTGATGGATGCCGACGCCGACTGCCGAAAGGCGAAAGCAGAAATGGAAAAACTGGTGGCCGCCGCACACCTGCTCACCAAAACCACCGCACCGGCCAACGCGCCATTTCGCGTACTGACCCGGCTGGCAATTTCGGAGTTGGAAGCCTGGTTTTTGGGCGACCGCGAAGCCATTCAAGCGGCGTATCCACGGGTGCATTCCCACCATTTTAAAGGGCTGGACCGCGACCCCGACGCCATCACTGATACATGGGAAACCCTGCATCGGGTGTTGCAAAAAGGCGGGTATTACCTGACCAGCAAGTCCAAAATAGAATGGTCCGAAAACATTGCCCAGCACCTGATGCCCGCCCGAAACGAGTCGGTTAGCTTTCACTACTTCTGCGAAGGCCTGGCGGCGTTGCGCTAACGGTCGCCGCTCACAGCGTAATCATGCCGCCGTCGGCGATGAGCTCGGCCCCCAGCACGAAGGAGGAATCATCGGAGGCGAAGAACAGGGCGGCTTTGGCAATTTCCTCGGCTAGGCCGTAGCGGCCGATGGGAATGTGGGCGATGATGCCCGCGTCCATCTCGGCCAGCTGCGCCGGGCTGATGCCCAGCTTGGCGGCCGTGTGCAGGGGCGTGCGCACCGGGCCGGGACTGATGGCGTTGACGCGAATGCGGCGGGGCAGCAGCTCGGCCGACAGGTTTTTGGCCAGCGACAGCAGGGCGGCTTTGCTGGCCGCGTACACGGTAGCGCCTGGCTGGCCGATGTGGGCATTCACGGAGGCGTTGAGGATGATGCTGCCGCCGTCGCGGAGCAGCGGCAGCAGGGCCTGGAGCGTGAAGTAGGCCCCCTTGAAATTGGTGTTCATGGTGTCGTCGAACAGCTCCTCGGTCATTTCGGCCAACGGCGCAAACCGGGTCAGGCCAGCGTTAATGAACAGAATATCGACACCCTCGACGTGGGCCTGAATGAGGGCGGGGAGCTGGCGGATGTCGGCCAGGCTACCGGTGTCGGATACCACGCCGTAGGCGTTGGGGCCCAACTCGGCCACGGCCTGGTCGAGGGCGGCCTGGCTGCGGCCGGTGATGACTACGCGGGCACCCTCGGCCAAAAAGGCCTCAGCGGTGGCCCGGCCAATGCCGCTGTTGCCACCCGTGATGACGGCGACTTTGTTTTCAAGGCGTTTCATGGGCTAGTGGGATGAGGTTCGGGAGTGGTGTCAAATATATACATTCAACTTATGTAATACTTTCGACACCGGCAAGCATGCTGGCCCCCAATGCCCCTCGCTACTCCAGCCGCGTCAGATACGCCGTTTCTTCCGCCACATCGGCCAGGGCGAGGCGGGATTCGCGGATGAGCAGCCCGCTGGCTACGAGCAGCAGCCCGGCCCCCAGCACGCTGAGCACGGCCACCACCCAGGTGGCGGCGCTATGGGTGAGCTCGAACACGCCGATGCTGAGGATGCTGGCGATGAACACGCCCAGCGTGAGGTGCAGCACCGTCATGGCCTGCTGGAGCAGCCGCGCCCGCCGAATGGCAAACGACAATTGCAGCCGGAGGTGGGTGCGCTCGGCCGGCTCCGGGGCGGGTTGGTGGCGCTGGTGGTGATGCAGCAGCCGGGCCACTTCGCGCTGCCGCTCCACGCTACGGCTCAGGCGCTGCGAGGTGGTGAGGATAAGCGAGGCGCAGGCCGACACCAGCACCGCCGGCGCAAACATATCGGTGAGGATGCTGAGCGTACCGGCGAGGGGCATGGGGTGGAGAGGAGGTGGCGTTGAAGTTAAAAGAACGTCATGCAGAGCGCAGCGAAGCATCTTTACCTCAATAGTAAACTCATTCGATTGAATTACTTGCGCGATAAAGATGCTTCGCTGCGCTCTGCATGACGGGTGTACAAGCCGTTCTATTCAACCACTACACAATGGCCTTCTCCTCCATATCCTTCTCCACCAGCGGGGCCTTGGTTTTGCCGATGATGTAGCGCAGGCCCTTGTCCTGGGTGAAGTAATTCCAGCTCCAGCTCAGAAACACGGCCACGCGGTTGCGGAAGCTGACCAGCGACATGACGTGGATGAAGCTCCAGGCCAGCCAGGCAATGAAGCCGTCGAGGTGGTATTCGCGGCCGAAGAGCTTGATGTCGGCCACGGCGTGGTTGCGGCCGATGGTGGCCATCGCGCCCTTGTCGTGGTACACAAACGGCTCCATGAGCTGGTTGTTGAGCTGGCGTTTCAGGTTGCGGCCCAGGTGGTCGCCCTGCTGAATGGCGGGCTGTGCCACCATGGGGTGGCCCTCGGGGGTGGCCTCGGTTTTCATGATGGCGATGTCACCGATGGCAAACACGTTTTCGTAGCCGTGTACGCGGTTGTAGCCGTCCACCAGGTAGCGGTTGCCGGCCAGCAGGCAGTCGGCGCTGAGGCCGGCAATGGGCGCGCCGGTCACGCCCGCCGCCCATATCAGGGTGCGCGCAATGAGCTGCTGGCCGTTGTTCAGCGTTACGGTGTAGCCGTCGTAAGACTTCACCCGCGTATCGAGCCACACCTGCACGCCCAGCTTCTTCAGGTATTCCAGCGACTTGGCCGAGGCGTTGGCCGACATCCCTTTCAGCAGCACGGGCCCGCTCTGCACTACGTGGATATCCATTTCCTTGAAGTCGATTTCGCGGTAGTCCTTCGGGAAAACGTGGGTGCGCAGCTCGCTCAGTGCGCCCGCTATTTCCACGCCCGTGGGGCCGCCGCCCACAATCACGAAATCCAGCATACTGTTCAGTTGCTCATAGTCGCCGAGTTGTAGGGCCTGCTCGAAGTTGGAGAGCACCGTGTTGCGCAGCTCCAGGGCGTCTTCCACGCTCTTGATGGCGATAGAGTTTTTAGCCATCTCGGCATCGCCGAAGTAGTTGGGCTCAGCCCCGGTGGCCAGCACCAGAAAGTCGTAGCGGATGAGGCCGATACTAGTTTCCACCACCTGCGCCTCGGGGTCGACGCTGGTGACTTCGGCCAGCCGGAAGTAGAAATTCTCCTGCTGATTCAGAATTTTACGAAACGGCGACACGATGTCGCCCTCGTCCAGCCCGGCCGTGGCAACTTGGTACAGCAGCGGCTGAAACGCGTGGTAGTTCTGCTTGTCGATGAGCACCACCTGCACCGGTGCATCGGCCAGGGCCTTGGCCAGCTCCAGGCCGCCGAAGCCGCCGCCCACAATCACCACGCGCGGCTTGCCGAGGTCGTCAATTTTCGTTAACCCTTCCATGCGGTAAAGATGCGGGCCAGACGGTGGCCCACCATTGAGGCTGCTTACCTACTTTGCCGGCCGCAGGTTGCCCGGCTTACTGCGCCGTGCGCCGAAACAGCAGGCGCGGGGCTGGCGCGGTGGCATCATACAGCCGCAGTTCGTCGCCGCTGACTTCGTAGCGGGCCGTCAGGGCCAGGTTGTCGAGGTAGCGCGTTTCCAGGTCCTGCACGGGGCAGGTGGCGCGGGTCGCAATCTGGGGCGTGATGTGCAGCTCCTGTCCGCCGCCCGCCAGGCTATAGCGCCCGCTGAAATTATTGCACGGCCCCAGGCCCACGGTGCAGGTGCCCAGTTCTACAAATTCGAGGTAGGCCTTGCTGGTTTCGGCGTAGCTGGAAGCCACCACCGGCATGGCATCAATCTGCGTCAGCTGCCAGTGGCTTTGCAGCAGCGCGGAAGTCTGAGCCGGCAGCGCGGCCTCGTCTTTCTCGCAGCTGGCCAGCGCGAAAGTCATCAGCAAAGCCAGAGGGAAAAGGCGGCGGGTTGTCATCGGAACAGTAAGCAGGCGTGGGAACACAATAATAGCAGGAAAACGAATAAGTTGGGCAGTATTGCCGTACAGGGTAGCAGAACCTCGGCGAAGAGCCGATTTGACTGGGCGAAATCAGTTGTTATCGAACCCTTTGCGTAAGCAGGGGCGTTGGGTCCGTATTGTCTCCCATCCGTCACCCGTCAATAATTCGCTTATGAACGTGTTATCGCTTTGCTCGTTGTTGATTGGCAGCAGCTTTTTGGGGGCCGCCGTGCCCGCCCCGCCGCCCGCCGAAACCTCTTCGGTCACGGTGGTGGTTTCGTCGCTGGTATCCGGCACGGCCTACGTCCGGCTGTATTTCTACAACACCCGCGAAGGCTTCCTGAAAAGCGGCAAATGGGCGTTTTCCAAATCGGTGAAGCCCCAGAGCAAGGGTGGGTTCACGCTGCCGGTCGAGTTGCCCAAGGGCGAGTGGGCCGTGGCCATCACCCAGGACCTGAACAACAACGATAAAATCGACAAAAACTTCCTCGGCATTCCCACCGAACCCTATGCTTTCTCCAACAATGTGCGCCCCACCATGGCCGCGCCCGGTTTCGATGAATGCAAGTTCACGGTGGATGAGCCCGGCAAAGTGGTGAGCATCGTGCTGAAAGACTAGAAGCCGGGGCCGCTTGTGCGGCCAACCAAAAAGCTAAGCCGTCGCTGCATTTGCAGCGGCGGCTTTTTTTATGCCTTGTGGCGAAAGCCGGCCGAAGGCTGCATTTTCAATGACTACTAAATCAGGCAATGATTAAATTTAATATGAATGTTGTTACATTCAATAAAAATGATTTAGCTTTACTTTATAAATGCTTTTTTCCTACTATTTCTTTTTTGTGTTATGAAAAAATCATACGCTACTTTATTTGGTGTCAAAGGCCCTCTCGCGCACGCGCTGACGGTATTGGCTGGCACATTGATTTTTATGGTGGCCAGTGCCGAGGCTTCTCTGGCGCAGTGCTCCATCTGCACCATTTCTATCACCGGTGCCAATGCCAATGCCGACTACGTGCTGGTGGGAGGCGAGACGCTCACCATCACCACCGGGGTCAGCTACACGGGTCAGCTGACGGTGAGGGGCAACAATGTGACGATTATCAACAACGGCACCATCGCAGGTAGCGCCAGGCTGACCGTCAACACCGGCATTACCGGCACGCTGATAAACAACCTGGGCGCGGTGCCCTCGCAAAATATCACGCTGAATTCGCCCGTCATCATCAACAACGGGAGCCGCGACGGCGGCACCACGGTGGTAGCCGGCGCTAGCTGGACGGGCTACGTGGGCGAAGACTTCAAGGCTGCCATCACCGTTAATAACTATGCGTTGTGGACGGCCCAGATTCAGGGCCTGCCGGGGGGCACTATCGCCAACAAGCAGAACGCGACCTGGACCCCCGACCTCACCAATGCCGGCAACCTGACCGTGGTGAATGAAGGCCGCTGGAGCGGGCATCTGCAAACCAATGGCAAAGCGGCCACTTTCACCATTACCAATACTGGCACCGGCAACTGGTCAGAGGAGCCGACCTTTACCAGCACCGCGCCGATTACGGTTAATAACCAGGGCCAGTGGACCGCGCAGATAAATTACAGCGGCCCGCTTACCGTGAACCACACCAGCGGAACCTGGACGGCCATTATCTCCGGCTCGGGCTCGCTGGTGGTGAACAACAGTGCCATCTGGAACAAGGGGATTATTTACCCCACGCCCGGCCCCAATGCGTTCAACAACGCCACCGGGGCCATTGCCAACCTCGACAGCTACCTGCGAATGGACGCGACCATCACCATCACCAACAGCGGTGCCATGACGCTGACCCGCGGCATGAGCGACCTGAGCACCGGCTCGCTCCTCACCAACAATCGTGGAGCCACATTTCGGGTCACGGGCCAGTTTATCAACTACGGCCGCGTAGACAATAGCGGCATCATTGCGGTATCCGACAATTTCACGAACAACAGCAGCGGGGTGATTTCGGGGCCGGCCGCGCCGTTGCGGGGCAGCATTACGGCCGGTGGCTACACCCGCAACTATGGCATCTTCGGGGTTACGGGCCGCCTCGATTTCTGTGATACCGATACGCAGCCCAAAGCGGGATTCGATGTGCCGTCCGGCACCGTGGGGGCCAACACCACATTCTGCTCGCTCCGGCCGCTGCCCGTTGAGCTCACTTCGTTCACGGCCGACGCCGTGAAGGGAGCAGTGCAGCTGCGCTGGAACACGGCCACGGAGCACAACAGCGCCAAGTTTGTGGTAGAGCGTAGCGCCACCGGCGCAGAGTTTGCCGCCGTGCGCGATGTGGCGGCCCAGGGGAATTCGACCACCGCCACTACGTATGCGGCTACCGATGCCGCGCCCCTGGCCGGCCTGAGCTACTATCGCCTGCGGCAGGTGGACCTGGATGGCAGCGCCGAATACTCACCGGTCGTAACCGTGAGCCGCAAGGCCGGCTACGAGTCCATCGGCCTCTACCCCAACCCCGCCACCGACCGCCTCACCCTGGACCTGACCGCCGTGGCAGCCGCGCCCTGCGAGGTGCGCCTGTTCAGCCTGACGGGCCAGCTGCTGCGGCACGAAACCCTGGCGGGCGGGCAGCTCCAGGAGGTTTCCCTCACGGGCATTCCCGCCGGGCTGTACGTGCTGAAGGTGGGCAGCACGGTGCAGCGCATCGAGAAGCGCTAGTCGTCGCGGGCTAGTCACCCCGAAACGGGTGCAGCCCGCGCGCCAGCCGCTCCGTGAGCGTCACAGCGCGGCGGATACGGGTTTCGCGCTGTTTGGCCTCGGCCACCAGCCGGGCCATGGCGCGGCGGTGCGAACCGCTGTACTGGTTGAAGGCGGTTTCGGCCTCGGGCCAGGCGGCCAGGGCTTCGGCCAACTCGTCGGGCAGGTCCACATGGTCGGGGTTTGGGTCGGGCTCAATGCTGATTTCCAGCGCCTGACCCAGCTCGATGCCCACGGCGTAGCACACATCTTTGTTGAGCATCAGGTAGCGCCCGCCGCCTTCCAGCAACAGCAGGCCCAGCCGCAGCGCGTGCCCGCGAATGCCGACGATGACGCGCTTCGCCGCCTTGCCGCCAAGGGCTTCGAGCACCTCGGCCGGCACCACAATGGTTTGGGTGGGCATGAAGCTGGGGCCGCCCGGCTCCAGCACAGCGCGGAAATGAATGGGGAGTGTCATGGGAGAATTATTGACAGTCGTGCTGCGCTGCGCGCTACACGGCGTGCTGCTAAGTGGTTCGGACTTGCCCGGTACCGCGCACCAGCCACTTGTAGCTGGTTAGTTCCTCCAGCCCCATTGGCCCGCGGGCGTGCAGCTTCTGGGTGCTGATACCGATTTCGGCCCCCAACCCAAACTGCGCGCCATCGGTGAAGGCCGTGGAGGCGTTGGCGTACACGGCCGCCGCATCCACGGCATTGAGGAAGGTTTCGAGGTTGGTCGCATCTTCCGAGATAATGGCCTCGCTGTGTTTTGAGCCAAACCGGGCGATGTGCTCCAACGCCCCGGGCAGTGCGGCCACGGTTTTTACGGCCATTTTCAACGAGAGGAATTCGGTACCGAAATGCTCCGCCGTGGCGTGGGCCAGCAGCAGCGGCGGGTAGTGCCCGGCCAACGCGGCGTGGGCCGGCGCATCGGCAAAAAGCTGGACTTCGGCGGCGGCCAGTGGGGCCAGCAGTACCGGCAAATCGGCCAGCCGGCGGGCGTGGATGAGCAGGCAGTCCAGCGCGTTACACACGCTCACGCGGCGGGTTTTGGCGTTGGCGATGATGGCCGCGCCGCTGGCCAAATCGCCGGTTTCGTCGAAAAAAGTATGCACCACGCCGGCCCCGGTTTCGATGACGGGCACCCGGGCATTTTCCCGCACGTAACTGATGAGTGCTTGGCTGCCGCGCGGAATCACCACATCCACAAAGCCCACGGCCCGCAGCAGCGCCTCGGTGGCGGCGCGCTCGGGCGGCAGCAGCGTGGCCACGGCGGGCGGCAGGCCGTGGCGGGCCAGCACGGGCGCGGCCACGGCCAGCAGCGCGGCGTTGGAAAACGCGGCGTCGGAGCCGCCCTTCAGCAGGCAGGCATTGCCCGTTTTCAGGCACAGCGCCAGGCTGTCGATGGTGACGTTGGGCCGGGCTTCGTAAATAATTCCGATGAAGCCCAGCGGCACCCGCACCTTGCTCAGGTGCAGGCCAGTGGGCAGGGTTTTCTGGCTTATGGTTTCGCCCACCGGTGAGGGAAGGCCGGCCACGGTGCGCAGGTCGGTGGCAATGCCGGCCAAGCGCTGGGGCGTGAGGCGCAGGCGGTCGTGGCGCGGGTCGGTGGCGGGCATCAGGGCCAGGTCGCGGGCGTTTTCGGCCAGCAGAAAGCTGGTTTCGGCCACCAGCGTATCGGCCAGGTCGCGCAACAGGGCATCGGTGGCGGCGGGGGCAAAAGCGGCCAGCGTACGGCTGGCCTGCCGGGTGGCTTCAAATTGGAGGCTCAGGTCCACGGTGGGGGAGTTAAGAGTTAGGAGTTAACAGTTAAGAGTTGGGAGCTGTCGTTCTGGCAACTCATAACTCTTAACCGTTAACTCCTAACTCTGAATGTCAGGGTTCAAAAACAGATAATCGTAATGTACCAGAGGGCGTTGGTGCTGATGGCCCAGACGCTCCAGGGCCTTCTCCAGGCCGTATTCGGCAATGCCGAGGCCCAGCGAGTGGCCGGCTTCATCGGCAAGCTGCACAATATCGCCTTTTTGAAATTCTCCCTCGATGGCCAGAATGCCCACCGGCAGCAGGCTCACGGCTTTGCCGGGCGTGCTGAGGGCGGCGCGGGCACCGGCATTCACGCGCACGGTGGCCTTCACGGCGCTGTGGGCGTGGGCCAGCCACTTCTTTTTGCCCGAAGCCGTTTTGCTGGGCCGAAACCAGGTGCTGAGCGCCGTGCCGGCCAGCACGCCGGGCAGAATATCGGCCGTTTTGCCGTTGGCAATGTTCACGCTGATGCCCAGCTTGGCCACCTTGTGCGCCATGTGGCACTTGGTGAGCATGCCGCCCCGCCCGAACTGCGAGCGCTGCGCCGTAATAAACTGTTCAAAACCGGTATCGGTCGGCGCAATTTCCCGAATTAGCTTCGACTCCGGCAGGCGCGGGTCGCCGGTGAAAATGCCGTCCACGTTGCTAAGAATGATGAGCGCATCGGCATCGAGCTGGGCGGCAATGAGGCTGGCCAGCTCGTCGTTATCCGTGAACATGAGTTCCGTGACGGAAATCACATCGTTCTCATTCACAATGGGAATGACCTGCTGTTGCAATAGTTCCTGAAAGCAGTTGCGCATGTTCAGGTAGTGCTGGCGGTCGCGGAAATCCTCCTTCGTCACCAGCACCTGGGCGCAGAGCAGGCCGTGGGTGCCCAGCAGCTCGGCGTAGGTGCTCAGCAACTTCACCTGGCCCACGGCGGCCAACAGCTGGCGGCTGCGCACGGCATCGGCCTGGGCGGGCACGGTGATGAGGCTGCGCCCCGCCGCCACCGCGCCCGATGAAACGACGATGACTTCCAAGCCCTGGGCTTTCAGCGCCACAACCTGGTCCACGAGGTGGGCCATGCGGGCAAGGTCGGGTAGGCCGTTGTCCTGCGTGAGGACGTTAGAGCCGATTTTGACGACGAGGCGGCGATAGGGGAGGGACATGGGCGAAACAGCAAGAACCCTGCAAAGATGTGCCCGCTGCCCCGACCAAACGAGTTGCCCCCGGAACCCAACTGGTTTGGGTCCGGGGGCAACTCGTTTGATTCGGCGGGCGGGGCTGTGCTGGGGCGTTAGGCGGTGGCGAGGGCCAGCTCCCGCAGCTGCTTATTGATGAAATCCACCTCCTCAAACGTCAGCTTGAAGTCCATGGCGCGGGCATTCTGCACGGCCTGCTCGGGGTTGCGGGCACCCACCAGCGCCACCGAGATGCCGGGCTGCGCCAGCGTCCAGCGCAGCACGAGTTGGCTGAGGGTGGCGTTTTTGGTTTCGGCCAGCGGGCGGATTTTATTGAGCACGGCGTTTACCCGCTTCACATTTTCGGGGGTGAAAAAGCGGTTGCCGTTGCGCAGGTCGCCAGCGCCGAACTCCTGGCCGGGCTTCATTTTGCCGGTGAGCAGGCCCAACTGCAAGGGGCTGTATACCAGAATAGCCTTGTTATTGTCCGCGCAATACGGCACCACGTCGGCCTCAATGTCGCGGCGCAGCATGCTGTAGGGTACCTGGTTGGAAACAATGTTCAGCGTCTTTTCGGCTTCCTGCATCTGAGCCACCGAGTAGTTGCTCACGCCGGCGGCACGCACCTTGCCCTGCTCGATGAGACGGCTCACGGCCTCCATCGTCTCGTCAATTGGGGTGGTCACGTCGGGCCAGTGCTGTTGGTAGAGGTCGATGTAGTCGGTGCCGAGGCGGCGCAGGCTGTCTTCGCATTCCTTGATGATGCTGTCGCGGCCGGCGTACTTGTACACGTCGAGGTCGTGGCCTTGGTTATCCTTGGTCTTCATGGCGAAATCGCCCTGGGCCAAATCCCAGCGCATGCCGAATTTGGTGAGAATTTGGACCTTGTCGCGCGGCAGGGTTTTGATGGCTTCGCCCACGATTTCCTCGCTGAAGCCCATGCCATACACCGGCGCGGTGTCGATGCTGGTCACGCCCAGCTCGTAGCTGGCGTGGATGGCGCCCACGGCGTCGTTTTGCTCGGTGCCGCCCCACATCCAGCCGCCGGCGGCCCAGCTGCCAAAGGTGATGCGCGAAACAGAAACGTCGGAGGAGCCTAATCTTTGATATTCCATGAGGGTGGTTGGTCTGGTGAAGGGGAAGTGCCCGCATTGGGGCCGGGGTTGTTAACCGGGCTTTGGAGACGAAGGTTGTGGCGGGAATAATTCAGACCGTCATGCTGAGCGCAGTCGAAGCATCTCTACCGCTTCGTTGTGAGAGCAATTATTTCCTCTCGTGGTAGAGATGCTTCGACTACACTCAGCATGACGGTCTCCCTTAAACCTTTTCTCATCCCGAAACTTTTCGCCGCCCCCGCTTCTTATAGCCTCTTCCGTAACTCCTGAAAAATCTCCCCAACGATATGAAAGTTGAAATCTGGTCCGACGTAGTTTGCCCGTTCTGCTACATTGGCAAGCGCAAGTTTGAAAATGCCCTCAAGGACTTTGCGCACCGCGACGAAGTGGAAGTGGTGTGGCACAGCTTCCAGCTCACGCCCGACTTTCAGCCCATTCCCGGCGAGAGCATCCACGAGTCATTGGCCAAGAAAAAGGGCGTTTCGGCGGAAGAAGGCCGCAAAATGAACGACTACATGACCGAGGCTGCTAAAGAGGTCGGCCTCAACTATCAGTTCGATAAAGCCATTCCGGCCAATACTTTCCTGGCGCATCAGCTCATTCACCTCGGCGCGCACCACGGCCGGCAGGATGCCACCAAGGAGCGCCTCATGGCCGCCTACTACCTCGAAGGCGAGAACATCGGCGACCTCGACAATCTGGTGAAGCTCGGTATCGAAGTGGGCCTCGATGCCACCGAAAGCCGCGCTGCCCTGCTGGCCGGTACCTACGCCGAAGCCGTGCGCCTCGACGAGTACCAGGCCCAGCAAATCGGCGTGCGCGGCGTGCCCTTCTTCGTGTTTGAAGACAAATACGCGGTATCGGGCGCGCAGCCCAGCGAGCTGTTTGCTGAGGTGCTGGAGAAGGTATACGACGAATTCAAGCCCGCCAGGCCGGCCCTGACCATGGTGGCCGACGGCGACGCCTGCGGCCCCGACGGTTGCGAAATATAGTGCCTGAACAAATTGGCAATCAATGAAAAGAACGTCATGCTGAGCGAAGTCGAACCGAGGTTCGGCACAGCCAGGCATGACGTTCTGCTTGGGGGCTATGCTCTGCCACTCTGCTACTCTGCCGCCTCTGTTGTGCCGGCACGCGGCTGTGCTTGCCGGGATTCGGCCACGCTGGCGCGCTGTTGTTCGGCATGGGCAAGGGCCGCTTCCAGTTGCCGGGTGCGCTCGGCCACGCGGCCTTCGAGCAGCTGCTGCACCTTCAGTACCTCTTCCTGGTTGCTCAGCAGCTCGGCGTTGCTTTCGTGCAGGGCGCGGTTCACGGACGCCAGCTGGTCGTTGAGGACCTGAATTTGCTGGCGGGCCTGCACCTGCTCGCTCACCTCGGTGGCCACCACCATGGCCCCCGTGATGATGCCATCGTCTTCGCGCAGCGGCAGGTACACAAAATCCCAATAAACAGATTCGGGCTGGCCATTGCGAACGATGGTCGAGAGCATTTCCTTGGCCACATAGTTCTCGCCAGTCGTCATCACCTCGTTCAGCAGGTCATCAAAGCCCTGGCCCGTAATCTCGGGCAGCAGCTCAAACAGAGGCGTACCAATAGCCTGCGCCGGGGTACGGTCCCAGAGGGCCAGCACCATGGGGTTGGCCAGCTCAATTACGAAGTTGGGGCCGCGGTAGGTGGCAATGGCCACCGGCGCCTGCTCAAAAATACGCGCCAGCTCGCCGCGCTGCCACTCGGCGGCATCCCGGGCGGCCTGCTCACGCACTTCCGAATCGTGCGCCTGGGCGGCGGCCTGCGTCTGCGCCGTGATGTCGGTTACCTCATGGATGAGGTGCGTCACGCGGCCCTGCGCGTCCAGCACCGGCACGTTGCGGGTTTGCCAGTAGCGTTCCACAAACTGGCCGGGGTGGGCGGGGTCGGGCAGGTCGTAGGGCTGGAGGGGCAGTTCGTGCGGCTGGCCGGTGGCCAGTACCTGCGCCAGCGAAGCGCGCACATCGCGCACGGCGTGGGCTTCCGGTGCGTTGGGGTTATCAGGAAATACGTCGAATACGTACCGCCCCAGCAGGTCGGCGCGTTGCGTGGCGGTTGCCTTCAGGTAAGTGTCGCTGACCGCCTCAACCACGAATTCGGGCGAAAGCAGCAGGCAGGCGCTGGGCAAGGCACTAAAAATGGATAACAGGTCCGAAGCAAGGGCGGGCATAGCTCAGAAGTAAAGGCGGCGATAATGGAGTGCGAAATACGCAGATTCTACCAATTTGGCTACGCGGGCCGCAGCATCGGAATGTGCGGAATGCCGTCCTCCACGTACATCGGGCCGCACTGCTCGTAGCCGAAGCCGTTGTAGAAACCCTCCAAGTGCTGCTGCGCGCCAATTTTATTGGCCTGCGGGCCAAATAAGGCATCCGAATACGCCAGCGCCTGCCGCATCAGCTCGCGCCCCAGGCCGTACTGCCGGAACGGCTGCGCCACGATGACGCGGCCGATGCTGGCCTGCTCGTAGCTCTTGCCGGCCGCAAAAAGGCGGGCGTAGGCGGCCAGCTCGCCGGCTTCGTTGTAGCCCAGCAGGTGATGGGCATCCATGTCCTGACGGTCAATATCCTGAAAAGCACAGTTTTGCTCCACCACAAACACCTCGGAGCGTAGGCGCAGCAGGTCGTAGAGAATGAGGGCGGGTAGGGATTCGAAGGGAAGGCAGTGCCAGCGAATGGTCATATAAGGGAAAACGGGGGCTTAGCTGGCTTTGTTGAAAACCGCCTCCTCCAGCCGCCGCATGCGGCTCTCGTAGGCCATAATGGTGGGTACGCGCTGCTCCAGCTCGTCGGTGCGGGTAGCCTGGCGGCCCATCAGCTCCAGCATTTGCATCTGGGTATCAAGCACGGCATCGGTGCGGCGGCCCTGCTCCACAAGGCGCTGGTTGTGCTCATCGAAGCCGCGTCGCATTTCGGCCAGCGTGGCATCCTGGCGCTCTTCGGCGCGGCTTTGCCGCTCATCCGAGATTTTCAGAATGTTGATAACATCGTCCATTTGCTCAGCCTGACGGTCCATTTGCTCGGCCTGACGGTCCATTTGCGCGGCTTGGCGGTCCATCCGGCGCAGCAGGTCGGCTAGCATGGCTTCAATCTGGCCGAAACGCTCATTATAATTCATCATATGGGCTGTTGGTAATCCTTCGCTAAGATACGCCTTTCCTAGCCGGTAGGGGATGCTTTTGGCTGCCTTATTTGGGCATTTTGGCTACTTCCTTCAGCGTCAGCACGCGGTATGGAATACCCATGCTGGCGGCATTCTGCTCCACCGTATTGGCGAAGCCGGCTTTGCGGCGGCGCTCATTCACCCCGCCCGCATCCTCAATGGGCCACACGAAGGGCGGCTGGGCCTCACGTCGGCCGGTTTGGGGGTTCAGCACGTTGTAGCCCATGGCTTGCGTGCCATAAAGCTGCTCCTTGCCGGCGCGCATGAGCTGGCGGTCAAGCATCTGGGCATACAGGTAAAACGACAATTCACCCTTGCCGGCGGCCTTTTTGATGAGTGACAGGTACTGGTTGATATCGTCGGAGTGCTGGATGACGTACCACGCGGTCTCGTTCGTGGGCCCGCCCACCAGCGTCTTGCCCGGGTAGCCATACTGCTTCAAAACCTGCCGCACCCGCACCAGGTTGGTCGAATCCGTGTGCAGCATCTGGCCTGGAATGTAGGTAGGCAGGCTTTCACGCGTCACGCCCAACGCCCGGGCCAGCGAATCGGGCCGGCGCGCAATGCGCGGGTCAAACATCATGCTGCGCCAGCGCTGGTCCACGGCGTAAATGCTGTCCAACTCATGCTTCAAGCGGGGGTTCTGCGGCGTTTGGGCGGCGGCGAGTTGGGGCAGCAGCGCGAGGAGAAGGAGGGCGAGGAATGGCTTCATGAAAGAGGTGTTATGGGTAAGCGGAGGACGAAACCTACGCCACCACTGCCTCCTCGCTGCCCAGCTCGCTTAGCACCAGCTTGGCTTGCTGAATAGACCGCACTTCCTCAAACGTCACAATCAGCTGCTGCTTGTGCTCCTTTAGTTTGGCGGTGCGCGGGTGCGTCTGCACGTAGTTGAGGATGGTGCCGAACTGCTCGCCCTGGAAGTAGGCCTTGTGGTCGTCGTCGGCGGGCAGGTAGCCTTTCAGCGTGTCGCGCTTGAGCGTGATTTTAGCAAAGCCCACCTTGCAGGCCTGCCAGCGCAGCCGCACGATGTCGGCCAGCTGCTCCACCTCGGGCGGCAGCGGCCCGAAACGGTCCACCATGCTGGCCAACAGCTTGCGCAATTCCTCCGGCTTCTGGGCGCGGTCGAGCTTGGCGTAGAGCTGTAGGCGCTCCGACACGTTGCTTACGTACTTCTCGGGGATGAGCACCTGCTGGTCGGTTTCCACGTTGCACTCGTGGGCGCGGCTGGCCCCAGCGGCCATTTGCAGGCGCTGGTTCGAGTCGCCTAAAAACAGGTCGCGGAATTCGGTTTCCTTGAGTTCCGTCACCGCCTCGTCCAGAATCTGGTGGTAGGTTTCGTAGCCGAGGTCGTTAATAAAGCCCGACTGCTCGCCGCCCAGCAAATTGCCCGCGCCGCGAATATCCAGGTCGCGCATGGCCACGTTGAAGCCCGCGCCGAGGTCTGAAAACTCCTCCAGCGTACTCAGCCGCTTGCGCGCATCGGCCGGCAGCTGGGCCACCGGCGGCGTCAGTAAGTAGCAGTAGGCCTTGCGGTTGGACCTGCCCACGCGGCCGCGCATCTGGTGCAGGTCGCTCAGGCCGGCCAGGTGGGCGCGGTTGATGATGATGGTGTTGGCATTGGGAATGTCGAGGCCCGATTCGATGATGTTGGTCGAAACCAGCACGTCGTATTCGCCTTCCACGAACTTCATCATGCGCTTTTCCAGCATCTCGCCGTCCATCTGCCCGTGGGCGAAGGTGATTTTCGCATCCGGCACCAGCCGCAGAATCGTGGCCGCCATTTCCTCGATGTCCTTCACGCGGTTATGCACGAAAAACACCTGCCCGCCGCGCTTCAGCTCCCGCGCCACCGCGTCCCGAATCAGAATTTCGTCATAGACGTGCAATTCCGTATTCACCGGCTGCCGGTTGGGCGGCGGCGTGGCAATCACGCTCAAATCGCGCGCCCCCATCAGCGAGAAGTGCAGCGTGCGCGGAATCGGCGTGGCCGAAAGCGTGAGCGTATCCACGTTCACCTTCAGCTCCTTCAGCTTGTCCTTGGTCTTGACGCCGAATTTCTGCTCTTCATCAATAATCAGAATACCCAGGTCTTTAAACTTAATGTCCTTATTGGTAAGCCGATGCGTGCCAATTAGAATATCCGTTTTGCCCTCCGCCACGCGCCCCAGCGTCTCCTTTATCTGCTTCGTCGATTTGAAGCGGTTGATGTATTCCACCGTCACCGGCAGCGTAGCCAGCCGGTCGCGGAAAGTCTTGTAGTGCTGCATGGCCAGAATGGTGGTGGGCACCAGCACGGCGGCCTGCTTGCCATCGGCCACGGCCTTGAACGCCGCCCGGATGGCAATTTCGGTCTTGCCAAAGCCCACGTCGCCGCAAATCAACCGGTCCATCGGGTGGGGCTGTTGCATGTCTTGCTTCACGTCTTCGGTGGCCTTGGCCTGGTCAGGCGTGTCCTCATAAATGAAGCTCGATTCCAGCTCGGCCTGCAAAAATCCATCAATGGAAAATGCGAAGCCCGGCGCGGTTTTGCGCTTGGCATACAGCCGGATAAGGTCGGCCGCAATGTCCTTCACCTTCTTCTTTACCGACTTTTTCTTGTTCTCCCACTCCGGCGAGCCCAGCTTGCTCATCGTGGGCGGCGAGCCCTCCGCGCCGCTGTATTTGGCAATCTTGTGCAGCGAGTGAATGCTCACCGTCAGCAAGTCATCATCCCGATAAACGAGCCGAATAGCCTCCTGAATCTGCCCGTTAATTTCCACCTGCGTCAGCCCGGCGAAACGCGCAATTCCATAATCCTGGTGCGTCACGTAATCGCCAGGTTGTAGCGTTTTTAATTCGCGCAGCGTCAGCGCCTTTTTCTTCGAGAATTTCCGCGCTTCCTGCGCCCGGTAATACCGCTCAAATAGCTGGTGGTCGGTATAAACGGCCAGCTCAAGCTGCTCATCAATAAATCCTTCCCGCAACGCCATCAGCAAATGCTGGAACTGCACGTTGTTGTCCAGCTCATCAAATATCGTTCGCAGCCGGTCGGCCTGGCGCACGGTATCGGCGGTAATTATTGTGGTGAAATTCCGGAGCTGATTTTCCTTAATATTCTTCACCATCCGCTCAAATTCCTTGTTGAAACTCGGCTGCGGTTTGGCACTGAATTGAAAATTATCCGCGTTTTTAAAATGAAACCGCTTGCCGAATTCCACCACCGCGAATTCATCAAATAATTTCTTAAAGCTTTTACCCGATTCGAATAAATCGCCGGGCTTGCTCACGATTTGCATGCCGCCGCTCTCACTCAGCATTTGCTGAAAATTCGCTTCCGCTTTCTCGAATAGTTCGTTCACCACATCCAGCGTCTGGCGCACGTCTTTGGCCCAGATACAGGCCGTGCGGGGCAGAAAATCCAGGAATGCCTCCCGCGTTTCGGTCAGCATCTTGGTCTGCACATTCGGAATAATGCTGATGCTGGCCCGCGTTTCTACCGACAATTGCGTCTCGGGATTAAAGGTCCGAATGCTTTCAATTTCATTGCCGAATAATTCGAGACGGAACGGCAATTCATTCGCATAGCTGAACACGTCCACAATGCCACCGCGCACGGCGTATTGGCCCGCCTCGTACACGAAATCCGTTTTCTCAAAATCGTACTCGCCCAACAATTCACCCAGGAAATTCACGTCCAGCTTATCGCCCGTTTTCGCATTGAACGTATTCTTAACCAAACTCTGGCGGTTAATTACCTTCTCCGTCAGCGCCTCCGGGTACGTCACGATAAACACGCTATTGCCCGTGCCGGCTGCCCGCGTCGTGTTGATGCGGTTCAGCGCCTCGGCGCGCATCAGCACGTTGGCATTCTCCGTTTCGTCGAACTGGTACGGCCGCTTGTAGGAACTCGGAAACAGCAATACCTCCGGCCCCTCGGGTAGCAGGTGCTGCAAGTCGGCCAGGAAATAGGCCGCCTCGTCCTTGTCGTGCATGATGAATACGTGCGGGTGCTGGGCGTGGGCCACGGCGGCTGCCACCACGGCATCCTGGCTGCCCACCAGGCCGCGCAGGTGCAGGCGCAGGCGGCTGGGGTCGGGCCGGGCGGCTTCGCGCAGGCGCGAGGCCAGCACCTGCAACTCGGGCGATAGACGGTAGAGGCGAAGAAAATCAGCTACTTGCACAGGAAATCAGGCTAGGGGGGCAAATGAATCAGCCCGGCCAGATGAAAATCCGGTCGGGCAGCGGGGTAAATACACGGCAAAGGTGGCGAAGGTTTCCGGCCGGCTTGCTCATTCTAAGCGAAGCAACGAATTGGATACTCTTTAACTGGCCACCGGCCGTTTCCCGGACACCGCGATGGGCTGCTGGCGCAGTAATCTGGTAGCTTCGCACCGGCTTCTTGTGCCACACGCTCACTATTTCGCTATTTCCCCGTTCATGCGCGGCTCTTCCCATCTGGCCATCGGCCTCATCACCGGCGTGGCCGTAGCCGGGCTGGCCCCGGGCATTCCGTTCTCGCTGGCCGGCATTGCCCTGGCCGGCTTTTCCAGCCTCGCCCCCGACCTCGACCACCCCGAAAGCCGCCTCAGCAAGCGCCTCGGATTCACCCAGAACTACGTGCGCTGGGCCTTCGCCGCCGGGGCGCTGGCGCTGGCCGCTTTCGCCTATTTCCAGCGCGCTCCCGGCTCCGAGCAGCGCCTCTACTACACGGCCGCGCTGGCTTTCGGGCTCATTGGCGTGGGCATGCAGGGCGGCTCGGCCCGGCGGCTGGCGTTGCTGTTCACGGGCCTGGGCACGGTGGTGGCCGGCCTCTACACCGAGCAGCTGTGGCTGAGCCTGCTGGGCACGTTTGTGGCGCTGGCCCCCTTCACATCGCACCGTTCCTGGACGCATACCATCTGGGCCACCGCGCTTTGGACCTACATCGGCTACCTCGCCGACCAGCACCTCGGCTGGCGCGGCGTGGCCCTGTACGCCGGCAGCGGCTACGCCTCCCATCTGGTGGCCGATACGCTCACCAAATCAGGCGTGCGGTGGTTTTTGCCCATCTCCGAGTTCTCCTTTAAGGTGCCGCTTATCAGCACCGGCTCGGCCAGCGGCAACATGCTGGAAGTAGGCATTTGCGTGGGCTATGCGCTGCTGGTGCTGGGGCTGGTGGTGGGGCACATGGGCTCTTAGCCGGCCCACATCCGGGCGATTGGCGTTGCGGTATCAGAAACGCCATCCGCGTTGATTAAGGGCGCTATTGCATAAGTCAGCTAAGACCGTTAGCTTCGCAGCAGATATGCTGGTAAATTAGGGTCGATTTGGCATTGAATCGTGTTATTATTCTGCGTTTTCAATCGTTTTCGCCAACTGGTATTCTTAAAAATCAATTAAACTACATTTTAACCCCGTCAGCCGCCGCATTTTAGCGCGCTGCCTCGCCCGGGGTTATTCTACTGATATACCGAAAGCTGGACCAGGTGACGAGTAATTCGCTGCGTGTGGTTTCGGCATTCCTCCTTGATTCACACTCCTCGTCCCACTCAGAACACTTCTCTAACTTTACTTAACGCATCCCATGAACCAGATGAACAGCCCCTTGATTCGGGTTGGTGTCTTTTATGACGGCAACTATTTTTTAAAAATTAGCGACTATTATTATTTCCAGCACGAGCGCAAAGCCCGTATCAGCCTCGAAGGCCTACACGAGTACATTCGCCACCAAGTGGCTGAGGAAGAGGATGTAGACGTGCGCCTGGCGCAAATTACCGATGCACACTTTTTCCGGGGCCGCCTTTCGGCCACCGAAGCCCGCGACAAGGACCGCCTCTTCCACGACCGCCTGCTCGACGACATTCTGATGAACCTGGGCGTGCAAACGCACTACATGGCCCTCAAAACCCGCGACGGCCGCCTCCAGGAAAAAGGCATCGACGTGTGGCTGAGCCTCGAAGCCCTCGAACTGGCCCTGCACAAAACCCTCGACGTGGTCGTGCTCATCGCCGGCGACTCGGATTACGTGCCCCTCATCCGCAAGCTCAACACCGTAGGCACCCGCGTGATGCTGCTGAACTGGGACTTCAAGTACGAAGATTTCAAGGGTGAAACCCGCGTCACGCGCGCCTCGCAGCAACTGCTGGAGCAGGTGACCTACCCAGTGGCCATGCACGACGTGATTGACCGCGGCCTTGCCCAGCAGGACGAAGTGGTGGAAGCCATGTTCGTGAGCCAGTCGGAGCCCGCTGCTTTTGCGCCCAGCACCGCCGCCGCGCCCAAGCTGGCCCGCCCCACCGGCCCCACCGCCGCCGGCCCCGTGGGCACGCTCGGCATGAGCACCATCAAAAACCTGAAAAACGGCTTCGGCTTCGTGGTAATGCCCCCGAACAATCTGTTCTTCAGCTACGCTGACCTCACCGAAGGCGATTTCAACGACCTGCGCGAAGGCGACTGGGTGGAGTTCACCGTGGGTCGCAACCACCGCGATGAGGACTGCGCCCGCAACGTACGCAAAGTGCCCGCCCCCCAAATGACCGATGGCGAGGACGAGTACGAGCCCGTTGGCGTACACGCCACGGCCGAGCTGTAGGCTGGTTAAGCCTCAAAACGCAAAAAAGCCCGCTGGAATTATCCGGCGGGCTTTTTTACGTCCTGGCGTTTACTATTTATTCCATCAGCAACTGCGCAAAATCGCGCTTGGAAGCCGGGTAGCGGTTGAAGGTGCCCAAGCCGCGCGCCACGGCCACATCGTCGTGGCCTTCCTTGGTGCGGTAGACCACGCAGCTGCTCACCACCAGTGAGTTGCCGCTGTGGTCGACGGTGCCGTGCGCCACCAGCTCGTCGTGCAGATGCACGGCGTGCAGGTAGTTCATCTTGAACTCGACGGTGGATACTAAGTCGAACTTGGTGAAGGCCAGGGAGAGGGCGGCTGCGCCCAGGGCGGCGTCCATCAGGCCGGCCAGCACGCCGCCGTGGCAGGTGTTGGGTGAGGAAAGGTGCTCATCGCGGATGCGCATGCGGTATTCGATTTGGCCGGGCGCGCTCACCGTCAGCACCATGCCGTTGGTGCGGCCGTAGTGGTTCATCTGGTTGTAGGCGGCCACCATGGTGGCGAGGTTGGGGCGTGCAGGGGCTTTATCAGACATGGGCGAGGATGGGAATAGACCGGCAAGTTTGCCGAAAAATTTGCTTCATTTGTTGGAGGCGGCATTTCCGGGGCCGAAAAGCCGGGTTTTCACCTTCTTACGCTTCCCATCATGTCCACGCAGCCGCTCACGTTTGCCGAGTTTTATCCCCGCTACCTGCTCGAGCACAGCCGACGGGGCACGCGGGTGCTACATTTTGTGGGCACCACGCTGTTCATCATCTGCCTGGCGATGCTGCTGCGCACCGGCAACTGGAACTGGCTGGCGGCGGGTGTGGTGGCGGCATATGGCTTTGCCTGGGTCGGCCACTTTTTTGTGGAGCACAACCGGCCGGCTACGTTCCAGCACCCGTGGTTTTCAATGCTAGGCGATTTCCGGATGTACGTGGACCTGTGGCGGGGCCGCGAGAAGTTCTAAAACTGCTTCCGCATCAGAAAGTGCGGAATAACGCCAAACAGCAAGTGCGATGGCTCGACCACCGCGTAGCCCAGCTTTTCATAAAAACCAACGGCCGCTTCGCGGGAATGCAGCACGATTTCGGTGATGCCGGCCGTTCGCGCCTGCGCTTCCAGGTATGCTACTACGCGCTGGCCCAGGCCCTGACCGGCCGCCGCCGGTGCCACGGCCATGAAGCGGATTTGGCCCTGCCCGTTGCCGGTAGGCTGCAACATGCCTACCGCCAGCGCCTCGGGCGCGCCCGCAGCTTCGGCCCGCAGCAGCGCGTGGATGGTACCGGGCTCGTCGTCGGCCAGCACGCGCTCCGAGCCGGGGGGCTGCTGCCAGGGCTGGCGCAGCACAGCGTAGCGCAGGGCGTAGTAGGCGGCCCACTCGGCGGGCGTGCGGGGTGGCTGAACGGGGGCGGCTGGATTCATGAGCGAAGAGTGAAGCGTGGGCGTAACCCGGGCCGGTGCGGCTTGTTACCTTTACGGCCCGGCCACTGCCGGTTTAACCTTCTCAAAAATACGCCCCACCCGCTATGGCATCCTTCGACATCGTGAGTAAAGTTGACCCGCAAACCCTCGAAAACGCGGTAAATACGGCCCAAAAAGAACTCCAGACCCGCTACGACCTGCGCGATACCAAAGGCGGTATCGAGTTGAATAAAAAGGACAATACCATTCTCCTGTCCTCCGAAAACTCCATGCGCGTGAAGGCGCTGGAGGACATCCTACTGGGCCGCGTGGTGAAGCAGGGCATCGATGGTACCAGCCTCGATTTCTCGGCCGACGAGCAGCCCAGCGGCCAGCTCATCAAGAAAACCATCAAGGTGCGCGCCGGCGTGGACAAGGAGTTCGGCCGCAAAATCATCAAGGCCATTAAAGATGCCAAGGTGAAGGTGGAAGCCCAGATGCAGGACGACCAGGTGCGCGTAACGGCCAAGAAAATTGACGATTTGCAGGCGGCCATTGCCGTGCTCCGCAGGACCGATATCGGCCTGCCGCTGCAATTTGTGAACATGAAAAGCTAATTGCCGGATGGCTGAATTGGTGAGTGGTTGAAGGGCTTTTAGCAAGCAACTCCTCAAAAAAACCGGGAGTGCGTGTAATATGTCGGGCCATTCCCCGATTCATCACTCCCGGATTTTCCCATTCAGAAATTCAGCAATTTATCAGTCCACCCATTCAAATTCCCTGCCTTGTACGATTTCGGAGCCTTTGCTCACCTCGCCACCTGGATAAGTCTGCTGACCCTCACGTTCATGGAAATCGTGCTGGGGATTGACAACATCATCTTCATTTCCATCGTCGTAAACCGGCTGGCGAAGGAGCAGCAGGCGCGGGGCCGCACCATTGGGCTGCTGCTGGCGCTGGTGTTCCGCATCGGCCTGCTGCTGAGCATTTCCTGGATTGTGAGCCTGCGCAATCCGCTGTTCAACCTGCCCAATTTTCCGTGGCTGGAAGACAAGCCGTTTGGCGTGACGGGGCGCGACCTCATTCTGCTGGCCGGCGGCCTGTTTCTGATGTACAAGAGCACCACCGAGATTCATACCAAACTGCAGGGCGAGGAAGAAGAGGAAGCCATGGGCGGCAAAGGTGCTTCGATGATGAGCATCATCGCGCAAATCGTGGTGATTGACATCGTGTTCAGCTTCGACTCCATCCTTACCGCCGTGGGCCTCGTGGACAACGTGCTGGTGATGATTGCGGCCGTAATCTGCGCCATGGGCATCATGCTGAGCTTCAGCGGGGTGGTGGCCAATTTTGTGAACAACAACCCCACTATCAAGATGCTGGCTTTGTCGTTTCTCATCATGATTGGCTTCATGCTGGTGATGGAAGCCGCCCACAAGGAAGTGGAAAAAGGTTACCTCTACTTCGCCATGGCCTTCTCGCTGATTGTGGAGCTGCTGAACCTGCGCCTGCGCAAAAAAACCAAGCCCGTGCAGCTGCGCGACTCGCAGTACGACTAGCGGGTAGCCCAAGCGGGGCGGCATGTCGGCAGCACTGCCGGAAACCTTTTTTTAAGCCCTGGCGGGGCGACACTCGGCAAACGAGTGCCGCCCCGCCAGGGCTTTGGTTTACCCAGAAGCGCTTGCTGCTACCGTCATGCCGCTCCGCTGAGTCTATACTGGCGAAGCCAGCGTCACCACCGCCCCGGCCTGGTCGAGTACGCGGCGCTGGGCCATTTCCAGCAGGCGGCGGTTCAATTCCGGGCGGTGCTGGCGGTAGAAGGCGTGCTCGCTAGCCGTGAAAACGCCGGTTATCAGCCCCACCACGGTATAGCGTAGCTTGGTGTTGCGGCCTACTAGCTCGGTGAGCTGGTGGTGCTGGTCGGTGGGGCGCAGGATGATGTGATGGTCGCGCACGAAATCGGCCACAAGGGCCAGCAACAGGTGGTTTTGTAGCTTTAGCACCGGGCGCAACGTGGCGTGCAGGAAAGCGCCAACAGCGCCGTCGGCTTCGGTCGCTTCGGTGGTGATGACGGGGCGCAGTGCCAATAAGGCCGCATCGGGCCGGGAAAATTCAGTAGCGGACATGGCGGGCGAAAGCAGGAAAACCGCCGCGCCCGCCAATGGTTGCCGCTATACCACGCCCAGCTTCACCAGCGCGTCCCAGAGCACCACGCCGGCCGCCACGCCCACGTTCAGCGAGTGCTTGGTGCCGAACTGCGGGATTTCCACCGCCAAATCGCATAGTGCCAGCACCGCATCTTCCACCCCGAACACCTCATTGCCCAGCACCAGCGCCAGCGGCCGCCCGATTTCAGGCCGAAACTGGGGCAGCGTGACGCTGCCGGTGGTCTGCTCCACGGCCGCCACCTGGTAGCCGGCGGCTTTGAGCGCGGCCACGGCGGTCACGGTTTCGGCCGCGTATTCCCAAGCCATGGACTCCTCGCTGCCCAGTGCGGTTTTGGTGATTTCGCGGTGCGGCGGGCGCGGCGTGATGCCGCAGAGCCAGATATTGGAGAGCGCGAAGGCATCAGCCGTGCGGAAGATGGCCCCCACGTTGTGCATGCTCCGCACGTTGTCGAGCACCAAAACCACGGGGCTTTTGGGCGTACTTTTGAATTCATCAACCGAGGCCCGGTTCAACTCGGCCATTGTGAGTTTTCGCATAGTCAGTAGCGCGAACTTTGTAGTTCGCGTCGTTGGTTAAAGTTCAGCCGACGCGGCTCACGACGGTTCGGTTTTCGGGCTTCCGTTATTTATTCACTCGCCACAAACGCGAACTACAAAGTTCGCGCTACTTGCCTTGCCTGCACCCAAAAAAGAATTCGTCATTAAATCCGTCGGCCCCGACCACTTCACCGTGCCCATCCCGGCCGTGACCGAAACGCCGCTGATGAAGCAGTATTACCAACTCAAGCAGCAGCATCCGGGTGCGGTGCTGCTGTTCCGGGTCGGCGATTTTTACGAAACCTTCGGCGAGGATGCCGTCACGGCCAGCCGCATTCTCGACATCACGCTCACCAAGCGCGGGGCCGGCAGCAGCAGCGAGGTGGCCCTGGCCGGCTTCCCGCACCACTCCCTCGACAATTACCTGCCCAAGCTGGTGCGCGCCGGCCAGCGCGTGGCCATCTGCGACCAGCTCGAAAACCCCAAGGAAGCCAAAGGCCTGGTGAAGCGCGGCATCACCGAGCTGGTGACGCCCGGCGTGAGCATGCACGACAATGTGCTGGAACGCCGCTCGAACAACTACCTGGCTGCCATTCACTTCGGTAAAACCGAAGCCGGCATTTCCTTCCTCGATATCAGCACCGGCGAGTTCCTGGCCGCGCAGGGCACGCTCGATTACCTGGGCAAGCTGATGCAGAATTTCAGCCCCGCCGAGGTGTTGTTCTGCAAGAAAAACCGGAGCGAGTTCGAGCAGCATTTCGGCCCCGACTATTGCACCTATGCGCTGGACGACTGGGTTTTCGGGGCCGACTACGCCCACGATTCCCTCACGCGCCACTTCCGAACGACCTCGCTCAAAGGCTTCGGCGTCGATAACCTGCGGGAAGGCGTGATTGCGGCCGGCTGTATCCTACACTACCTCGCCGAAACTAAGCACACCGACATCCAGCACATTGCCAGCCTGGGCCGGCTGGAAGAGGACAAATACGTCTGGCTCGACCGCTTCACGGTGCGCAACCTGGAGCTGGTCTATGCCCAGCACCCCGGCGGCGTGCCCCTCATCGACGTGCTCGACCAGACCCTCACGCCAATGGGTGCCCGCCTGCTGCGCAAGTGGATAGTGCTGCCCCTCAAAGAAGTAAGCCAGATTCAACGCCGCCTTGATACGGTAGCTGCGCTGGTGGCTGATGAGGAATTGCTCGGCGACCTCACCCAGCACCTGCGCCAAATCAATGACCTGGAGCGGCTGATTTCCAAAGTGGCCGTGCGCCGCGTGAACCCCCGCGAGCTCATCCAACTGGCCCGCGCCCTCGAAGCCGTCGCGCCGATGCGCGAGCGGCTGGCCGCTTCTGGCGTGAAGGCGCTGGTGAAGCTGGCCGAGCAGCTCAACCCCTGCGCCAACCTGCGCCAGGAAATCTTTGCCAAAATCAAGCCCGACGCACCCATTCTCACCAACCAGGGCGGCGTGCTGAACTCGGGCATTGATGCCGAGCTGGACGAGCTGCGGGCGCTGGCTTTCTCGGGCAAAGACTACCTGTTGCAGCTCCAGATGCGGGAGCAGCGCAATACTGGCATCTCGTCGCTGAAAGTGGCTTATAATAAGGTGTTTGGCTATTATCTCGAGGTCACCAACGCCCACAAAGACAAGGTGCCGGCCGAGTGGATTCGCAAGCAAACGCTGGTGAACGCCGAGCGCTATGTGACCGAGGAGCTGAAAACTTACGAGGAAAAAATCCTCAACGCCGAGGAAAAGCTCTTCGTGATTGAGCAGCGCATTTACAACGACCTAGTGCTGGCCGCGCTCGATTTCGTGCCCCAGATTCAGCAGAATGCCCGCGCAATTGGCGTGATGGACTGCCTGGCCAGCTTCGCGCTCACGGCCCGGCAGCAGCGCTACGTGCAGCCCGTGGTGAACGACGGCACCCTGCTCGACATCAAAGCCGGCCGCCACCCGGTCATTGAGCGGCAGCTGCCGCCCGGCGAAAGCTACATCCCCAACGACATCTGCCTCGACCAGGACGACCAGCAGATTGTGGTGATAACCGGCCCCAACATGGCCGGCAAGTCCGCGCTGCTGCGCCAGACGGCCCTCATCGTGCTACTGGCCCAAATCGGTTCGTTCGTGCCCGCTGAAGCCGCCACCATCGGCATCATCGACAAGATTTTTACCCGCGTGGGCGCTTCCGATAACCTGAGCAAGGGCGAAAGCACCTTTATGGTGGAGATGACCGAAACCGCCTCCATCCTCAACAATCTCTCGGATAGAAGCTTGGTTTTGATGGACGAAATTGGACGCGGCACCAGTACCTACGACGGCATCAGCATTGCCTGGGCCATTGTGGAGCACCTGCACAACAACCCCAAAGCCCGGGCCAAAACCCTCTTCGCCACCCACTACCACGAGCTCAACCAACTGGCCGACGACTGCCCCCGCGTGCGCAATTACAACGTGGCCGTGAAGGAGGCCGACGGCCGCATTCTTTTCCTGCGCAAGCTGCAGCCCGGCGGCTCCGAGCACAGCTTCGGCATTCACGTAGCCCGGCTGGCGGGCATGCCTACCTCGGTAGTGCTCCGCGCCAACGAAATCATGCACCACCTTGAAGTGGAGCGCACCAGCGCCGGGGCCGAAGACAACGTGCTCACCGAGTTTGACGACGTGCTGGCCGGCATCGAGCCCAACGGCGGCGCCACCCGCGCCGGCATTGCGGTGCCGCCGCCCCGCGAGCCCGCCCAGCCACGGCCCCGCGCCACCACGGCCGTGGCCACTGCACCCCGCGCCCAGCTCAGCATCTTCGAGCCCAGCGACCCGGCCCTGGAACGTATCCGTGAGCTGCTCCAGCACCTCGACGTGAACACGCTCACGCCCATCGAAGCGCTGATGAAATTGAACGAATTGAAGCTGACGTTAGGGAAAAGTTAATTTTTTCGGCCTGAAAATGAAGCAGAAAGGCCTCTGGAATGAGAATTTCCACACCTCGCACTTGCGTCTCCAAAAAATCGCCTTACCTTTGTCGCACCATTCAGCACAACGAAATTTGTTCTGAACCTCCTGCGAGAGTAGCTCAGTTGGTAGAGCGCGACCTTGCCAAGGTCGAGGTCGCGAGTTCGAACCTCGTCTCCCGCTCCAAAACAAAAAAACGCTGTCCTCGGGCAGCGTTTTTTGTTTAAACAGAGTCCAGATTTTTTAGAGTAGTTTTGGCATTCGCCGAACCTGCCGGAGTGGTGGAATGGTATACACGAGGGACTTAAAATCCCTTGCCTTCACGGGCTTACGGGTTCGAGCCCCGTCTCCGGTACAAGTTGTAAGACACAAAAAAGCCGGCTCACTTCGCGAAGTGAGCCGGCTTTTTTGTGTCTTGAGCTACGCTACTCGTGTACTACGCGGCGCGTTTCGAGGCTGGCGGCGGTGCGTACCTGCAGCACGTACACTCCGGCACCCACATTGCTCAAGTCCAGCGGCTGGGTAGTGCCCTGAGGGTTGGGCGTGGCTACCGATTTGCGCGCGATGATGCGGCCCAAGGCATCAAACAGCGCAAGCTCGACGGGCTGATTGTAGCCAATGAGGATTACGCTGATGCGGCCATCGGGCGTGGGGTTGGGTACTACGCTTAGGCTGCTGCCGGCTAAGGCCCGCTGCGCCGATAGTACCGTTTGGGCCGAGGAGAAGGGCGACAGGCAGCTTCCAAGATTGCTGGCCGACACCAAAGTCTGTACCGAGTACGACCCGTTGGCGGCAACTGTGAGAGTGCGGGCGGTGGCCCCGGCAATGGGCAGGCCGTCGCGGTACCATTGGTTGCCCGTGGCGTAGCTGCTGGTGAGCACGAGGCCACTGCGGGTGACCACCGGCGCGGCGGCGGCCGGCAGCACCCGCACCAGCACCGACGTGGTATCGCCGCAGCTGGTGCCGAAGCCCGTGAGGGGCGAAACGGCCAGGCTGTAGCGGCTGGTGCGCGTGGGGGCCACGCTGATGGTGGGGCTGGTGGCCTGGGCCTGGTTCAGGCCGTCGCCGCGCACCGTCCAGAGGTAAGCATAGGTTTGTGGAACGGTGGTGGCGTTGGCGAGGCGGCGCACCGAGTCCGGGCGCATAGCACTGGCCTGCAGCAGTAGCGTGCCGCCGGCACATAGGTCGGCCGAACCACCGCCGGCTACCCCGGCGGTTACCAGCGAGGCGGCGTTGTTGCGCACAATCCGCACGACCACCACGCGGGTTTGCACGCCTTTAATTGGCGCGGCATTGTCTTCAACCCGGAAGTTGAGGCGAATGAGCCGGCCCACCATGCTGGGCGAAGGCTGGAGATACAGCGTGCCAACCGGGCTTTCGCCGCCATTGCCGGTGAGCGAGAACGTGCCGATGTCGCCCGAAGCCAGCAACAGCGGATTGGTGTTGATATCGGCCGGCAGCGTGACGGTGAGTTGCTGGTGGGCACTGGGCGTGCGCAGGTTGTCGGGGTCGGTGAAGTTGAGCGTGACGCGGGAGTAGCTGCACGACGCAATGTCAATTTGCGTGGAATCGACGGTGTTGTAGGTGCTGGTGCCGGAGTTGACGGTGCGGGCCACGGCCACCACCGGCTTGGGAACGTTGTTCGCCCCGCAGTCGATGACGATAATCACAGCCTCGCGGCGCACGCGGCCCACCACACGGCGCACGCCGTTGATGCGGCGGTACTCGGTCACTTCCACTACTACCTGGTACTTGTTGCGGCCATCGGCGGCCGACATAGCCGGGCTGTACACGTTGGGCGTGAACGTAATGGTGCGGGCCGTCTGGTTGAGTTTGAAGCGCGGGCGCCCGGTTAATAGGGGGCAGCTGCCGGTCGTATCCATTGCGACCGGGAGAGGCAGCGTGGGGGAGAAATTATTGCTGCCCGATGCTACCGGGCTAAACAGGCAGACCGGATTCGTATTAATTAGCACGGGAGCCGGCTGGTTGAGATAGGGCGCATACGAAATGGGCATGCCGCAGGCCCCCAGCGGGGCCACCAGCGCGTACACCAGCGAGTCGCCATCGGGCTCGATGGAGGAAAAACCCAGGGAGTTGCTTTGGTTCACGCACGAATACTGAATCGGAATGTCCTGCGGGTCGAATTGGGACGAGGTGTTGGCCACCGTGGTGGCGCCGCTGCTGCGGTTGTCGAGGTAAGCCTCGGCGTAGAGGTCGGGCGAGCCCGTAATGTTGGCGATGATAGGGCGCGAGCCCTGGCTGGTGCTCATCGTCCACTGCCCGGGGGGCAGTGTCACGGTGGCTTCGTAGTTGGTAAAGTCGTAGAGCGGATAGAGGGACGACGGGCTGGCGCACGAGCCGGGCGTATTCGGCCCCAGAGGCGTGGCTACGATGGTAGCGCCCTGCTGCACGAGCGGGGCCGATACGGTTGCGCTGGCGTTGCAGCCGCCGTTGCGGCACTCCAGCGTGAAGGGCGATGCCTGAATACCGGAACAGTCGCGGTAGAGGCGGAATTTCACCCGGTACTGGTTGTTGCCCAGCGCGGTGTAGGTCATGTCGCAGCCCAGCAAGTGCGAGGCCCGCGCCGACGGTAGCCCGCCCAGCAGGCCACCCACCAGCAGCAGGATGAATAGAACAAAGGGTAAACGGTTCTTCATGGGTAAGAATTGAAAAAAGTGGAAGGAAAAAGGTGATTGAAATCGGGGGTAATATATAGATGAATTTCAAGGTTATAACAGAGGGTGCCATGCATAGCCAATGCCGGGCACTGCAAACGCCCGGCTACTTACTGGGCAGCGCCCGCAATTATTCGCGCGCAATGCGGCGGGTTTCCCGACTGGGAGCCATGCGTACTTGCAGCACATAGCAACAAACCCGTGCCCAGCCGCGCCAGGTCCAAGGCCCGCGTGGTGCCTTGCGTGGGGCTGTCGATGGCGGCGTGGCTCACCGTGCGGCCCAGCGCATCAAGCACCTTGAGTTCGAGGAGCTGGTGGTAGCCGGTGAGCACCACGCTCATACTGGCCGTGGCATTGCAGCCGCCATTGTGGCATTCGAGCGTGTAGGCGGGGTTTGGGATGCCCGAATATTTGTTGTACACCCGCAAATTGACGCGGTACTGGTTGTTGCCCGGCGCGGTGTAGGTCAGGCCCCCAATAGGTGTGGGGCGTGTGCTGGCCCAAGCCCCACAAGCAGACTACCCTAACCATGAAAAGGAAGGCCACAAGTAAGGTTGTCTTCATGCTGAATAGAAAGAGAATGAGGGAAACAGTATTGGGCACCCTCCGTCAGTAAGATGGGGCAGGCGAGCCTATATATTGGTAATAGGCGCATTTTAAGGCATTTATGCAATGCACAATTTTGGTTCCAAAAAGATGAAATTAACCCCGGTTTTTTGTTTTATTCAAACACAAGTAGCCTCAGTGCTTTCGCATTGAAGTTTTTGTGATAAGAACCCGACTTTTTTGGTTATTCCTGCTTGAGCACAAGCCCGGATTCGTAATGCGGCGCGCAAATGCTTTGCCTCAGGTGCGGGTGGCCCGGGGGCCAAAGCCCGTCCGGAACAGCACATATAGCCCCGCCACCGGCAGCGGACTCACCACGAAATCCAGAATCTGGCGGCTGAGCCGGTAAGCCCACACCGCATCCCCGGCCAGCTTGCCCACCAGAATGATGGCCACGTACACCACCAGCGTGCCGGCATACAGGGCCAGGGCCATGCGCCATTGGGCCGGGGCCAGCACCAGCCGCAACAGCAGTAGGCAGATGCCAATATAAAGGGCCGCGTAGGTAGCCACGGCCGGCAGCAGGCGCTTGGTAATGCCGCCATTGATGCCTTGCTGCATAGCCGCCGCTAAGCGGTGCAGGCCAGTGGCGGCCAGCAGCCGCTTCCACGTTACCGTCAGCAAGGAAAGGGCCTGCTCATCGTACACGCCAATGAGCAGCAGAGCCAGCAGCAGCAGCGCCATGAGGGCCCAGCGCCCGGCTTGCCGGGAGCGGGCTACGGGCCGGGCAGAGCGTAAATCAGGCACCGGCAAAGCTGGTTGAAGGCACCAGGAGTTGGTTGCCACGCCCGGCCAGTCGCTTGGCCCACAGCATCCACAGGCCAAAAATACAGCCGTACACCACGAAAGTAAAGGTGTAGTGGTGGTTGAAATCGACGGATTGGTGGGCATAATGGTGGTTGATGGCCAGCGCCGCTACGCGCACCACGTTTAGCATCCAAATGAGCCCGATGCCTGCCGGAATGAACCACAGCTTGCGCCGCCAAGGGCCGGGAAAAGCCAGCACAAACCCTCCGAACAATGCATAAAGCACCAGCCCGTTGCAGGGAATGCCCACAATAACGGAGGGGTGGCCACTCATCAGCAGCAAGTACACATTGTTTGGGGCCACGGCCGCGTCGAAACCGGCGGTTTGCAGTACGCGGGCGCTGGCCCGGGCAATGTTGGCACACAAGGCCGTATCCAGGCGGCCATCGAGGGCCAGCCATTGTTCATAGCCAAAAAACCAGACCAGGTACATGCCCCCGGTTAGCAGCAAAAAGCGCAGCAGCTGCCGGTTGCCAGAATCACGAACGGCTGGAAAAGCAGGCATAGGACCAAGTACAAGCTGGCAGGTCCACGCTATGCGGTGCCCCTGACCAGCGACGGGGCATTGCATAGCGTAGGCCTCCGGCGCTAATGAGGCAATAAATTAGTTACGCTTTTTTGCGCCGCGCCCGCAAGTGCTTGACGCCGTAGGCCACACCGCCGGCCAGCAGCAGCGACACGCCGCCATCAATGGGCGTTGTTGTGGGGTCCGGGTCCGGGTCGGCACCTGGGCCACCATTGGGGGCCTGCGCCAGGGCAATGGCGCTGGAGGTAATTACCAGCGCTAAGGCCGGCAGTAAACGCTTGAGGAGAAGTGACTTCATAGAAAAAACGCCAAATAGTGAGGCAAATACAATAAACACACCCTAAAGCGGGAGATTGTAAAAGTAGAAGAATCTTTTAATTCTACCTCTAAATCATGCCAAATTATGTGCAGCCTTTGCCGCCTAGTACGTGTATTGCTCTGCAAATGGCTTGTTTTCGGGATAATAAGTTGTAAAAATGCATTGCCTGGCTCGGTCCGGGCCGTACTGCGGCGCACAGGGCAAGCCCGGATAAGTCTGACGCGCTACTGCCGGCCGGCACCGGCCTTGTGCCTACCTTGCAGCCACTGTTTTGCCCATTATCCTCCGTATGAACCCTGTTTCTGATACCCCCGTGCCGGCGGCACCCGTCGACTACCACCCGCTCATCCGCCAGGTGTTTGCGGAGATGGGCAAGGTGGTGGTGGGGCAGCAGCCCCTGCTGAGCCGCTTGCTTATTGGGCTGTTCACCGGCGGCCACATCCTGCTGGAGGGAGTGCCGGGCCTGGCCAAAACCCTCACCATCTCGACGCTGGCCAAGGTGTTGCACCTGCACTTTCAGCGGGTGCAGTTCACGCCCGACCTGCTGCCTTCGGACCTGGTGGGGACCATGATTTATAACCAGAACCAGTCGGTTTTTGAAGTGAAGAAGGGGCCGATTTTCGCCAACCTCGTGCTGGCCGACGAAATCAACCGCTCACCGGCCAAGGTCCAGAGCGCCCTGCTCGAAGCCATGCAGGAAAAGCAGGTCACCATTGGCGATACCACGTACCCACTCGACCTTCCTTTTCTGGTGCTGGCCACCCAAAACCCTGTGGAGCAAGAAGGCACCTACCCGCTGCCCGAAGCGCAGGTAGACCGCTTCATGCTGAAGGTGCATGTCGACTACCTCAAAAAGGCCGACGAGCTGGAGGTGATGCGCCGCATGGCCAACCTTAGCTTCGTGGAAGACGTGCAGCCCATTCTGACCAAGGACGATATTTTCGGCATCCGCCAGCAAATCAATCAGGTTCAGATTTCGGATACGCTGGAAAAATACCTCATCGAGCTGGTGTTTGCCACCCGCCGACCGGCCGACTACGACCTGCCTGAATTTGCGCAGGCCGTGCAGTTTGGGGCCAGCCCCCGGGCCAGCATTGCCCTGCACCGGGGGGCCAAGGCCGTGGCCTACCTCGAAGGCCGCGACTACGTGCTGCCCGAAGACATCAAGGAAGTGGCGGCCGATGTGCTCAACCACCGCATTCTGCTCACCTACGAGGCTGAGGCCGACGGCATTCGGACCCAGGATTTGATTGAGGCCATTTTGCGGAAGGTGCCCATCAGCTAAATGCTATAATGGGACAAGGACAATAAAAAAGGGCTGACCATGCGGTCAGCCCTTTTTCGTGCAAAGCGGGAGGTGGTTATTCCACTACCACGCGCTTCACAACCAGGTCAGCCCCCGATTTCAACGTCAGCGTGTACACGCCGGGAGCAAGGCTGCTCACGTTGAAATTGGCGATGCCGCCGGCGGCGGGCAGGTTCAGCTGACGCGACTCTACTACCTGGCCCAGGGCGTTGCTCAGCGTGGCCGAAGCAGCACGCAGGCCGGTAGGCACGCTGAGCTGGAAGCTTTGGTGCGCCGGGTTGGGGTACAGGCTCACGGTAGCGGCCAGGGCCGCGTTGGTGGTGGCCGTCAACACGCTCAGGCGCAGGTTGTCGATGCCCATGTCATCGTTGCCGTAGTCCGAAGTGGCTTGGAAACGAATAACCGTAGTGGCCGAGTTGCCGGCGATGGCAACCGTTTTGTTGGTAAAAGTAGTGTTGGTGGTAGCCGTTAGAATAGGCGTGGTGCCAAACGTGGTGCCACCGTCGGTGCTGACGAAAACTTCCACTTTATCAGTGCCGCTTGGGTTGATGAAGTCGAAGCTCAGTTGCTTGCTGCTCGTGCCGCTCAGGTTGGCGTACAGGTCCAACTTACCGGTTACGGCTGTATTATCTGCACCAAACGAGTGGAAACGGGCCGAATGACTGCCTACGCTGGAACGAGTTACGTAGGGAGGGATGGGGAAAGCAGCAGTGGGCTGCTCGTTGTCGGGGTAGCTCCAGTTTGCCGAGGAACCGGTTAGCGAGGTAAACCCGTCGTCTTCACGACGCCACGAGTTGTTGCCCGTAGCGGGGGTGTTGCGCCAGTTAGCGGTTGGTATATCGCGAATTGCCAAGGCATCATCTACCCAGGTAGCCTCAAAGCCTTCTGTGTAGGGCAGCGTGACATAAGCAGGCGCAGCCAGTGGCGCTAAGCCCGTGGCGCAAATGGTGAATGCCCCCTGGGTATCGTTTGAGCCGTAGCCCGATACGAAGACATAATAGGTGGTGCTTGGAGTAAGGCCATCTACGCGCAGGGCTGGCGCTACGGTGTTAATGGCAGTGCTGGCGGCACAGCCTACAGAAGTGAAAGGACCAGCAGCGCTAGTAGCCGAGAATACCCGTACTTGCCCGGCGGGGGCACCGGTCACCGTGATGCTAACGGAAGTACTGCCCAGACCGGTAGCCGCCGTGGTGAATTTAAACCATACGTCCTTCGGGTTGACAGCAATGCCGCAGCCGGGATTGAGGTAGCCGTTTACCGTAGTCGTGGTAGCGCCTACGTTGGTGCCGTTGGTTGGAGTGCAGGTGGCGGCAACCGGGAGCGTGATGGCTCCACTGGGATTGTCGTTGGCCAACGTAACCGGGTTGGTAGCGCAGATATTGAACTGGCCGGTAGCCGTGGCATTATAGCTGCGAACACGCACGTACAGCACGGCACCCGCAGTTTGCCCGGTCAGGCTCAGCGTTGAGAAACCATCTGCGCCGGCGGGATTGTCATCGTTGCAGCCCAGCGAAGTGAGAGTGCCGCAGGTACCCGAGTAAATCTCAAGAACGGTGTCATCCAGCAGGCTGCCGGTGGCGGCACTCGTCGTTACCGTTACGTTGCCGCTGGTGGGTACCGTTACGGTAAACCACACATCGGCCAAGGGACCAAGAGCGGCACCGCCGCAGGAAGGAGCCGGAATTGGAGCCGTGCTGGCGGTAGCGCCCTGATTGGTGCCGAGTGTGTTGGTGCAGGTAGCGCCAACCGGGAGGGCAATGGCGTTGGCGCAGTTATCGTTGGCCGGCGCGGTGGGCAGCGTCGTGAACGTAGTGGTAACGGCGGCCGAAGTCTGGCCGGCGGCGCAGTTAGTCGTGATGCTTACCGTGTAGGTGGTGTTGGGCGTGAGGCCGGAAAGGGCAACCGGCGAAGCCGTAGGAGCAGGAGTTACCGTGGTAGCCGTGCCGCCGGTGGGCGTGTACGTTACGGTGTAGCTGGTAGCGCCCGAAGGAGCTGTGAAGCCAACCGAAGCCGAAGTAGTGGTGATGCTGGTAGTGGTCACGGCCGTGGCGATGCCACACGAAGCCGGTGCTCCCAGCGTCACGTCGAGTGCTAGGCGGGTTCTGAGCGTGGTCGTATTGACGTCGGTCCAAGTGGTGCCGCCAGTGGTTGTAAAAAAGAATGTGCCGGCTCGCAATGGATTTTCCACTTGATTGGCCAGTAGTACGTTGTTGTCAAGTTCTTTGATAGCTACAAAGAAGTCGCCATTCACTGGGATGCTGGGGATGGCCGTCGGTACTGCGCCACTGGTAGCCGGCCGGGTAAGGGTAGCCGACGTGTAGAGCAACGCGCCGGGAACGCCGGCGGTAGCACCGTACACTTGCACTTGATACGTGGTGGCGGCGGTGGGAGCACCCTGGAAAGTGGGCGTGATAGACGTGATGGCGGCTGCGCTGTTGCTGGTGTAGCGAGCGGCCAACACGCCGTTGGCCAGCCCGACGCCCACTGCGGAGGCCGAGAAAGGCTGCGTGGTATCAACGTAGCCCATCGTGCCCGCCGATACGGTCTGGCTGTAAGGCAGCGAGTTGTTGGTGGTATTATCGTCGGCTGGTACGGATACCGTGAGTGTATTTACGCCAGCGGCCGTGACCGGGTAAGCCGTAAAGGTTACCGTAGTGCTGGCGCCCGGGGCCAGGCTGGCCACGGTCTGGGTGTTGGTAAAGGTGTTGGCCCCGGCTACGGCCAAGGTAACGGGCAGGGCCGTCTGGGTATTACCGCCTACGTTCCGGACTACGGCCCTCACCGTTACCGGCGACCCGTACGTGCTCGATACCGACCCCAAGGTTTGGATGGTCGTTACCGTCGCATCATTATTAGGGGCCGTGGTGGCGCAAATGGTGAATGCCCCCTGCGTATCAGCCGAACCGTAACCTGATACGAAGACGTAATAAGTAGTGCTGGGGGTAAGATTAAACAAGGCCAGCGGTGCTGCCTGGGTATTGTTGGTAGTACCGGCCGCGCAGCCGATGGACGTGAACGGACCAGTAGCGCCATTCGTGGTGCTAAATGCCCGGACCTGGCCGGCCACCGTGCCGGCCACCTGAATAACTGCCGCCGTACTACCCGCGCCCGTCGCATTTGTGGTGAATGTGTACCACACATCCTTTGGATTTGCCGCAATGCCACAGCCCGGGTTGGTATAGCCCAAGCCCGTAACTGCGGTTGTAGTGGCCCCCGTGTTGGTGGTGCTCAAAGGGGTGCAAGTCGTGCCCAGCGTCAGTGCAATGGCCCCCGAAGGGTTGTCATTGGCCGGAGCTTGGGCGTAAGCCGCAAATGGCAGTACCGCAAACGGCAACAACCGTCCGGCACGCTTAAGCCGGTTCTGTAAGTTTGCTAACATGAAAAGAGGGAAAAAGTGGGAAATAAGAAAAGGTAAAAAGGTAATAGAATGGGTGTGAAATCCGATGGCCAGGGGCTTATCAAAAAAAGCCAGCCTGATTCTGCCGACAAATTACAACATTGCACCGGAATGCGCCCGAAATATCGACTGGTAACCTTATTCCAGCGACGCTGAGGCGGTTAGGATTGCGGTAGCCTGCCGCAACTGCGCCGCGTTCGCGGCGGCATCGCAGCCGGCCACGGGCACCAGGGTGCGGGGGGGCTCGCCGGGGCGGGGGGCCAGGCCGTAGGTGTAGGTCTTGTCATAATAATCGAGTACCAGCTCCACCATCAGCGGAAAATTGCCGGCCTCAACAGCGGCCAGCGCCTGCTGAGTGGCCAGGCCGCCGAGGCGCTTTTGCAGGCGCTCGATAGCGGCCGCCAGCTCGGCGGGCGCTTCGGCCCCGTACTCGGCGGCCAGTTTGGCCACGCGGGCGGCGCGGGGCACCTCCAGCACGAAGCGCGGGGCGGCCTGCAGCTGGGCAAACAGCGCGGGCGGAATGGTGAGCCGGCCAATCTGCCGGCTTTCGTCTTCCACCCAAATGGGCGCATCAGCGGGCAGGGCGGCCAGGGCGGCGGCCAGGTTGTTCTCGAACTGCTCCTGCGTGGGCTGGGCTGGCTGCCCAATGGCCCCGAAGGCGGAGCCCTTGTGGTGGGCCAGCCCTTCGAGGTCGAGCACGGGCTGGCCAGGCGTGGCGGCCAGCTCGTGCAGCACGTTGGTCTTGCCGCTGCCCGTGAGGCCGCCCAGCACCCGCCACTGCCGGGGCTGCGCGAACGAGGCCAGCACCGCCCGGCGGTAGTCCTTATACCCGTGGTCGAGCAGATGGACTTTGAAGCCAGCCAGCTCCAGCAGCCACAACACCGCGCCGCTGCGCATGCCGCCGCGCCAGCAGTGCAGGCGCACTTCCTTGCCGCCGGCCAGCCGCTGGGCCTGCTTCACCATGCCCGACATCTTCGGCCCGAAAAACTCCAGGCCCAGGTGGACGGCCCGCTCCTGGCTCACCTGCTTGTAAGTGGTGCCGATGCTGGCCCGTTCCTCATCGCTGAACAGCGGCAGGTTGACCGCGCCCGGCACATGGCCCTGCACAAACTCAATCGGGGCTCGTACGTCGAGAATCGGGTAGGGGAGGGTGTCGAATTCGGCGAGGGAGTGGCGGGGCATGGCGGAGATGTACGTATTTAGAGAGAAAAGAACTGGCTAACTTTGGGATAAGCCGGACGCCGGCGTGCGGTGCTGCTTACCCCCCTGGGGATGGCCCGCCACCGGCGTCCGGTACCGCTTACTCCCCTGGAGAAGGCCGGACGCCGGCGTCCGGTGCTGCTTACCCCCTTGGAATAGGCCCGCCGCCGGCGTCCGGTGCTACCTACCTCCCTGGGGATGGCCCGCCGCCGGCGGCGGGTGTTACTTCAGCTGCCGCAGGTAGAGCTGCACCGTATTTTCGAGGCCCAGGTACAGGGCGTCGCACACCAGGGCGTGACCGATGCTCACCTCGGCCAACTCGGGCAGCTGCTGGTGCAGCCAGGCCAGGTTGTCGAGGTCGAGGTCGTGGCCGGCGTTCACGCCCAGGCCCAGCTGGCCGGCGCGGGCGGCCGTGGCGCGGTAGGGGGCCACGGCGGCTTCGCGGTCGGCGAGGTACTGCCCGGCGTAGGCTTCGGTGTAGAGCTCGATGCGGTCGGTTCCGGTGCTGGCGGCGGCCTCCACCAGGTTCACATCGGGGTCGAGGAAGATGCTCACGCGGGCGCCGAAGGACTTGAGCTCGGCCACCACTTCGCGCAGGAACTGCTGGTGCGTCACCACGTCCCAGCCGGCGTTGGAGGTAATGGCATCGGGCGCGTCGGGCACCAGCGTCACCTGCTCGGGGCGCACCTCGCGGCACAGGGCCAGGAAATCGGGGGTGGGGTTGCCCTCCACGTTCAGCTCGGTCGTCACAATGCCCTTCAAATCGCGCACGTCCTGGTAGCGGATGTGGCGCTCGTCGGGGCGCGGATGCACGGTGATGCCCTCGGCCCCGAAGCGCTCGATGTCGCGGGCGGCCTGCAAAATATCGGGGCGGTTGTGGCCCCGGGCATTGCGCAGGGTAGCCAGCTTATTGATGTTGACGCTGAGTTTGGTCACGGGAGGGGAGGGCTTGGGAGCTGAAAGAAGCACAACCGCCAACCGGCAACATCGGCCGGTTACCGTAGCTTCGGGGCAAAAATACGCCCGCTGCCGCTGTCCATCCGGAGTCCTGTTATGACGACTACTCTTTCCCTACCTATTCGGCTCCGGCCGGCGCTGGCATTTGCCGCGCTGGCTTTGCTGGTGGTGGGCATCGAACATGCCGTGGTGCGGCTGCCCGCCTTTCCGCAGCATCCGGCTCTGTCGTGGGCCGTGCTGTTCGACCTGCTGGTGGGCCTGCCGCTGGTGTTCTATGTGCTGCTCGTGCGCCGCTACCAGCTGTCGCCCCTGGTGCTGGGTACCGTGGTTGGTGCCTGCCTGGGGTTGGTGTACTGGCTGCTGCCTGCGCCTCAATGGCAGCAGCTGCCGCTACTCAGGCTCTTGCCCATCGGCCTGGAAGGCCTCACGCTAGTGGCCCTGGCTACGCGGGGCCGGGCACTGCTGCGCGCCTACCGGGCCGCCGGGGCGCACGAAACCCGGCCACTACCCCGCCTGCGGCTGGCCGCCGGGCAGGTGCTGGGCAAAGCCGGCGTGCTGCTGGTAGCCGAGCTCAACATCCTCCGCTATGCGCTGCTGGGCTGGTGGGAGCCCGAACCGGCCATTTCGCCGGGCGAGGCCATTTTTGCCAGCCACCGCGAGTCGGGCTTTGGGGCGTTGCTGGTAGTCGCCTGCTTTGGTCTGTTGATTGAGAGTGCCGCCCTGCACCTGCTGGTCCGAATGTGGAGCCCGGTGGCCGCCGGCTGGCTGCTGGTAGGGGACGGGTACGTGTTGCTGTTGTTCATTGCCCACGGCCACGCGGTTCGGTTGCAGCCTACCGTGCTCACCGCCGATGCGCTCCTGGTGCGGGTCGGGTTTTTCTGGCACGTCGCGGTGCCGCGCGGCAGCTGGCTCAGCGCCGAGCTGCTGCGGGGCGATTTCGCGGCTGATGCCGAAACCCTGAATCTGGCGCGCCCTCTGCTGACGGCTCCCAATGTAATGCTGACCTTTGCCGCCCCGGTATCCGTAACCGGACCGTATGGCATCCACCGCCCGGCCCGCCGTCTGGTTCTCTATCTCGACCAGCCCACAATCCTGCTGAATGCCTTATCAGCCCTTCGCTCCTGAATCTTTTACCTGCGCCAACGCGCCTATTTACTTTCTCCATGCTCAAAACCACCATCGACGCCGCCATCAAGCAAGCCATGCTCGCCAAAGACAAGGTGCGCCTCACCGCCCTGCGCAGCATCAAATCGCAAATCATGCTGGCCGAAACCGCTGAGGGGGCCAGCGAAGCCGGCCTCACGCCCGAAGCCGAGCTCAAGCTCCTCAACAAAGCCGCCAAGCAGCGCCGCGACGCCGCCGCCATCTACAAAGAGCAGTTCCGCTCCGACCTCGAAGAAACCGAGCTCGCCGAGCTGGCCATCATCGAAGAATACCTGCCCGCTCAGCTCACCGAGGCCGATTTGGTCGAGAAGCTGGTCCACATCATCCAGCGCGTGGGTGCTACCGGCCCTTCCGACCTGGGCAAGGTGATGGGCGTGGCCGCCCGCGAGCTCTCCGGCCAGGCCGACGGCAAGCGCATCTCCGACGTCCTAGGGCATTTGCTGAACAACACGAACCTGTAAGGAAATATTAAGAACGTCATGCAGAGCGCAGCGAAGCATCTTTACCGCAATAGTAAAATTACTAGTGACGGGCAAGATGCTTCGCTGCGCTCCGCATGACGGTTTACATTTCCTCTTAATCATCCCATGACGGCCCTCGACATCCTCCTGCTCCTCCCCCTCGGCATCGGGGCCGTGAAGGGCTACCGGCGCGGGCTGGTGCTGGAGGTGGTGTCGCTGCTGGCCTTCGTGCTGGCCGTGGTGGGCGGGCTGAGCCTGCTCTCGGCCGCCGTGCCGCTGGTGCGGCAGTACGTGGGCGATGCCTTTGGGATGCTCCCGCTGCTCTCGTTCGTGCTGGTGTTCGTGGCCATTATGTGGGGCGTACACCTGCTGGGCGGCCTGCTCAAAACCGCCGTCCACCTCACCCCGCTGGGCGTGCTGGACAACCTGCTGGGCGGCGCGGCCGGCGTCCTCAAGTGGATATTCGGCCTCAGCCTGCTGTTGCACGGCACCGGCCTGGCCGGCCTGCACCTGCTCTCGCCGCACCTGGTGGCGGGCTCCGAGGTGCTGCCCATCGTGCAACAGGCCACCCCGCTGGCCCTGCAAATCACGGGCTACGTGCTGCCAGTCGCACAGGATTTGTTGGGACGGATGCGGGCAGCGTTTGTTAAAGGCTGACCATGCGCCTGCTGCTCCTCGATAACTTCGACTCCTTCACCTTCACCCTGGCCGACTACCTGCGCCAGCTGGGGGCCGAAGTGGCGGTGCGCCGCAACGACGTGCCGCTGGCGGAACTAAGTGTGCCCGCGTTCGATGGCCTCGTGCTGTCGCCCGGCCCCGGCACCCCGGCCGAAGCTGGCGTGATGCCGGCCGTCATTCGGGCGTTTCATCAGCAAATACCCATGTTGGGCGTGTGCCTGGGACACCAGGCGCTGGGCGAGTTTTTTGGGGGCGCAGTGGTTCGGGCCACCCGCCCCATGCACGGCAAAGTCACCGACATGCGCTGCGATACCAGTGAGCCGCTCTTTGCCGGCCTGCCGGCCGTGCAGCCCGTCACGCGCTACCACTCGCTCATTATCAGCGAGCCCCTACCGGCCGTGCTTCAGCCGCTGGCCCACACCACCGGCCCCATCCCCGAGCTTATGGCCTTGCGCCACCGCACGTTGCCACTCTACGGCGTCCAGTTTCATCCCGAAGCCCTGCTCACCCCGCACGGACTGGCAATTTTGGGCAATTGGCTCCGCTGTTGTATCATTGCCAAAACCGCCGGTAATTGACGAAAAACGAGATGGAACTGCGCCGCGAACACCAGCACGGGTACGAATTTGTGGATGAGGGCCAGGGGCCGGTACTGCTGCTGCTGCATGGCCTGTTCGGTGCCCTCAGCAACTGGCAGGACGTGGTGCAGGAGTTCGCGCCCGACTACCGCGTTATTATCCCGCTGCTGCCCATCTACGACATGCCCCTCACGCAAGCCGGCGTACCGGGTCTGGTTACCTACGTCGAAGGCTTTGTGAAGGCGCTTGGGTTACCGGCCACGTTCACGGTGCTCGGCAATTCCCTCGGCGGACACATTGCCTTGGTCTACACGCTCAAAAACGCGGACCGCGTCAGCCGGCTGGTGCTCACCGGCAGCAGCGGTTTGTTTGAGGATAGCATGGGCGGCTCTTTTCCCAAGCGCGGCAACTACGCCTACGTGCAGGAACGGGTGGGCTATACCTTCTACGACCCCAAAGTAGCTACTCAGGAATTGGTCGATGAGGTGTTCAACGTAACCAACTCCAATGCCAAGTGCCTGCGCATCATCGCTATCGCGCGCTCGGCCCAGCGCCACAACCTGAGCAAGGAACTGGGCCGAATCACGGTACCCACGCTACTAGTCTGGGGCCTGAACGATACCATTACCCCGCCGCCCGTGGCCCACGAGTTCGAGCGCCTGCTGCCCCGCGCCGAGCTGCGCTTCCTCGACCATTGCGGCCACGCCCCCATGATGGAGCGCCCCGCCGGCTTCAATGCCTACCTGCGCCGGTTCCTGCGTACTACCGAAGCCGCGACTGCCGTAGCTGCCTAAACGGCGGTATCCTTTCTGCCGGCCCGATTGTTGCTAACTATTCCATCACCCGCCCGGTGATATTTTATGCCTTTCTCTTATTTCTTTTCATCCAATCCGGCATCTATCCCTCATCCCTCCTAAACTGCTACGCATATGCCCGCCCTGCTTGCCGAAGACCTCCTCAACGAAATGATTCCGCCCCTGAAGGGCACCGATTCGGCGGGCAAGGCAGCGCGCTGGCTCGATGAATTCCATGTGGCCCAGCTGCCCGTGCTCGATAACCGCCACTACCGCGGCCTCGTTACCGAAGCCGACCTTGCCGATTTCGACGACCCCGAAACCCCCCTCTCCGAAATGCCCCTGGGCTACGCCGACGCGTTCGTGCGCCCTGACCAGCACTTTTACCGCGTGATGGAGCTGGCCATCGAGAATAAAATTCAGCTCGTCCCCGTCGTCGATGAACGCCACGAGTATGCCGGCGTCGTGACCATTGCCGATGCGCTGGCCGCTTTTGGGCAGCAGCCGGCCGGCGGGCAGGGCGGCATCATCGTCCTCACCATGGACGAGCGTGATTATTCGCTCACCCAAATCAGCCGCTACGTCGAGGAAAATAACGCCAAAATAATGAGTGCCCTGGTTGCTCAGGATGAAGTCGACCCCCACCGCATCCGTCTCACCTTGAAGCTGAACACAGATAATCTGGCCCGTATCACGGCCACGCTGGAGCGGTTTGGCTACGTCGTCACGGCCCAGTTCAGCGGTACCGCCGTAGCCAACGACGATGAGCAGGAGCGCTACGATGCCCTCCTGCGCTACCTGAGCGTGTAAAGCCGGGTGCTGTTCGGATTCCTTCTCACGTTGCGGGTGCTGTTGGCCAGCTTAGGGCCGGCTCAGGCCGATACTTTGCCGCACCCGCTGCGCCCCGTGGTGGCTCCCGCCGACACGCTTGTGCGGATAGTGCCCTGCCCCGGCATTGCCCGGGCACCGGTTGGTATTATCCTTTTCACGGGCAATGCCGTCACCAAGGACCGCATCCTGCGGGCCGAGCTCGACTTCCATGAAGGCGATACCCTGACCTTGGCCGACCTGCCGGCCCGCCTCGAAGCCAACCGTCGCCGGCTATTCAATCTCCAGCTTTTTCACGCCGTGGTGGTGCAGTCCAGCTGCACTGGTGGGCGGCTGCTCATCGTGTTCGGAGTGCAGGAGCGGTGGTACACCTTCCCAGTGCCCATCCTCTCGCTAGCCGACCGCAACCTGCGCTCCTGGCTCGACCGCGCCGACCGCTGGCGGCGCGTCGACTACGGCGTCCACCTCGTGCGCAGCAATTTCCGGGGCCGCAACGAACAGCTTATTGCCAACCTCCAATTAGGCTTCAACCGCAAATACGAGTTGTTTTACGAAGCCCCAGGCTTGGGCCACTACCGGCGGCTGGGACTCGGCGTAGGCGCGTCCTACTTTCAAAGCCACTCCCTCGATTACATCACCGTGGCCGACCGCCTCACCCCGCTTCGGGCCGATGACGGGTTTCCCATCCAGCGGTTCTACGTCACGGGCGGGCTGCGCTTCCGGCACACCGTGCAGTTCCTCACGGCCATCAACGTGTCCTACCACCGCGAGCAAATCAGCGACTCCGTCAATTATTATAATCCCACCTACTATCTCGGCCGTACCCAGCGCGAATACCTCGACCTGAACCTCACCAGCACCCGCAACCAACGCAACACCTTCGCCTACCCGCTCACCGGCAAGTATGCCCAGGCCGCGCTCACGCACCGGGTTTTCCTCGACGGCACCACCCCCAGCATCACCACCCTGCACCTCAACTACACCCGCTATCTGGCCCTCGGCCGTGAATTCTACTACAGCGTCGGCCTCAGCGGGCAGGCCCGCCTCACCCGGCAGCTCGCCTATGCCGACAGCCGCGCCCTCGGCTACGACGACCTGGTGCGCGGCTACGACCAGTACGTTATCGACGGCCGCCACTACGCCCTAGTGCAGCAAGGGCTGTCGTACCCGCTACTGCGGCCCCGACCCATCCGGCTGCAATCCATCGACAATCCCAAGGTCAACACCATCCCGCTCGCCCTCTACCTCAATATCTTTGCCGATGCCGGCTACGTCATCGCCCCTCATTCAGTGCCCCAGAACCGCCTGCCCAATCAGTTTTTAAGCGCCGTTGGCCTCGGCCTCCACCTCGTCACGTACTACGACCGGGTGTTCACCGCTGAATATACGCTCAACGGATTGGGGCAAACCGGCTACTTTTTCCGGGCCGAATTCCCTATTTAACGCTTGCAGCCCCGCCACCCGGATTATTTATTTGTTACGTAAGCCGTCCGCCGTATTACGTAATCCGCTTTCCCTTCCGCATGAAAATCGCCATTTTCGGTAAGCCTTTCGACGACGAAGCTGCCCCGGCCATTCAGGCCCTGCTCGACGACTTGGCCGCCCGCCGGGCCGAAGTCCGCATTGGCGAAGCCTTCCGCACCTTCCTCGACAACCGCCTGCGTCTGCCCGAAGGCACTACTGAGCTTCACCGCGGCGACTCGTTGCGTGGCGTCCAGTTCGTGCTCAGCATCGGCGGCGATGGCACTCTGCTCGACACCGTCACCTACGTCGGCAGCCTCCAGATTCCCATTCTCGGCATTCACACCGGCCGCCTGGGCTTCCTGGCCACCATCACCCCCGACCGCATCGCCCAAGCCATCGACGCCCTTTTTAAAGGGCATTTCACCATCGAAGAGCGCAGCCTGATTCGGGTCGACACCGACCCCGACGTGTTCGGTAGCCTCAATTTTGGCCTCAATGAGTTCAGCGTACTCAAGCGCGATACCTCGTCCATGATTGTTGTGCATACCTACATCGACGGCGAATACCTTAATTCTTATTGGGCCGATGGCCTTGTCGTGGCCACACCCACCGGCTCCACCGGCTACTCCCTCAGCTGCGGCGGCCCGGTAATGCTGCCCCAGACAAACAATTTTATCATCGCTCCCGTATGCCCCCACAATCTGAACGTACGCCCCTTGGTAGTGTCCGACCAGAGCGTGATTTCTTTCGAAATTGAAGGCCGCAGCTCCAGTTACATGTTGGCACTCGACTCCCGCTCCCTGCCCGTCGAAGCGTCCGTCCAGATTGCCGTTCGCCGAGAAGCTTTCAATGCTCGTCTAGTAAAACTCAACCACGTTAACTTCCTCAGTACCTTGCGCAGCAAATTAAACTGGGGCCTCGACCGCCGCAATCCCGCTGGTATTCAGGTCTGAAAACAGAGTTTTTTGCTGAAAAAATTGTCAAAACTTTTTTAAGTTCCCGATTAGCCCTACTTTTGTCACCGTCTGAAACTGTGCGCTCTCTGCACTGCTCTCAACCACTGCACCAAGTCTCCTCATTTTTAGTTGCCTTATGAAAAATATTTTCACCTATTCCACGGCCTTTGTGCTCGGATTGGCCTTGGTGGCTACGCCGGAAGCAGATGCTCAGCAGTTCAGCAAGCGGAAACAGTATAACTCCATCGGTTTCAGCCTGAACGCGATGAACTACTTCGGCGATATAACGCCGACTACCAACTTCTCAAGCTTGCGTGCAGGAGCTACTCGTGTTGGTGCAGGCGTTTCTATAACCCGTCGGTTCTACCCACGTTTGTCGGGCCGTTTTGGTCTGTCTTATGGCCGTATTTCGGGTGATGATGCGCTGGCAGCTGACCAGAACGGTACTGATTCTAAGTTCCGGTACAACCGCAACATGAATTTCCGGAATGACATTCTGGAAGCTTCTGCTGTGGCTATTATCGACCTTATCGAAAACCGCAACAACTACCTCAAGCGCCCCGACTTTGTGCCGTATGTGTTTGTTGGTGTCGCCGGTTTCTATAATAGTCCTCAAGGACTTGACAAGAACGGTAACTACATTGACCTCCAGCCCCTGAAAACAGAAGGCCAAGCCACCGCTTATAGCAAAACACAAATTTCGATTCCTTTCGGTGGTGGTATTCGCTACCGCATCAATCGTAACTTTGATGCCAGCCTCGAAATCGGATGGCGCAAAACATTTACTGACTACATCGACGACGTAGGTGGTAAATACGCTGGCGCTGATAACCTATCGGGTGTTCAAAAGTATTTCGGTAATGATATCACCCGTAGCGTAACCGAAGGAGGTTTTACGGGCTTCACCAACAAAGGGGAGGCACGTGGCGACAATGGCAATAAAACCGACTGGTACATCGTAACAGGTGTAACATTGAACTACATCTTGACGCCCCGCATCAAGAACCCCAAATTCCGCTAGCCAGCGACTGTTGGCTTAGGTTTCTTTTCCCGAGTCAGCAATTACTAAATGACGAATTCAGGTTTCAAAAACGTACTCCTCGCTTGCTTTGTGCAGGCGGGGAGTACGTTTTTTTGCGCTTCGGCCAACGCTCAGAATACCAGTGAAATAGGGATTGGTATTGGTGCCACAAACTACCGGGGCGAAATATCTCCCGATTTTCAGCTGCAAAACAGCAGGCCCGCCTTCACTGCCTTCTATCGCAAAGATGTGTCGGTGCCCATCACACTGCGCGGAGGCATTATGGCCGGTTTCCTGCGGGGTGCCGATGATAACGTGACGGGCGTCAATGGGGGAGTACCTCCGCTCCAGAACTACCGGCAGGCCAACACCAAAGGCAGCGTACTCGAAGCATCGGCGGTAGTAGAATATAACTTCCTCGACTATCATTACCGGACAGATAAGGTGCATTTCACCCCGTATCTGTTTGCGGGTCTGGCCGCATTCTATGCCAATACCACCACAGTATCCAATAACCCACTCCTACAGGCCAGCTTTAACCAGAAAGGCAGTATGTTGGGGTTGGCTATCCCGGCCGGAGCAGGCATAAAGTACGCGCTTTCGGAACACCTTAACTTGGGGCTGGAAGCTGGGGTGCGTAAGACATTTACCGACCAGCTCGACCATTTGAGCACGCAAGACCCGCTCTTGGTAAATGTTCATGACCAGGATTGGTATTATTATAGCGGGGTCAGCTTATCCTATACGTTCTATAAAATCCGCTGCCCTGACCAGTATAAAAAGAATAAGACGCTGCTAAAGTAGTAGTTAGCTTTCTGATGGCAACTGGTTTCAGTATAACTCAGAACGGCATATAGGGGAAGGTCATTATTGACGTTCGGCTGCTAAATGCAACCATTTCCGTAACTTGCGGGCTCTTTTAGCGAAACCGCAAAGATGACCGGCAAGGCCGAAATAGATACTCAAAATATTCCCGCTCATGTAGCTGTCATCATGGACGGCAATGGGCGCTGGGCCAAGCAGCGTGGAGGATTGCGCGTGTTTGGTCACCAAAGCGCCATCACGGCGGTGCGTGAAACTGTGGAAGAAGCCGCCGAACTAGGTGTGCGCTTCCTGACGCTGTATGCGTTTTCGACTGAGAACTGGAACCGTCCAGCGCTGGAGGTGATAGCCCTGATGCAACTGCTGGTGCATACCATCCGGCAGGAGACCGCCACGTTGCTCAAAAACAGTATTCGTCTGGAAGCTATCGGCGACCTGGCAACCTTGCCCAAAAGCTGCCAGCGGGAGCTGGCCGAGGCAATGGAGCTCACCAAGCATGGCAGCCGCATGACGCTGGTGCTTGCCCTGAGCTACAGCGGCCGCTGGGACCTTACCCAAGCGGCCAGGCGCATGGCTGCCGATGTGGCCACGGGCCAGCTCCAGGCCAGCCAGGTGACCGAAGCCACGGTAGCGAGCTACTTAGTGACAGCTAAAATGCCGGACCCGGAACTGCTTATCCGAACTAGCGGCGAACAGCGGATTAGCAACTTCCTGCTGTGGCAACTGGCCTATACTGAGTTGTATATCACTGATTTGCTGTGGCCGGACTTTCGGAAACAGCATTTCCAGGAAGCCATTCGGGCTTATCAGCGTCGGGAAAGGCGGTTTGGTAAAACCAGTGAACAAATCACTGTATCTTAAATCTTTGTAATGTCTATTGTGCATAATTTTTTTATCAAGTGTGCGCTTGTGGTAGCGGTATTGGCAGGCTTAGTAGCCCACCCAATGCATGTGCAGGCACAGCAACCAGGAGCCGCCGGAGCTGATGAGCCCAAAAAGTACGAGTTGGGCGGTATCACTATCAGCGGTGCCCGGTACCTCGACCCCAACACCCTGATTGGCCTGACTGGTTTGCGCGTAGGCGACCCCATCAGCATTCCGGGTGAGGAGATTGGCAAATCTATCCGCAAACTATGGGCGCAGGGCATCCTTGGCGACGTGAGCGTGACAGTGGCCCGCATCGAGGGCAACAAGATTTTTCTCGACTATAACCTGAAGGAGCGGCCGCGGCTATCGAAATTCACGTTTACCGGCATCAAAAAGGGGCAAACGGAGGACCTGACTAAAAAGATTACGCTGATTCGGGGCAAAGTGGTAACAGATGCCCTGATGAACAATGCGCGGACCCAAGTGCGCAAGTTCTTTGTCAACAAGGGCTATCTCGATACCAAGGTAAACATTGTGCAAGTTGCCGACTCCAGTTTGTCGAACAGCGTGGCCTTGCGCATTGATGTGGACAAGGGCTCGAAAGTGCGCATCCATGAAATTGCCTTTGAGGGCAACAAGGCATTTACGGACCGTAAGCTGAAGGGTAAGCTCAAGAAAACCAAGGAGCGGAAGCCTTATAAATTCCTGACTCCTGGAAAATTTCAGCGTAGTGAGTATGAGGAGGATAAGAAGAAGCTGCTGGAGTTTTATAATTCCGAAGGCTACCGCGATGCCACTATCGTGAGCGATACCCTGGTGCGTGACGAAAAAGGCCTGGCTCTGCGCATCACGGTGGACGAGGGTCCAAAATACTACTTCCGCCACATTACGTGGAACGGCAACTACCTGTACGACGATAAGACGCTGGCCAACGTGCTGGGCATCAAGCCCGGCAGTACCTATAGCAAGGAGATACTGGATAAGCGCCTGAATTACAATCCGACCGGGCAGGACATCTCTTCGCTGTACCTCAACGACGGTTACCTGTTCTTCACCATCGACCCGGTGGAAACCAAGGTAGAAGGCGACTCGATTGATATTGAAATGCGCTTGAATGAGGGCGTGCAGGCGCACATCAAAGACATCAATATCTCGGGCAATACCAAAACCAGCGACCATGTGCTGCGCCGTACGCTGCGCACGCTGCCCGGCGATAAATTCAACCGGGAATTGCTTATCCGTTCGCAACGGGAAATTGCTACCTTAGGCTATTTCGACCCGGAGAAAATCGGTATAAATCCAATCCCCAATCAGGCCGATGGCACGGTTGATATCAACTACACGGTGGTAGAAAAGCCTTCGGACCAGGTGACCCTGTCGGGTGGCTGGGGCGGTTATGCCGGCTTTATCGGTACGGTAGGATTGGTTTTTAATAACTTCTCGCTCCGCAAAGCGGGTACGCTGCGCAACTGGACGCCCGTGCCCGCTGGCGACGGCCAGCGCCTGTCGCTTAACGTGCAGGCCAATGGATTGCAGTACCAAGCTTATTCACTGTCCTTCACCGAGCCTTGGCTGGGTGGCCGGCGGCCGAATTCATTCTCGTTTAGCCTGAACCATAGCGTGCAACGCACGGGGGCGGCGCTGGATGCTGCTTCGGACCAGTTTATTAAGGTAAACAGTGCCACCGTGGGTCTGGGCCGCCAGCTGCGCGTGCCGGATGACTATTTCACGCTCAGCAACTCGCTGTCGTATAGCCAGTACCAGACGCAGAACTATGCCGTTATCGCAGGGGCATCTTCGGGTACGTTCAATAACATTACCCTGAATACTACGCTGGCCCGTAACAGCATCGACAACCCGACCTACACTCGTCGGGGCTCATCGCTGAGCCTGAGCGTAAACCTGACTCCCCCTTATTCGCTGATTAACCCTGACCATCCCAGCAACAACCAGTGGATTGAATTCCACAAATGGATGTTTGATGCGTCTTGGTTTACCCCAATTGTGGGCAAGCTCGTGCTGAATACCCGCGCCCACTTCGGCTACTTGGGTACCTATAATTCGAAGCGTGACATTGGACCGTTTGAGCGATTTAAAATGGGCGGTGCGGGCCTGGGCTACAACGGCGGCGGCAACTATCTGGTGGGTACCGACTACGTAGGCCTGCGCGGTTATGATGACCCTAACGCCACTTTCGCCATTCCCACGGCGCAGGCCAACCAGGCCGGTGGCATTGCTTTCAACAAGTACGTGCTGGAAATGCGCTACCCCGTCAGCCTCAACCCGGCTGCTACGGTGTACGTGTTGGGCTTTGCCGAAGCAGGCAATGCCTTCGACTCTTACCAGAACTATAACCCCTACAAGCTGTACCGGTCGGCTGGCGTAGGTGCCCGCATTTTTATGTCGGCTTTTGGCTTGTTGGGCTTCGACTTTGGCCACGGCTTCGATTCCGTGATACCGCCGATAGGTACGCCTGCCGGCACCAAGCAGGACCCCAACCACTTCCACTTCATCATTGGCCAGCAAATTCGCTAGCAAGGCACTAGCGAACGGAGTTTCACGTTTCCTCCCGTATGAAGAACTTTGGTGGCCTGCTACTGGCCTTTTTGTTGCTGAATTTTGCCCCGAAAGCCCACGCCCAGAAGTTTGGCTGGGTCGATTCGGAGTTTATCATGGCCAAGATGCCGGAGTACGCCAAGGCTCAGCAGGAACTGAACCTGCTGTCGGATACCTGGCAGAAGGAGATTGAAGCCCAGCAAAAAGACCTCGACAAGCTGCATCGGAACTATCAGAACGAAGAAGTGGTGCTCACGGAGGCCATGAAGAAGAAGCGGCAGGACGAAATTCTGCTCAAAGAGCAGGAATTGAAAGCCTACCGCAACAAGCAGTTTGGCTACGAAGGCCAACTGTTTAAGAAGCGCCAAGAGTTGAATAAGCCGGTGCAGGACAAGGTGTTTGAGGCTGTGGAAAAAGTAGCCAAGAAGAAGACGCTGGCCGTGGTTTTTGATAAATCCGGGGACCTGACCATGCTCTACACCAATCCTGCGCACGATTACACCGAATTTGTGCTTGAAGAGTTGGGTCTGGGCGCTGAAGACCGCAACCAGCCCGGCCCCAAAGGCGCGGTAAAAACGGTGGCCCCACCAAAAACGCCAGTAGACCCTAACTTTGAATCGGACTCGGGCGCGCCCGAAGCTGCGCCGACTGCCAAGCCGGCATCCAAGCCAGCGCGTCCGACAAAGAAGAAGTAATTACCTTTGTCCCAACATTTTTCTGACCCTTTTTCTTTTTGATGAATCTCGTGAAAATCTTTCGTCTGACGCTCGCCGCCGCTCTGTTGACCGCCGGAACCCTGGCTGCCACTTCCGCGCAGGCCCAGGCCCCCCTGAAAATTGGTTACACCGACGTTCAGTACGTGTTATCTCAAATGACCGAAAGCAAGCAGATTGAGTCGGAACTCAAAACCTACAACGACCAGCTCGCGGCCCAGTTGAAAAGCAAAAGCTCCGAATTCGAAACCAAGGTGAAGGACTACCAGCAGAAATCCGGCACCATGACCGAGGTAGTGAAAGCGGATACCGAGAAGGAGTTGCAGCGGCTGCAGCAGTCCATTCAGGAATTCCAGCGCACGGCCGAGCAGTCGTTGCAGCAAAAGCAGCAGACGCTGCTGAAGCCCGCGTTGGACAAGCTGCAAAAGAACATTGACTTGGTAGCCGACGAGAACGGCTTCACCTACGTGTTCAACTCCGATGGTGGCGGCAGCCCGCTGCTGTTGCATGCACCTAAAGAGGGCGACATTTCGGACCTCGTGCTGAAGAAAATGGGCATTACGCCCGGCGCGGGGGCTCCTATCAAATCAGGTCCGGCCTCGCCGGCTACCAGCGCACCGGTTGCGCCTGGTGTGAACAAGACCAAGACCAAGACCAAAAAGTAAGCGGCAACCGCCGCCTGCCTAAAAAAGCCGGAGCACTCGCTCCGGCTTTTTTCATATACCACTACTTTGGGAAATGATAGACGACGAATTTGAGGCGGATGAGTTGCTCGACAGCGAGGCCGATGAAGAAGGCGGGGATGAGCTTTATGAGCATCACCGCATCACCGTAGACCGGGGACAGGAAATGCTACGGATTGATAAATTCCTGCACAGCCGGCTGCGAAATACTTCGCGCAATAAAGTACAGGAAGCCATCCGGGCGCTGGCTGTGGAGGTGAATGGGGTGGCTGTAAAGCCCAATTATCGGGTCAAGCCGCAGGATATTATCACTGTCACACTACCCGAACCACCGCGTGAAGGCCGGGTGATACCCGAGGAGATGCCCTTGGATATTCGCTACGAAGATGCCGAACTGCTCATCGTGAATAAACCAGCCGGTCTGGTCGTGCATCCGGCTTATGGCCATTGGCAGGGCACGTTGGTTAATGGGCTTGCCCATCACCTCGCCAACCTGCCAACGGGCCGTAATGGGGAAATCCGGCCCGGTCTGGTACACCGCATCGATAAGGATACGTCGGGTTTGCTGGTAATTGGCAAAACTGAATTTGCCATGACGCATTTGTCCTTGCAGTTTTTCCACCACACCATTCAGCGCAGCTACCTGGCCTTGGTGTGGGGTACCCCGCCTGGCCCCACCGGCACCATAACGGGCCATATTGGCCGCAGCGTGCGCGACCGTAAAGTGCAGGCCGTGTACCCCGGCGGCGAGCAAGGCAAGCCTGCTGTGACGCACTACGAGGTGCTGGAGAGCTTTGGCCCGGTCACACTGGTGCGCTGCGTACTCGAAACCGGCCGGACCCACCAGATTCGCGCCCATATGCAATACCTCGGCCACCCCTTATTTTCTGATGCAACGTATGGCGGCGACCGCATCCGCGTGGGCCAGAACAATGGAACCTACCGGGCATTTGTAGAAAATGCTTTCCAATTGATGCCGCGCCAAGCATTGCACGCTCGCTCGCTTGGCTTCGTGCATCCAACATCGGGCGAGCAATTGCTATTTGAAGCCGAACTGCCCGAAGATTTTGCGGCAGTCCTGGAAAAATGGCGCAACTGGGCTGCTACTTGAAATCAAGCCCATTACGTAAAAACAAAAAGGTCCCAACGAATTGCGTTGGGACCTTTTTGCATAAGCGCCATATAAGAATTACTTCTTTTTTGGAGCAGGTTTCTTAACCGCTGCCTTGGGCTTGGCAGTGATGATATCCAGGTTGCTCTTGGCACCCTTATTCTCAGGGTCCAAGGCCAATACCTGCTCGAAGTATGACTTGGCTCCGGCTTTATCACCCTGCTGGAAAGAGTTTACGCCCAGGTAGCCATAGGCTTGTACCAAGCCTTCGCGGAATTTAGCCGGTTCGGCATCAGCTGCTTTCGACAACTCAATGTACTTCTCGTAGCTCGGTTTGGCCAGACCCTGCTTGCCCTCTGGGTCGCGCTGAGCATTCACCGAAGCTCGGTACAGGTATGCCGGAGCATACGTGGGTTTGGCGATGTTGATGATGTTGTACACGCTATCAGCCTCCACATACTGCTTATCGCTGCTGAAAGCCGTAGCCAAACGGAACTGGTCGGTAAGGTCGCCGCTACATTTGTTCAACTTGTACTTATACACGCTGATAGCACCCTTGTAATTCTTCTGGTTAGCATAAATGCTGGCCAAGTCATTCTGGAAGTCACAAGCTTTGCTCGGGTCTTTCTTAATGATGTCGCTAATACCGGTAATGGCCTCGCTGCCCTTACCGGTTTTGCTCATGATTTTGTACTTGTAAGCCAAGTCCTCCGAGATAACCCTGTCCGCCGGAGCTATTTTCATGTACGTATCCATAGCCGTCGAAGCACCAGCGAAGTCGCCGGTCTCGTACATCAGATAGGGCCGCAGGCGGTTCATGGTAATGTTGTTCGGGTCGACCTGTAGGACCTTGTTTACCTCGGTCAGCGCCTCCGGATATTTCTTGGTCAGGTACAGAAACGAAGCGTACTGCGCGTCGGTAGCCGGCGATTTCTCGGCCAGACTGGTGTACTTCTGAAAGCTGCTCAGCGCCAGGTCATATTGGCCGGCGTAGTAGTACATGTCGGCCAGTTCCCGGTAAGCCGGAGCATAGCTGGGGTCTAGTTCCACCGCCTTATTCAGGCTCTCACGCGCGGCGTTGAAGTTGCGCGAACGCACACTCAAAGCACCTTTTTTGTAATAAGCCTGGGCGTAGCTAGGGTTGGCAGCAATGGCGCGGTCAAAGCTGGTCATTGCTTCGCCACCGCCTTGGTCGGAGTGCAGGAACACGTCGCCACGGGCTACCATCAGGGCCGGGTCATCTTTTTTGTAAACGGCTTGCGCGGCGTCCATGTAGGTCTGGGCTTTGCCGGTACTCTTGCCGTCAGCTTCGCCATACGCCTGGGCTATCATTGTCAGCACCTTGGCATCTTTGTTCTTGGTTGCCTTGGCGGCAGCATCAAACTGGACCTCTGCTGGCGCAATCTGGCCTTTGGCCAGCAACGCACGGCCGGCTGCCACCTGACCAAAAGGAGTCGAGCCAGCTGCTTTATTGAAGAAATAAGCTGCTGAGTCGGGCATATCACGCATCTGATACAGACGACCCAACTCGAAAGCCGTTTCGGGCGAGGAACCGGGGCGCAGAATGGCACGGGCTTCGTTGTACCGGCCCAATTCAATATCGCGTTGGGCGGTTTGCACGTTTTGGGCGGTGGCCGCCGTAGTACCTGCTACCATCGCGACGGCAGCGAGCAGCGGCTGTTTCCAGGGCTTGAAACTCATAGGAGAAGAAAAAGGATGAAAAAGCAATGAAAAATTGTTACGCGAAAAGCGTGTTTACAGTTTAGGCGTGGTAATAATTCGGGCCTGTATCTGAGCCGGCAGCAAGCCCGACTTCTGAAAAATTAGCTGCCCGCTTTTGCCTGCCACGAAAGATGCAAACCCTGTGCCTAATCCTGCCCGCGCTTCTCGGCTGATGATGTAAAGGTTGCGCCGGAGTGGGTAATTCTGCAAATCCGGGTCCTGCGCCAGTTGCTCCGGCTTCTTCTCAGCCAAGTATACTTGGTAGGGCTGGATATAGTCGTTGGGCTTGGGATTGGGGCGGGCCGTGATGCTAGCCACCCGCACTTTATTGGCAAATTTCATGGCGGTTGGGTCGTCCCGGTCCGAAATCCAGTTCACACCCACCACCCCAATAGCGCTGGGGTGCGTTGCAACATAGTCCAGCAACGCCGGGTTCGATGCGGCGGCAAAGACCCGGTCGGTAAGCGCGGCACCATGCGTCACCGAGTCGCGCACGAAACGCGTCGTGCTGCTCCGGTTCGCATCAAATACCACATTGATAGCCGCCAGCCCCTTCTTGCCGCTAATCTGACTCCAGTTGCTGGTTTTGCCCGTGAAAATATCTGCCAACTGCGCTACCGTCAGCAGCGAATCTGGGTTGCTGCGATTCACAACAATGGCCAATCCATCGATACCAATGCGCGTAGTGCGCGGCACAATGGTTTGCTTGGCAAAATCGGCCTGCTCCTCCGCATTCAGCTCCCGCGATACCACGGCCAGCTTCACTTTGTCGTTGATAAGGTCCAACATTACCTTCTCCTCCGGCTGAAAACTCATTTTGACGTGGGCATTCGGATAGAGCTCCGAAAACGTATCAACTTGCGCTTGCAGAATGGGCGCAAACGTTTCATCGACGCTCACTGCGACGTTTCCGCTGGTAGGGGTGTCCTGGGCTCCTGGCGAACCTGGCGCATTGCAGGAGGCAATGGCAATAGCCCCAGCCAACACCGTAACGCCAGCAGTTAAAAGATGAGCGCGCTTAGTCATTATGGTCAGAGTCAGAAGTAGATTTTTGGCGAAAATGCGCCTGATAGCCCCGCCCAAAACGGAGCAATCCATAGAGGATGAAGACGGAGCCCAAAACCCGGCGGGCTATTGGGCCTAGTTGAATCAGGCCACCGGTAGAAGGACTACTGGCCGACCACCACAACCATGCTCCGAGCCCCATATAAACCAAGGCCATCAGAAGCACAAAGTAACGCACTAGTCGTTGGGGTGACTTCCCGAGCCGTTCCTCGGTAGTAGGCAAGTTGAGCATAAGAGGAAAAATGCAGAAATGGAGATATAACAAACCCGGTTATGATGGGTAAAGGTTCGGCCGGCTGAAACGAGGCTACAGAACAAAGCTGCAAAAAAGCTAAAAAAACAACTGCTTTCCATATAGTCCCGCCAGTCGCGGACCTCAACCGGCTCGCGGCATTATACACTTCCAGATGAGAATATCCAATAATCGGAAAGTTAATGCGATTAGTGCCCCATCAATAGACTATTGTAACGATTAATCGTCTTTAAACAGTATCGAGAAGTGCATAGTGTTTATAACTATGCAATAAAAAACCCTGGACCGAGCCATGATGCTCAATCCAGGGTTTTGATTAATTCGGAATCAATCCCGAATTAAAAACCTATTGAATTTTGAAGGTAATCGGTACGGTAAACGAAACGCTTACTGCACGGCCGTTCTGCTTACCGGGAATAAACTTAGGCAGGGTTTTCACCGCCCGAATCGTTTCCTCGTCAAGACCTGAACCAAGGCCTTTTACCACCTTCACATCCGAAACGTCGCCCTGCGGGTTCACCGTAAAGCTAACGAAGATGCGACCTTCAACTTGGTTGCGAAGCGCCAAAGGAGGGTATTTCACCGCCTTCTGGATGGCATTTACGATGGCACCGTTTCCACCGCCACCGGGCAGCTGAGGCATTTGCTCTACGTAAGTGTAGACTTTGTTCTCAACTACCTCTTCAACCACTTTGTCGCCGGTGCCTGATAGTTCAGACAGGTCTGGAGCATCCGTGTTGCCTTTTACGGTTACGGTTGCCACCGTCTTATCCTTCAGCTCTTCCTGGTCCGGAACCTCTTCCTTCTTCACTTCCTCATCCTTTTTCACTACCGGAGGAGTGAATTTGATGGTGGTAAGCTTGGGGGGCGGGGGGGGCGGAGCTTCGGGGGGGGGCGGGGGGGGCGGCGGCTTGGTGTCATCCAAGGGAGGCGCATCCATCAGCACGTTCTCCTTCAGGTTCTTCGCGGGCTCTTTTGGCAGTCTGTCTTTCAGGTACTGCGAAATAAGCGGAAACGCAATCAGCAGCAAGAACAACGCCGTAGCAATAATCAGAGCCCGCGTGACATGCCGCTGGTACAAGCGACGCAGCACGTATGCCCCGTACGCCTTGTTACGACCCTCAAAAACGATGTCGTTTAAGCTGGCCTTTGAAATTTGCGCGTTATCCATCATAAGGCGGATTCTTTAATAAGGTCCAGGTCTACTTGCGGTATCTTCACCAGCGCGTACTTCTTCTGGTTCGTGATGTTCATCTCGTCCAGAATGTCCACCATGTTTTTATACTTGGCGTCGGCGGTTGCTTTGATGAGAATAATAGGTTCCGGCTGTTGCCGCTGCCGCGTCATGATAATCTGACGGATGCCGCTGGCCGAATAATTCGTCACCTTCAACTCCGGCTTCGGTACCGTTTTGTCGGTCGGTGTGTTCATGCCGTAGTAGTAATACGCCTTGTTATCCTTACCCAGCAGGATAGTCATAGCCTGCGAGTTTTTGATTTTGGTGTCCTCTACGTCGTCAGTTTTCTTCACTGGCATCGTGAGCTGCATCACGTTAGGCTTTGCGAAGGTAGTAGTCAACATAAAGAAGGTGAGCAGTAGAAAGGCCAAATCCACCATCGGTGTCATGTCGATTTTGGTCGACATTTTTTTGGCTCGCTTCTTCCCACCTTTCCCACCGGAATCGGCTTTTCCTTGAATTTCTGCCATGGAATTTACTGAAGTAAATGGGTGGGGAAATGATTAGCTCACGCGGCCTGCTCAAATTTACCGAGCGGCTGCTACCGGCTTATTCTCCAGGTCCGTAATGAGGTTGAAACGGTTGATGTCGCGCTCCTGCAAAATTTTGATAACTGCCTGCACCGTCGGTACATCGGCGTTGCCATCGCCTTTAATAGCAATGTAGGTAGGTTTTTTAAAGAGAGCCTGATTTGCCTTGCGAGCTTCCAATACCCAATCAATAAGCTGGTTATTGAGCGAATCGATGGGAACACCAGGTTGCTGAGCATTTAGCTGCTTGCGCTCTTCTTTCTCAACGTTGAGGTAAGAGCCGAGCTGATTGATGGGCAAGCCGAAGTTGGGTAGGTTGCCAAACTCCTTGGCCTGCGCCGCAGTGAAGTTGATACCGTATTTGGCAGCCACCTTCTGCAAGGCTTGAATCTTGGTTTTGGTGTCGTCAACTCCAAAAAACACCCGTTTTTTGTTGTCGATGGTGAGCGTAATGACGTTACTCTCTGGCAATCTAAGTTCTGAGGTAGACGAAGGCGTATCCACTACGACCGTCTCTTCGGGGGCAAACTTGGTGGTGAGCATAAAGAACGTCACCAGCAAGAAGGCCAGGTCCACCATCGGCGTCATATCGAGCGACGGCGAGGTACGGTGCGGTTTTACTTTAGGCATTGCGAGATGGGGGTTAAAAGGGGGCTACTCGTCCGGTTTCCCTAAACGAATAGCCCCGCATTTTAGTGCATCAGTAAAATACTGAATTAAACCGTCCGAACCGATTGGCCCGCGTTGCTGCCATGCTGACCAGCGAAGGTCTGGATGATGCTGAAACCAGCTTCATCGATGCTGTAGGTCAGCTCGTCAATTTTGCTGGTGAAGTAGTTGTAGGCTACAATGGCGAGGGCCGAAGTACCGATACCGAGCGCCGTGTTAATCAGGGCTTCCGAAATACCGTTTGCCAGAGCTACTGCATCGGGGCTACCGGCCTGTGCCAGTGCGGCGAAGGCGTTAATCATACCGAATACGGTGCCGAGCAGACCCGTTAGCGTGGCAATGGAAGCCAGCGTCGAGATGATAACCAGGTTTTTCTCCAGCATGGGCAACTCAAGAGCGGTGCTTTCTTCGATTTCCTTCTGGATGGCGAGTACCTTCTGGTCCGTGGCCATGCTGGTTTCACGCGACATTTCGTTGTATTTCATCAGGCCGGCTTTCACCACGTTGGCTACCGAGCCTTTCTGCTGGTCGCAAGCAGCCAGAGCGCCGTTGATATCGTTGGCGTTCAGTTTCTGGCGAACGGTGCGTACAAAAGATTCGATGCTCTTGCTGCCCTTGGCTTTGCCAATAGTGAGCATCCGTTCGATGGAGAACGTAATTACGCAGAGCAACATGGTCATCAGCACGGGCACGATAACACCGCCTTTGTATACAATCCCGAGGTAGTCACCGGGCAGAGGATTGTTTTTATTGTCCCCGCCCTGGAAGTGGCTGCCGCTACCCAAGACAAATTTATAAACAATAACACTGACGATAAAAGCCAGGATAATAACTATGACGGAAAACAGCGAGGCGCCACCGCTGCTTTGGGCTTCGGCTTTGGCGGCCGTTGCGGCGGGCCGTGGGCTCGTATTCATGGCATTTTTCTGTTCCATTGTGCCGGAGTGTTTGGGGTTGTTGAGTGAAGTAGTTGAATTGAGTGGGTAAAGAAAATGCAAAAAGTTGGTTGGGGATGCAAACAACGGCAAAAAGACAATCGATAATCCCGTAACGAGAGGACTAAAATAGTACTTACCGAAGTCTAAACTACCCGCTCAGCCGTCTTAGTTGGGCAAACCTAACCAAAAAGAGTGGCCTGACCAAAGAAAACTTGCCCATGCCCACCAGAATGGTAATGAAAGTTGGGTGAAGTTTCCCCAACGCTAAACCGCGCCTTTGGGTTGAGTTGGGCGGCGTTTGGCTTCTTCCCAGTACACGTCCATCTGGGCTAAAGTGAGGTCGGCGAGGCGCTCATTATTGGCAGCGGCGGCCATTTCCAAGTATTGAAAGCGGCTGATAAACTTGCGGTTGGTGCGCTCTAGTGCTTCTTCGGGATTAATGCCGGCGAAGCGGGCAAAGTTGACCAGCGAAAAGAGCAAATCGCCGAATTCGTCGGCTGCTTTTTCGGCATTCATCCGGTCGGGATTGCCGTGGCTGTACTCTACTCCAAATTCATTTAATTCTTCCTGCACTTTGTCCCATACCTGCTCGGGCTGCTCCCAGTCGAAGCCCGCGCCCCGGGCTTTCTCCTGAATACGCATGGCCTTTACCAGTGCGGGCAGCGAGGTGGGCACGCCACCAAGTACCCCGTTGGTATTGCCTTTTTCTTTGAGTTTGAGCTGTTCCCAGTTGCGCTTTACGGTCTCTTCGTCGTCGGCCTGCACGTCACCGTAGATATGCGGGTGGCGATAGATGAGCTTTTCGCACTGGGCATTAAGTACATCGGCAATGTCGAAAGCCCCTCTTTCGGCGGCGATGCGGGCATAGAAAATCAGGTGGAGCATAACGTCGCCGAGCTCCTTTTTCAGGTCGGGAAGGTCGTCGCGCAGAATGGCGTCGCTGATTTCGTAGGTTTCCTCAATGGTGAGGTGCCGCAGGGTTTGCAGGGTTTGTTTTTTATCCCAGGGGCATTCGGTGCGGAGGCGGTCGAGCACGTCGAGCAGGCGGCTGAAAGCTTCTAGCTGGGCTGGGCGACGCGTGCTGGCTAAGAGGGAACTAGTGGGGGGCGTTAGGTTTTCCATTATTCCAAAGATAAAACTCCGTGCCGCCAACCGGCTGCTAATGCCTAATTTTGGTCTTTCAAATTAACTACCTCCGTGACTTTAATAAAATCTATTTCCGGTATCCGTGGCACCATTGGCGGGCCGGTGGGCCAGGGCCTCACGCCGCTCGACGTGGTGAAGTACGCCGCCGCGTACGGCACCTGGGTTAAAACCCAGAATACCGATAGCAAGCTGATTATCATCGGCCGTGATGCCCGCATTTCGGGCGATATGGTGAGCCGCTTGGTGGCCGCTACCCTGCAAGGACTGGGTCTCGACGTGTGCGACCTTGGCCTGAGCACCACGCCCACCGTGGAAATGGCGGTACCTGCCAAGAAAGCGGCCGGCGGCATCATCCTCACGGCCTCGCACAACCCTAAGCAGTGGAACGCACTGAAGCTGCTGAATGCGACCGGCGAATTTATTTCCGAAGCCGACGGCCAGCAGGTACTGGCTTCGGCCGAAAGCGAAGACTTCGACTTTGCGCCCGTGACCAAGCTGGGCCAGTACACCACGGACGCTACTTTTCTCAAGAAGCATATCAAAGCCATTCTGGCGCTACCCCTGGTGGATGTGGAGGCCATTAAGGCCCGCAACTTCCGGGTGGTAGTGGATGCGGTGAATTCTTCGGGCGGATTTGCGGTGCCGCAGCTACTGGAGGCGTTGGGCGTGACGACCATTGAAAAGCTGCACTGCGAGCCTACCGGTGACTTTGCCCACAATCCCGAGCCGCTGCCCGAGCACCTGCGCGACATTGCCAAGTTGCTGGAAAAAGGCGGCTTCGACCTCGGCATCGTGGTGGACCCCGACGTGGACCGCCTGGCGCTGGTGAGCGAAAACGGCGAGATGTTCGGTGAAGAATATACGCTGGTGGCCGTGGCCGACTACGTGCTGAAAGCACTGGGCGGCGGCAACACTGTGAGCAACCTGAGCAGCACCCGCGCCCTGCGCGACGTGACCGAGAAAGCTGGCGGCAGCTACTCGGCCGCCGCCGTGGGCGAGGTGAACGTGGTGACTAAGATGAAGGAAACCAACGCTGTAATAGGCGGCGAGGGCAACGGCGGCATCATTTACCCTGAGCTGCACTACGGCCGCGATGCCTTGGTGGGCATTGCCTTGTTCCTGACGCACCTGGCTAAAACGGGCCTCACGGTGAGCCGTTTGCGAAACTCTTACCCGAGTTACTTTATCTCAAAAAACAAGATTGAGTTGACGGCCGATATCAACACCGATGACGTGCTGGCCAAGATGGAGCAGCGCTACGCCAAGCAGCCGGTGAACACGATTGACGGCGTGAAAATTGAGTTTGATAAGGAGTGGGTGCATCTGCGTAAGTCCAACACCGAGCCTATTATCCGCATCTACGCCGAGTCGGACACTAACTCCACGGCCGACTATCTAGCTCAGAAAATCATTGGCGACATCAAGGAAATTATCGCCTCAAAGGCCTAAGCAAGCGCCGAGCTTGTTGACGGGCATCGGACGGCAGCAGATGTGGGCCAAAAACCCGAAGTTTGTATCGTGTTAACTCCGAAGAAGCCGGGTGCACCCACGCCCGGCTTCTGGCTTTTTACCTGATTCTATGAGTGCCGCTTCCCCCATCACCCCCGCTTTCGTTTATTTTGACAACGCTGCCACCACGCCCCTCGACCCGGAGGTGCTGGCGGCCATGATGCCCTTTCTGAGCCAGCACTACGGCAACCCCAGCAGCTTGCACGGCCCCGGCCGGCAGGTGCGCGCCGCCATCGAGAATGCCCGCAAGACGGTGGCCCACCTGCTGAATGCCGCGCCGGCCGAAATTATTTTCACCAGCGGGGGCACTGAGGCCGATAACTACGCCGCCTTTGGCAGCGTGCGGACGCTGGGGCTGAAGCACGCCATCACTTCGCCGCTGGAGCACCACGCCGTGTTGCACCCCTTGCAGGCGCTGGCTAAAAGCGGCGAGGTTGAGCTGCATTACGTGAAACACGACGCGCAGGGCGCGCTGGATTTGGGCCACCTGGAGGAGCTGCTGGCTGCGCAGTCGCGCACGTTCGTGAGCCTGATGCACGCCAACAACGAAATCGGCAACCTGAATGACATTGCCGCCATCGGCGATATATGCGCCCGGTACGATGCCGTTTTCCACACCGATACGGTGCAGACGATGGGCCACTACCGGCACGACGTGCAGCAGCTGAAAAACCACTTCCTGGTGGGTTCGGCCCACAAGTTTCACGGGCCGAAGGGCGTGGGGTTCATCTACACCCGCAGCGGCCTGCGGGTGAGCCCGCTCATTCACGGCGGCGCGCAGGAGCGTAACGTGCGCTCGGGCACCGAGAATGTGTACGGCATCGTGGGCTTGGCTAAGGCGCTGGAAATTGCGGTGCGCGACGTGGCGGCCCACCATGCGCAGGTGCAGGCCCTGAAAACCCGCTTCATCGAAAAGCTGCGGGCCGACATCGAAGACGTGCAGTTCAACGGCCTGTCGGAATACGCTGATAAGAGCCTCTACACCGTGCTAAGTGTGAGCCTGCCGCCGTCGGCCATCAGCGAGATGTTGTTGTTCAACCTGGATATCAGCAAGGTGGCGGCCTCGGGCGGCTCGGCCTGTACGAGCGGGGCGCAGGCCGGCTCGCACGTACTCGAGGCCCTGGGCTGTGACCCCGGCCGCGCCACCGTGCGCTTCTCGATGAGCAAAATGAACACCGAAGCCGAAGTAGACTACGCCGTGGCCGTGCTGGCCAAGCTGTACCGGCCGGTAGCGGTTTAGATTGGAGGGTTGGGTTTTAAGGGTTGAGTGAGAGCAATCATGACCCATTCAACCCTCAACCCTCAAAACTGCCCGGTGGCCCCGCCGCCGCCCGACTGCCCGCCACCGAATTCGAAGCCGCCGCCGGCCGGGGCAGCGGGCGCGTGGGCCGTCTGGGCCTGAATCAGGTTTTCGAGGTTGAAGTGGCGCGGCTCGTCGTCGGGTAGGGAGGTGAGGCCGAAACGGGCGGGGCGCAGGGCGCGCAACAGCATCCCCGCCGCTATCGTGAGCACGGTGCCGGCTGCTACGGCCGCTATTTCCGGGGGCATGAGGGAACGGTAGTGCCGCAATGTGAACAGTGAAAACGCCAGTGCCAGCAGGCCCAGCAGCAGGGTGGGGCGGTCGGCCCGGCGCAGGCCCAGGGTAATGTACAGGAATGGTACGCCGGCCGTGAGCAGGTAGAATACCAGCGCAAAAGGTATCTGCTCGGACCCGGCTAAGTTGTGCAGCTCGGCGTTGCCTTCGCGCACCACGAGGTAGTTGCCGCCGAGGTAAAACACCACCAGCGCCAGTATTTTCAGCATGAGTAGGCAGATGGCGTAATAATCGGCGAGAGCGGTGCCGGCTATCCGCCGGGTCAATGCACGATACAAAAACAGTGTGCCGGCCGCCGTGGCCATTAGCAGAAAGGGTAGCAGGGCCTGGCCTAAAGGGCTCTGCATACCGAATAAGGCGGCCAGTAGCAGCAACGCAATAAAGGCGGCGGCGGCTACTAAGGCATCGGCGTAGCGCAACGTGGCTACTGCCAGCAGCCCCAGCGCCAGTAGCAGGAACAGAAAGCTGTTGCCCAAGTCGGGGTGGGCGTAGTAAGTGGTCCATCCGTACTGCGCGAAACAATAGTAGAGAAGCCCGATAGCGCTGCCCAGGCCCGAATACAGAAGCGCATTGTCGGGGCCAGCGTGATACAGGCGCGACTCCATGAGCAGAAACTCCAGCATCCCGAAACTCCCCACGCAATAAATCAGCCCGATGGCAACAGGGGCCTCGCCGCCGGTAATCAACACCGAAAACCCGCCCAGCAGGGATAGGGCAATCCACGTAAAAATGAACAGGCCTACGCGTAGCGGCCAAGCAGGTCGGTAGTAACCAAGCGGGTACGCAGCTTCGATGGCCGCCAGTTGGGCCGGGCTCACCAGCAGCTGCCGCTGCCAGCATGCCGCCTGGGCCCGCAAAGCCGTGTTGAAAGCCCAATCCGGATTATAAGCTTGCCATTTCATGCTTGCGGGGGATGAGCAGCTTGACTCGTACTGTTGGTCGGACCGCGCATTATTTTCTTCAGGCTCACGAAGAAATACACCACCAGCAGGGCCGAAAGGGGAAAGAAAATGGTGGCGAAAGTCAGCATCAGGGCATCGGGCAGCAGCAGGGCCAACTGCACCAAGAGGCAGCAGCCCGCAAAATAGGCGTAGCCCGCCGCCAGTACCAGAAACCAATAGGACTGTACCCGCCGTGCGTACCAGAATAGCCCCGCGCACAGCGCCAGCATGATTATGACGTAGCTCAGGCCCAGGCCCGGCTGCTCATGAAAAGTGGCCCGAAACAGCGACGTAGCCAGCGCGGCTAATGCCAGATTGCTCCCCAACAGCAGGTAAGTGAACGCGAAATGCGCCTTGCGGCCCCGGTATTCCGAATAAAATCCGGTTATCATCAGCACCAGGCCCAGGCCAATGGCGGCGCTGCGAACCTGGTCATTCCAAAAATTATTTTCGGTGAGCACGGCCAGCGGTGCCACCGTGAGGCCTACCCACAAGGCCAGCGCCGTGAGGCCCATAGCCAGCACGCCGCGATGGTCGAACCAATAAGCCAGCGGCAGAAAAACCAGGGCCGGCACCGCCGTAGCCAGGCCGTAGCGGCTGCCAAACAGGCCGTACTGGTACTGCGCGTAGCCCTCCAGCACCACAAATAGCAGGCAGCCGAGGAGCAGCAGGTAGTCGGCCCCAACCGAGGTTTTGGGGGCCGCTGCCCATGTGAAGGGGGCGCGGTGCCGCGCCGCGTAGGTGAAGCAAGCCGCCGTGAGCGCGGCAATAACGGCAATGATGACGCCGTGCCCAATACTGTCGATGTTTTGATAAATGAGGATGCCCAGCCCGCCGGCCAGTAGCGTGATTCCCAGGTAAAGCAGCGCCCGCAGCTCGTAGTGCAGCGAAAAGGGTTGGGCCGCCTCACTGGCGGCGATGGTAGCGGCCTGGTCCGTTGGCAGCAGCCCCCGGGATTGTAAGTCAGCCAGATAAAAGGCGGAGGAGGACGGTGCAGGCATTGGCTGGGTACGATGGCCTTCGGATGGAGGGCGCGGCCGCAAGTACGCCAATGGCGGGGAAAACTGGCTGTTTTTCGCCGCACTTCGTAGATTCGAGCCATTCTCCCCCTTGCTGGTATGGCTGACATCAATATTCAACGTAAAAAATCGGCTCCCAGCCCGTGGCTGCTGGTGCTGCTGGCGGCCGTAATAGTAGCGGTAGCCGCTTATTTCTTCCTGCGCCCCGACCCGGCCGATGAGCCCGCCCCGCCCGTTGCCATCCCGGAGGCCGCCGCTCCCGCTACTGCCCCGGACACGCTGGCCGCCGCCGCTGCCGTGGACCAGGCTACGCGCCGCGCCGCCATCAATGGCATTCCGCAGGGCGATACTGCCCAAGAGGCAACTTCAGCCGGTAGCTCCGAAACCGCCGCTTCCCTGGCCACGCAGGCCGCCTCCGACCCCGCCGCGCCCGGCTATGCCCTGAATGGCCTGCAAAAACTGACTGGCGTGTTGGTGTCACTCACCGACCGCGACGACCTGCGCGACGCCACCACCACCGAGCAGCGCGACAACCTGACCAGCGCCACCGCCCGCCTCGGCGAGCCCAATACCAGCCTGCGCCCCGGCTTCGTGGCGGCGGCGGGCCTTATTCGGGCCATGCAGCAAAAGGCTTACCCCGACTTGGAAACCCAGGCCAATGCGTTGGCAAGCCTCGCGGGCCAGCTGTCCGGCCGCAGCACTACCGCGGCCGAGCAGCGCCAGAACCAACAATTCCTGACCCAGGCCGCCGCCGCCGTCCGGGTACTCAGCGAGCCGAAACAATAAAAGCTGTAATGGGCATTGGGTAGCCAGTGGTCAGGTGCCCATCTAGCCTGATTAACTGGCCTGACTACTGAATACCCGTTACTGGATATAAATTGCCTCATGGAAACTCCCGTCCTGCGCCGCTTGCGCGACCTCACCGATTTCGAAGTAGCCGATGGCAATCCCGACGTGCGCGGCTGGACCGTGCGCGGCAGCGACGGCCAGGCCTTGGGCACCGTGTTCGAGCTGATTGTGGAGCCCGAGGCCATGAAAGTGCGCTACCTGGATGTGGAGCTGGATGCCCGATTCAACGTCGACGAGCACGAAAATCATATTCTACTGCCCATTGGGGCGGCTTCGCTGGATGAGGACGGCGACAATGTATTCGTGCCCGCGCTCAATGCCGAGTCGGTGCTGAACTATCCGCACTACGTCGAACTCCAGATTACCCGCGAGTACGAAGAAGCCATGCTGCGGGCGCTGGGCAAAGGGGCTGCCCCGGCTAACTCCCTCTTTTACAAGCAGGATTCGTTTGACGCCAACAGCTTTTATAATCGCCGCCGGGCCTCCTGAGCCGGCCGGAGATTATTGCCGCGCGATGCGGCGCGTGAGCACCTGGCCATTGGGCAGGCGCAGGCTGAGCACATAGAGGCCCGGAGCCAGCCCGGCCGTTTGCACGCGCAGGGCACCCGCCCCGGCCGCCGTGCTGGTCACCACGAATTCCTGCCCCACGGCATTGTGGCAGCGGATGTCAGTGGGCAGCACATTGCCGCTGATGAAAATGGCATCGGTGCTGGGGTTGGGATAGATGCTGAAATCTGCCTCGGTGGCGCGGCGGGTGGCGGTAGCGGTGCGGTTGGGCGTGGCCAGCCAGATGGTGGCGTTGAGCAGGATGCGGGCGTGGTCGCCGTTGGCTTCGGCCGCCCAGCCATCATACAGGTTGTTGCCGGGCGCGCCCGAGCCGTCGTCGGGCGGTGACGAATCGCCGAGGGCGGCCACCCGGCCCTGGCCGTAACGGGCGTGCGCCACAATGGCCCCGGTGGTGCCGGTAGTGGCCGCGCCGGGCTTGAACAAGGCCCCACGCACGCTGGCATTGGCGGTGGGAGCGAGGGTGAGGCTGGCCCCGTTGTGGTATTCCATGGCCACGGGGTTGCCGGCGGGGCCGTGCAGCAGCGAGTCGGTGGGCGTGACGGCCGCGCCCACGCCAGTGGTGAAGGAGAGATTATTAAGGTCGAAGGTGATGCCGAAGGGATTGGCGGGGCTGGCCGAGGCCATGAGGTCGTTCCAGATGGCGGGCGAGTCCCAGCCATCATTGTTGCGGTCGGAAATGGTGTGGTCCGAAATCATGAACAGGCCGCCGCCGTTGCGCACGTAGTTGAGAATGGCCGTTTTTTCGGCGGCAGTATAGCGCGTATTGGGCTCATCCACGATGTAGGCCGCGTAGTAGTGCAGGTCTTGGGCATTGGTGGCATCGTTGTAAGTGATGCGGCCGCTGCCGGGCAGCGTTTCCACTTGGTAGCCGCGCTTCACCAGGGCAATGCCCCAGGAGGAAAGCGCGCCGGTCCAGTAGCCCTCGGGTGTGCTGGCCGTGACGGTGCTTTGCGCCGGTGTGGGCAGGCGCTGCGGGCTGCCCGAAACGTCGGCATCAATCACCCAATCGGCGTTGCCGGCCGTTTCGGCTTTGGTCGCGTCAAATAATATTTTAACGGCCTGCTGAGCCCGGGCCTGAGTGCTGGCGAGCAGGGCAAAGGCAAGTGCTAAAGGGTAGTGAAAGCGCATCTACGTGGGAATTTTTTTAAGAACGAAACCTTAAAGTTATATAAGGTGCCGTTCATAGAAATATAAAAATAAAAGAAGGCGCTACTGAGCCAAGCTCAACAGCGCCTTCCCCAGCCACGCCATTATCCGCGCCCTAATTCCGCCGAATCATGTCGGCTACGGCCTCCACCCACTGCGGCTCCGAGTTCAGCGAAGGCACCAACTGCCAATGGCCGCCGCCCGCTTCCTCAAACAACTCTTTGAATTCCTCGCCCACTTCAATGGTCGTTTCTAAGCAGTCGGCCACGAAGGCGGGACTGAAGGCCAGCACGTTCTTGATGCCTTTGGCGGGCATCGGCTTTAGCGCCTCATCGGTGTAGGGTTGCAGCCACGGGTCGCGCAGGCGGCTTTGCAGGCGGCTTTGGAAGGCTACCGTGTACTGCTCGGATTGTAGGCCCAGGCCCGCCGCCACCAGACGCGAGGTAGCGAAGCACTGGGCACGGTAGCAATACTGATTCGTAGGCGTGAGCGTGTCGCAGCAGCTACCGAAGCGGCAGTAGTTGGTGGGGTCGCCCTTCTTGACGTGGCGCTCTGGGATGCCGTGGTAGCTGAACACGACGTGGTCGTAGTGCTGCTTGTCCATCTCGGCCCGGCCGCGCGCCACGATGGTGGCGATGAAGCCGGGGTCGGTGGCAAACTGGCTGATGAAGCTGATGCTGGGCACAATCCACCAGTCTTTCACGATGTCCATCACCTTCTCCTGCACCGAGCCCGTGCTGGCCGACGCATACTGCGGAAACAGCGGCAGCACAATGATGCGCTCCACGTTGGCGGCCCGCAGCTCCTCCAAGGCCTTCTCTACGCTGGGTTTCTGGTAACGCATCCCGAAGGCCACCACGTAGCCCTCGCCCAACTCGGCCTGCACCTTTTCCTGTAAGTCAAGCCCGTGGAAGAGCAGCGGCGAGCCACGCTCCGTCCACAATTCCTTGTAAATCTTGGCCGATTTGGGGGCCCGCAGCGGCACCACCAGTCCCTGAAACAGTGGGTAACGAATAGCAGCCGGCATGTCCACCACCCGGCCATCGGTGAGGAATTCGTTGAGGTAGCGGCGCACGTCGGGCGTGTTAGGCGAGTCGGGGGTGCCAAGGTTCACGAGGAGCACGCCGATGCGGCGGGCCATCGAAACCGGCGCGGTAACAGGAGCAGGGGCAACAGAAGGAGTCATAGGGCAAAGGTCCGAAGGAATGAAGTCACATTAAGCGGCGGCGGGCGCAGCCGGTACGGTTGCCGCCAGCGCCGCCACGGCCACCCGGAGCTGCGCGGCCAGGGCTGGGTCGGTTACCATACCGGCCGCGTTGAGTTTCGTTCGCACCAGCGGCACGGCAAACGCGGCGACTGGCACCACGGCCGCGCCCAGTGCTTCCAGCGTCAGGAGCAGACTGCTACGAGCCCGCTCGCCGCCCAGAGCCGAGGGCGAGGCGCTGAGCACACCCGTTGGCTTGCCATAGAAACTGCCGGCTGATACCAACCAGTCCAAGGCGTTTTTCAGGCTGCCGGGCATGCCGTAGGCGTACTCGGGCGTGGCGAGGAGCACGGCATCGGCCGCCGCCACTTGGGCGCGCAGGGCGAACACAGCGGGCGGCGGCACCGCGCCGGCACCGTCGAGGTCGGGACTGAACAGGGGTAGGTCGAGGATGGCTTCGTAAAAAGCAAACGCTACGCCCGCCGGTGCCCCGGCTGCCGCCGCGTGCAGCAGCTGGCCTACCGCCGAGCCCGGCCGAGGGCTGCCCGAAAAAGCAAGAATCGTCATCAGTAGCAGAGGCGTGAGTCTGACAAACCACCCGGCCCGCCGCTTGGTTTAGCCGCCGGCCCGTACTTGCGGTCGGATTCACCCGCTGCCCCTCATGACGCCGCCCAATACCCTCGCCGTTTCGTCGCTGAACCTGCTGCTTGGAGCGGCCGCCCAGCGCGGGGCAGACGTGCCGGCCCTGTGCCGGGCCGTGGGCTATTACCCCAACCCCGCCGCCGGGCCCGATGACCGGGTGCCCATCACCACCATCCAGCGCCTGTGGCCGCTCATTATCGCCGCCACCGCCGACCCGTACCTCGACCTGCACCTCGGCCGCCTCGTCAATTTCGCCACCGCCGGCACCCTGGCCTACGTCATGATGCACGCCCCCACGGTAGCCGCTGCCCTGGCGCAGCTGTGCCGCTACCAGGATTTAGCTTGTGAAGGCGTGCGTACCCGTCTGCAGCCAGCCGCCGAATGGCCAGGCGGCGCGTGGCTGACGCTGGAGCTAACCAGCGCCGACATCATCTATCCGCAGTACGTCCTCAACTCGGAGCTTTCGCTCTACATCGCGGCCCTGGCGGTGCTCACCGGCCAGCCCGTGGCCCCGCGTGCTGTGCGCCTGGCTTACCCGCCCCCCGCCAATACGCTAGAGCATGAGCAGGCATTCGGTACCCAGGCGCTGGCATTCAACGCGCTGGTTTCGGGAGTAGCCTTCGATGCGGCGACGCTGGCGTTACCCGTGCGCCACGCCAACCCCGCCCTGTTTCCGTTATTCGAGCAGCACGCCACGGCGCTGCTGGCCCAGCTGTCGGCCCAGTTGCCCACGCTGCCCGAGCAGGTGCGGGCTGAAATCGTGCGTCGGCTCAAAGGTGAAGCCCCCACGCTGGCCGCCGTGGCTGACCACCTGTGCCTGGGCGTGCGCACGTTGCAGCTCAAGCTCCGGGAAGCGGGCCATACCTACCAGCAGCTGCTCGACGAGGTGCGCCAGAACCTGGCCCAGCGCCACCTGCGCGAGCCCCACATCAGCACCACCGACATTGCCTACCTGCTGGGGTATTCGGAACCCAGCGTGTTTGTCCGCTCCTTCAAAAAATGGACGGGACGAACGCCGGGCGCGTTTCGGCGGCAGGCGGCGTAGCCCCGCCCGCCGGCTCAAATACCCGGTGCAGCCGGTGTTCGGCAAACCACCGCAGGGTAGTAGCAATGGCCTCATCGAGGGGCGTTTCGCGCCATTGGGGCAGGCGGTGGCGCAACGCCGAGTCATCCACCAAAATGCTTTGGTCGTAGAGGTACAGCATCTCTTTCATGGCCTTCATCATCGGCATAAACGGGGCCAGCACCGTGAATAGCCAGCGCGGCAGCACCCGCACCCGCGCTGTGGGCTGTCCGGCCACCTGGCTGATTCGGGTGAAAAACGCCCGCACCGACGGCGTGGTTTGTCCAGCGTAGTTCACCACTTCGTAGGCCTCGCGGGGGCCTTCCGCCAGCAGGCGGCTGATGATTTCGGCGGCATCGGGCGTGTACACGAACTGGTGCGGCAGGTCGGCCGTCACCAGCCACGGCATCGCCTTGCCCAGCAATGCCCCCTCAAAAATCGGAATCGTGCCCTCGTTCACCACCGTTGGCCCCCAGAAATCAGGCATCCGCACGTTCAGGACGCGGCAGCGGCCAGCGCGGGCGGCCTGGGCCAGCAGCAGCTCCTGCCGCACCCGGATTGCCCCTTTTTTGGTAATGGGCGCAGGCCGCGAATCCTCCCGGATGGGCGTAGTCAGGCCGAAATTGTAGATGTTGCCGGGGAACACAATCAGCGCCTGCTCCTGGCTGGCGGCTTCAATCACGTTTTGGGTCATGCGCTCCTGCGTGCCCTCCCATTGGTGGTACGGGTAGTTGATGCCGTGGAAAATGACGTCGTGCCCCCGGCTCACTTCCAACAGGCGCGGCAGGTCTTCGGCATCGCCGGCTTCAATGGTGAGGTTGGCGGGCGTGCCAAACAGCGCCCGCGCTTTGGCGGGCGTGCGGGCCAGCAGTGTCACGCGGTAGCTTTTGCCCAGCAGGTTGAGGGCCACGGCCTGGCCAATGCTGCCCGTGCCGCCGAGCACGAGCACGCGGGTTTGCGAGGGAGTTTTCATGGTTTTGGAATGAGGGTGAAGTAGGGCTCAAAGGTCCGGCCCGGCCCCGGCGGCCTCAATGACAATTCCCGCAAATCGGATTGACCAAAAGCGAAATTCTGCGGGCCTCAGTGAGCGAACCAGTCCGGCATGCCGAGCGCAGCCGAGGCACCGCGCGTGAGGTAGTAATTCAATTGCTGGGCAAGAGCATTAGTAGTGGCACGCGAGATGCCTCGGCTACGCTCGGCATGCCGGACTGGCTTCCTTCTTCGGCCCCATCCTAGCTTTTCCGCCCCGCAAGCCGTACCTTTGCGGCCCTGATTATCAAACCCATCCATCGTGAACCCCGAAACTAAACCCCACCGCGCCGGCTTCGTGAGCATCATTGGCAAGCCCAATGTGGGCAAGTCCACGCTCATGAATGCGCTGGTGGGCGAGCGGCTCAGCATCGTCACGAGCAAGGCCCAGACCACGCGTCACCGCATCCTGGGTATTCTCAACGGCGATGATTTCCAGCTGATTTATTCCGATACGCCCGGCATTATCCAGCCCAAATACGAGCTGCACAACGCCATGATGAGCTTCGTGTATTCGTCGCTCGAAGATGCCGACGTGGTGCTCTTCGTGACCGATATCTACGAGAAGCACGACGAGGAGCCCGTAGTGGAGCGCCTGCGCAAAATGGTGGATACCCCCATCATTCTCCTCGTCAACAAAATTGACCAGGCCAACCAGGAAGAAGTTGCCGCCAAGCTGGTCTACTGGAAAGAGCAGCTCCCCAACGCCGCCGAAGTGCTTCCCATCTCGGCCCTCAAGCAGTTCGGTACCGACGGCGTGCTGCAGCTCGTGATGGAGCGCCTGCCCATCCACCCGCCCTACTACCCCAAAGACGAGCTAACCGACAAGCCCGAGCGCTTCTTCGCCGCCGAAATGGTGCGCGAGAAAATCTTCAAGCTCTATAAAAAAGAAATTCCCTACAGCTGCGAGGTCGTTATCGAAGAGTTTAAGGAAGAGGAAGATATCATCCGCATTCGCGGCATCATTTACGTTGAGCGCAACTCCCAGAAAGGCATCGTTATCGGCCAGGGCGGCGAGGCGTTGAAAAAGGTCGGCACTTGGGCGCGGGAGGAAATGGAGAAGTTTTTCCAGAAGAAAGTCTTCCTCGAAATGTACGTGAAAGTGAACGAGAACTGGCGCACCGACGCGAAAGCATTGAGCCGGTTTGGCTACCAATAGCCTGTAGCGCGGACTTTGTAGTCCGCGACCCAACAATTATTCAATTCGCGGAATACAAAGTCCGCGCTACAATATTTCCGACCATCTAAAACTAAATAACCCCGGGCACTGCCGAATCTAGGTCGGGTCGGCGGCTGGGGCCACACAACATGTCAAAGCAGAACACCATCGCCATCGTGGGGCGGCCCAACGTGGGCAAATCCACGCTATTCAACCGCCTCGTGGGCCAGCGCAAGGCCATTATGGACAACGAGAGCGGCGTCACCCGCGACCGCCACTACGGCTACGGCGACTGGATTGGCAAGAACTTCACCGTGATTGACACGGGTGGTTACGTGCATAATTCGGAAGATATTTTCGAGGGCGAAATAAACAAGCAGGTGAAGCTGGCCATTGAAGAGGCCGACGTCATCCTGTTCATGGTGGACGCCGAAGCCGGCGTACACGGCCTCGATGAGGAGTTTGCGCACGTATTGCGCCGCTACATCAGCAAGAAGCCCATCTATATGGTGGCCAACAAGGCCGATACCAACCTGCGCGCCAACGGCGTGGGCGAGTTCTACTCGCTGGGCCTGGGCGACGGCGAAATCTACGCCATCAGCAGCGCCAACGGCCACGGCACCGGCGAATTGCTGGACGCCGTGGTGGCCAACTTTGACGAGCCCGGCGAGGAAGAGCCGGAGTCGGAAATCCCGCGCATTGCCGTGGTAGGCCGCCCCAACGTGGGCAAATCCAGCCTCGTGAACCTGCTGCTCGGCGAAGACCGCAGCATCGTGACCGAAATTGCCGGCACCACCCGCGACTCGATTTCGGCGCGCTACAATGCCTTCGGCAAGGAGTTTATTCTGGTGGACACGGCCGGTTTGCGCCGCAAGGCCAAGGTGAGTGAGGACGTGGAATTCTATGCCAACATGCGTAGCCTGCGTGCCCTGGAAGAGTGCGACGTCTGCATCGTGATGCTGGACGCCAGCCGCGGCATCGAGGCGCAGGACGTGAACATCATCACCCTGGCCGATAAAAACCGCAAGGGCATCGTGATTCTGGTGAACAAGTGGGACCTGGTGGAAAACAAGGAAACCAATACTTCTAAGGAGTTCGAGGCGAAAATTCTGGAAAAGATTGCGCCCATTGCGTATATCCCCGTCGTTTTCATTTCGGTGCTGAACAAGCAGCGCGTACATAAGGCCATCGAAACGGCCATCGAAGTGTACCACAACAAGCGCCGCAAAATCCCGACCTCGCAGTTGAACGACATCATGCTGAAGGAGATTGAGAAGTACGGCCCGCCCGCCCTCAAAGGCAAAATGATTCGCATCAAGTACGTGACGCAGCTGCCCACGCACAACCCCGTGTTCGCCTTCTTCGCCAACCTGCCGCAGTACGTGCAGACCAACTACGTGCGCTACCTCGAAAACCGGATGCGCGAGCATTTCGACTTCACGGGCGTGCCCATCGGCATCCTGTTCCGCAAGAAGTAAGCGGGCTGGTGCGGCCTCATAAATTCTTCACAATTTTTTTCAGGTAGCGGGTTACCTTCTTTAAGAGGAGGTATAAAGCCCCGAATTTGAAGGTAAGCTTCGGCCAAACCTTTAAAACTTGCTTGAAAATCAACCACATTTAAAACAAACCCCAAGATGAAAAAAGTATTGTTCCTCGCCCTGGCCCTCGGTTCGTTCACCTTCACTTCGTGCGACAGCAAGAAAGAAGATGCACAAGAGCAGGTTGGCGAAAACGTGAAAGACGCTGGCGAAGCCAAAGCTGATGCCATGGAAGACAAGGCTGACATGGTGCGTGACTCGGCTGATGCCAAAGGCGAAGCCATCCAGGACAACGCTGACAAAATGGACGCTGCTGGTGCTCCCGCTACCACCACGACCACCACGACCGAAGAAGTTAAGAAGTAATTCTTGCCTCCTGGTTAATAAAAAAGCCTCTCCGGCAACGGAGAGGCTTTTTTGCGTTTAATGCTTAATAGTTTACAGCGCGGTTTCGGGCAGCCCCAGGCGGCGGTTCAGCAAGCCATCCACTACTTCAAACAGCCGGCGCGGCTCGTAGGTGCGCCAGGGCAGGTCGTCGAGCTGGCCGCCGAAGTTGACGTAGTTGTCCACGTTGTACTGCTTCATCTCGCGCAGCACGTGCTCCTGAAAATTGATGCCCGCAATCCAGCCGTCTTCCACGTCCTCGTACCATTCTTCATAATAATCGTCTTCGGCACCGTGGAAGTTGAACACGTTTTCGCCGATGAGAATGAACTTGCGGATGCCCTCATGCACCAGAATATCGATGATATTCCGCTTGAGCTCCATGATGTCGTTTTCGATGGCGTCGTTCCACTCGCCAATAAATTCGAGCACGGCAATGCCCAGCTCGTAGTCGGCAAAGAGTATTTTGAAGAACAGCGTGTCCGACCCCAGACTGTCCCACTGCGGGTGGATGTAGTAGCCGTAGATGGTATTGGTGTAAGTGTCGAGGCTGTTTTCGGCCTCGAAAAGGGGAGAGCGCGGGTCGTCGGAGGCCGAGTATTGCTCAATCCAGTTGTAGTGCGGCTCGATGGTGTGCATGGGCTGGCAGGGGAGGGGACAGCCGTATCCGTTTCCGAAACGGCTGCCGCTTTAGAAGCAAAAGGTGTTTTCTGCTAACCCATTATTCCGCGCTGCGGTTCGCCAAAAGGCTGGTCAGGATGGTAGCCCAGAACATCAGACCCGGGAAAGCCAGCACTGCCGCCAGCAGGCCCAGCAAGGCCCGGTGCTGGACAAAAGCCCGATACGCCAGCAGTACCAGCAGGATACTGCTGGCCGCGAAAACGACATTATAAATCGCATCAAACCACGGCTTATCCAGCATTTCCGGGAGCGGCTGATACAGGCACATCAGCAGCAGTACCTGAAGCAAGCTGAGCAGTCCAATCCCAATTTTAAGGCCGGCCATATGGGGTGCCAGGACTATTTGCGCGCTTCCAGGGCGGCCCGCACGCTGCCGTGCTGCTTCAGCAGCCGGGCGGCTGCGGCTTGCTCAATGCCGAGCTCGTCCATCAGCATGCGTTCGCCGCGGTCCACCAGCTTCACGTTGGAAAGCTTCATGTCGACCATCTTATTACCGCGCACGTAGCCGAGGCGGATGAAAGTGGCGGTGGTGAGCATGTTGAGCACCATTTTCTGGGCGGAGCCGGCTTTGAGGCGCGTGCTGCCCGTGATGAACTCCGGCCCGGTCACCACTTCCACCGGAAACTCTGCCGCCGCCGCCACGGCCGAACCCGCGTTGCAGACCACGCAGCCGGTGGCTAGGCCCGCCGCCCGCGCCCGCGTCAGCCCGCCGATAACGTAGGGGGTGCGGCCCGATGCCGCAATGCCCACCAGCACGTCTTTGGCGGTGATGTTGTGGGTTTGCAGGTCCTTCCAGGCCTGTTCGGCGTCGTCCTCGGCGCCTTCTACGGCTACCCGAATGGCCCCGTCGCCACCAGCCATCAGGCCCACCACCATCTCGGCGGGCACGCCAAAAGTAGGCGGGCACTCCGAGGCATCGACCACGCCCAGCCGCCCGCTGGTGCCCGCTCCGATGTAGAACAAGCGCCCGCCCTCGCGCAGCCGGGCCACCGTGGCTTCTACCAGTGCCTCAATCTGCGGCAGGGCCTTCGCCACCGTTACGGGCACGGTATGGTCGAGGCGGTTGATGCCGGCCAGCAGCTCGGTGGTCGACAGCGTTTCAAGATTGTTGAATTCGGAGGGGGCTTCGGTGGTCATCATTGCGAGTAGAACAGGCGTTGGCTTGTTCAGGAAAAGGAGTAGGTCAGGCGGTGAAAAAGCTGAAGCATGTGCTACAGCAGTTGTCCCACAACGGGAAAATTGTCGAATACGTTGGCCGTGTGCGGCGCGTCTTTGTCCAGCTCGGCGGTGAGGTCCTGGCCGGCCCAGTGCTCGTAGTGGTTGCCGCGCCGCCACAGCCGGGAGCGGCTCACGTCGTAAATCTGCCCCTGATACGCCACCCAGATTTCGTCGCGGTCCTGACCGTTGCGCAGGGCAAGCTGGCGAATGGTGTAGGTGGGGATGGCTGAAATTTCCATTATCAAATCACTAGCTCAGCAGCGCCTGCAGGCGAATCCAGCGTTGTGGCAGGTCGCCCTGCGAGGCGTTCAGGTAGTCCTCATACGTGCAGGGCACCACGCGCTTGGTGGCATTGTCGCCGAGGCGCTCCACTTCCATCCACCACTTCTCGGCGCGGCGCGATTTGTAGAACACCAGCTTATCGGGGTTGCCGGGCAACACCACGGTGTAGGTGAGGAAGCGGAAGGTGCCGAAGCCGGTTTCGGGCTTGCGGTGGTAAAAGCCTTCCACAAAATACCAGAGCATGGTGGCAATGGTGGCGGCGGCCAGGCCGTTAGCGTCCACATCGGCGCGGTAGCCGTAGAGGCCGAAAGAGCTAAGCTGCTCGTTGTGGCCGGCATACCAGCAGAGCTGGGTGGCTTCCTCATTGCCCAGGCCGAAGGGATTGGCGGGGTAGTAGCCCGGCGAGTCCTGCCAGCGGATGGCGGCAATGTCCACGCTCATAAAATCGGCCTGGCGCACCAGCGGCTCGGCCAGGCGGCGGTCGGCGCGCACCTCGCCCACGCTCATGGTGTCAAAATGCAGCTTTTCGAGGGCCACCATCACCTCGGGCGGGGCCAGGTATTGCTGGTGGCCGAGGTGGGCCAGGCTGAATACGATGTTGGGCTCATGCACCAGCAGGCGGCGCAGGTGGCTTTCTTCGGGTGGGGTGCCGGGGCCGGGCTCGGCCATGTCGGGCCGCGAATCCACTATCGTCACGTTGATGGTGCGGTTCTGCACCTCGTAGGCCAGAAACTGGCCATAGTCCAAATCGTGGCTGCCGCCGAGCAGGATGGGCACCGTGTTTTCTTCCAGCAGCGCCCCAATTATTTCGCGCAGGCGTTGGTAGGTGTCTTCTAAAGTGAGACCGGGCCGCAGGTTGCCAAGGTCAACTAAGCGGAGCAGGCCCGAGCCTTTTTGCAGCTGATAAAAGCGCTGGCGCACTTCGTTGGGGCCGTGGCGCCGGGCATTGGGGGGGCCGGCCGCGCTGCCGCGCCACTCATCCAGCCCGATGAGGGCCAGGTCGGCGGTGCGCCAGTCGGGAAACGTTTCGGTGAAGCGGGTGGCGTAGGCCGCCAGCGTGGTTGGCGCGGGCGCGGCCTCGGTCAGCGTTTCCGGCAGCGGGTCAAAAAACAGGGCCAGATTCATTGGGAGCGGGAATGCTAGAGCCCAAAATTACACCCAAAAAAGCCGGCTTTTGGGGCTTTTTGAGCGTTTTTGCTACTCATTTGGTTCTGCCCCGTAATCTGCCTGCTGCGGCCGGGATTGTGTTCACCATCGCGCAGCCCCAAAAAAAGCGCTTTATTTAAGCTGAAATTCACGCCATTCGCCTTATCTGACCCCACCCATGGACGTTCGTCGCGCCTTTGATATCCTAACCCACCAAATTGCCGAGTCGCCCAAGCCCGACGCCCTGGCCTCCAAAATCGACGGTAAATGGGTGCCCATCAGCAGCCAGCAGCTGCTGGACCAGGTCAATCTGGTGTCGCTCGGCTTGGTTTCGCTCGGCCTCAAACGCGGCGATAAAGTAGCCATTATCAGCATGAACCGCCCCGAGTGGATGATGGCCGACTTCGGTATCTCCCAAATAGGGGCCACCAGCGTGCCGATGTACCCAAGCATCACCGTCGAGGACTACAAGTACATCTTCACCGATGCTGGCGTGCGGGCCGTGTTCGTAGCCGATAAAAAGCTGTTCGACAAGGTACACGAAGCCACTGAAGGCCTCGATATTCCCGCCGAAAATATTTTCACCTTCGATAAAGTTGCGGGTGCCCGCCATTTCAGCGAGCTGCTGGAAATGGGCCAAAAAGGCAAGGCCGCCGACCTGGAGCCCCTGAAAGCTGCCGTGGAGCCCGACGATTTGCTCACGCTCATTTATACCAGTGGTACCACCGGCCAGCCCAAGGGCGTGATGCTCACGCACGATAACATCCTGAGCAACTGCCGCAACTCGCAACGCTTCGTGCCCGTCACGAAGAATGATAAGGCCCTGAGCTTCCTGCCGCTCTGCCACATTTTTGAGCGCATGGTGACCTACCTGTACATGATAAACGGCGTGAGTATCTACTACGCCGAAAACATGGACGTCATCGCCGATAACCTGCGCGAAGTGAAGCCCGAAATCTTCACCACTGTGCCGCGCCTGCTGGAGAAAGTATATGATAAAATCGTGCAGAAGGGCCACGAACTGGAGGGAATCAAGAAAAGCCTGTTCTTCTGGGCCCTGGATTTAGGCCTGAAATACGACACCCAAAAGGACCAGGGCTTTCTCTATAATACACAGCTGGCGCTGGCCAACAAGCTCATTTTCAACAAATGGCGTGAGGCCTTGGGCGGCAACCTGCGCTGCATCGTGAGCGGCGGCGGGGCCTTGCAGCCTCGCCTGGCCCGCGTGTTCTGGGCCGCCGGCATTCGGGTGATGGAAGGCTACGGCCTCACCGAAACCTCGCCCGTAATTGCGGTGGGCGGCTACGAGCCGGAGAATAACATGATTGGCACCGTTGGCCCGCTCATCGACAACATGGAGGTGAAAATCGCCGCCGACGGGGAGATTCTGACCAAATCGGCTTCTGTAATGAAGGGCTACTACAACCAGCCCGAGCTCACGGCCAAGGAATTTGACGAGGAAGGCTGGTTCCACACCGGCGACATTGGCGAGCTGGTGAACGGCAAGTTCCTGAAAATCACCGACCGCAAGAAGGAGATGTTCAAGACTTCGGGCGGCAAGTACATTGCCCCGCAGGTCATCGAAGGCAAGCTCAAGGAAGACCCCCTCATTGAGCAGGCCATGGTGGTGGGGGCCGATATGAAGTATGCCTCCGCGCTGGTCATTCCGTCTTTCTCCGACCTCAAAGGCTGGTGCAAGCGCAACGGCGTGCCCGATGGCCCGAACGAGGAGCTGGTGAAAAACCCCAAAATCGTGGACCTCTACGAGGGCTTGGTGAAGAAATACAATCAGAGCTTTGCCCAGTGGGAGCAAGTGAAAAAAATCACCCTTCTGCCCGAGCTCTGGACGGTAGAAACCGGCGAAATGACCCCCACCATGAAGGTGAAGCGCAAGGTTATTACCGAAAATCACAAGCAGGCCATTGAGGGGATGTATTCGTAGCCTGAAGAAGCAATGAAAAAAAAGCCCCCGCTTGTATCAGGCGGGGGCTTTCTTGTTTTAGCTTTGCTCCTTTATTTTCCACCATCTATTTCACCTTCATACGTGAGTAACCTTTCCAAATTCGCCTGCCTCGCACTGAGCGCAGCACTCCTACTAAACGGCTGCAAAGGTAAAGACGGGGACCCCGGACCTGCCGGGGCAGCGGGCGCTACCGGAGCTACCGGTACAGCCGGTACAGCTGGTACTTCCGGCCAAAACCTGACGGGTACTTTATTCGGCTTCGTTGCACCTAGCGACGAGTATGGCAATTTGCTGACCAAAAGCGGCGTTACGGTGACGCTGGAAGGTGTGACGCCCGCTGCTACCGCAACTACCAATGCCGACGGCCGCTACGAATTCACTAACCTGCGCAACGGTACGTACAACTTGAGCTTCTCCCGCACCGGCTTGGCAACCGTGCGCCGCCTTGGCGTAGCCCACGTAGGCGGAGACCAGCCGACATTCCTCGGCACCAATAGCATTTCGGCTCCTTCTACGACCACGCTCGGTAACCTTTCGGTCAGCGGCCAGAGCGCTACCAGCGTTACGTTAAACATCCCTTACACCAACCCTGGCACGCCCAGTGGATTGTTCACCCGATTGGCTATTTACGCCAGCAGCAGTCCTGGTGTAACGGCTGCCAACGGCTCGCTACTAACTATTTATTCAGTTAGTTCCAGTCCCCTAATTGCTGGGTTTACCAAAGCAACTTTCAACAGTGCCGGTTTTGCCAGTGGCACCGCGGTGTACATGGTGGTGTACGGTGCGCCCGCTGTGCTCACGACATTTACTGACCCCCTGACCGGCCGTCTCACTTATAACGGCCTCACGGCCGTTTCGTCTAATCAGGTTGCGTTCATTGTGCCGTAACCGGCGCGGTTGATAGAAAGGCTAAAGAGGCACCCCACCGGGTGCCTCTTTTTTTATGATATAGTATGCAAGCCTAACAAATTTTTCGTAAGTTTACCGCACTATCAGCCCGCCCATGAAACCCGAAGAAACCGTCGATTACAACATAAAAGTGGCTTGGCACGCGATTTCGCGGATGTACAACACCCAGGCAGCTCAGAACGATATTACCACGAGCATTGGCTTCGTGCTGCTGAATATCGACCAAGAGCGCGGCACGCCGGCCACCAAAATCGCCCCACTGCTGGGCCTCGAAACCCGCAGTCTCACCCGCATCCTGCGGAGCATGGAGGAAAAAGGACTGATTTATAAGCAGGCCGACTCCGTGGATAAACGCTCGGTTCGCATTTTCCTGACCGAACTGGGCTTGGAGAAAAAGGAGGTTTCGCGCCAGACGGTGCGCCACTTCAACCTGAAAATCCGGGAAAAAATATCGCAAAGCCAACTGGACGTTTTCTTCAAAGTTTCGGCCCAGATTACGAGCATGATTGAGGGCAAAACCCTCTTCGAGGAATTCGTGCTGAAACCGCTGCGCACCGAATCTTCGGCATCTTAAGCCACGCGACAATACCATAAAGAACGTCATGCTGAGCGCCGCCGAAGCATGACGTTCTATTATTCATAACCAACCCACCTCACCACCCCTTAAAGAGAAAGAGGATGAATCGAACCATCAAGAAAGTGGCCGTGCTCGGCTCCGGCGTTATGGGCTCGCGCATTGCCTGTCATTTTGCCAACATTGGCGTACAGGTGCTGCTGCTCGACATTGCGCCCAAAGAGCTGATGCCTGACGAGGAGAAAAAGGGCCTGAAACTGGAGGCTCCCGCCGTGCGCAACCGCATTGTGAATGCCGCGTTGCAGGCCGCAATCGTTGCCAACCCCTCGCCGCTCTACCGCAAGGCCGACGCCAGCCGCATCAAAACCGGCAACTTCGACGATAACCTCAAAGAAATTGCTACCTGCGACTGGACGATTGAGGTGGTAATCGAGCGCCTCGATATCAAAAAGAGCCTTTACGAGCGGGTAGAGCAGTTTCGCAAGCCCGGCACGCTGATTACCAGCAACACTAGCGGCATCCCCATTCACCTGCTAGCCGAGGGCCGCTCGGAGGATTTTAAGCAGCACTTCGCCGGCACGCACTTCTTCAACCCGCCGCGCTATTTGAAGCTGCTGGAAATCATTCCCACGCCGGACACCAAGCCGGAGGTGCTGGATTTCCTGCAACACTACGGCGATTTGTACCTGGGCAAAACGGTGGTTTTGGCTAAGGACACCCCCGGCTTCATCGCCAACCGCGTGGGCGTGTTCGCCCTGCTCGATGCCATGCAGACTATGCAGAAGCTGGGCCTGACTGTGGAGGAAACCGACAAGCTGACCGGCCCGGTGATTGGCCACGCCAAGTCGGCCACGTTGCGCACTTCGGATGTGGTGGGTTTGGATACGACCATCAACGTGGCCAACGGCCTGGCCCAGGGTCTGCCGGATGATGAGGCCAAAGACGTGTTCGTGTTGCCCGATTTCGTGCAGAAAATGGGCGAGAGCAAGTGGCTGGGCGACAAAACCGGCCAGGGATTCTACAAGAAAGTGAAGGGTGAAGGCGGCAAGTCGGAAATCCACGCGCTCGACCTTAGTACGATGGAGTACAAGCCGAGCCAGAAGGTGAAATTCGCCACGCTGGAGATGACCAAAACCATCGAAAGGCTTGCTGACCGCTTCAAGGTGCTGGTGAGTGGCAAGGACAAGGCGGGTGAGTTTTACCGCCTAAGCTTCGGCAGTCTCTTTTCCTACGTGAGCAACCGCATTCCCGAAATATCGGACGAACTGTACAAGCTGGACGATGCCCTCCGTGCCGGTTTCGGCTGGGAAATGGGGCCGTTTGAAACCTGGGATGCGCTGGGCGTGCAAGCCGGTCTCGACTTGGCCAAGGCCGCCGGCCGTACTCCCGCCCCGTGGGTGGCGGAAATGCTGGCTGCCGGCAATACCTCGTTCTATAAAGTGTCTGAAGCTGGCGTGCGCCAGTTCTACGACATCGCCTCGAAAAGCTACCAGTCGGTGCCGGGCGTGGAGAATTTCATCATTCTCGACAACCTGCGGGCCAGCGGCAAGGTGCTGTGGAAAAACTCGGGTGCCTCGGTTATCGACCTCGGCGACGGCATCCTGAACGTGGAGTTCCACTCGAAGATGAATTCGCTGGGAACCGACGTTATCCAGGGCCTGCTAAAAGGCGTGGAGATGGCGGAAGCCGGCTACCGTGGCCTTGTGGTAGGCAACGACGCGCCGAACTTCTCGGCCGGGGCCAACCTCGGCCTCGTGTACATGCAGGCGCTGGACCAGGATTTCGACGAGTTGAACATGATGATTCAGCAGTTCCAGCAGGCCATGATGCGGATGCGCTACAGCAGCATCCCGGTGGTGGGCACCCCGCACGGCCTCACGCTGGGCGGCGGCTGCGAGCTGAACCTGCACTGCGACCGCGTGGTGGCAGCCGCCGAATCCTACATCGGCCTCGTGGAATTCGGCGTGGGCCTGATTCCCGGCGGCGGTGGCACCAAGGAAATGACCCTGCGCACGGCCGCCAAGTACGAAGACGGCGAGCCCGAATTCAACCTGCTGCGCAACACCTACATGACCATCAGCACGGCCAAGGTTTCGACCTCCGCCGCCGAGGCCTTCGACTTGGGCTTCCTGCGCCGGGGCGACGAAGTGGTGCTGAATAGCAACCGCGTCATTGCCCAGGCCAAGGCTGCCGCCATCGATATGGCCGATGCCGGCTACACCCAGCCCGTGCAGAAAACCAACATCAAAGTACACGGCAAAGGCGCGCTGGCCATGTTCAAAACCGGCGTATACGCCATGCAGCAAGGCAACTACATCTCGACCCACGACCAGCTTATTGCCGATAAACTGGCTTACGTGATGTGCGGCGGCGATTTGTCGTCGCCCACCGAAGTGAGCGAGCAGTACCTGCTGGATTTGGAGCGCGAGGCGTTCCTGTCATTGTGCGGCGAGCGCAAGACGCTGGAGCGGATTCAGAGCATTCTGACGACTGGCAAGCCGCTGCGCAATTAATTCATTTTGAATCGATAAAGAACATGTCTAACACCGCATATATCGTAGCCGGCTACCGCACGGCCGTGGGCAAAGCCCCGCGCGGCACCTTCCGCTTCACCCGGCCCGACGACCTCGCCGCCGCCGTTATCAAGCACCTCGTGGCCCAGGTGCCCGCCCTCGACCCCACGCGGATTGACGACGTTATCGTCGGCAATGCCGTGCCCGAAGCCGAGCAGGGCCTGCAAATGGGCCGCCTGATTTCGCTGCTGGCCCTGCCTATCAACGTCCCCGGCCTTATCGTGAACCGCTACTGCGGCTCCGGCGTGGAAACCATTGCTATGGCCGTGGGTAAAATCTCGGCCGGCATGGCCGATTGCATCGTGGCCGGTGGCACCGAGAGCATGAGCATGGTGCCCACCGTGGGCTGGAAAACCGTTCCCAACTACAAGCTGGCGATGGCGCACCCCGACTACTACATGGGCATGGGTCTCACCGCCGAAGCCGTGGCCAACGACTACAAAATCAGCCGCCAGGACCAGGACGAATTCTCCTACCAGTCGCATCAGAAGGCCATCAAAGCCATAGCGGCCGGCAAGTTTGCCAAGAGCATTGTGCCCATCACAGTAGAGGAAACCTATGTGGACCAGGCCACCGGCAAGAAGAAAAACCGCTCCTACGTGGTGGATACCGACGAAGGCCCCCGCGCCGATACCTCCGTGGAAGCCCTCGCCAAGCTGCGCCCCGTGTTCGCCGCCAACGGCACCGTGACCGCCGGCAACTCCTCCCAAACCTCCGACGGCGCGGCCTTCGTGCTTGTGATGTCGGAGCGCATGGTGAAGGAGCTGAACTTGGAGCCCATCGCCCGCATGGTGAACTACGCCACCGAAGGCGTCGACCCGCGCATCATGGGCATGGGCCCCATCAAAGCCGTGCCGAAAGTCCTCAAGCAAGCCGGCCTGAAACTCGACGACATCGACCTGTTTGAGTTGAACGAAGCCTTCGCTTCGCAATCTCTGGCCGTGGTCCGTGAGCTGGGCATTGACCCCGAGAAACTGAACGTGAACGGCGGTGCCATTGCCCTCGGCCACCCGCTGGGCTGTTCCGGCGCCAAGCTCAGCATCCAACTCTTCGATGATTTGCGCGAGCGCGGCAAGAAGTACGGCATCGTCACGGCCTGCGTGGGCGGTGGCCAGGGCGTCGCCGGCATCTACGAGCTGCTGAAGTAGCTATAGTTATTTAAAAGAACATCATGCTGAACGCAGTGAAGCACCTCTACCACTGTAGTAATCAGTTCCGATTGCAACGTAGTGGGATAGATGCTTCAATCGGCTACAAAGCCGCTGTAGTTTGCTGGCTCATGTTCGTGAGTCTAGGGATTTCAACAGCGCAAGCTCAGCGGTTTGATTTTGCGGCCAAAGAAGCTATTAAGATTCCCACTCCAATCGAACTCCAAATCCGCCATTATATCGAATTACATGATGGCGTCAATCTTAAAATCTTCGCAGGTCAATACCAGTACATCCCTGTTTTTAATGTACTCAACCGTTCGCAGAAACAGTTTTCAGATGGCATCTATTTCTTCACTTGGGGCTCTCATGATTCTGGCCGACTTCTAATCAATCAAAAAGGCAGAATCGTAATTCTGAGAAATGAGTCAGTAGCTGATATCACGACTGATTACAACAGTTTCTTAAAGCAGCATCAGCTACCTAAAGCTACACAGCTAGCTTACTTGTCAGCCATTTCAGCTTTTATGCAGTTTCGATACAAAGACCAGCAAGCACTAATCAAGAGCGGTGCTTTGATGGAATTAAAATGATACTCGCGACTTGTCCCAAAATACTTAGGCTGCCTTAGGCACGCCTACTATATCGGCGAAAGAAAACCCCGTGCAACCGGGGTTTTCTTTCGCCGATATAGTAGGCGTGCCTAACATTTTTTCTTAACTTGCAACACTAAACCGCTGGCCTCGTTGTTTCTCTAACTAGTAGGCTAGCCTAACAATTTTCAACTCCACACCCCACCCCAAACCGTCATGGAAGTAACGCAGCAAGCCAGCCTGAAAGGCGGCGAATTTATTATCAAGCCGACCGATGCCCAGAGCGTCTTCACCCCGGCCGACTTTACTGAAGAGCAGAACATGATGCACCAAACGTGTATCGACTTCGTGGCTGCTGAAGTTACCCCTCTGCTCGACCGTCTCGACAGCCACGAGGAAGGCCTTATGCGCGGCCTGATGGAGAAAGCCGGCCAGCTCGGCCTGTTCGGCGTGAGCATTCCCGAGCAATTCGGTGGACTGGACATGGACTTCCCCACGGCCCTGCGCGTGACCGAAGGCTTGGGCGGCGGCCACTCGTTCCCGGTGGCATTTGCGGCGCATACGGGCATCGCCATGCTGCCCATCCTGTACTTCGGCAACGACGAGCAGAAGGCTAAGTACCTGCCCGGCCTCACCGATGGCAGCCTGATGGGCGCGTATTGCCTCACCGAGCCCGGCTCCGGCTCCGATGCTTTGGGGGCTAAAACCAAAGCCGTCCTTAATGCCGAAGGCACGCACTACGTGCTGAACGGCCAGAAAATGTGGATTACGAACGCCGGCTTTGCTGATGTGTTCATCGTGTTTGCCCAGATTGACGGCGACAAGTTTACCGGCTTCATCGTGGACAAAGACACGCCCGGCCTGAGCCTCGGCAACGAGGAGCACAAGATGGGCATCAAGGGCAGCAGCACCCGTCAGGTGTTCCTGACCGATGCGCAGGTGCCCAAGGAGAACGTGCTCGGCGAGATTGGCAAAGGCCACCTCATCGCCTTCAACGTGCTGAACATCGGCCGCATCAAGCTAGCGGCGGCCTGCCTGGGCGCTACCAAAATGGCGGCTGATTTGAGCGTGAAATACGCCAACGAGCGGGTGCAGTTCAAAATGCCCATCTCGAAATTTGGCGCGATTCGCTACAAGCTGGCGCAGCAGGCCATCCGCATCTACGCCGTGGAATCGGCCATTTACCGTGCGGGCTCCGACATCTACCGCATGGAGCAGCAGCTCATTGCCGAAGGCAAAGGCTCGAACGAGGCCCTGCTGGGCGCAGCCCGCGAGTTTGCCGTGGAGTGCGCCATTCTGAAAGTGGAAGGCTCGGAAGTGCTCGACTACGTGGTGGATGAAGGTGTGCAAATTTACGGTGGCTACGGCTTCTCGGCCGACTACCCGATGGACCGCGCCTACCGGGATTCGCGCATCAACCGCATCTTCGAAGGCACCAACGAAATCAATCGCCTGCTGGCTGTTGACATGATTTTGAAGAAGGGACTGAAAGGTGAAATCGACCTGATGGGCCCTGCCCAGGCCGTGCAGCAAGAGCTGCTGAGCATCCCGAGCATGAGCCAGGACGAGGAAACCGGCCTGTTCAGCAAGGAAATGAAGACCATCGGCAACCTGAAAAAGGCCATCCTGATGGTGGCTGGCTCGGCCGTGCAGAAGTTCACCGCCACCCTCGCCAAGGAGCAGGAGCTGCTGATGAACATCGCCGACATGTCCATCAAAGTCTATATCGCTGAAAGCACCCTGCTCCGCGTGGAGAAGGAGGCCGCTGCCAAAGGTGAAGAGGCCATGTCGGTGGAAGCTGATATTGCCCGCGTGTACCTGGCTGATGCCGTGGACATTGTGGAGAAAGCTGGCAAAGATGCCATCGGCAGCATGGCCGAGGGCGACGAGCAGCGCCTGCTGCTCATGGGCCTGAAGCGCTTCACCAAAACCGAATTGCTGAACGTGAAAGAGGCCCGTCGCCGCATCGCGGCCAAGCTGATTACGGCCAACGAGTACGCCGTCTAGACCACGGATTCGCTCGGGTTTTCCGGATTTTCCGGATTTTGTGGATGATTAAAGAAGGCCGCTCCTGGGTTCAGGGGCGGCCTTTTTGCGTTGGTGGGGCTGGGGGGAGAGGGGCGTTAACTCATTGATGAATTGGGTCGTATCAATAAAAGATGACTGGCCCCGGCAACCTTTTGCTGGCGTGGCTGGTCTGAAAAAAAGCCCGGCGCAGCGGCGGGGTTTGGTTTCCTCTTTCCCTTTTTTTCTCTCTCCTTATGAAACGCATTGCTACTCTCTGCTTCTTGCTGCTGATGGCCCTGCTTGGGCTGCGGCCCCTGGCCCAGGCCCAGACCTGTGCGGCTCCTACCAACGTGGTGGCCAGCAGCCTGAGCCCCGGCACGGCCGCCGTCAGCTTCACGCCCTCGGCCACTGCCACCAGCTACACCGTGCGCTACTACTGGGCGTATGATTCGCTGATGACGAACGTGATGAGCGTCAACACGACCACTTCGCCGGTCACCATCACGGGCCTGCGGGGGCAGACGTATTACCGGGTGTCGGTGGTGAGCAACTGCGCGGGCGGCCTCACCACGGCCTCGCCCTGGACGGTGTTTTACACCAGCGGCGGGGGCACGGTGGGGTGCGGCGCGGTCACCAACCTGTCGAACGTCAGCTCCACCCCCAGCACATCAACGGTTAGCTTCACGCCGGTGGCGGGGGCGCTGAACTACACGGTGCGCTACCATTTGTACAACGATACCACCACCATCGGGACGATGACGGTGAGCGGGTCGCCGCTGGTGTTCACCGGCCTGGCGGCGGGCGCTACCTACGGATTCACCATCGTGGCGCACTGCGCCAGTGGGCCATCGGCGGCGGCTTCCGGCTTCTTTAGCTCGCAGTACGTAGCGCCGGGCTGCGCGGCTATCAGCAACGTGAGCACCATTACGACCAGCTACATGGCCTCGGTGAGCTTCACGCCGGTGCCGGGGGTGGCCTCGTATTTTGCGCAGTACCACGCGGTGGGCAGCAGCATGGTGTACCGCCAAACGGCCACGGGCTCGCCCATTGTGTTCGCCACCCTGCAGCCGGGCACCAGCTACACGGCCGAGATTTTCAGCAATTGCAGCACCGGCGGCTACCAGTCGCCGCCCGCCACGGTCAACTTCACGGCGCCGTACCTGAACAACTGCGCCCCGGCCAGCAACGTGGTGGTGACGGCCACCAGCCCCACCACGGCCACCGTCACCTTCACGCCCGGCGCGGGCAACGCCACCTTCCGAATCATCAGCTACGCGTACCCCGATTCTTCGGTAGTCACTACCAACGCCTCGCCCGCCGTGCTCACCGGGCTGGTGCCGGGCCGCACCTACTACATCAGGGTAATCAGCGGGTGCGGCACGGGCAGCAACGTCGCCTATGGCGTTGGCTCCACGCCGGTCACGTTCGTGTTCCGGGGGGCTTTGGCGGCCCGCGCCGCCCTGGGGGCCGGCACCGTGGAGGTGTATCCGAACCCCGCGCACCGCAGCGCCAGCCTGGTGCTGCCGGCCGTGGCCGGCGCGGCCCAGGCCCGCCTCACCCTCCTCAACGCCCTGGGCCAGGCCGTGCGCACCCAAACCATCGCGCTGCTGAAAGCCGGCGAAACCCGCACCCAGCTCGACCTCGCCGATGTGCCCCCCGGCCTCTACACCCTGCGGGTAGCCGCCGGCGGCCAAACCGCCAGCCAGCGCCTGGCCGTAGAGTAGCGCCGGCGCGCCCCCCGAAGATTGAAGCCAAAGAAAGCCGCTCCTGGGTTCAGGAGCGGCTTTTTTGTGTTTGAACCTAGACAGGGGCTATTCGACCGTGACGCGGCGGCTGATTATTTCGCCCCTGAGAGGCAGGAGAAGGGTGTAAAGGCCTGGTGTGAGGCCCACTACGTCTATTGCTGCGCTTTGCGAAAGGGCGGGTATGGCTTGACGACGTACAGATTGGCCCAAGCTATTGAGCAGGGTGACACTTGTGGCGAGCGGGTTGGCAACCGCCAGGCGTAACGTAAAGCTGCCGGTAGCAGGATTGGGGTAAAGCTGCGTTTGAGCCGACAGCGTAACGGAAGTCGTTGCCAGCGGCACCGCCGCCAGCTTAGCAACGAAAGAGCTGGATGGATAATCGAGGCCCGTTGGGGGAATCGTTTCACTCAACAGAAAAATGTTGCTGCCGAACGAGACGAGTGAGCTCATTGACCCGCTGACCAACGGTTCGTCGGCCGCTGTGAGGGAGAGATATAAAGCATTTGCAAAGTTCCAAGCGAAGCCGCCCGAACGCATGACGGGCTTGGCTACGGCCTGCCAGCGCCACGGGCCGCCCCGGGCGTTCATCTTTGCAACGAAGGAGCCAATCCCAAGGAAAGGTTCACGCGGTAAATTCCCAATCCGCAGGGTATCGGAAACCTGGCCGGCCAGCACAACATCATCGGTAGCCGTGAGGGCCAGCGCATTGGCCTGGGCGTAAGGCCCCCCGGTTTGCGTAGCCCATTGCCATTGTCCGGTGCTGCCCGCTAAGCCCGCCACTACCATGGTTCCGCCGGTGCCCGGCAGCTGTGGGAGGGTGCCAAACGCTACCGGGCCGGCAACCTGGCCAGCGACGACGACATCGCCGGTGCTCGTGATGGCTACGGCCAAGCCTTTTCCCGTGCCCGTATGGCTGGCCCGTGCCGCCCATTGCCACTGTCCGGCGGTGGCATTCAGGCTGGCTACCAATAAATTGGTGCCGGCGGTTGTCTGGGCGGGCAAGGTGCCAAAAGTCACGGTGCCATTTAATGAGCCAGTGACGACGACGTTGCCGTTGGGTGCCAAGGCAATAGCGTTAACGGTATTGGTGAGGGCCGTTGTAGTGATTGAAGCCTGCGATGCCCACAGCCACTGACCCGTTTGGCCATTGAGGCGGGCCACGAAATAGGCTTGCGACCCAGCTGCCACCAGGGGAGGCAGCGTGCCGAAGGCGGCAGTACCAAGGAATAAACCCGCCATCACCACATCGCCATTGGGTGCTATACTGGTGGCGGGCAAGGTGTAGTAGTTGGCATTGCCGAGGTTGAGGTTGAGCGGAGCCGCAGTAGCCCATTGCCACTGGCCGCTGCTGTTGCAGTGAGCCACGAATAGGCAGTGCGGGCTAGTGCTTTGGAGGGAAAAGCTCCCGAAGGTTATGGTAGCGTGAAACTCACCCACGGCTGTCAGGCCGCCGTCGCTGGCCGTTGTGAGCTGGAAAATCCGGCCAATGAATGGTTTAACCCACGCCCATTGTCGCGTAGCGCCATTCATTCGGCCCACGAAGCTCATTATATCGCTGCTGTAAACGCTGTTATTTACCAGTGGCAATGACCCAAAAGTGGCATAAGAGCCCAGGGTGCCGCTCGTATAAATGTCCCCATTGGGAGCGGATGCGCTGGGGCCTGGGGCTACGTTCGTAGAAGCGGCCCATTGCCAGGCCGGCGCTTGTGCTCGCGATGCAGCCGATACGGCGATTACCAGGAATAGTATCGCCAGAAAAGACCTTGTACAAACCCCGGCTAAAAACCCCGGCTAAAGTGGAAATAGTAGTTGTTTTCATCATGAGTTAAACCGTAACCGAGATAAGTAAACCTGAACCCGCGCAAGCCATATGGTTTCGTAAATGGCTTAGCCGCAATGATTATGCCGCAAGCTGATAGAAGAAAAAAGGATAATCCATGCCTTGCGGCTGAGTGCTGCCATAGTTGTGAAATGGTAAGTTGCGCCGACGAGAAACCAGCTGTTGTCCCCATAAAAAAGGGCCACTCCTTATTCAGGAGTGGCCCTTTTTTATGGGAAGTAGTCCGTTAGTCTTTCAAGAGCTTAAGGTACTGAAGCTTGTTGTTCAATTCGAAGCGTAGCACATAGAAGCCTCTCGGCAACTGGCCCAGGCCAGCCAGCGTGAGCTTGGCCGGGCCGGCTGGTACAGCAAGCACCTGCTTCAGGACCGGCCGGCCGGCAGCATCCAGAAAAACAAAAGTGGTTGGCGCAGCAAAAGTGGCTTGCGTGTTCATAAAAAGCACGTCGGTGAACGGGTTGGGACTGGCTGCCAGCCTGGTGGCCTCGGCAAACGTGAGCGTGCGAACGACGCTGTAGGTGCTGCTGCCGTCCGAATCGATTTGCTGCAAGCGGTAGTAGCGCGTGCCCGTGGGGTTGGCCGGGGCATCCACGAAGCGGTAGGCTTGCGCCTGCATGCTGTTGGCGCTGGGCACAAAGCCAGCGGTGCGGAATTCGCGGCCATCGGTCGAAACCTGCACGGCGAAGCCCTTGCTGTTGTGCTCAGTGGCCGTAGCCCAGGTGAGGATGGCCTGCTGGTCCTGGCGCTCGGCCTCGAAGTGAGTGAGGGTGACGGGCAGGGGGGCGGCCTTGTTGCCCAGCGTCCAGTCGGAGAGGTGGTTGAGGCTGGTCAGGGTTACGGTATTGGTGCTGTTGGTGCCGCCTTCGGGCCGCCACAGGCCGCCGGCAATAGGCCGGCTGAAAAGCTGGAGGTTGGCGACAGGTATGCCGTTCAGCTCGGCGGTAGTTGGCGAGTAGCCGAATACCAGGGCCATGTTGAGGCCGGTTTCGGTGGTGGGCACCACGCGGTACTGTCTGCGGATGCTGCGACTGATGATGCCGGCATTGGCTCCGGCAGTAGGCGTGACGCCGTAGACCGGCGTGCCCGTGGTGCGCACCACGTAGGTGCTGCCGGGCAGGGCCGCGCCGCCGGCAGTATGCGCCGTGAGGGTGAGGCCCAGGCCGCCAAAGCCGGTGGAATTACCATCGGCCACGAAGCTGAGGGTGGCCGACTGCACCTGGCCCAGCACGAAGCTGGTGGCGGTTTCGCTGATGGTGCCGAGGCGGCCCAGCGTGAGCAGATGCGCAGCCGAGCCATCGGGCAGGTAGCCCTTAAGCACGCCCCGGCTGAGCGCGAGGCTGGTGTTCACGGTCACGTCGCTATTGAGCTGTAGCGAGTCGGTGGCCGTGGCCAGGGTAATTTTCAGGCTGCGCACCGTGGCGGGCAGGCCGGTGCCCGACTGCTGGTTGGCCCCGTTGGTGAGGGTGCCGGTGTAGGTATAAATGGCATCGGGGCTGAACGAGCGGGTGCCCGACACCTGCACCGCACCGGTGCTACCACTAGCCGAGATACCAGCCGGCGAGCAGATTTGCAGCTCGCCGCCAGCGGCCAGCGTGAAGTTGGTGCCGGTCACCGTCTGGCAAGCCGTGCTGAGCACCCCACCGCTTTGCACCAAGGTATTGCCCTGCACTACCAGCGGGCCACTGAGCGTGGCCATGCCGCCGCTCACCACAGTCACGTTACCGTAGGTGCCGGTGGGCACGGTCTGCGTATCGCCAATGGTGAGGTTGGGCAGTCCATTCACGAATCCTTCGCCGGCCACGTACACGTTGCGCAGGAAGGCGTAGCGGCTCTGGTTGGCCGTGCCGGCGGCAAAGTAGAAGCGGAAGCTCAGCACCTGGCCGCTGGTGCGGGCCACGCCGGTACCGCCGTTCAGGAGCAGACGGTAGGTGGTCAAAGTGTTGGTGCTGTTGTAGAAGGGGGACGCATCGGCGGCCGTGAGCGAGGTGCCCTTGATGAAGGTGCTGGTGGCGAAGCCATCGGTGGAATACGCCACAGCCACCTTGCCATTGGCCGTGCCATAAAAGGCCGTGGAGAATACCAGCGAGTCGGCGCGCAGGTTGTCGCCGGCCGCTGCCGTCACGTCAAACTGCTCGTAGATGCCGGCACTGAGGTTGCTGCTCCAGCCGCCGCCGTTGCTGGTACCGCCATCCGCACCAGCCGGGCCGGAGTTGTCGGGCGAAAATGCCTGGCCGTAAGTAGCCGAATAAGTGGGAATGGCCGGCGTGCCCAGCGTTGCATTCACCTGATTATAGGACAAATTCAGCCCGCTAAGTGTGGGCGCACTGGCCACCACGGCATACGAGCGGGTAGCGGCGTTGTCGGCATTGCCGGCCGTGAGGGGCCACTGCTGAATGCTGCCCGAGCTGGCAGCGCTGGTCGTGAAGTACAGGCTCTGGGCGTAGCCGGGCGTACCGCCGCAGTTGGCTTGCAGGGTCACGGTGTAATCGGTGGCGGCGTTCAGGCCGGTCAGGCTCACGGGCGATGCCGTGGGATTCAGGACTACGGCCGAAGCCGGCGAACCGGTGGGAAAGTAGCTCACGGTGTAGGCCGTGTTGCCCGCGCCGGGCGTGAAGCTCAACTGCGCCTGGGTTGCGGTGACGTTGCCAATGCTGGCATTGGTCGCGCCGGGGCAAGCCGGCATTGCCGTGCCCGTCACGAAGAGATTCCGGGTCAGCGCGTGGCGCTGGCTGCTCGACCCAATGGCGAAGTACAGCCGGAAAGCTACCGTATTGCCCGCGTTGAGCGTAACGCCGGTGGTGCCCGCCAGGGCCAGGCGCAGCACCGAGTAGCCAGGGTTGCTGGCTTTGGTGATGGCCACGGCCGTAGTCGCACTGCCCAGGATGAAGGTGCTGTTGGCAAAATTATCGGTCGAATACGCCACCGACACCATGGCCCCGGAGCCGTAGCCGCCGGCATTAAACACCAGCGAATCGACCCGCAGGCTGCCGCCCGCCGCCGCTGTCACATCAAATTCCGTGTAGCGGGTCAGCGTTACGCCGCCGCCCCAGCCTGCACCGCTGCCGCTGGGTGCCACGCCCTGGCCGCGCGAGGAGTAAGCCGGCAGCACCGTCGATTCGCCATCATTGGAAGTGCCATCCGACACCACCAGGCCCGTCAGGGTGCCCGTACTGGCCGTTACGCCAGCGGCGCGCACGGCGGCATCATCCGCCGCGTCGGTTGTGAGCGGGAACGACTGCAACACCGTCGAATTGGCCACCCGCGTGGCGAAAGTGGTGCTGAGCACGTTGCCCACCGCGCCGTTGGCACAAACGCTTTGCAGCGTCACGGTATAACTGGTGCTGGCGTTCAGCCCCGTGAGGACCACCGGCGAGGCTGTGGGAGCCGGCGATACGGTGACGGCCGAACCGGGCGAGCCCGTGGGATAATACGTCGCCACATAGCTGGCATTGGCTGCGCCAGGCACGAAGCTCAGGCTGGCCGAACTGCTGGTGCGGGTGGCGTTGGCCACGGTCAGGCCCGTTGGGTCGGCGCAGGTAAGGGTCGTGAAGGTGGTGCTGAGCAGCGTGCTTGTGCCCAGCGCGCAGGTGCTTTGCAGCGTCACGGTGTAGTCGGTGCCGCCGGTCAGGCTGGTGAGGTTGTCGGAAGTAGCTGCTGCGCCAAGCGCGTGCGTCAGCACGGGCGTGCCCGTGGCGGTGGGGTAGTATTTGAGGGAGTATCCCGTGCTACCCGCCGCGCCCGTGAAACTCACGGCCGCCGAAGTCTGCCCAATGCTGCCAATGGCAGGAGTACCCGGGCTATTGCAAGTGCCCGCATTGGTGGTGAAGGTGGGGGAGGTAATGGTGGTCGCCGTAGCGCCGGCCCCCGCCACGGTGGCCGTATAGGCGGTGCCCGCAGTCAGGCCCGAAATGGTATAGGTAGCCACGTAGTTATTGCCCACCGCCGGGGCCGTGGTTTGGGTGGCTATGCCGCCCGCCGGGCTCGTGCTGATGGCGTAGGTATAGCCACCGGCCGCCGGGGTATTGAAGGAAATCTGGGCCGTGGTGGTGGCAACGGTGCCAACGGTTAGTGCCTGGCCTTTGGCCGTCACGTTCTTGAGCATGGCATAAATAGCGCTGCTACTGCTGCCGCAGGCATAGTACAGCCGAATGCTCAGGGTCTGGCCCGCTGCCAGGGTTACGCCAGTGCCTCCGTTCAGGGCCAGGCGGTAGTTGTCGATGGGGTTGGTGGGGCCGGCGCTGTTTTTCAGCAACGCAAAGCTTTTGGTGAAGTTGCCCACGCCCGAGCCCGGGACGGTCAGCGCGGTGCCGTTGTTCGTCGTGCCCCCGCTTATTTCCGTCGAATCGTTGGTGGTGAAGCCGGTTTTTGAGTAAACCACCGCCACTTTCGTGTTGCTGGTGCTGTTATTGAACGCCGACGTGAGGATGAGCGAATCCAGGCGGACCACCGCCGTGCCGGTGTTGGCCGCCACCGTAAACTGCTCATAGTACTTGCGGTTCAGCGTGCCGCCCGGTCCCCCGGCCCCCGAGGTCCACAAGCCCGTTGCATCCGGGGCAAAAGACTGGCCATTCGTAGTGGAGTAGGGCGAGGTACTGCTCGCCGTATTCAGCCGCTTCAGTGTAGCCGCTCCGGCCGTTATGCCCGCCGTGGGGGTCACGTAAGTTGGGGCATTGCTGCTCGTCAGGGCCCATTGGGCCAGTACTTGCGACTGCGCCCGGGCGTATGATGGCATCAGCCCAAAGCCGGCCAGCAAGAGCAGAGCGATATGGGAACCAAAGCGGCGCTTCCGGATGGGAGCGCTGCCCGCAGCAAGTAAAAATTTAAGCATGAACAGAAGAACAGAGGGTGCGATAATGCATCTTCAGCAAAGAAGACTGCCCGGCAAGGTCCGTTTAACACGACCGTAGCGCTATGCCCTCGTTCAACTTTATTCTCGCAATCGATGCCGGGAACGATGCCGCTGCGGCTACCTGTCTTTCTGCCAAATCGTCGGGCAGAATAAGCTCGCAATCGGCCACGGAGCCCGTCTTATTTTATCGCAATTTTCTCCAATTGCAAGGCCGCCGATTTCTTGCTGGGCCGACTCACGCCGATGATGGTTTTTTCGTTTAGCCAGGTCGTGAAATCTTTCACGTAAGCCAGCTGCTGGTCGTCGGCCACGTTCAGTTTCAGGCGCTCGGGGGCGCTCACCACGCCGGTTTGCGCGTTCACCCGGCGCAGGTACAGGTCCGATTTCTTGTTGATATTCTCCAGCGTAAGTAGCTGCACCGTGCCGCCAAATACCGCCGCCCGAAAGCCAATGCCGGTGTACGAATCCACGGCTGGAGCCACCTGGTCTTTGGCCACGATGCTGTGCCAGGTTGGCGCGCCAAACTCATTATAGCCAAATAGATGCAGTTCGCGGGCGTGTACCGGGGCCTCGCTGCCGCCTTCCTCAAAGTGCTTTTCGGCCACCACCACCAGCTGCTTTTCCGGGGTCAGCAACAGTTCATCTAAGTAAATGTCGTCCAAGCGTTTCGCCTCCAGCCCGCTGGCCTTGCTCACCTCCGTCAGGTAGGCGGGCGTGAAGCGGAATTCCGGCGAGAACTTCATGTCGCCGCTGCCGCTGAAATCGTATTTCACCACTTTCAGGCTGTAGTATTCGCCGGTCTGGTAGTCGGCGCACAGCGCGGCGGCATACAGGCTGCCATCGTTCAGCACCGTGAAGCGGGCATCGCGCACCGTCACCGGCCGGCCGCCAAACACGCCGCCCACCGGCACGCCCAGCACCTTGATTTCGGTGGAAGGCCCCGCCGGATAGCGGCGCACCGTCAGCTTCTTCATGCCCTCGCTGATGAGCGTCACATACTGCGTACCATCATTAGCCACATGCACAGCCGGCGAGAAAAAGTCGCTCAACGTCCGGAAATCATACGTCTTTTCCTCCAGCTGCGTCAGGTTCTGGTCGAAGAGGGTGGCCGCGATGCTCCTTACCTGCTGGTTGCTGGTGAGGTAGCGGAAGGCTAGCAACCGGCCCCCATCGGGCGAGATACTCACGCCCGGGCGGCGGTCGCGGGCCGGGGCGCTCATCACCATTTTGGCCGCGCCTTTCTGGCCGCTTTGCAGGCTCACGGGCACCACACTCAGGTTCTGGGCATTGTCATCCTTGTGGTGCAGCACCACCAGCGCCTGCTGCGAGCCGCGCCCGAAAGCCTCCAGCGTCTCGCCCGGCCCTACGGGGATGGTCGTGCTCCATTGCTTTTTGAGGTCGATATCGTAGCGTTCCACCGCGTAGCCGCCCGCGCTTTGGTGGGCCAAAATGATAAAACCCGAGCCATCGGCCAGGGCCAAGGTCTTGTGCGGCACGCGCATATCGTAGCGGTCGGTACCCTGCTCGGGCAGGTAGCTGAAGGGAGCCGACTTCACCTTCTGGGCCACGGCCGATGGGGCATTGCCCAACAGGGCTCCGCTCATTAACCCAATTATTACTGCGCGCTGCAACATAAAATTTTGGCGTATTGGAAACATAAGAAAAGTGGATTTCAACGGTCCGGTGTGCCCAAAAGTACCTGCTTTTAAGTTTTGACTTTGCTTTTTACCAGTCAACACCTTTGCCAACAGGGGGCGCGGCTAACAAAAAGGTATTCCAAGCATAACACTCCCGCAGTCACTTCCGTACAGGGAGCCCGTTTACTTCGTGTCAGCTTTTAAGGTTCAATCGGAACCGGTCAGTGGCCTTTGATTCCCTTCTCAATTTCAGCTGGTAACCAGTTCGCTTAGTCGAGGTATTTGGCCTTTTAAACGTATTTGTTGAACAAACTTCTGTTTCACTGTACCTTTGCACCCGCAATTATCTACTATTCCTATGAAGTCATTACTCAAGTTCACGCTGTTATCGGCCCTCATCATCGGCGGCAGGCTCGTCAAAGAGTCGGCCCCGCCCACTGTAGCCAAGACAGTTGAACATACTGCCAAGCCCGAATCTTCGGTGATTTTGGTTCACCAGGTGCTTACCTCCGAGCCCGTCCAGCCCGCCCGGCAACAGACCCAGCCGCAGCAAAGCGGTAGCGGGCTCATTGCCGAGATGTTCTAGCCGGAACGTCCCAACGACTTTTTAAAGTCGTTTTTTTTTGCCCTCCACCCAACACAAACGTTTAACTAATCCGGCTCCAGTTTACGGCCGTGGCCGGCAGGCTTTCGATGTGGTGGCGGATGTTGGCATTTTCCGGGTTGGCCAGGTTTGGGTCTTCGCTGAGCAGTGCCTGGGCTGCCGCCCGGCTTTCGCTCAGAATGCGGCCATCCTTGGCCAGGTCGGCAATCAACAAATCCAGCACGCCGCTTTGCTGGGTGCCCATCAGGTCGCCGGGGCCGCGCAGCTTCAGGTCGATATCGGCAATCTCGAAGCCGTTGTTGGTCCGTACCATCGTTTCGAGGCGGGTGCGGGCGTCTTTGCTCAGCTTGAAGCCCGACATCAGGATGCAGTAGCTCTGGTCAGCTCCGCGCCCCACGCGGCCCCGCAACTGGTGCAGCTGCGAAAGCCCGAACCGCTCGGCGCTCTCAACTACCATTACCGAGGCGTTGGGCACGTTCACGCCCACCTCAATCACGGTGGTGGCCACCATTATCTGGGTTTCTTTTTTGATGAAGCGCTGCATCTCGTAGTCCTTTTCCTCGGCCTTCATGCGCCCATGCACGATGCTAATCTGAAACTCCGGGAAAGCCCGTGATACGCTCTCGTAGCCATCGGTCAGGTCCTTATAGTCCATCGTTTCCGATTCCTCAATCAGCGGATACACGATGTACACCTGCCGCCCCAGCTTCACCTGGTCGCGGATAAATTCGAATACTTTCAGGCGGTTAGCATCAAACCGATGCACCGTCACGATGGGCTTGCGGCCGGCCGGCAGCTCGTCAATCACGCTCACATCCAGGTCGCCGTACAGCGTCATGGCCAGCGTGCGCGGGATGGGCGTGGCCGTCATCACAAGCACGTGCGGGATGACGTGCGGGTTTTTCTGCCACAGCTTCGACCGCTGCGCCACCCCAAACCGGTGCTGCTCATCCATAATGGTCAGGCCCAGATTGCGGAACTGCACCACGTCCTCCAGCAGCGCGTGGGTGCCCACCAGCATGTGCATGGTGCCATCGCGCAGGGCCTCATGCAGCACGCGGCGCTCGGCGGTGCGGGTGCTGCCCGTGAGCTTGCCAATACGGATGCCCAGCGCGTCGGCGTACACTTTCAGGCCCACGTAGTGCTGGTCGGCCAGAATCTCGGTCGGGGCCATTATGCAGCTCTGCGCGCCGTTGTCGGCCGCCATCAGCATGGCGATGAAGGCCACGATGGTTTTGCCCGAGCCCACGTCGCCCTGCAACAGCCGGTTCATCTGCTGCCCGGTGCAGAAGTCCTTGTAAATGTCGTGGATAACGCGCTTTTGCGCGCCCGTTAAATCAAATGTCAGGTGGTTTTTATAGAAATCTACCAGCGTCGGCACCTGATTGAAAATCTGGCCGGCCAGCGTCACCTTGCGCTGGTCGCGCTGCCGCAGCAGCTTCAGCTGGATATAAAACAACTCCTCAAACTTGAGCCGGAACTGCGCCGCCGCCAGCAGTTCCGCACTCTGCGGAAAGTGAATCTGCTGCATGGCCTGCGCCTTAGGCATCAGCGCATACCGCTCAATGAGTGCCGGCGACAACGACTCCGTAATATGGGGCGGCGCCAGCTTCAGCAGCTCGGCCACCATCCGCATAATGGCCTTGCTATCGACGCGGTGGTAGTTCTTGAGCTTCTCCGAGGTATTGTACACCGGCTGCAAAAAGCTCTGGCCCGGCTTGGCTTCGGTCACTTCCTCCAGTTCCGGGTGCGCCATCTGCGGCCGCCCATTAAACATCGTCGGCTTACCGAAAACGATGTATTCCTGGTTGTTGCGGGTGTACTGCTGCACCCACTTCACGCCCTTGAACCACACCAGCTCCAACTCACCGGTGCCGTCGCCCACCTTGGCTGTCAGGCGCTGTTTCGGTCCTTCGCCCACCAATTCTTTGCCACGCAGCATGCCGCGCACCTGCACGTAGGGCAGGTCGTCGTTCAGGTCGGCCACCTTGTATACCTGCGTCCGGTCGAGGTACCGGAACGGGTAGCGCTGAATCAGGTCGCCGTAGGTAAATAGGCCCAGTTCTTTGCCCAGCAGCTGCGCCCGTTGCAGGCTGCCCACCGAGCGCAAGAATTCGAGCCGGGTATTAAAAAAATTGCTCATCCTTTGAGAATAAGGAATGAAGAGTGGAGAACGGGGAATTATCAGGTCGACAATTCCCCATTCTCCACTCTTCATTCCTCATTTATATTTCAATGTGTTCAGCATCCGCACCATATCCGTCTTCACGTACTCAATCACCGGGGCTAATGAGTCATTAGCCGTAGCCGTGCGGAAATACAGCGCCCCCCGGAAAAAGTGCCGCGTGCTGTCCGTGGTGTAAAACTGAAACTGGCTCGGCACCTCACCCTGCAACTCAAACACCGACGCCCGCATGCCGCTTGGTGTCTTCAAAATCCGCTCATCAATGGCCGTGGCCTTGATTTCGTGCTTGCCCGTAAGCTTGCGAGCGTCCTCCATCATTTTATTATAAAGGCGGCGGTCGCGCTGCACGTCCATGTACGTAATCTGCACGTTGGCATGCAGCTTGGGGTAGTACACAGTAATCCAATGCGGCTGCGCCATGTACGACGAATCCCGCTTAATTACGGCCTGGGTCGAGTATTCGAACTCGTACGGGTGGCCGGGTGGTAGCATCCGGTAGTGGTGCGCCGGCAAATCGATGCGGTTGTAACCCTTAGGCTTGGGCGTAAAATCCGGTGCCGACGAGCAGCCCGCCAGCAGACTCAGCCCCGTGAACACCGGCAAAATAGAAAGATATCTCATGCAAGAAGCGGCCCCGGCCCTAAAACAGCCCAGCCTTCATAGTTTCAAAGGTAACTGCCACCGCAACGAAAAAAGCCCCGGCGCAGTGCCAGGGCTTCATCGTAATCATCGCTCGTGACAGTTGCAGCCACAGGCCGGTTAGTCCCCCATCCAGCAGTCAGAACGGCAGTTGGTCCAGTTCCGGCTCCTGCCGGAAGCTGTGCTGCGGCTCCGCAACAACGGTTCCATTGGCCTCGCCGGCGGCCGGAGCAGCGCCTTGCGGCCGCCCGCCCAACATCGAAATCTCATCGGCGATGATTTCCGTGATGTAGCGCGTCTGCTGGTCCTTATCCTGATACTGGCGGGTACGCAACTTGCCCTCGATGTACACTTGCTGACCCTTTTTGAGATACTTGTCAGCCATGTCGGCCAGACCGCGCCACGCCGAAATGTTGTGCCATTCGGTGCGCTCCACGCGGTTGCCTTGCTTGTCCTTGTAATAGTCGTTGGTGGCGAGGGTGAAGTGAGCCACACTCACACCGCCTTCCAAATGGCGCACTTCGGGGTCTTTGCCCAGGTTGCCTACCAAAATCACCTTGTTTACTCCGGCCATATTATTGCACGTTAGGAAATACAGAATTGAAAAAGCCACCCGGCCTTCTCTGTTTCAAAGATAAGAAATTAAATTTGCGAGGCAATTTTTTTACTAAAAATAAAGGCTGAAAAATCTAATTTAATTGGGATGAGCCTTTTCAAAGGTTTTGGTCACAATAATTAGCAATCAACTTGGGCTTGGGCAGCGCTTCAATCTCTGCCAGAGAATAAGCCCGCAAGCCCAAATCGCGCAACGCAGCTTGCGGCAGTGGCTCCGCTAGCACCATTGGGTGGAAACGCGCCTCCAGCTTCTGGTGGCTCAACACATGGCGATAAGTTGCGCTAGGTTCAGCCACCTGATTGATATCAAGGGTCGCGCCCAACGCCTCCAGGTGGCGCTGCAACTCCGCAGCGGGCAGTTCCGCAACGGTGGTTTCGGCCAGCGCAAAATCGTATAGGCCCTGCCAGATGTCTTTCTCGCGCCGCTCCCGCAGGTACGTCTGCTCGCCGTGGCGCAGCACGAAGTAATGGAAGTAGCGCGTGCGCGACGCCTTTGCCTTGCTTTTTACCGGTAGCAGCGCCACCTGCCCGTGCTGAAACGCCCAGCACTGGTGCTGCAGAGGGCAAAACAGGCAGTCGGGCTTAGCCGGCGTGCATTGAATGGCCCCAAACTCCATAATGGCTTGGTTAAAATCGGCCGGCGTGCTGGCGGGAATGTGCTGGTCGGCCACGGCCTGAAATTCCTTGCGCGAACTGGGCGCGGCGATATCGGAGTGCAGGCCAAAAATGCGGGCCAGCACCCGGTACACGTTGCCGTCGAGCACTGCTACCGCCTCATCGAAGGCAAACGAGGCAATGGCCGCTGCCGTGTAGGGTCCCACGCCGCGCAGCGTCAGCAATTCGGCGTAGGTGCCGGGAAACTTTCCGGCGTACTCGGCCACCACTTGTTGGGCGGTGCGGTGCATGTTGCGGGCCCGGGAATAGTAGCCCAGGCCCTGCCAGTAGCGCAGCACTTCTGCCTCGGGCGCGGCGGCCATGTCATGCACGGTAGGGTAGGCGGCCAGGAAGGTTTCGTAGTACGGAAGGCCTTGCGCCACACGCGTTTGCTGCAGAATAACTTCCGAGAGCCAGATGGCGTACGGGTCGCGGGTGTGGCGCCAGGGCAGGTCGCGCTGATGGCGGGGGTACCAGGCCAGTAAGGCCGAAGCCAGAAAGGAAGGGTGAGCGGTTTTTGCGGTCAAAATTTTGAAAGCGAATAATTTGGGCCAACACCTAGTTTAGAAGGGTTGATTGGTAAAACAAAAAAATGGGGTTACCTTTGTGGCCCCAATTCAAGGGCGAACCGCTTACCGGGCAAGGGCTTACGCTGGAATTGAGGACTTTTTTGCCTAAAACTGTATTTTTTTCAAACATTCTAAGTACCATACCAACGTGACTAAAGCTGAGGTAATCGCCGAAATCTCCACGAAGACCGGCATCGAGAAAGCTGATGTATTGATGACTGTTGAAGCCTTCTTCAAAGTCGTGAAAGATTCGATGACCGAGGGCAACAACATTTATGTGCGCGGCTTTGGCTCGTTCGTAAACAAGAAGCGCGCTCGTAAAGTAGCCCGCAACATCTCGAAAAACACGTCCCTCATCATCGAGGAGCACTACATCCCGAGCTTCAAGCCGTCGAAAACCTTCGTGGCTAAAATTAAGAACAGCAAGAAGGTGAAAGCCGTTGCGGCCAAAGCCTAATTTTGTTTGTTAAGAAACAAGCAGGCGGATTAACCTCCTGTCGGTTTTCTAACAACAATGAATTGCCGGCCGCGCCGCCGGTGTCTTTTCCGCGAGGGAAAGCCCGGCGGCCGGCTTTTTTCAGCTAATGGCTACTACTCGCACTGCTCCGCATCAATTGGTTCTCGTCGCCGCCGCGCTCGCGCTGGTTGGCGGGCTATACGTGCTGCCCAAGGGCATCATGAAGCCGAAAGAGAGCAAATCGGAGCTGAGCAAGGACGCTGCCGCCACAGCCAACCGTGACGGCGGTGGCATGGCTACCAACGGCTCCAAAACCGAGGCTTCCTCGGGGCCGGTACCTGCCACTGCTACCGAAAACAAAGGCCCCAACGCCGCCCCTCACACCACCACCACCACTGCCCAACGGCAGGAACTGGCCCGGTTGCTGGGTGAATATGAGGCCGCTGCCACGCCCGATGCCAAAGCCACGGTGGCCACCACCCTGGCCCGCCGCTACAACGACGTGGAGCGTTTCGATAGCGCTGGCTATTACCTGGAGCAGGTGGCCCTGGCCAAGCCCAGCGCACAACACTGGCAGCAGGCTGCTGATGCTTACTTCCAGGCGTTTAGCTTTGCGGCTACCGACGAGCGGGTGAAACTGCTCGGTGGCAAGGCGCGGGAGCTCTACACAAAGGTGTTGAAGGACCAACCCGGCAACCTCGATGCCAAGACCAACCTCGGCATGGCCTACATGGCCTCCGAAAACCCCGTGCAGGGGGTAACCTATCTGCGCGAAGTGCTGGAAGCCGACCCCCGCAACGAGAAAGCCCTGTATAACATGGGGATACTCGCGGTGCAAAGCAACCAGTACGACAAAGCCGTGAAGCGTTTCCAGGATTTGGTGAAAGTCAATCCGAAAAATGTGAACGGACAATTCTACCTCGGCGTAACTTTGGCCCGTACCGGCGCTAAGGAAGAAGCCAAACAGGCCTTCCTCGCCGCCAAAAGCCTCAGCAACGACCCCGCGCTGGCCGCTTCGGTCGAAGAGGAAATTGCCAAATTGAAATAGCTACGACACAATCAATCACCAACTTAACCCCCAAGCATCATGCCCTGCGGTAAAAAAAGAAAGCGTCATAAGATTGCCACTCACAAGCGCAAGAAGCGCCTGCGCAAGAACCGTCACAAGAAGAAGTAAGCCTCACGGGGCGTAGCGGCGGCCGGCAGTTTTCCTAACGGGAAGGGAGCCAGCTGCCTATCTCTCACGTAGCCTCCCGAGTGGGGCCGCGCCAGATGCTTTTCCCGTGGCTCGCGAGGGAAGCCAGAACCGTCAGGTTCTGGCTTCCCTTTGCCGGTTTCGGGGTAGGCTGTTGGCGGCATTACCGGCAGGTTACCTTAACTAAATCAAGGCTTTGAGTAATGAATTAGTCATTAATTCTACTCAGGAAGGCGAGCGAATAGCGTTGTTGCAGGACAAGCGGCTGATTGAATACCACTTCGACCGCAACGACACCAACTACTCAGTAGGCGACATCTTCCTGGGCACCGTGAAAAAGGTGATGCCCGGCCTGAACGCAGCTTTCGTAGATATTGGCTACGAAAAGGACGCGTTTTTGCACTACGGCGACCTCGGCGAGCAATTCCCTTCGTTCACGAAGTGGGCCCGCACGGTACAGAGCGGCCGGGCGCCCAGCGCCGGGCTGGAAAAATTTACGTTTGAACCCGTCCTCGAAAAAGTGGGGAAGGCGGAAAGCGTGTTCAAGAAAGGTCAGCAAATCGTTGTCCAAATCATTAAGGAGCCGATTTCGACCAAAGGCCCCCGCGTGAGCACCGACATTTCGATGGCCGGGCGCTACCTCGTGCTGATGCCGTTCTCGAACACCATCAGCGTCAGCAAAAAAATTGTGAGCAAAGCCGAGCGGGACCGGCTCAAGCGGCTCATCGCCAGCATCAAGCCCGAAAACTTCGGCGTCATCATCCGCACCGTGGCGGAAGGACGGGAAGTAGCTGAGCTCGACAAGGACATGCAGGACATGGTGGCGAAGTGGGAGCAGCTGTACAGTACGCTACGCACTGCCAAGCCCAACGACAAGGTGCTTGGTGAGCTGGGCCGCACGTCATCGATGGTGCGGGATATGCTGAACGAGTCGTTCGACAGCATTACCGTGGATGCCCCGGCGATGTACGATGAAATGCGGGACTACTTGCAGAAAATTGCGCCGGACCGGTTGGGCCTGTTGAAGCTGCACAACTCGAAAATCAAGATTTTTGAGCAAACCGGGATTGAGAAACAGCTGAAAACGCTGTTTGGCAAGACCGTGACCGTGCCCGGTGGCGGCTACCTCGTCATTGAGCACACCGAAGCCCTGCACGTTATCGACGTGAACTCGGGCAGCAAGAGCAACCAGGAAAATGACCAGGAGGCTACCGCACTGATGATTAACATGCTGGCGGCCAAAGAAGTGGCTCGCCAGTTGCGCCTGCGCGATATGGGCGGCATCATCGTGGTTGACTTCATTGATATGCGTGCGGCCGAAAGCCGCAAGAAGGTGGAAGATGCCGTGCGCGATGTGATGAAAATCGACAAGGCTAAGTACACCGTGCTGCCCATCACTAAATTTGGTCTGCTGCAAATCACCCGCCAGCGGGTGCGGCCGGCCGAGAACATCGTGACCGGCGAGGTGTGTCCCACCTGCGGCGGCACGGGCAAAATTTCCGCCTCCATCCAGGTGACGGACGACATCGACAATAGCATCGACGACTTGCTGGTGAACCAAAATCAGTCGGGCATCACGCTGTCTGTACATCCGTTCCTGTATGCGTACTACACCAAAGGGCTGATTTCGCGCCAGATGAAGTGGTACCTCAAGTACTACAAGTGGGTGAAAGTGGTGAATGATAGCAGCCTGGGCCTCACTGATTACCGCATCGAAGACGAGCGGGGCGAGGAAATCCAGCTGCGTTCGTCGGCCGCCGCCATGAGCCGTTTGCAGGACCGCGAGGTAGAAATAGTAGACTGACCGCAGATTCAACGGATTTTAGTGGATTGAACGGGTTTTTTGTGGTTTACACTCCATTGCTGTCACTAATTCACGGAACAAATAAAAAGCGGCTGCTCAATCGAGCAGCCGCTTTTTATTTGGGGGAGCTGAAGGGAATTGAACCATAAGAAATCTGTTCAATCCGCTAAAACCGTTGAATCTGCGGTCAGAACTTGATGCCTAAATCCAAGGCAACGCCGCTGTTCTTGATGGTTACGTCCTTGAATTTGCGGTTACTTTCATAGTAATGGTCAATGTCGACCAAGCCGCGGTTGTAGCGGATACCGGCAAAAATCTTGGTGCTCTTGCCCAATTGATACTCGGCTCCTATGGCGGCCAGAGCATCAGCATCGATGAAATAGACGTAGTCGCTGGCCTTGTTTTCGGTGCCAGTAGCGGGGTCTTTGTAGAATTTCTCACCGCCGATGCGCGTGCCGATGGGCACATTCAGTGAGCCGCCGACCTGAAAGTACAGGCGCGTGGCGGGCGCAATTTCGTTGGTGAAAAGCTTAACCGTGAGTGGTAATTCCAGATATTGCGTGGTGATTTTTTGCTGGACAGCTAGTGTGCTAGGCGATGCTTCGTTGTAGCGGATGGTGCCGCCTTTGCCCGTGAGCAGCAGGCCAGTACTGAAAGCGTAGTTCTCGCCAAAGAAATAATCGACCACGAGGCCGCCACCGAAGCTTACTTTGCTGCCATCGCTGGCGAAGTTGTTATCGGAAGTGGATTCGGCCCGCAGGCTGGTGATAGACGGGGAAACTTTCAGTCCGATTTCGACTTGGGCCGAGGCGCTGCCAATGGTAGCGGCGAGCGTGAAAAGTGCGAGCAGTAGTTTTTTCATGTGGGTTTATCGTTCGATTGCCGTCGGCAACAGCCGGCAGCCACTAGGTTTTGGCTAATTTTACTTCAAAGTAACGTGTGTGGATACGAATAATTTTGCCTGGCGGCGCTGGCTGCCCCTCTTTTTAGGAATCGGCTTCGGCTTTGCCGGCTGCAAAAGCGGCCCGGCCGAAGGTTGCCGCTCCGACGCGGCCGAGGATGCGGCGGCCGTGCCCATGCGCGTGCAGCGCCTGGAGCCGGCTTTCTTCCAGCTAAAAACCCCGGCGCAGGCGCAGCAGTTTATGAATGCCAACCCGGCATTTGCGCGCTACTACTTGCGGCGCCAGCCGGCCACGGAAAAAGAGCTGGAGGGTAGCCTGGTGCAGCTGGCCACCAACCCGGCCTTGCAGAAAGTGGGCCGCGAGACGGCCGCCGCCTTCCCCGACAGCGCCGCGCTGCGTCACGACCTGGGCGAGATGTTCCGGCGAGTGCATTACTACTTTCCCGATTTCCGTGTGCCGCCCACGGTTACCTACGTCAGCGGCTTTCTGGCGAAGGATATTTATGTGAATGACAGCCTGCTGGTGCTGAGCCTGGATTGGTTTATCGGCCCCAGGGCCAGCAAAAGGCCCGACCTGCCACAGTACATGCTGCGCCGCTACACGCCCGCCGGCCTCATGCCGCTGCTGGCCCAGGACGTGGCCAGCAAGTACAACAAACACGAGCTAACGGCTAATACTATGCTTGACGCGATGGTGCATGCCGGTAAGTCGCTCTATTTCGCCAGCTTGATACTGCCCTGCACCCCCGATTCGGTATTGATGGGCTACACCAAGCGCGAAATGGTGGGGCTGGATGCCAATGAGGGCCGGGTGTGGGGCCATTTTCTGGAGAAGAATCTGCTCTACATCACCACGCCGTTTCTGCTGCAGAAGTACGTGGGCGAGCGGCCTAATGTACCCGAAATCGATAAAACCTGCCCCGGCCGCGTGGGCCAGTGGGTGGGCCTGCAGATTATCCGCAAGTACGTGGCCGAGCACCCCGACGTGACGCTGGGCCGCCTGATGGCTGAGAAGAATGCCCAGCGCATCCTCAATGACTCGCACTACCGGCCCAAGCGGTAATGAAGAATGCGGAGTGAAGAATGAGGAATTGCTACGTCCATTAATTCTTCATTCTTCACTCCGCATTCCGCATTGACTCTATGCACATCGCCGTTTTCAGCCAGTACCACACCAATCCTGACTGCCCGGCTACCAGCCGGCACTACACGTTGCTGGCCCATATTGCCAAAACGCACCGGGTGACGCTGCTGACCACGCCCGCCTGGAAAGGCCAGCGGCTGACGCAGGAATTTCCCTGGGTGCCGGAAGGGGTGGAAATCCGCGAAGCCAATGTGCGGTATGATAATACGATGGGGCCGGTGCGGCGGGCGCTGGCCTTCGCACAGTATGCAGGTTGGGCCGTGCGTGAGGGGCTGCGGCTTGATAAGCCGGACGTAATTTGGGGCATCAGCACGCCGCTGACGGCGGCTTGGGCGGCGGCGCAGGTAGCGCGCTGGCGGCGGGTGCCGTGGGTATTCGAGGTGCAGGATTTGTGGCCGGCGTTTCCAATTGCGATGGGAGCGGTACCCACGGCGCTGGCCCGGCAGCAGCTTTACCAGCTGGAGAAGCGGCTGTATAAAAGTGCCCGGCACATTCTGCCGCTCTCACCGGATATGGCGCGCTATGTGGCGGATTTGGGAATTTCAGCTGAGAAGGTCACGACCGTGCTCAATGGTACCGACCTGGAATTAGCGGCGCGCGCTACGCCGGCGGCGGTAGCGCAACTTCGGGGGGAGCAGGGCTTGGCGGGCAAGCGGGTGGTGCTGTACGCGGGCACTTTTGGGCGGGCCAATGATATTCCGACGCTGGTGGCGGCCGCTGAAATAATGGCGGCTAACGATGCAGAAGTGGTCTGGCTGTTTTTGGGCCACGGATTTTTTGAGCCGCTGATTGCGGCAGCGGCGGCACGCTGGCCGGGGCGCATCCGGCTGGTGCGGGGGCAGGCGCGCCACGAGGTTTTCAAGTGGTTTGCGCTGGCCGATGTGTCGGTGGTTTCGTTTCTGGGACTGCCAGTACTGGATTCCAACTCGCCCGCGAAGCTATACGACTCGCTGGCCGTTGGCACATCGGTTATTGTCACCAACCGGGGCTGGACCAAGGCGCTGGTAGAGCAGCACGCCTGTGGCTGGTACGTGCCGGCTGGCGATGCTCCGACGCTGACCGCGCAGCTACAGAATTTGCTGCGTCAGCCCGAAATGCTGGCCCGGGCCGGTGCCAATGGCCATGCTTTAGCCGCGCAGGAATTCGACCGCCAACACATGGCCGCACAGGTACAGCAAATTCTGGAAGCGGCTGCCGAGTAATTTTGTGCTACTACAGAATCACCTTGTACTTTCTAGAACCTGCAATTGAACTTTGAATACTGAAGCGCCTCCCAAAAGTGTGTTTCCAGCCGTTGGGCATCAGGTCTTCGGGATAGGAACGTAGGCCAGCGCCATACCAAAATGCTTCTCAAAATAGGCGCAGCTAGGGGCCAACGGGCAAATATTGCATTTGGGTGAGCGCGCCACGCAGATGTAGCGGCCGTGCAAAATCAACCAGTGATGGGCTTTGTTGATTAACTCCTCCGGGATGTAGCGCACTAGGGCTTTCTCCACGGCCAGGGGTGTGGTAGCAGTTTTGGGCACGAGGCCCAGGCGGTGCGATACCCGAAAAACGTGGGTGTCAACGGCCATCGCCGGCTGGTTGTAGATAACCGAAGCCACCACATTGGCCGTTTTGCGGCCTACGCCGGGCAGGCGCTGAAGCTCCTCAATCAGGCGGGGAACTTCGCCACCAAATTCTTCGGTGAGCATCCGGCCCAGGCCGGCCAAGTGCTTGGCCTTGTTATTCGGATAGGAAACGCTGCGGATGAAGGGAAAAATGTCATCCGCAGTGGCCGCGCCGAGGTGCGCGGCGGTAGGAAATTCGGCCAGTAGCGCGGGCATCACCAGGTTCACGCGCTTGTCGGTGCATTGGGCACTGAGGACTACGGCCACGATTAACTCATAGGGGTTGCCGTAGGCCAACTCGGTTTTGGGCTCCGGGAAGTTGGTGGTGAAATAATCGAGGAAGTAGCGAAACCGGTTGGCGCGAGTCATGCGGTGGGGAGAAAAGCAATCAAAAATAGAACGGTCATGCCGAGCGCAGCCGAAGCATTTCTACCACAATAGTAAATCCAATCGATAGGATTACTGCTGCGGTAGAGATGCTTCGGCTGCGCTCAGCATGACCGTGGTTTACTGTTCTGGCGAACCAATTACCCGCGCCGACGCGGGATGCGGAGCGGCCGCCACAAAAAACTGAAGGGGCTCAGGACTTGCTCAAGAAAGTGCGCGAGTAGCGCAAAATGGCCTCGGAGGTTTCGGGCCGGGGCTCGCGGCGGACGCCGTCGAGAGCCCGCTGGGCCAAAAGGAGGTCGGCGCAGGTCGCGGCCAAGTCCGGGTCGTGCTGCAACGCCTCCTCTACCTCGCGCTGCCTTTCAACCGGCAATTCGTTGTACACATACTGGAGCAGTGTCGAATGGGGTAAGGTTTGAATCATAATGATGCAGGGAATTCGCGGTCATTTTCTTCCGCAGGTTTATTAGCGCGTAGCGCATCCGGCCCAGCGCCGTGTTAATGCTCACGCCGGTGGCGTCGGCAATTTCCTGGAAGCTCATATCGCCGTAGTGGCGCATGAGCAGCACCTCCTTTTGGGCGGCGGGCAGTTCCTGGATTAACGCCCGAAGGCGGGTGTGGGTTTCTTCACGGGCGAGAATATCGTCCGGGCCGTCGTCGGCAATGGTCAGGGTGTTGTTTAAACGTTCGTTGTCGGTGAGGCTAATATGAGGCACCCGCTTGCCGCGCCGGAACGAGTCGATGGCCAGGTTGTGCGCGATGCGGCAAATCCAGGGCGCAAACTTGCCCTCCTCGTTGTAGCGGCCACCTTTCATGGTGTGGATGGCCTTGATGAACGTGTCCTGCAACAGGTCCTCAGCCACGTCCTCGTCGCGCACGATGAGGAGGATGGTCGTGAACACACGACTGCGATGCCGCTCGAGCAGGATGCCGAAAGCGGATTCCTGGCCGGCCAGGTAGAGCGAGATGAGCGCGGAGTCGCTCGGTTGCATGAGGTCCATAAAGGGCTACGGAATAGGGGAACGTAGAGCTTTAGGCCATAGTATGCAGTTACCGAGAAAAAAATTGGGAGCGACGGGCGGCGGTAGGTTTTACCCCGCTAGAATCAGACCAAATGTAGAGAAATGGAATCCACTTACGCAATAGGCATTGGTGGAAAAATGCCAGAATCTTTTTGGCAATTTTAAGCAACCTTCCTCAAAACTTCATCTAGGCCACTTTGGGGGGGGAATCATCTAGGTGTTTTTTTGAAAAAAAGTTTCCGAAGCCCGTACAAAATTTGGGGAGTCTGAGTTAAAACTCATTGGGCGAGCCAGTGGTAGGCGGTAGCCTCGTCGGTAAACAGGGCAGTTTGGTAGCCTTGCTCGGGGCGGGAAGCGACGCTGAGGGCCGCCGCGGAGCTGGCCGATTGCTCGGTGGCGGCGCGCAGGGGCGAGACCAAGAAGGCAATGCGCACGGGGGCCGGGTAGCGCTGCGGGAGCCGGGGGAAGAATTCGGCATTGACCCAGGCCGTGAGGGCGGGGGTGGCCAGCTCTTCGCGGCGGCGCAGGTCGAGCAGCCAGCGCCAGCAGCCGAGGGCATCGCCAGCGGCCAGGATGCCGAGGTAGCCGTGCTGCAGCTCCGACGCGGTGATTTCGCGCTGCCAGCGGGCCACAATGGCCGGCAAGTCGGGGCGGGGGGTTATTTCCAGGCCGAAATCTTGCATGAGCGGGAGCTGAAAGCGCGGTGAATGTGGGGGCGCAAGGTAGGCGAAAAGGGGCGGCCAAACCAACCGGCAAGGCCGGGGCGGACCTACCTTTGCCGCTGGCCGCCGGACAGGCGGTTTTTACGTGCTTATGCTGCCTTCTGCTGATTCTTCGCCGGCCCACGACCCGTACGCGGCCCTGCGCGTTCCCGATTTTCGCCGGCTGGTGTCGGCCCGCGTGCTGTTCACCGTTGCCAGCCAGATTCAGGGCGTGGTGGTGGGTTGGCAGATTTACGAGCTTACCAACAACCCGCTGGCGCTGGGCCTTATTGGGCTGGCCGAGGCCATTCCGAGCATTACCGTGTCGCTTTACGCCGGGCACGTGGCCGATTCGGTGCCGCGCAAGCGCATCATCGTGCCCATGATGGTGGTGCTGTTTCTGTGCTCGCTGAGCTTGTTTTTATTGACCAAGCCGGCGGGCATGGCCATGTTTGCCAACCAGCAGCTGGCCTCGTTTCCGCTGTATGTGGTGATGCTGTACGTGGTGCTGTTTGTGAGCGGCATTGCGCGCGGGTTTCTGGGGCCGGCGGTGTTTTCGTTTATGCCGCAGCTGCTGCCGGACCGTAGCCTGCTCTCGAACGCGGTGACGTGGAATTCGAGCAGCTGGCAGGCGGCGGCGGTGCTGGGGCCGGCCATCGGCGGGCTGCTGTTTGCGAAGATGGGCAAGGGCTTCGCCTACGGCGTGGATGCGGGGCTGATGCTGCTCTCGCTGCTGCTGTTTCTGAGCATTGCCAGCCGGGCGCTGCCCGTGCGCGAGGGCGAGCGGCTGAGCCTGGGTGAGAGCATTCTGAGCGGCGTGCGCTTCATTTTCGGCAACCAGATTGTGCTGGCGGCGCTGTCGCTGGATTTGTTTGCGGTGCTGTTTGGCGGGGCGGTGGCGCTGCTGCCCATCTTCGCCAAAGACATTCTGCACACTGGCCCTGATGGGCTGGGCTACCTGCGTGCCGCGCCGGCCGTGGGCTCGGTGCTGATGGCGGTGTGGCTGACGTATTCGCCCCTGAAACGCCGGGCCGGGCGCAAGCTGCTGTGGGCCGTGGCGGGTTTCGGGCTGGCCACGATTGGTTTTGCGCTGTCGAAAAGCTTCGCGCTGTCGCTGTTTCTGCTGTTCCTGACAGGCGTGTTCGACTCGGTTTCGGTGATTGTGCGCTCCACGCTCATCCATACTTACACCCCAGAGTATATGAAGGGGCGCGTTTCGGCAGTGAACAACATCTTCATCGGCTCCAGCAACGAGATTGGCGGTTTCGAGAGCGGCGCGGCGGCCAAGCTGATGGGTACGGTGACCAGCGTCGTGTTTGGGGGGATGATGACGCTGGTGGTGGTGGCCGTCACGGCCTGGAAGGCCGATAAGCTGCGCCAGCTGGAATCGGGGACGAAGTAAACAGGCACCGGGCAGCGCTGCCGGGCGCCTCTTAGCCCCTTAAGCATAGCCCGGCAGCGCTGCCCGGCCATGCTTAAGGGGCTAAGAGGCGCCCGCCGCCGGTGCCGGGCCATGCCTAGGCGGGTAAGTGGCACCCGCCGCCGGTGCCGGGCCATGCTTGACGGGGTAAGAGGCACCCGCCGCGCGCGGCGGGTCGTGCTTGACGGGCTAAGAGGCACCCGCCACCGGCGGCGCAGTGTTTAGCAGCTGTAAGTTATTATAGTCCTCCGGCGTGTCCACATCGAGTAAACCGGCCGGGAAGGGCACCCGGCCCACCGCCGTGCCCAAGCTGGCAATGAGCCGCCCAGCGCCCTGCTGCCCTTGTAGCTGAAGAAGCTCCGGCAGTATGGATTGGGCGAAAACGGCGGGTACGCCCAACGTGTCGCCGTAGGAAGCAGCCGCGATGGGGGCTTGCATTTGTTGCTGGCGGTCTATCAGTTCCCGCAGCAGTTCCGGTGTCACCAGGGGCTGGTCGGTGAGCATGATGAGCACGGCGGCGGACCGGGTTTCGGCAAGGGCGACCAGGCCGGCGCGGATGGACGAGGCCATGCCGGTCTCCCATTCAGGGTTATGAATGGCCTGGACGGGCAGGCCTGCTACCTCGGCCAATAATTCCTTGTGCAGTGCCCCAGTCACCAGCACAATGGGCGCGCAGCCGCTGGCCACTGCTGTTTCGGCGGCGTGGCGCAGGAGGGTGCGACCGTGGTAGGGCAGGAGTTGCTTGGGCCGGCCCATGCGGGTAGAGGCTCCGGCGGCCAGCAACAGCAACGCCACCGGCCCGGCCGAAGCGGGCGCGGTGGCGCGGGGGGAAGAATCCAAAAGCATGAGTTAAACGGCCTTCGTGCCCAGGATTTTATCGGGGGTGATGGGCAAATCGCGCACGCGCTTACCAGTGGCGTGGAACACGGCGTTGGCCACGGCGGCCGATACCCCCACCATCGAAATCTCGCCGATGCCTTTCACGCCCATGGCGTTGATGAAGGGGTCGTGCTCGTCGATGAATTCCACGGTCATGTCCGGGATGTCGGCGTTCACGGGGATGTGGTAGTCGGCCAGGTCGGCGTTGGTGTAGCGGGCGTAGTGCGGGTCGCGGGCGGTGGCCTCCATCAAGGCCGCCCCGATGCCGAAAATGCTGCCGCCGATAATCTGGCTGCGGGCGGTTTTGGCGTTGAGAATGCGGCCGGCGGCGTGTACGCTCACCCAGCGCTTCACGCGCACGGTGCCCAAATCGGGGTCGACGTGGACCTCGCAGAAGTGCGCGCCGAAGGAGTGCATGGAGTGCTTGCCGGCCTCGTCTTTGTGGGCGGGGTCGGCGGTGGCGGCGCTCTGGCCGGCTTCGTAGCCCGCGCCGTACTTGCCCTGGCCGCTGCCCTCGATATCATCCATGCCGGCCCGCTTCATCAAAGCTTTGAAATCCTCACCTTTCGCCGGGTTGGCTTTCAGCTGAAGGCGGCCTTTTTCCATCACCACTTCTTCCGGCTTGGCCTTGAAAAGTGGGGATTTGGGGTCTTTAATGGCCACTTTGGTCAGCCGCTCCCACACATCCTGCGCCGCCATGTACACCGACGACGACACCGTGCCCGCCGCCACCGAGCCACCCGAGTTGGGCGCGGTGGGCAGCTTGGTATCGCCCAGCTCGAAGCGGATTTTTTCGGGTGGCAGGCCCAGCGAGTCGGCCGCTACCTGCGTCATCACGGTATAGGTGCCGGTGCCGAGGTCGGTGGCCCCACTCTGCACCACGGCGTGGCCGTCGGCGTAAAGGCGCACGCGGGCCGTGCCCTGCGAGTTATGCACCGGGTAGCTGGCCGTGGCCATGCCCCAGCCCACCAGCTGGCGGCCGTCGCGGGTCACGCCCGCTTTGGGGTTGCGCTTGCTCCAGCCGAAGAGCTCGGCCCCGCGGGCGTAGCACTCGCGCAGGCCCTTGCTGCTCCAGGCCTGGCCGGTGCTGGGGTCCTTCTCGGCGTAGTTCCGCAGGCGGATTTCGATGGGGTCGATGCCCAGCTTATAGGCCAGGTCGTCCATCATACACTCGATGGCGAACGAGCCGGGGGCCTCGCCGGGAGCTCGGGTGAAGGTCGAGGTCATCACATTGGCCCGGCCCAACTCGTAGTGCGACTCAAACGTGGGGCACTCGTACAGCAGGTTGATGATTTTGCTGTTGCTTTCGGCGTAGTTGTCCCAGGGCGACGTGGTAGAGGTTTTCTCGTGAATCAGGGCCAGCAGCTTGCCGTCCTGGGTGGCCCCGGCGCTCAGGGTTTGGGTCTGGTCTTCGCGGTGGCCCATGCTCGTGAACTGCTGCTGGCGGGTGAGCACCAGCTTCACCGGCCGGCCCAAGGCCTTGGCGGCCTGTACCGTGAGGATGGTGTGCGGCCAGCAAGAGCCTTTGCAGCCAAAGCCGCCGCCAATGTATTTCGTGATGACCCGCACCTGGTCCTGCGGCAGGCCCAGCATGGTGGACAAGGACTTCTGCGTGCGCGTCACGCCCTGGGTCGACTCATAGACCGTCACGCGGTCGGCCGCTTCCCAGATGGCGGTGGTCGCGCCCGGCTCCATGGGGTTGTGGTGGTTGATGGCGTGAGTGTACACGGCTGTCATTTTCACCGGAGCGCTGGCCATGGCGGCGCGGGCATCGCCGCGCCGGGTGTAGCCGTCGGCCTTGCCGTCCTGAATTTTCTCGGGGTTGAAAAGCTGGGCTTTGGGGTCGGTATAGGCCGCAATGGGCTGCTCGGTGGCGTAGGTCACGCGCACCAGGCGGGCGGCGTGGGTGGCGCGCTCGAAGGTATCGGCCACCACCAGCACCACCGGCTGGCCGGCGTAGAAAATCACGTCCGAGGTCATCGGCAGGAAGCCCATGGGCGCGCCGATGGCCTTTTTGCCGTCGGCATCGTTGGGCGTCTTGGCCAGCTTGGGCAGGTTTTCGTGGGTGTAGATGGCCAGCACCCCGGGCTCTTTTTGAGCCGCGCTGGTGTCAATACTCTGGATGCGGCCCTTGGCAATGTCGCTGGTTTTGAGTACGCCGTAGGTGAGGCCGGGCAAGGGGTACTCGGCCGAATATTTGGCGCGGCCCATCACCTTGTCGCGCCCGTCCACGCGGTTGAGGGGCTTGCCCACCACGCCGGGCGTGGGAGAGGTTTCGAAGAAAGCGGGTTCGTTGTCGTACATGGCTCGGAAGGATTAGGATTTGGCGGCCACGTCGGTGAGGGCGCGCACCAGCGTATTCTGGGCCAGCTCTACTTTGAAGCGGTTTTGCTCGCGGGGCTGGGCGTCGCGCACGGCGGCGGCGGCGGCAGCCCGGAACGTGGCCTCCGTGGCCGGCGCGCCGGTCAGGATTTTCTCGGCAGCTAATGAGCGCCAAGGCTTGGTGCCCACGCCGCCTAGCGCCACTCGCGCCGAGCGGATGGTGCCCCCCTGCACATCGAGCCCCACGGCGGCCGAGGCCAGCGCGTAGGCATAGGAAGTCCGGTCGCGTACCTTCAGGTAAGTGGATTTGCGGGCGTGCGCGGCGGCTGGAATCGTGACGGAAACAGTCAGCTCGCCGGGTTCCAGCACGGTTTCCTTCTGGGGCGTAGTGCCGGGTAGCAGGTGGAAATCGACCAGCGGCACGCGGCGCTGCTTGCCCTTGGCATTTTCCAGCAGCAGCACGGCATCGAGGGCGGCGAGGGCCACGGCGAGGTCGCCGGGGAAGGTGGCGATGCACGACTTGCTGGTGCCGAGGATGGCCAGGCCACGGTTCTCACCGTCTTGGGCCGGGCAGCCGGAGCCGGGCTCGCGCTTGTTGCACGGAAAGGCTGTGTCGCGGAAGTAGCCGCAGCGCGTGCGCTGCAACAAATTGCCGCCGATGCTGGCCATGTTGCGCAGCTGCGGCGAGGCCGCCAGCAGCAGCGACTCCGACACCACCGGGTAGTTCTGCACCACCAGCGGGTGCTCGCCCACGTCGCTCATGCGCTCCAGCGCGCCAATGCGCAGGCCGTCGCTGGTTTGCTCAATGCCTTTGAAGGCGAGCATGTTGATGTCCACCAGCTGGCTGTGGTTTTCCACATTCAGCTTCATCAAATCGAGCAAAGTCGTGCCGCCGGCGATGAAGGCGGCGCTTTTGGTGCCGGCTACGGCAGCGGTGGCTTCTTTTGCCTGCGTGGCCTGGAGGTAGGTGAAATTGTTCATAGCGAATAGGTTAAGATTTAAATCCGCTTTGTTCCACCTGCCGGATGGCGGCCACGATGTTGGGGTAGGCCCCGCAGCGGCAGAGGTTGCCGCTCATCCACTCGCGCACGTCGGCGTCGGTTTTGGCGTGGCCTTCTTTCAGACAGGCCACGCCCGACATGAGCTGGCCCGGCGTGCAGTAGCCGCACTGGAAGCCGTCGTGCTCGATGAAGGCGGCTTGCAGCGGGTGCAGCTCTTCGCCCTTGGCGAGGCCTTCCACGGTGGTGATTTCCTTGCCCTGCGCCATCACGGCCAGGGTTAGGCAGCTGTTCACGCGGCGGCCGTCCACCAGCACGGTGCAGGCGCCGCACTGGCCGTGGTCGCAGCCTTTTTTCGAGCCGGTGAGGTCGAGGCGCTCGCGCAGGGCGTCGAGCAGCGTCACCCGGGGCTCGGCCTGGATGGTGCGCAGGGTGCCGTTCACCTTCAGGCGCATCTCGCTCACGCCCTCCACTTTGCGCGACATGGCGGTGAGGCGCTCGGCCTGGCTAATGAGCGGCGGAGCCAAAGCGAGGCCCAGCAGACCACCAGCTTGTTTGATAAACGAGCGGCGGCCGTCGCTGGGAACTGGGCCGTCGGGCAGCGCGGCCGAATCGGGCGTGAAGTTATCCGTCATGGTAAGAGAGTAGGAGGTGGCTATGGGGTAACCGTGCGGGTCCCAATAGGTTGAGCCAGCGCGGCCGTTGAGGCTCACTAAGTTCAACCACTTACTACGATACTACCATTCCTAATAGTTACTTACTGCCCCCTCTTTTTTGAGAAAATATTCCAAAGCAGCCCGCTACTCGCAGCGCACGTAGGGCCGCATCTTTTCCCAATCAGCCGGCTTGAGGATGGGAATCTGCTTCAAATCCTCCACCGTTTTGAAGGGACCATGCTGCTGCCGGTAGGCCACGATGATGCGCGCCCGGGGCTTGCCGATGTAGGGCTGGAGGTACATTTCGTCGAAGCTGGCGGTGTTCACGTTCACCGTTTTGGGGGCGTAATTGACCGCCACGAAGGTGTATTTCCGCAGGCTGTCGCGCAGGTCGGGCGCGTCTTTTAGCACGAATATTTCGTCCAGTTGGTCCTCGCGCAAGTAGCCGCCGAGCTGGTTGCGGTACTTCACCACCCACCGGGCCCGGCCCGAGCCGATGCCGCGAATCTGCATCAACTGCGTGGTATCGGCCAGGTTCAGGTCGAAGGGCTGGAGGTTGCGGGGCTTGCGGGGGAATTTGGCGGGCGCGCCGTCGGCGCTGGCGAAGGGCGGAAACTTGCCATCGGGGCCGGGCCGGTTGGCGGCATAGTCGCGCTTGAGTGCCTCATCGGGCAACTGCATGAACGGGGCCAGCCGCTGGTATACGGAATCTTCCAGCCCATACATTTTCTTGATTTGGGCTTTGGCCTTGAAGCCGCCGGATGCCGTGCGGTATTTTTCAATTCGGGCGGCCACGAAGTGCGGCACGCCCCGCGCCTCCCAGCCTTCGGCCGTGAGGGCGTTGGGGTCGAAGGGCGTGAGGCGTACCTGGGGCACGGCAGGGTAGCGCGAGCCGCTGCGCTCAAACTTTTTGTATTCCCGCTTGGGGTAGCGGCTGGCGTAGGTTTGGTCGGTGGCGCGGTGCTCTTTGAGCTGCGCGGCCAACTCGTTCAGGCCTTTCTGGTCGGCAGCGGGCAGATACTTTGGTAGCTCCGGGCGCAGGAGCATGGGCGCGATGATGAAGCCCAGCATCAGCAGCAAAATGCCCATCATGCCCCGCGCTTCGCCCCGCGAATAGCCAAAATAATGACGAACCCAGCGGATAGGACGGGAATTGAGCCAGGACCAGCCTGGGCGCGGCGGGGGTAGAGCAGCCATCGGGTAGGAGAGCGTAGGGAAGTAGCCGCAAACCGCCGGAAACGGAAAGACCGCGCGGTTTGCAAAAACAAGTATAGGCAAAATGGCGGCAATGCCAAATTACCGAGTCCGTTAGCTGCGGGCCTTGCTGATGCTGGGTGTGCGGCTGGCCTTGCGCTGGGCGGCGGGGCGCTTCACCGTCACGGGCAGCGGGTCGCCGGGCGGGCGGGTTTCCTGGGCCACCCAGGAATGAATCAGCTTCAGCCCCTCGGGCGAGAAAATTGCCTGCTGGGTGCCGTTTATCATGGGCCACTGGTTGGGTGCGGGCTGGAATAAGTGGTTGATGCCGTCGAGCTTGTATTCATCGGCCGTGCGCTTGGCGTGGCGTAGGGCTTTGTAGAGGGGCGTCATATTGCGCTTGGCCGATACCTGCAAATCGGACGTGCCATTGAGCAGCAGCACCGCGCATTGCACGTTGGGCAGCTTGGCTTGCGGGTCGAAATCGAAGAAATAGCGCGACCACGGCGAGGTGAGCTGCACGGCGCGGGCGCGGGCCATCAGCGCGTCGATGCCCATGTTGGCCCCCAGCAGCAGCGAGGCCACTTTGGGCCGGGCCACCCCGTTGTCGGGCGTTTGGCGAATGACGTCCACCGTGCGCTGGTACACGTCCTGGGCGGCTTTCACCTGCGAGGGGTCGGCCCCAATCAGGCGCATGATTTCGCCCTGCTGGCGGCGCAGTACCTCATTGCCCAACTGCCCGTAGCCGGCCAGTGACACCACAAAAGCCGGCGCCCGACCCGGCGCTGCGGCGGCCAGTAGCGCCACGTTGGCCCCTTCGCCGTGCCCGAGCAGGCCCACGCGGTGGGCCGCCACCAGCGGCTGGGTTCGCAAAAAGCTCATGGCGGCCTGGGCATCGGTCACGAAATCGGCGGTGGTGGCGCTGGCGTAGCTGCCGGTCGATTTGCCCACGCCCCGGTCATCGAAGCGTAGCACGGCAATGCCGTGGCGGGTGAGGTAGTCGGCCAACTGGCCAAACATGCGGTAGCCGTTCACGTCCACGTCACGGGTTTGCGGGCCGGAATCGGACAGCAGCACCACGCCCGCAAACGGCCCCTCTCCGGCTGGGATGGTAAGCGTGCCGCCCAGCCGGTTCTTGGTGGCGGGGTTGGTGAACGTGACGTCGGACTCGCGGTAGGGCGGCGTGGCCTTGAACTTGGTGACGGCCTGGGCAGAGGCTACTGCCCGCGTGAGCACCATGGGGGCCGTCACGCCGGGCTGCTTCCAAGTCCCGCTGAGCGTGGCACCGTCCTCCAGCACCTTGCCCACGAAGCTGCTGCCGGCCTGCTCGATGCGCAGGGTCAGGTTGTCGTCTTTCAGCACCACATCCACCGGCATGCGGCTGATGCGCTGCTGGGGCGCATCCAAGGCGGCGTAGTACGTGCCGTTGGTGAGCGGCACGATGGTAATGATGAGGGTGATTTCACCGCCGAGTAGCTTCAGTGGGCCTTTCCACTGGCCGTTGAGCGGGGCGGATGCGGGCGGCGCGGCCATGGCCGTAACCGTTATTTGGGCTGTAAAACCCAGAAAAATCAGGATGGCAAGTAATAATCTTATCATGGAATCAAAATATAAAACGAGTAGATAACGGGATTTGGAGCTAAATGGGGGTCGAAAAGTACAACAAATGTTTTTTACTTCAATTGCAGGTTTCTGCTTATTGGCTTGCTTCCTAATGCAAACGGCCGCCCTTGCGGAGCGGCCATTGAGCAAGCAATAAGCAGAAGGTAGGGGGGCGTTATTTTTTGGTGTGCAGGGTAATCCAGTCGCCAATGATGGCCAATGTGCTTGGCGCAAACGTCTCTTCGATGGTGCCATACTCGGCCGGACTGCCGGTGGGGGCCGTCTGAAAGAGGTGATTGAGGCCGGGCAATTCCCGCACGGCTACGTCGCGGTTGCCGGCGGTTTTCAGGCCGGCGGTGGTGGCGGCCAGATTGGCGGTGGCGGGCACCTGCCGGTCCTTGCTGCCGCCGAGGGCCAGCACCGGGCACTTCACTTTGGCCAGCGTTTGGGCGGGGCGGTCGGCCAGCAGGTGGCGGTAGTCGGGCGAGGTAGCCATAGCTAATTGCGGTTCCATTTGGGCGGCTAGCTGCGGATTAATCCCGTTATAGTATGCCAGCAGCTTGGTGCGGGCTTGGGCGTTGTCGGGGTTCTGCTGCACAATCTGCGTCATGGCGCGCTGCATTTTCTCGGTAGTTGCCAGCTGGGCGGCATCTGAAGTTTGCAGCCGGGCTAGGGCCAGCGACTGTTGCACAATCAACTCATCGCCGGGCAGGGCCGGGGAGGCCAGCAGCACCAGGAAATCCGGCCCCGCCGGCTGAATAGCCGCCCCAATGGCCGCCGTGCCGCCCTGACTGTGGCCCAGCAGGCCCACCTGGTTTTTGCGAATGCCGGGCTGGGCGCGCAGCCATGCCAGCGCGGCCTGGGCATCAGTGGTATAATCGGCGCTGGTGGTGCCGGCCAGCGTGCCGCCGCTCTGGCCCACGCCGCGGTCATCAAAGCGGAGCACGGCAATGCCGTGGCGGGTGAGGTAGTCGGCCAGCACGGCGAAGGGCTGGTGGCCGAGGATGGTTTCGTTGCGGTCCTCCGGCCCCGAGCCGGTGAGCAGCACCACGGCCGGAAACGGACCCATGTCGGCGGGCACGGTGTAGGTGCCAGCCAGCGTGATGCCGGCCTTCTCGTTTTTAAAGGTGATATCAGCCGACTGGTAGGGGAAGGGCGGCTGCGGCGTCTGGGGGCGCGGCGCGGCGGCGGGTTTGGTAGCGCCGGCCGCAGCGCGGGTGAGCGTGAGCGGGAACGAGCGCAGGCCCTGCTGCCACTCGCCAGTCAATTGCTGCCCATCGGCCGAGCGACGGCCGGCGAATTGTGCGGCTGGCTGGCGCAGGCGCAGGTACACGCTGTCGGTGGGGGCGGTGAACTGCATGACCAGTCCATTGGCGTGCTGGGCCGGAATATCCAGCGTGGCGGTGCGAGGTCCGCCGGCCGGGTCCGTGAGGTGGGCGGTAAACTCCAGCGGCCCGAGCGTGCCCGCCCAGTCGCCGGTAAGGCTGGCCTGTGCATTTTGGGCGAGGCTGGGAAAACTCAGCAGCGCGGCGGCGGTGAGGAGGGCGCAGGTCAGCGGGTTCATAGGGGCGAGGTGAATGACATTACAAGTGTACGAAGATAATTAGACAAATTTCTAAATGATGAAAAATAAAAGATTTTACTTTCCAATTTATCGCACCTAGAAACTCACGGCAAGCGTAGTCGTTTTTTGGTTTGGGGGCAGTTGTTGCAATGCGTAAAGCGCATTAGCAAGGCAATCCGATGCATTATAGTGGGTGCCAATAAAAACAGCTTTGCCTTTATAAGTGCTTAGCGAACTAGAGCCTTTTTCGGGCTTATTGTTCGAAAACATGAAGCGGGATTTGCCTGCCTTATCTGGAAAAGGAATCGACAAATTTGGATTAGTTTTCAGCACCAGCCGGCAAACTTCCAGTAGAATATCCTTCCAAACAGTTATTGGCTTGACGCTTCCATTGGGCAGCCGCAACAGTTTGGGTTTCTGACCAGCGGGTAAATCCAGCGACTTCAACTGACTCACTTCTACAAAATTAGCCGATTCGGATTTTAGCTTCTTAAGTTTCGGCAGCGGCTTGGCAACTTTATTTGGAGCGGCGGCTGGTTCAGGGCTCGTCAGAGCGGCTTGAGCAATTTGCTGGGTTGAAATCCCGTGGCCACTCTGAGCCGCATCGAGCCAACGAATAAGCTCATTGGCTGCCGGCAGCAAGTCATCTTCCGATAGTGAGAATACGATGGGTTCAGATTTACCGTGCTGCAAATGAGTGTGCAGATGCCAAGTAATGCCATCGGTAATGCAAACGGTTTGAACGTTCAGCGTCAGGGCATATCCCAGGATTTTGCCTACATAGCCGTATTTGTCGAGGCTACTATCGAGGCATTTGGCTTCGACAACTACCCAAGGCTTTCCCGTGGGGTCATTCAATAAGTAGTCTATTCGCAATTCGTTACTGAGGGTTTTCTCGGGCTCTACCATCTGCACATTGGCTGTGTCCCAACCCAATGCCCGCAGTACGGGGTCAATAAGTGCGGCTCGGGTAGCGGCTTCGTTTTTGCGAAAAATGCTGGCATTGATTTGCGCAGTGGCTTGTACATGCTGCAAAACCTGGTAGATGGCAGCAATCGGACTGGAAGGAGACATTAGTAGTCGGGTCGAAGTGGGCTGCAATGTTAGGCACTCAGTCAGGATTAAGATGTATCCATCCCCCTGCGCCCCGGCCGTATCTTCGTACCCGCAGCAAATGTCCTTGGCCGAAACCTTCCGGCCCCTCTCCGCTGTTAGTTCGTTTATGCCCAAAAAAGACGCTTTGCAGGTTTCGGCCCCCGCCGACAACGCCATTGATAATCTCGACCCCCGCGAATTCATCCTCATCAAAAACGCCCGGGTTCACAACCTCAAAAACCTCAGCGTGGCCCTGCCGCGCAACCAGTTCATTGTCGTCACGGGCCTCTCGGGCTCAGGCAAATCCAGTCTCGCCTTCGATACCTTGTATGCTGAAGGCCAGCGCATGTACGTGGAAAGCCTGAGTAGCTACGCTCGCCAGTTTCTGGGCCGCATGGACAAGCCTGACGTGGATTACATCCGGGGCATTTCGCCGGCCATCGCCATCGAGCAGAAGGTCAGCATCAAGAACAACCGCTCGACGGTGGGCACCAGCACCGAGATTTACGACTACCTCAAGCTGCTGTTTGCGCGGGTGGGCCGCACGTTTTCGCCCGTCAGCGGCGAGCAGGTGCGCAAGGATAACGTGGCCGACGTGGTCGATTTTCTGGCCACCCGGCCCGAAGGCACGAAGGCCATGATTCTGGCCCCGCTGCACCGCGCCGATAAGACGCGCGCCATGAGCAAGGAGCTGGATTTGCTGCTGCAAAAAGGCTACAGCCGCGTGGTGGTGGGTGGCGTGACTTCCCAGATTGAGGACCTGATAGGCGAGGGCCAGCCCGAAGTGAAGGGCGACGTCTACATTATGGTGGACCGCGCCGTGCTGCGCCCCGATGATGAGGACCTGTTGTTCCGCCTGTCGGACTCGGTGCAAACCGCGTTTTTTGAGGGCCACGGTACCTGCGTGCTGCATCTGAACGGGGACGAAACCCGCACTTTCTCCGATAAATTCGAGCTCGACGGGCTCACCTTCGAGGAGCCCAGCGTCAATTTTTTCTCCTTCAACAACCCCTACGGCGCGTGCCAGACCTGCGAGGGTTTCGGCTCGGTGCTGGGGATTGACGAAGATTTGGTGATTCCCGACAAGAGCCTGACGGTGTACGAAGGGGCCATTGCGCCTTGGCGCACCGAGAAGCAGGGCGAGTGGCTGAAGCCGCTGCTGAAAAATGGCATCCGCTTCGACTTCCCCATTCACCGCCCCTACAACGACCTCAGCCAGGCCGAGCAGCGCCTGCTCTGGACCGGCAACAAGCACTTCCAGGGCCTCGATTCCTACTTCAAGTGGGTGAGCGAGCAGACCCACAAAATCCAGTACCGCGTGCTGCAAAGCCGCTACCGGGGCCGCACCACCTGCCCCGACTGCCGGGGCACCCGCCTCCGCAAAGACGCGCAATACGTGCGTATCGACGGCCGCAGCATTGCCGATATCGTGCTGCTGCCCATCTCCGACGCGCTGACGTTCTTCGAGAACATGAGCCTGAACGAGCACGACGCCAAAGTGGCCGAACGCCTCGTGACGGAAATCACCAACCGCCTCGGCTACCTCAACCGCGTGGGTCTGGGCTACCTGACCTTGAATCGCTTGAGCAATACGCTGAGTGGCGGCGAGAGCCAGCGCATTTCGCTGGCCACGTCGCTGGGCTCGGCGCTGGTGGGCTCCATGTATGTGCTGGATGAGCCCAGCATCGGCCTGCACCCGAAGGATGCGGAGCAGCTCATCGGCGTGCTGCGCTCCTTGCAGCAGCTCGGCAATACCGTGGTGGTGGTGGAGCACGAGGAGAAGATGATGGATGCCGCCGACCAGATTATCGACATTGGTCCCGAAGCCGGCAGCGGCGGCGGCAACCTCATGTTTCAGGGTACCATGGCGGAGCTGCTGCAAGACACCGAAACCTACACCGGCCTCTATCTGAGCGGCAAAATGGAAGTGGCGGTGCCCAAAGTGCGCCGCCCTTGGCGCAACGCCCTGGAGCTGACCGGCGCCCGCGAGAACAACCTCAAAAACGTGAGCGTGAAGCTGCCGCTGGGCGTGATGACGGTGGTAACCGGCGTATCGGGCTCGGGCAAATCCACGCTCATCAAGCGTATTCTGGCCCCGGCCCTGATGAAGATGCTGGGCGGCGGCGTGGGCGAAAGCACCGGCAAGTTCGACCGCCTTACCGGCGTGAACGGGCAGGTGTCGCACGTCGAGTTCGTGGACCAGAACCCCATCGGCAAGTCGTCGCGCTCGAATCCGGTGACGTATGTGAAGGCCTACGATGCCATCCGGACGCTGTTTTCGGAGCAGCCGTTGGCCAAGGCGCGGGGGCTGAAACCGTCGCACTTCAGCTTCAACGTGGACGGCGGGCGCTGCGAAGTGTGCCAAGGCGAAGGCCAGGTGAAAATCGAAATGCAGTTCATGGCCGACATTTACCTGACCTGCGAGGGCTGCGGCGGCCACAAATTCAAGCAGGACATTCTGGAAATCAAATTCCAGGATAAGGGCATTGACGACGTGCTGGAAATGACGGTTTCGGATGCCGTCCAGTTCTTCAAAAGCCAGCCCAAAGTGGCCGAGCGCCTCAAGCCGCTGGAGGATGTGGGCCTGGGCTACATCCGCCTCGGGCAGTCGGCCAATACGCTGAGCGGCGGCGAGGCCCAGCGCGTGAAGCTGGCCAGCTTCCTCACCAAAGGCGCTACCCTTCAACACGATAAAATTCTGTTCATCTTCGACGAGCCCAGCACCGGCCTTCACTTCCACGACATTGCCAAGCTGCTGGGCGCACTAAATGCACTCATCGAGCAGGGCAATTCCGTGCTCATCATCGAGCACAACGTGGACATCATTAAGTGCGCCGACTGGATTATCGACCTCGGCCCCGAAGGCGGTTTGAATGGCGGCCACCTGCTCTTCGAAGGCACGCCCGAAGACATGGTGAAGCTGAAAGACACCAACCATACGGCCCGCTTCCTGGCGGAAAAGGTTTCCTAAGCTTTACTGACATGCAACTCGGTGCCGAAGCAAAAATTACGATTGGTACGCCCGATACCTTTATCGATAGCACATCGGCGGCCGGCTCGATAGGTGTGGTGTTTGAGGATGATGGCACGACGGGCTACTTATATGCCGTCCGTCCGGGCAGCCCAATGGATTTGCTCGATGCGCTGCATATCTACGATGTAGCCAACGTAGCGGACCGGCAGGTGCCGGTGATGGTACAGGTGTTTTGGGACGTGGCCGGTACGGCGGCGGCCCTGCTCATCAATGGTTACTGCCATGCGCTGTATGACTTTCAGCGCATGGCGGGCTTTTGTCGGAATGCATTCCCGCCAGCCCGCAACGGGCAAACGCTGAAACGGGAATTGACCGATGAGTTAGTTGAACAATACTTTGCGGCCTGATACAGCCAGGGTCCGCCAAGGCAGTTTGGTGAGCCGAATACCGGCCAAGGCGTTGGTCTGTAGAACAGTGGGTGCGGAACGCGAAGCCTGGATCAGGACCGACTAAAAAACGTAGAACCATCCATAAAGATTAATACGTAAGTTCGCCGCCCCTCTCACCCCACCCCCGCGACTATGTCCACCGCTACAACGCCTCCGGACCACTACGCTGCCGCTAACCGGTCGGGCACGGGCCGACTCTGGCGCTGGCTAACGGCTCTGGCCATCGTCGGCAACATTGCCCTCAACTATTATTCGAACACCCATCCCTTTGCCGGGCAAACGATGGGCATGGTTTCGGCGAAGTACCCCACGCTGCTCACGCCGGCGGGCTACGCGTTCAGCATCTGGGGGCTGATTTTCCTGGCCCTGACCATTTATGCGGTGTGGCAGCTGCTGCCAGCCCAGCGGCGCATCTCGCTGCCCGATGCCCTGGCCAAGCCCCTCACATTGGCCAGCCTGGCTACGGGGGCCTGGGTGGTACTGTTTGCCAACGAAATGATTCTGCCCAGTGTGGGCGTGATGCTGCTCATCCTCGGCTGTCTGGTGGTGGCCTACGGACGGGCGCGGCGGCGCATTTTTGCTGATGCTGCCCCGGCGCTGGCGGGCGTGCCGCTGTCGCTGTACCTGGGCTGGATTTCGGTGGCTTCGGTCATCAATATCACCATCGGGCTGCGGCAGTTGGGCTGGCAAACGGCCGAAGGCGCTTCGGTGACCCTCACGCTGGGGCTGATTTTTGTGGTGGTCGCCCTAGGGCTGATTATGAGCCGCGTGTTCCGCGACATGGTGTTTCCGCTGGTGGTGGCCTGGGCGCTGGTGGCCGTGTGGGTGGTGCGGCTGCGCGAAGTGCCCGAGTTGGGCTGGGCCGCGCTGATTGGCGCGACGGTGGTGGCCATTGCGGGCGTGGTGCTCTCGCGGCTGGGCGGCCGCAAAACGCCCTGGCAGGTGCGCGACGAAGCCGCTGCCGCCGCTGAGGCCGAAATTGCCGCCCGCAACGCCATGCGCGCCACCGAGTAGCCGCGTGGCGCTGCGTGGGTGCGCAGCCGGCAGTTTGGCCCGTAGCTTTGCGGGTAGTCCCAACCCCCATACCTGACCCGCCCGATTATGCGCCAAAAACTTGTTGCCGGCAACTGGAAAATGAACCTGACCTACCCCGAGGCCTTGGCCCTGGTAGGCGAAATCACGGGCCTCGCCGGCGAAGCGGGCTCGGCCTCCGCGCCCATCGTCGTGATTTGCCCGCCGTTCCCGTTCCTGCACGGCGTGGGCCAGCAGTTGTCCAAGTCCTCCAATTTCCACCTCGGTGCCCAGAACTGCCACCAGAAAGAAAGCGGGGCCTTCACCGGCGAAGTTTCGGCCAAAATGCTGGCTTCGGTGGGCTGCGAATACGTGATTCTGGGCCACTCGGAGCGCCGCCAGTATTTCCGCGAAGACGATGAGCTGCTGGGCCAGAAGCTGAAAGCCGCCCTGGCCGCCGGCCTCAAGCCCATCTTCTGCGTGGGCGAGTCGCTGGATACCCGCGAGGCCGACGAGACGTTCAGCTACATCGGCAAGCAGCTCACCGACGGCCTGTTCCACCTCAGCAACGAGGAGTTTGCGCAGGTCGTGATTGCCTACGAGCCCATCTGGGCCATTGGCACGGGCCGCACTGCCACCAGCGCCCAGGCGCAGGAAGTCCACTCCTTCATCCGCGAGCAGATTGCCCGCGCCTACGACGCGCAGGCCGCCCTCAATACCACCATTCTCTACGGCGGCTCGGCCAACGCGCAGAACGCCAAGGAGCTGTTCGCACAGCCCGACGTGGACGGCGGCCTCATCGGCGGCGCGGCCCTGAAAGCGGCCGATTTCATGACGATTATCCAGTCGTTTTAAAGAAGGGTTGAATTTTTAGGGTTGAGTGTTGAGTTGAACGCGCAACGCGGCATTGCATTTGACATCCTACCCTCAACCCGCAACGTTCAAAACCCAACCCTTCCCGAATGCTCTCCTTCATCCTCACGTTCCTGCTGGCACTGCTGCCCGCCAAAAGTCCGGCCACCGGCCCGCTGGAGCCGTGCAAAATCTACGGTTCGGTGTACCTCGAAACCGACCCCGGCCGGCGCAGCTACTGCTACGGCACGGTGTACGTAGAGCCGGAAGAAGCCTTTGCCGATGTGCTGATTTTCAAGGAAAACAACAAGCTGTTTGCCGATAAGCCGGGTCTGTGGGCCGATGCGCCGGCCCGCGACTTCGCCGACTATGTGCTGCTAGTGGTGACCGACCGCAGCCGCGCCGATTTCAGCATTCATTACACCACGGTGCGCTCCTTCGCCGGCTGCAAGACCAATTGAGGGAGTTAAGAGTTAGGAGTTGAGCTGCCATTTGGCTTCGATTCACGACAACCAACCTTCAACTCTTAACTTCTAACTCTTAACTCATAACCCAACCAAGTGGATTTTATTGAACTGACCGTCGAAGCCCCGCGCGAGCTGGCCGACATTCTGGTGGCCGAGCTGGCCGAAGTAGGCTTCGACACCTTTGAGGACACCGACGCGGGCTTTCAGGCCTACACCACCGAAGACGTATTCAACCCCGACGCGGTGGCCGAAATCATGAGCCGCTACGAGGGCCAGGGCGAATTGAGCCATTCGCACCGCGTCATTACCCGCCAGAACTGGAATGCCGAGTGGGAGAAGAACTTCCAGCCACTCATCATTGCCGAGCGGGTGTCGGTGCGCGCCCCGTTCCACCCCGAGCCGGCCGGCGTAGACTACGACATTGTGATAATGCCGCGCATGTCCTTCGGCACGGGCCACCACGAGACCACGGCCCTGATGATTGAAAACCAGCTTGATGTGAGCCATAAAGGCCTGCGCGTGCTGGACATGGGCACCGGTACCGGCATCCTGGCCATTATGGCCGAAATGCTGGGGGCCCGCCAGGTGCTGGCCGTGGACACCGAGCCCTGGACCGTGGAAAACGCCCGCGACAACGCCGCCGAAAACCAGTGCCACGGCATCGAGTGCCGCCTGGGTGGCGTGGAAACCCTTGCCAATGAAGAACCTTTCGACCTGATTCTGGCCAACATCAACCGCAACGTGCTGCTGGAGGATATGCACGAGTACGCCCGTCTGCTGCCCAGCGGCCGGCCCATCCTGTTCAGCGGCTTCTACGAGGAAGACCTGCCCAAAATTCAGGCCGAGGCCAGCAAGCACGGCCTGCGCTACCAGCGCCACCGCACGCTACGCAGCTGGGTGTCGGCGGTGTTCGAGAAAGAATAGCGCAACGCGCAGTTGCACAGAGCGTCCTGCTTCGGCCCCGAAGCAGGACGTTTTGCGTAGAGGCGTGCCGGGTGACATCGTTCCCGGCAACGATTGCGCGAATAAAAAGGGCCTTGCAAGCATATTGCGGGCCATTGCGGACGTAATATTATTATACCGAATTGTCGGGCGGCCGTGCCTAGTGAAAAGCGGCGCTGCTTCGGCTATTCTCCATCGGACTCCCAAATATCCCGCAATGACTTTATTCTCCGCCCGATTTTCTTCGCTTCGTTTTGCATCCGGCCGGTCGGCGGCGCGGGTTAGCTTGGGCCTCGTGGCCGTGGTAGCCGGGCTGGCCGCCAGCGCGCCGGTGCAGGCCCAGCAACTGTCCTTTCCCGGTGTGGAAGGGGCGGGGCGGTTTACGAGCGGTGGCCGGGGCCGGGCGGCCACGCCCACCACGGTGTATGAGGTTACCAGCCTTGCCGATACCAACACGCAGGGCACGCTGCGTTACGCGCTGAGCCAGTCGGCTACTACGGCGGCGTACCGCACTATCGTGTTTCGGGTGTGCGGCACCATTCACCTCACGGCGCGCCTGAGCATTCCGCGCAATACCACCATCGCGGGGCAGACCGCCCCCGGCGACGGCATTTGCCTGGCCGACCGCCAGGTGCAGGTAACCGGCGACAACGTCATCGTGCGCTTTGTGCGCTTCCGCCTCGGCGACCGGTACCCGCAGCAAACCGGCATCGGGAAAGTGAATGGCAACGGCGACGAGGATGCGTTCGATGGCATCGACCACAAGAACATTGTGGTGGACCACTGCACCATGAGCTGGAGCGAGGACGAAGCCTTCACCTTCTACGGCGCGGCCACCGACTCGATGACCCTACAATGGAACCTCATCTCGGAGCCGCTGAACTACTCCTACCACTTCGAAACGGGCGACCCCGACTACGAGCGCCATGGCTACGGCGGTATCTGGGGCGGCCGGCGGGCCTCGTTTCACCACAACCTGTTTGCCCACGTCAACAGCCGCGCCCCGCGCTGGAACGGCACCCGCTACGGCGCGGCCATCGGCTCGGAAAACTGTGATTTTCGCAATAACGTGCTGTACGACTGGGGCTCGAACAACGCGTATGGCGGCGAGGGTGGCAACTATAACATGGTGAATAACTACTACAAGTGGGGGCCGTCATCGGGTACCAGCACCAGTTCCCGCTCCAAAGTGGTGAACCCCTACAAGCAAACTACCGCGCCGCTGCTGCCCTACGCCCAGATTTACTTGGCCGGCAACTACGTGGACGGCAACCCGATTGTCACGAATGCCAACTGGAAAGGAGCCACCATGCAGGGCGGCACCCTGGCCGATACCGTGCAGTCGAAAGCCCTGACGCCCTTCAACATTGCCCCGCTGAACACTCAGACCGCCGCCGATGCCTATGCTTCGGTGCTGCAAGGCGTGGGCTGCACTCTGCCCGTGCGCGATGCCATTGACCAGCGCATTATCACCGAAGTGCAGAACCGTACCGGCGGCCTCATCGACGTGCAGGGCGGCTTTCCGGCCCACACGCCCATCGCCACCTCGCAGGGCGCGTGGCCCACGCTCAGCTGCGGCCCCGCGCCCGCCGACTCGGACCACGATGGCATGACTGACACCTACGAACTGGCCAACGGCCTCAACCCCAACAGCGCCGCCGACCGCCAGGCCATTGCCGCCAACGGCTATACCAACCTCGAAAACTACCTCAACGGCATCGTGGCCGTGGCAACGTCCACCAAGCCCACCGGTGCGGTGCTGGAGCCCCTGCACCTGTTTCCGAACCCCGCCGCCGAACTGCTGACTGTGGAACACCCGCGCTCCGGCCCCGAAGCCCGCCTCACGGTCTACAACTTCGTGGGCCAGCGCGTGGCCACGCTCACGCCCGCAGTGGGCGGCGTTTCCACGCCGGTTAACCTCGGCAACTTGGCAAAGGGCAACTACCTGCTGGTGTACACTGATGCCAACGTGAGCCTGACCGCCAAGTGCGCGCACGAATAACTGAGTTAAGAGTTAAAAGGGAAGAGTTGAAAAGGCCCGTATGGTGATACCAGTGGGCCTTTTCAACTCTTCCCTTTTAACTCTTAACTCAAACAAGCTTGGGGAGCGGGTTTGATGACTCGCGCACGACCAGGGTGGTGGGCAGCTTCATCACGCTGGGGCCGGTGCTCTTGTGCTTGCGCTCGATGAGCTCGATGAGGCGCTCGGCGGCAAGCTGGCCGATTTCCTGGGCCGGCTGGGTCACGGTGCTCAGCGGCGGGTTCAGCAAGTGGGCCGACTGCGAGTTGGTGAAGCTGAGCAGGGCCACTTCGCCGGGCACGTCGATGCCCCGCTGGCGCAGCGCGCCGAGGCAGCCCAGGGCCAGCCGGTCGCTAGCCGTGAAGAACGCGTCGGGCGGCGATGACAGGGCCAGCAGCTCGTCCACGAGGGTGCCGGCCTCGTCGGGGCCGAAGGTGCCGTAGCGCACCAGGTTCTCATCGAAGGGCACGCCGTATTGCTCCAGCGCGGCGCGGTAGCCGGCCAGCCGCTCCTGCGCAATGCTGAGGTAGAGCGGAATGGTGAGGTGGGCAATGCGCCGCCGGCCGGTTTGCAGCAGGTGCGAAGTGGCGGCGTAGGCTCCGCCAAAGTTGTCGGCCACCACCTGGGTCACGTCCAGCCCGGCCGCCACGCGGTCGAACAGCACCAGCGGCATGCCCTGGTCGACCAGCGCCTTGAGGTGGGCCACATCGGAGGTTTCGCTGGAAAGCGAGAGCAGCAGGCCATCCACGCGGCGCGACACGGCCTGCTGCACGTTGGCTATTTCACGCTCATAGCTCTCATGGGTCTGGAAGATGATGACGTGGTAGCCCCGGTTGTAGGCAATGGCCTCGATGCCGTTGATGGCCTGCGAAAAGAAGTTATTCGCAATTTGGGGCACGATGACGGCAATGGCCTTGCTGCTGCTGCCCTTCAGGCTGAGGGCAATAGGGTTGGGGCGGTAGTTGAGGCGCTCGGCATATTCCATCACCAGCCGCTTGGTTTCGGGGCTGATTTCGTAGCTGTCGCGCAAGGCCCGCGACACGGTCGAGGTCGACAGGTTCAGGGCGTGCGCGATATCCTTGATGGTGACGGGGTCCAAGCGCGTAGGGTAAGGAAGTACAAGTATCGGCGGCCGCCGCCGGAGCCACTGGCTCCCGGCTAACTACCGGATTATCGGGCTGAATGGTTCCCCGGCGCGGCGCGGCGTTGGCCATGCGGGCGGCGCGGGGGCGCTACCGCCGTGGCCACCGGAGCCGCCGGGGAATCTTCAGCAGGCCAAATCTATTACAAGAGTACCGATTTTTTGCCCAACAGGCCGCTAAAATCCCGGCGGTAGCGCGCTGGCGAGTAGCTTGCTGCCCCCAAACGGGGCACTCGTGCGGGCTGGCGCTTCATGCCGTCGCCATCTTTGTGCGGTAATCTAGCGGCCGGCCCGTGCGTATGGGCCGGCGGTTTTCGACTGAATTCAACCATGAAAGTAGTGCGTGCGCAAAAAGGAATGCTGGCCGCCGGGCTCGCCGTTGCCATTGGTCTCACCGCGTTTCGGCTGCGCCCGCCCGAGGATGGGCTGCTGCCGCGCATTGCCCGGCAGGTGGCCGAGTTCTACACCGCCGCCCGGCAGGAAAAGGTATACCTGCACCTCGACCGGCCGGTGTATGGCACTGGTGAAACCATCTGGTTCAGCGCCTACGTGGTGGATGCCTCCCGCCACGAGCTGGATTCGCTCAACCAAGTGCTGCACGTCGATTTGCTCTCGCCCGAGCGCCAGGTGGTGGCCCGCCGCACCCTGCGCCTGCAGGGCGGCCGCGCCAGCGGCGACCTCACCATTGCCGATACCCTCGCCGCCGGCACCTACGTGCTGCGCGCCTACACCAACTGGATGCGCAACGCCGGCGACGAGTTCGTGTACAGCCGCCGGCTGAGCGTGTGGCCGGCTTCGCCCATTGGCCCGGAGCCGCGGGTGGCGGCCGTGCCCGCCACGGCCTTTGCCCGCGCCCGGGCCGCCGCCGCCGCCCGCCCCGATGTGCAGTTTTTTCCCGAAGGCGGCTACCTCGTGGAGGGCCTGCCCGCCGTGGTGGCCTGCAAAGCCACCGATGCCAGCGGCCGGAGCCTCGACGTGCGCGGCCAGATTCTCAATGACAAGAATGCCGTGGTGGTGCCCGCCTTTAGCAGCCGGCACGCGGGCATGGGGCGCTTTGCCTTCGTGCCCGGCAGCGGCCAGCGCTACCACGCCCACTTCACCCTGCCCGACGGCAGCACCACCGACTACCCGCTGCCCGCCGTGCAGCCCAGCGGTTACACCCTGCACGTAGTGGACGGGGGCGAGAATTTTCTGGTTGAGGCCCGCTACCGGGGCGTGGGCGGCGCGCCCGCACCCGGCCCCGTGCAACTGATGACGCAGGTGCGCGGCGTAGTGGCCTACCCGGGCTCCCGCACCCTGGCCGGCGATGTGCCCGCCGCGTGGCGCATGCCCAAGAAAAACTACCCGAACGGCATCGTGCATTTCACCTTGTTCGATGCGGAGGGCACGCCGCAGTGCGAGCGGCTGGCGTTTGCCCAGAACGGCCCGGTCGGGCTGCGCATCAGCATCACGCCCGACCAGCCCAGCTACGGGCCGCACATGCCGGTGCAGCTGGCCGTGCGCGTGACCGATGCCGCCGGCCAGCCGGTGGCCACCAATTTCTCGCTCGGCGTGAGCGATGCCGGCCTCAGCGCCCTCGACCCCAATGCCGAAACCATCGCCTCGAACCTGCTGCTGACCTCCGACCTGGTGGGCTACGTGGAGAACCCAGGCTACTACTTCCGCAATCCCTCGGCCGGCACCCTGCTGACCCTCGACGACCTGCTGCTCACCCAGGGCTGGCGGCGCTTTGTGTGGAAGCAGGTGCTGGCTGGCCAGGCCCCGGTAGTGCGCTTCAGTCCTGAGCACGACCTCAGCCTGGTGGGCCAGGTGGTGAGCGAGCACGGCAACCGCCCCATCCCCAATAGCCAGCTGACCTTCCTGCAAACGCGGCCTTCCAAGAACATCACCACCGGCACCACCAACGCCACCGGCCACTTTAGCTTCGTGGGCATTCCGGTGGTCGATACGGCCGTTATCACGCTCCAGGCGCGGCGGTCGCAGGGCGGCAGCAACGTGCTCATTCGGCCCGATGAAGGCCCTGCGGTGCCCGCCCAGATACTGCCGCCGCTGCCCTCGCTGGCGGCGGCCCCGGCCGGGGTGGCGGCCTTCGTGCGCCGCAGCCGCCAGGCCCAGTCCGCCGAGCTGGACCTGCACCCCGAACGCGCCGCTATGCGCACCGTGAACCTGGGCAACGTGTCCGTGACAGCCAAGCGCATAAAAATCCCGGTCGACGACCCCCGTCGTCTCTATGGGGCCACGGGCGGCACAGTCATCGACTTCACCGATATTCCGTCCGCACAGTCGGGACTGAGCGTGCTGCAGCTGCTGCAAGGCCGCGTGGCCGGCCTCGTGATTACGGGCCAGGCTCCTAACCTGTCGGTCCAGATTCGGAACTCGGGCACACCGCTCTTTATCCTGGATGGGCAAAAGGTCGACATCGACTTCATTGCCAACATGCCGGCCAACGATGTTGAGTCGGTGGAAGTATTCAAGGGCACCGAGGCTGCTATTTTTGGCGGCAGCGGCGGGGGCGGGGCCATTGCCATCTACACCAAGCGCGCCGACCCCAATTACAAAGGGGCCGACAAAGGTCCCGCGCCGGGCATCGCCATTGTGAAAATGGCTGGCTTCGCCGAAACCCGCGAGTTCTACCAGCCCCGCTACAATGCCCTGCTCACCAACCCGCCCGCCGACCCACGCATTAGCACCCTGTACTGGAACCCCATCGTGCGGACCAATGCCAAGGGCGAAGCCGAGCTGCACTTCTTCACCGCCGATGGCAGCGGCACCTTCCAGGCCGTGGCCGAGGGCCTGAGCCTGGACGGCGTGCCGGCCATGGGCAGCGGAACCCTAACGGTGAAAGGGAAGTAATTCGGCGAAGGATGCCCCGCGCTGGGTTGTGGTTGCCCACGCACGTTGTCATCAATTTAAGCAAAAAGCCAAGCCGGAACCCCTGGCTTGGCTTTTTGCTTAAGAACTTTTCCGGCTTTCCCCGGACAATGCCAAGGTCCTTTCTCGCGGGCTTAGCCTGTTTGAAAAGCAGCAAGCCGGATAAGCAACCGCGCAAGAACGCCCTTCCAGCCGCATGGCCGAAAGGGCGTTTGAGTTTTGGGTAAGGGCCCGCCGCGCAGGCAGGCCTTTCTTAACCGGTCAGGAGCAGTTACTCCCGCACGAAGCGCCGCACCGTGGCACCATCAGCCGTGCGGCCTTGCAGCACATACACGCCCGCTGGCAGCGCCGACAGGTCGAGCACGAGGTGCTGGTCGCCGGCGGCCATGTTCCGCACCAGCACCCGCTGCCCCAGCGCATTGAGCACCGACAGCTCCAGCGCCTTGGTAGGAGCCGTCAGGGCTACCTGGAGCAGGCCGGTGGTGGGGTTGGGGTAGAGGCTGAGCTCCGGGCCGTTGGCGGCCGAGCGGGCGGCCGTCACTACGACCGATGTTGCAACCGAGGCCGCCGAGGTGCAGCCGGCGGCATTGGTCGTCGTCACGGTGTAAGAGCCGTTGCGCGTGCCGGAGTTCACGAGGTACGTCTGGCCCGTGGCACCAGGTACCAGCACGTTGTTGAGGTAGAACTGGTTGCCCGTAGTCGCGCTGGAGGTGAGCAGCAGCCCCGTGCCCGGCGTGCCCGAAACCGTGATGGTCGGCGTAGCCGGCACCGCGTTTATCACCACCGAACGGGTGCTGCTGGCCGTGCAGGTACCGGCCACGCTGTAGGTCACGGTGTAGGTGCCGGGCATGGAAGTGGAGGGCGTGATGGCCCCGGTGCTGGCATTCAGCGTCAGGCCCGTGGCGGAGCTGAACGTACCACCCGTAGCGCCCGTCACGGTAGCTGCGGCGGCCGCCGCGTTGGCACAGTAGGCCGCGTTGGCGTAGCTGAAGGCGGCCGAAGGCACGGGGGCAATGGTTACGGTGGCGGTGCTCGTCACGGCTGCGCAGCCGCCGCTGGCGGCCACCGTATTGGTCACGGTGTAGGTGCCGGGCGTGGAGGACGAGAGCGTGATGGTACCGTTGGCGGCGATGCTCAGGCCCGTGGTGGAGCTAAACGTGCCGGCCGTCGCGCCCGTGCCTAGCGTGGGGCTGGGGTTGGTGCCGCTGCTCACGCAGAAGGTGGGCGCAGTACCGTAGCTGAAACCGGCCGTCTGCGGCGCGGTGATGGTTACGGTGGTGCCGCCCGTTACGGCCGCGCAGCCACCGCTGGCCGCCACCGTGTTGGTGATGAAGTAGGTGCCGGGCGTAGAAGTTGAGGGTGTAATAGCCCCGGTGGCATCAATGGTCAGGCCCGTGGTGGGGTTCACCGTGATGGTGCCCAGGGTGCTGCCCGTGCCAATGCCCAGTGCCACGCTGCCCGTGGTGGTGGTGCAGTAGCTGCTGGCCCCGTAGCCAATGTTGGCCAGCGGCGCGGCCGTGATGGTGACCGTGGTAGTGCCGGTTACGGCGGCGCAGCCGCCATTAGCGGCTACGGTATTGGTCACGGTGTAAGTGCCGGGCGTAGAAGTCGAAGGCGTAATCGCGCCCGTCGTGGCGTTCAACGTCAGGCCGGTGGTCGACGTGAATGCGCCACTCGTAGCGCCCGTGCCCAGGCTCACGGCCACCGCACCGGTGGTCGTGGTGCAGTAGCCCGCCGCCGCGTAGCTGATGCCCGCCGTAGCCGGAGCCACGATGGTCACACTGGCCGTGGCCGTAGCCGCTGCGCAACCGCCGGCCGCCGCAATGGTATTGGTCACGGTGTAGGTGCCCGGCGTGCTGCTGGCGAGGGTAATCACGCCGGTAGTAGCATCAATGCTCAGGCCGGTGGTAGAGGAGAACGTACCGGCGCTGCTGCCCGTGGCGAAAGCCGGGGCCGGGGCCGTAGTGCCGGAAGTGCAGTACGAAGCCGCGCCGTAGCTGAAGCTGGCCGACGGCGCTGTGCTCAGCGTAACGGTGGCGGTGCTGCTGCTGGCGCAGGCACCGGCCACGCTGTAAGTCACGGTGTAAGTGCCGGTTGTGCTGCTGGCTAGGCTGATAGCGCCGGTTGTGCCGTTAATGCTCAGGCCGGCGGTGGAGGAGAACGTGCCGCCCGTGGTGCCCGTAACGGTGGGCGTAGGGTCGGTGCCGCTCAGGCAGAACGTTGCGCCCGAGTAGGCGAATGCGGCCGTCGTACCCGCGTTGATGACAACCGTAGCCGTGCCGGTAGTAGCGGCACAGCCGCCGCTGGCGGCCACGGTGTTGGTCACGGTGTAGGTGCCGGGCGTGGAAGTGGAGGGCGTGATAGTGCCATTGCTGGCATTCAGCGTCAGGCCCGTGGTCGAGGTAAACGTGCCGGCCGTTGCGCCCGTCGCCAGTGTGGCCGTGGCCGTGCCCGTCACGCTGGTGCAGTAGCCCGATGCGCCGTAGCTGAAGCCGGCCGTCTGCGGTGCGGTGATGGTTACGGTGGTGCCGCCCGTTACGGCCGCGCAGCCACCGCTGGCCGCCACCGTGTTGGTGATGAAGTAGGTGCCCGGCGTAGAAGTCGAGGGCGTGATGGCCCCGGTGGCATCAATGATGAGGCCTGTGGTGGGGTTCGTCGTGATGGTGCCGCGCGTGCTGCCCGTGCCCAGGCCCAGCGCCACGCTGCCCGTGGTGGTGGTGCAGTAGCTGCTGGCCCCGTAGCCAATGTTGGCCGTAGGCTGCGCCGTGATGGTTACCGTGGTGGTAGACGTAGCCGCCGCGCAGCTTCCCGAAGCCGCCACGGTGTTGGTCACCGTGTAGGTGCCGGCCGTGGAAGTCGAGGGGGTAATGGCCCCGGTAGTGGCATCAAGGGTCAGGCCGGTGGTGGAGGTGAAGGTGCCGGCGCTGCTGCCCGTGGCCAATACCACCGGCTGGCTGGCCGTCACCGTGCGGCAATAGGCCGTAGCCCCGTAGCTGAAGGTGGCCGACTGCGAGCCCGATACCGAAACGGTAGCCGTGCTGCTGCAAGTCGGGCTTACGGTGTACGTCACGGTGTAGGTGCCGGGCGTAGTGCTGCTGAGCGTGATAGCGCCGGTGGTGGCATCAAGGGTCAGGCCCGTAGTGGAGGTGAAGGTGCCGCCGGCCGTACCCGTTACCGTCGGCACGGGGTTGGTGCCACTGGCGCAGTACGAAGCGTTGCTGTAGCTGAACGCGGCGTTACACGCCACGGCGGAAGACGCTGTTATCGAAAAATCGTCAATGGCCAGGCCATCATCGGCCCCGGACACGTCGAAATCAACGTAGCGGATGTAGAAGGTGGCACCCGCCGCAATGCTCAGCCCGGTAATGCTACCGGTCACCGCCGTGCGGTTGGCCGGGTCGTTGCCGTCGTAGCCCGTGCTGGTGGTCACGTTATTCACCGGGCCCACGTAATCCAAGGCGTTCACATCCGTAAAAGTGCCGGTGGTGAGGGACGTGGCATCGGTGCTGTATTGGAAATCCAGGCGGTCGGAAAGGCCCCGGGGAGTAGCCGAGCCCGCCAGGCGGTACGTTTCGCCGGTGTAGCTCACCACCAGACTGGTGATGGTGGCCCCGGTGGTATTAGTGAACCCAAAGCCAAACTGCGGGGCCAGGGTGCCGCTGCGCACGCTGCCAAAAGCCCGGTCGGTGGTGGCCGTGGTGCCGCTCCCGTAGCTGTACGTATCGCCGGTGCCGGAGCTGCCCGAGCCCGTGGCGCTGATGGTGATGGCGGTATAGGTGGTGTTGGCCGTGTTGCCGGTGCCAACGTTGGTTTCCGCAAAGCCGAAGCCCGTTGGCAGCGTCGAGCTGGTGGCCGTGTTGGCCAGCGTGTTCAAATCCTGCGTGTACGCCGTGGTGCCCAGGCTAATGGGCGTGATGGTAGTGGGGGTTTGAACCTGACCCCAGGCCAGCCCGGGCAGAAGCAGCGAAAGGCAGGTGAGCAGCCGGGGAGTAGCTCGCCGAAAAAAGCCAGACCGGCCGGGCGCTTTGGCTCCAACGGAAACGGGTATTTTTTGTAGCATATGGGGTGGGAATTGACGGGTTGAAATGAAGTGAAAAGGTCAAGTTGCAGCGAAGTATCAAATTATCAGGCCGTAAAAAAAGAAAGCCAGGACTTATACTTATGCAATCGTTCCCGGCAACGATGCCGGGGAGCATCAGTCCGTTTTAGTGTAGCGCGGGCGGCCGGTTATTGGCGGTACGGTAACTGTTGGCGATGAGGCCGCTGCCTGCCCCAAAAAGCAAAAGCGCCCCCGGTCAAACCGGAGACGCCTTGCCATAACTAAGCAGTAGGGTGCTACTCTTTGGTGATGCGGGCGCTGCTGCGCTGGCCGCCGTCGGCGTACTCTACCAAGTAGAGGCCGCTGCTCAGGCTGCTCAGGTCCACGGCCGTCTCAGTAGTGCCGGGCTGGGCACTGAAGCTGGCCACGCGGGCACCGGTGGTGCTGAATACCGTCACGCGGGCATCGCGGCTGGCGGCGGTGTGGGGCACGCTCAGGCGGTTTTGTACGGGGTTGGGGTAGGCGGCCAGGCTGGTGTTGGTCAGGCCTGCACGGGTAGCCAGTATCGCCTGCTTGCTCTTAACCGTAAAGTTGCGCAGTAGCACGTAACGACCAATGCCGGTGCTCCCTACGCCGAAATAGATGCGCAAAGACAGGGTTTGTCCCGAAGGCACGGCCAAGCCAGTGGCACCATTGAGCGCCAGGCGGAAAGTCGTGGCTGAGTTTGGAGCGCCGATGACGTACTGCGGAAGCAAAGCCCCGTTGACGGCTGTATTGACGCCTCCGCCAGTGGAACTCAATCCGAACGTAGCATTGGCGGTGCTCGGCAGCGCCCCGTTGGGGCCTTTGCCACCCGTTACATCCGCCGAATCAGTAGCGAAGTTGCTGCGGGAATACACAACGGCTACTTTTCCATTGGCGGAGCTAGCTACTGCGGCACTGAAGATGACCGAGTCTACTTGCGCCGCCGCCGTGGCCGTGAACGTGAACTGCTCGTAATAAATACGCTTAGGAGCACTGCCAGGACCAGTCGACGGGGCCGTTGAACTCCAGCCGCTACCATCGGCCTGAACCCCAAATGCCTGCCCAACACTGGAGTAAGGGGCAAATGCCGCTGCCCCGGTGGGTACCTGCCCGTTGGAGATGACGTAACGCTTGAAGGTGGGCGTGCCCGCCGTAACACCGGCCGAGCGCACGGCCGCGCTGTCGCTGGCATTACGCTTCAGCGGCCACTGCACGAACACTGGGGTTTGGGCCGCCGCCTTTTCGGCCAGGCCCAGGCCGCCTAATAGCAATAGTGTGGAAAGTAGATTCTTTTTCATTGGTTTGGGATTGGGGATTGAAATGGAAGGTTGAAGCGTTGCGTTGGGGTAAATTTAAACAGTTAAAGCGGGATATTACTCCTGCAATCTGTGGCTTCAATCACCAAAAACAAAGGATTAGGACGACTTTAGTTGCGCAATCGTTGCCGGGAACGTTATCAACCGATGGTTGCCGATGAGGCGCGGCCGGATTTTGCGCACCAGAACCGGACTTTGAGCTTTTCGCCCGCCGTCATTGGCCCATGCGAGAACGTTCCCGGCAACGATTGCGCAAAAAAAAGCGCCTCAGCGGGTGAGAACAGGGGGGCAACGGTCCGGAAGCGGCCTAATATTGTATAGGGCGATACTGCCTGCGTGGCCCGTTTGGGGTCCGTGTCACTCTTTCTTCTCTCCGATGAAATCAACCTTGGTCGCGTTGCTGGCAGGGCTGGCCACTTGCCTCACGGCAGCCTTTCGCCCGGCCGATGCCCCGAAAACCCAGATTTTCCTGGTCGGCGATTCCACCATGGCCGACAAGCCCGACCTCACCAAGCCAGAGCGCGGCTGGGGCATGGAATTCGGCCAGTATTTCGACGGCGGCGTGGTCATCCGCAACACCGCCGTGAACGGGCGCAGCACCAAAAGCTTCCTGCGCGAAGGCCGCTGGACCAAGGTGCTGCAGGACCTCAAGCCCGGCGACTGGGTGTTCATCCAGTTCGGCCACAACGACTCGAAGGTGGAAGACAGCGTCCGCTCAGCCCCGGCCCAGACGCTGTACCGCCAGCTCCTGACCAAATTTGTGCAGGAAGCCAAAGCCAAAGGCGCGAACCCCGTGCTGCTCACGCCGGTGGGCCGCCGCTATTTTGATGACAATGGCAAGCGCAAGGACGACCACGGCGAGTACCCCGGCGTGGTGCGCGAAGTAGCCAAAGCCCAGAAAGTGCCGCTCATCGACCTGCACGAAAAAAGCTGGGCCATGTACTCGGCGATGGGCGAAACCGGCACCCGCCCGCTGTTCTGGAGCTACCTCAACGGCTACTACCAGCCCAACCCCGTGGCCCCGGCCAAGAACGACAACACCCACTTCTCGGAGTACGGCGCCACCCGCGTAGCCCAGCTGGTGGCCGAGGACGTGCAGGCCCAGCACCTCGCGCTGGCCAGCCACCTCAGCCGCACCGTGTATGACGGCAAGCTCACCGCCGACCTGCCCGTGGTACTGCAAACCATGTTCAAAAAGGACACCTTCAACCTGGTCAAATACGGGGCCGTGGCCGACGGGCAGGCGCTCAATACCGAGGCTTTTCGCAAGGCCATTGAGGCCTGCGCCGTGAGTGGCGGCACCGTGCTGGTGCCGCGCGGCCTGTGGCTCACCGGCCCCATCGTACTGAAAAGCAATGTGAACCTGCACTTGGCCACCGGCGCACTCGTGCAGTTCACGGCCGACCGCAGCCTGTACCCGCTCATCAAAACGACCTGGGAAGGGGAGGAGGCCATCCGCAGCCAGGCCCCGATTTCAGGCGTGGATTTGACCAATATCGCCGTCACCGGCAACGGCACGTTTGACGGCGCGGGCGATGCCTGGCGGCCCGTGAAAAAGAATAAGCTCAACGAAAGCCAGTGGCAGAAGCTGGTGGCCTCGGGCGGCGTGCTCAGCGAGAAGAAGGACTACTGGTATCCCTCGGCCGCCTCGCTGAAGGGCAACATGCTGGCGGCGGCCGGCACCCCGCGCAAGAGCCTCAACCCCGCCGATTTTGACGACATCCGGGATTTCCTGCGGCCCAACATGCTCAGCCTCACGCGCTGCAAGCAGGTGCTGCTGGAAAGCTTCGTTATTCAGAATTCGCCGGCCTGGACCATTCATCCGCTGCTGTGCGAGGACATCACCGTGCGCAACGTGACAGCCCGTAACCCCTGGTACGGCCAGAACACCGATGCCATCGACCTCGAATCGTGCCGCAACGGCCTGGTGGAAGGCTGCACGTTTGATGTGGGCGACGACGGCCTGTGCATCAAGTCGGGCCGCGACGAGGAAGGCCGCAAGCGCGGCGTGCCCACCGAAAACTTCATCATCCGCGACTGCCGGGTGTACCACGCCCACGGCGGCTTCGTGATTGGCTCCGAGATGTCGGGCGGCGTGCGCAATATGTACGTGAGCAACTGCACCTTCATCGGCACCGACGTAGGTCTGCGCTTCAAAACGGCTCGGGGCCGCGGCGGCGTGGTCGAGAACATCTTCGTGGACGGCGTGGACATGACCGACATTGCCGGCGAGGCTGTGCTGTTCGACATGTACTACGCGGCTAAGGACCCCGTGCCGCTGGCCGGCGAAAGCACCGCGCCGCCCGTCATTGCCGCGCAGCCGCTGAACGCGGGTACGCCGCAGTTCCAGAACTTCCGCATTCGCAACATTACCTGCAAGGGGGCCACCACGGGAATTCTGGTGCGGGGTTTGCCCGAGATGAGCATCAAGGACATCAGCATCGAAAACGCGGTGCTCGAAAGCAAAAAAGGCCTGCTGTGCCAGGAAGCGGAGAACATTCGCCTCAAAAACGTGACTCTGCTCTCGACCGAAACCATGCCCGTGATGGAGGTGCAGAACAGCCGCAACATCACGCTCGACGGCATCCGATACGCCAACGGCGCGGAGCTGCTGCTCCGGGTAACCGGCGACCGCAGCAAGGATATTCGCCTGGTGAATACAAACACTAAACTGGCCAAGAAAGACGTGCAGTTGGGCGACAAAGTGTCCAAGAAAACGGTCAGCGTCGCTAATCGTTAGTTCTATTTTCACGCAGTGTTTCGCAGTGCTCCCACCTCACGAACGACACTGCGAAACCCTGCGGTTTAACACCCCGAGACACTGCGTGAAACAAAATTTGAATTACATGAAAAGATTCCTGCTGCCATTCCTAGCTCTTCCACTTCTATCCCCAACGGCGGAGGCCCAAACGGTGCCGTATTCCCAGCGTATGGCCGATGCCTTCATCAGTTGGAGTCCCGATTCCATCGTTATCGGCAATCGCAAAACGGCCCGCTGGGACTACGAGCAGGGGCTGATGCTGAAGGCGTTGGAGCGCGTGTGGCAGCGCACCGGCGACGCGAAATACTTCACCTACATTCAGAAAGACCTCGACCAGTTTGTGCAGAAGGATGGCAGCATCCGCACCTATAAGGCCGATGAATTTCAGCTTGACAATGTGACCACGGGCCACGCTTTGTTGCTGCTGAGCCAGATGTCGGTGCCCGGCAACGACAAGTATGTGAAGGCTGCCCAAGTGTTGCGCAAGCAGCTCGATACCCAGCCGCGCACCAAGGAAGGCGGCTTCTGGCACAAGAAAACCTACCCCAACCAGATGTGGCTCGATGGCCTGTACATGGCCGAGCCATTCTACGCCGAGTACAGCCGCCTGTTCAACCAGCCCGCCGGGCTTGACGACGTGGCCAAGCAGTTTGCGCTGATTGAAAATCATCTGGTTGATGCCAAAACCGGCCTGCTTTACCACGGCTACGACGAAAGCAAGGAGCAGGCCTGGGCCAATAAAACCACCGGCCAGAGCCCCAATTTCTGGGACCGGGGCATTGGTTGGTACAGCATGGCACTGGTGGATGTGCTCGATTATTTCCCCGCCAACCACCCGCAGCGGCCCGCCCTCATCAAGGCCCTGCAACGCCTGGCCCCCGCGCTGGCCAAGTACCAGGACGCCAAAACTGGCACCTGGAGTCTCGTAATGGGCCAGGAAGGCCGCAAAGGCAACTACGCCGAAGCCTCCGGCAGTAGCATGTTCGTGTACGCCCTGGCCAAGGGCGTGCGAATGGGCTACCTCGATAAAAAATACGCCGAAGTGGCCCGCAAAGGCTACGACGGCCTGCTGAAAACCTTCGTGAGCACGGAGCCCACCGGCGCGCTGGCCTTCAACGGCACCGTGAGCGTGGGCGGCCTGGGCGGCAAGCCCTACCGCGACGGCTCGTTTGAGTACTACCTCACCGAGCCGCTGCGCAAAAACGACTTGAAGGGCGTCGGCCCGTTCATCCTGGCCAGCACGGAGATGGAAATTGCCGCCGAAAACGCCATCGGCCAGGGCAAAACCGTGGGCCTGGACTATTTCTTCAACCACGAGATGCGCAAAAGCCCCGTCAGCGGCGAGCCCGAGCAGTGGCACTACACCTGGGAGGAGCGCACCCACGGCGGCTTCTGGCTGTGGGGCAACCAGTTCCGCGAGCTGGGCGCCAAAACCGTAGCCGTGCCTACGGCCCCCACCGCTGCCAGCCTCAAGTCCCTGAGCGTGTACGTCATCGTCGACCCGGACTCGCGCAAAGAGTCGCCCAAACCCAACTACGTGCAGCCCGCCGATAGCAAGGTTATCACCGAATGGGTGAAGGGCGGCGGCACCCTCGTGCTCCTCGCCAACGACACGGCCAACTGCGAAATCAAGCACTTCAACGAGCTGGCCAAAAACTTCGGCGTGCAGTTCACCGACCAGAGCGTGAACATGGTGCAGGGCTCCCAGTTCGAGCAGGGCAAAGTGGATTTGACTTCCGGCAAAGCCGTGTTCAAAAACGCTACTACGGCCTACGTTAAGGAACTGGCCGTGCTGTCGGTGGCCGCACCGGCCCAGCCGCTGGTTACTAACAATGGCAAGGTGATTATGGCTACGGCCCGCCTGGGCAAGGGCAAGGTATTTATCCTCGGCGACCCGTGGCTATATAATGAGTACACCGACGGCCGCAAAATCCCGGCTTCGTTCGAGAATTTTCAAGCCGGCAAAGATTTGGCCACCTGGCTGCTGGGCAAGTAGAGCAGAATGATAATTGCGACGACTAAAGCCGGCCGGGAATTTCCCGGCCGGATTTGTTTTGGGCGGTGAAGGCTGGTGAGTGCTCACTTGCCAAGTGCCTATCGGTAACGGTTTCGGAAACGATTACGCAGGTAAAACAAAGATTTTCCTTTCAGAAACGGTTTTTTTGCCGGAACATTACTTTACCATAGCCTCGCCACGCTGCGCCCGCCGGTGCGGGCAGTCGCGCCGCTCCAAATTCCCATTCCTCGTTCAATGAACCAGCTCGCCACGATTGACTACATCGTTTTCTTCGTCTACTTCATCATCGTGTCCAGCTACGGCATCTGGATTTACCGGCGCAAAACCGGCCATGACGGCACCCTCGAAGGCGATTCCAAGGACTACTTCCTCGCCGAAGGCTCGCTGACGTGGTGGGCCATCGGCTCCTCGCTCATCGCCTCCAACATCTCGGCCGAGCAGTTCGTGGGCATGTCTGGTTCGGGATTCAAAATGGGCCTCGCCATTGCCACTTATGAGTGGATGGCCGCCATCACGCTGGTCGTGGTAGCCGTGTTCTTCATCCCGGTGTACCTGAAGAACAACATCGCCACCATGCCGCAGTTCCTGAGCCAGCGCTACAACAGCACGGTGGCCATGATTATGGCCCTGTTCTGGCTGGCGCTCTACATTGTGGTCAACCTGACCTCGATTCTCTACCTCGGGGCCATTGCCATCAGCAGCATTGCGGGCCTGAACCTCACGTTCTGCATGTACATGCTGGCCGGTTTCGCGGTCGTAATCACGCTGGGCGGCATGAAGGTGATTGGCTTTACCGACGTTATTCAGGTGTTCTTCCTGATTCTCGGCGGTCTGGCCACTACTTACCTGGCCCTGAATCTGGTAGCCGAGCACTACGGCTCCTCGGGCGTCCTCAACGGCTTCAACCTGATGACCACGCACGCCGGCGACCACTTCCAGATGATTTTCAAGCGCGACAACGAAAACTACATCGACCTGCCGGGGCTCACGGTGCTAATCGGGGGTATGTGGATTGTGAACCTGAACTACTGGGGCTGCAACCAATACATTACCCAGCGCGCCCTCGGGGCCGATTTGCCCACCGCCCGCGCCGGTATCCTATTCGCTGCCTTCCTTAAGCTGCTGATGCCCGTGATTGTGGTGCTGCCCGGCATCGCGGCCTACGTGCTGTATAAGCAGGATATTTTTGGCGAGTTCGGCAAGGCCATGGTTTCGGGCGGCGAGCTGAACCCCGACCGCGCCTACCCGGTGCTGCTCAACATCCTGCCCGTGGGTTTGAAGGGTCTGTCCTTCGCCGCACTTACGGCCGCCGTAGTGGCGTCGCTGGCCGGCAAAGCCAACTCCATTGCCACCATCTTTACGCTCGACGTTTACAAGAAAGTCATCAATCCCACTGCCTCCGAAAAGACGCTGGTGAGCACCGGCAAAATCGCCGTAGTCGTGGCCATGATTCTGGGCGTGCTTATCGCGCCGCACCTCGGCATCGATAAAAAAGGCGGTTTCCAGTACATTCAGGAGTACACGGGCTTCGTGTCGCCGGGCATTTTTGCCATGTTCATCCTGGGCTTCTTCTGGAAGAAAACGACGTCGAGCGCGGCGCTTTTTGCCACCATCGGCGGCTTCCTGCTCTCGATTTTCCTCAAGTTCCTGCCCGGCCTGATGAACCTGTCGTTCCTCTCGCCGTTCGGTTTCGCCGTCAAAAATTCCGCTGGCATCTACGAAATTCCCTTCCTCGATCGGATGGGTTTCGTGTTCATTTTCTGCGTGATAGGGATGATTATCATCAGCCTGTACGAAAAGAGCCGCGGCGTGAAAACCAACGGCCTGGAAATCGACAGCAGCATGTTCAAGCCGCAGCCCAGCTTTGCCATCGGCACGGCCGTTATTCTGGTCATCCTCACCACGCTGTATACCATTTACTGGTAGGGCCGAGCCTGAGCGGTTTCACGCAGGGTTAATAAACGCAGGGTCCCGCAGTGTTGTCCTTCCATTGGGCCACTGCGGGACCTCGTGTTTTTAACCCTGCGTGACCTTGCGTGAAGTATGCGGGAGTCTGCACTGGGAACGATGCCTGGCCTCGTCGGACTGAAGCATAAGCCCATCAGTACCAGCTTTCGGGTGCGGGAAGAGAAATGTCTTAACCCTAAAATTGACTTATTTTTTGGTCGAATAGGCAAGAACAATGATTCGGGCAATGTTGATTTGGACTGGTGGAGAATAAGGTCATAAATTAGCAGTGCCCGGACGCGCTGCCCGTGCCGGCCTTTCTCCTCCCCAATCCCACCCCTACCCATGCGCGCACTTTTCCTCTTGTTCCTGTTATCGCTCAGCTGCTCCGGCTTTGCCCAAACCAAGCAATTCGTAGTGGCCCAGGATGGTAGCGAGGCCTACCGCACCGTGCAGGCTGCCATCGATGCAGTACCCAAAAACAGCACCACGCCCATCACCATCTTCATCCGCAAGGGCGTGTACAAAGAGAAGCTGAACCTGGCCAAAAAGCAGAATTTCGTGCGGCTGGTGGGCGAGGAAGTGAACACCACCGTGCTCACCTATGACGACTACAACGGCCGCACCCCCGCCAACGGCGAACCCTTGGGCACCTCCGAGGCCGCCAGCTTCCGGGTGTTCGGCAACGATTTTTCGGCCGCCAACCTCACCTTCGAAAACACCGCCGGCACCGTGGGCCAGGGGCCGGCCATGTGGGTATACGGCGATAAAGCGCAGTTCGAGAACTGCCGTTTCCTGGGCTCCCGCGACACACTATACCCCTACGGCTACGGCAGCCGGCAGTATTATAAGAGCTGCTACATCGAGGGCACTACCGATTTTATTCTGGGTTCGGCCACGGCGTGGTTCGAGGATTGCACGCTGTTTTGCAAGGCGGGTGGCACCGTCATCATGGCCCCGTCTACGCCCGACAGCATTCGCTACGGCTTCGTGCTCCAGCGCTGCAAGATTGTGGGCGAGGCTGCTCCCGCCACCCTTTTTCTGGCCCGCCCCTGGAAGCCCGCCGCCAAAACCGTGCTGCTCAATTGCGAGCTGAGCAACCTCATCACGCCCAAGGGCTGGGACCATTGGGGCAAGGAAAGTAATAAGCAGGACGCTTTTTTCGGCGAGTTTAAGTCCATCGGCCCCGGGGCTGCGCCCAAGGCGCGCATCCTCTGGTCGCACCAGCTCACGCCGCAGCAAGCCGCCTTCTACACCCGCGAAACCGTACTGAGCGGCTGGGTGCCGGGCGTGCCGCAGTAAGCTGATTTCTGCAATTATTTGCCGGTAGCCCCGGGAGTCTGGCTGTTCCAAAGCGCCTGCTTCCGGGGCTTTTTTTGGGCTTTGGATTGATAAAGCCGGTAATTTACGGCAAGGGTAGGCAGCCTGTTCAAAAGGCTGATTTATTGGTAAAGTTCAATAATTGCTGGTGTCGGAGCCGGGTAGTTGAGTTGGTGTCGGTTTGTTGATTTTTTAGGTCGCAAGGCCTTTTTGAGCGACAGTATAGGGTGGGTTATGGCACATGGCATCGTTCCCGGCAACGATTGCACGAAAAAATATTGTCCAACTCTTGCTTTTCGCGGAGATTTCGCCAAACCTTTAAGAAGCAGGACCGGCCCCGGTTGCTTTTTTAGGCGAGTTGGTGCTGCTTTATCGTCTCAACATCGTCCTTTTTATGACTGCATTCTCTTCTGCATTTAGCTTAGCCGGCAAGCGTGCCCTCGTCACGGGTTGCGACCGGGGTATCGGACAGGCCATCGCCCTCGGCTTGGCCGAGGCGGGCGCCGACATCATCGGCGTATCCATGCACATGCCCGCCGGCGGCGAAACCGAAGTGGCCGTGCAGGCGCTGGGCCGCGAGTATCGGGGCTACCAGGCAGATTTCGGCAAGCTGGACGAGCTGCAGGGCTTCATCAAGGAAGTGCAGGCCGATTTTCCGGTCATCGACATTCTGTTCAACAATGCCGGCATCATCCGCCGCGCCCCCGCCGTCGAGCATTCCGATGAGGACTGGGATGCCGTGCTCAGCATCAACCTCGACGCACCGTTCCGCCTCGCCCGCGCCATTGGCGGCCAGATGCTGAAAAACGGCAGCGGCAAAATCATCTTCACGGCCTCGCTGCTCACCTTCCAAGGCGGCATCAACGTGCCCAGCTACGCGGCCAGCAAAGGCGGCGTGGGCAGCCTGGTGAAAGCCCTCGCCAACGAGTGGGCCGGCCAAGGGGTGAACGTGAACGCCATTGCGCCCGGTTACGTGGCCACCGACAACACCGCCGCCCTGCGCCAGGACGAGGAGCGCAGCGCCGCCATCCTCTCGCGCATCCCGGCCGGCCGCTGGGCCCTGCCCACCGACTACCAGGGTCCGGCCGTGTTCCTGGCCTCGGCCGCTTCCGACTACGTGCATGGCACCATCCTCACCGTCGATGGCGGTTGGATGGGGCGGTAGAGAATTATGAATTGTGAGTTATGAATTATGAGTTTTACACTCGGATTTAACGACTCCCGCAGCAATTCATAACTCATAATTCATAACTCATAATTACCCTGATGACTCAGCGCTTTGCCATTGGCCCCCGCGAAACTGCTACCCTCAACACGAGCGGAATCCGGGAGCATTTCCTGATTGAAAACATCTTTACGGCCGGCGAAATCGAGCTGACCTACACGCACTACGACCGCATGGTGGTGGGCGGCGCGCAGCCTACCACGGCGGCCCTGCCGCTGCCCTGCCCGGAGTCGCTGAAGGCCAACTTCTTCCTGGAGCGCCGCGAACTGGGCGCGCTCAACGTGGGCGGGGCCGGCACCATCACGGTGGATGGCACGGTGTACGAGCTGGGCAATCAGGACTGCCTATATGTGGGCATGGGCAGCCAGGAAGTAAGCTTCGCCAGTGCCGATGCGGCTAATCCGGCCAAGTTCTATCTGCTTTCGGCCCCGGCCCACGCGGTGCATCCCACCGCCCGTCGCACCCAGGCCGAAGCCACGCCCGTGCAAATGGGTGCGCTGGAAACCGCTAACGAGCGCACCATCTACAAATACATATACGCCGAAGGCATCCAGAGCTGCCAGCTGGTGATGGGCCTGACGCAGCTCAAAGCCGGCAATGTGTGGAACACCATGCCCAGCCACACCCACGACCGGCGCATGGAGGTTTACCTCTACTTCAACATGCCCCAGGGCCAGCGCGTGCTGCACCTGCTGGGCGAGCCCACCGAAACCCGCCCGCTTTGGGTGAGCAACGAGCAGGCCATTCTCTCGCCGCCGTGGTCCATCCACACCGGCTGTGGCACCAGCAACTATGCCTTCATCTGGGGCATGGCCGGCGAAAACCGCGAATACACCGATATGGACGCCGTGCCCCTTGACACGCTGCGCTAACCAACTGATTAACAAAAACTCCCACCCAAATTTATTTATCTGATGAAAAAACATCTTCTCCTGCTCTGGCTGCTGCTCCTGGGGAGCATCGGGCTGGCGGCGGCGCAAAGCCGCCAGATTCAGGGCGTTGTGAAATCGGCCGAGGGCGAAACTTTGCCGGGCGTGACGGTGCTGGTAGAAGGCACCACCAACGGCGCTTCGACGGGCGTTAACGGCGACTATACCATCAGCCTGCCCAAGGGCAGCACCAAGCTGCGGTTCAGCTACGTGGGCTATGTATCGAAGCAGGTGACCGTGGGCGACCAGTCGACCATCAACGTGGCGCTGGCGGCTGATAGCAAGCAGTTGGATGACGTAGTAGTTATTGGTTTTCAGGCAATTGACCGTAAGGATGTTACCGGTTCGGTATCGTCGGTGAATGCCCAGCAAATCAAGGACGTACCGGTGAACTCGGCCGCCGAGGCCCTGGCTGGCCGCCTGGCCGGCGTGCAGGTAACGGCTTCGGAAGGCGCGCCCGGGGCCGATATCCGCATCCGGGTGCGGGGCGGTGGTTCGGTTACGCAGGACAATTCGCCGCTGTATGTAGTGGACGGGGTGCAGGTGGAAAATGCCCTGTCGGTGCTTTCGCCGCAGGATATTCAGTCGATTGACGTGCTGAAGGATGCTTCCTCAACGGCCATCTACGGCGCACGCGGGGCCAACGGCGTGGTTATCATCACCACCAAAAACGGCCGCGAAGGCAAAACCTCGGTGGCTTACAATGGCTTCATGGGCATCCGCCAAATCACGCGGACGCTGGACGTGCTCAAGCCGGCCGACTACCTGGAATATTCCTTCGAGCGTTCGGCCCAGGCGGGCAGCGCGGGCCTCAGCTCGTTTAAGTCGCGCTACGGCAGCTCGCGCTACAACAGCGATACGCTGACTCAGTACAAGAACGCGCCGTTTATTGACTGGCAGGACCGGGTGTTTGGCCGCAACGCGCTCTACCAGACCCACAACGTGTCGGTATCGGGCGGCAGCAAGGGCACGACTTACAACTTGAGCCTGACCAATAACCAGGAAAATGGCATTCAGGTGGGCTCGGCCTACGTGCGTAATCTGGTGAGCTTCCGCTTCGACACCAAGGCCACGGACAATTTCCGGTTCGGCTTCAATACGCGCTTTAACGACCAGGTCATCAGTGGTAACGGCACGTCCAGCGTGGGTTCCACTACCACCTCACGCCTGCGTAGCGCCATCCAGTACCTGCCCATCGATGCCGTGCTGGCCAACGGCATTGCCCCCGGCGATGAAATTGTGGACGAAACGTTCTTCACCAGCACGCAGCTCATCAACCCGCTGGTTGCCATTGAGAACGAGTACAAGCGCGACCGTCGCCGCCTGTTCAACATCAGCGGCTACGGCAGCTACAGCTTCACCAAAAACCTGACCTTCCGCTCCACGGTGGGCTTCGACAACAACAACAACCGCGTCGAAACCTTCTACGGCCTGCAGTCGCCCAACGTGCGCGGTGCCTTGGCCGGCAAGCCCTCTGCAGCCATCGCCACGGCCCAGCCCATCACGTTCAACAACTCGAACGTGCTGACCTACACCTTTAAGAAGGGCGAACACAAAATCGACGGCGTGATTGGCCACGAGCTCTACATTCAGAACACGCAGTCGCTGACTATCCAGACCAACTTCCTGCCCGACGCCATTACGGCCGAAAAAGCACTCAACAACATTAACCAGGGCGTATTGCCCTCGGCCACGGCCATCCAGCCGGCATCCACCACCGGGCGGCCCGTCGACTCGCGCCTACTCTCCGGCTTTGGCCGCCTGAACTACGCCTACAGCGATAAGTACCTGCTGACGGCCACGTTCCGGGCCGACGGCTCCTCCAAGTTTGCCCCCGGCAAGCAGTGGGGCTACTTCCCGGCCGCCTCGGTGGCTTGGCGCATTTCGAGCGAGCCGTTCATGAAGCAGTTCACCAAAATCACGGACCTGAAGCTGCGCGCCAGCTACGGCCTGTCGGGCAACAACCGCATCGACGACTTCCAGTACGACACCTATTTCGGCTCGGGCGCGCAGTACGCGCTGAACCACGTGGTGACCAATGCCACCTCGGCCGTGGCCCTGGCCAACCCGGACCTGAAGTGGGAAACCACGGCTTCGACCAACGTAGGCCTCGACGTGAGCCTATTTGACAACCGCCTGCAGGTGACTGCCGATGCTTATTACAACAAGACCACTGACCTGTTGCTGCCGCTGGCTATTCCGTCCACTTCGGGCTACACCCGGCAGCTGGCCAACGTGGGTTCCACTTCCAACCGCGGCATTGAGCTGCAGGTGTCGGGTACGGTGATTCGCACCCCCGATTTCTCCTGGACGGCCAACGCCAACATCGCCTTCAACCGCAACCGGGTGGAGAGCCTGGGCGGCGCGGTGTTCCCGCTGCAATACTCCGGCTGGGCCAGCACGGCCATCTCGGCCGACTACGCCCTGCTGGTGGGCCAGCCCGTGGGCCTGATGTATGGCTACGTGACCGAAGGCTTCTACACCACTGCCGACTTCAAGGGCTACGACACCACCACCAAAACTTGGATACTGAAGGACGGCGTGGCTTCCGATGCCACCATCATCGGCACGGCCGTATCGCCGGGCCAGCTGAAGCTGAAGGACGTGGACGGCAGCGGCTCGGTGAACGACGCCGACCGCCAGGTTATCGGCAATGCCAACCCCCAGAACACGGGCGGCATCAACCAGCAGTTTTCCTACAAGGGCTTTGATGCCAGCATCTTCATGAACTGGAGCTACGGCAACAAAATCTGGAACGACAACAAAATCGAGTACACCACCTACCTCACCAACGGGCAGTTTGCCAACGGCCTGGAGCTGATGAAGAACCGCTACCGCACCATCGACCTGAACACGGGCCAACCCATCACCGACGTGGCCACGCTGGATGCGCTGAACAAGGATGCCAATATCTGGGCCGCCCCGCGCCAGCTCGTGCCGCACTCGTGGGCCGTGGAAGATGGCTCTTTCCTGCGCCTGAGCAACGTCACCCTAGGCTACTCCCTGCCCAAGGCCCTGATTCAGCGCGCCAAACTGAGCCAGTTCCGCATTTATGCCACGCTGAACAACATCTATACCTGGACCAAATACACGGGCTTCGACCCCGAGGTGAACACCCGCCGCGGCACCGCCCTCACGCCCGGCGTGGACTACGCCGGCTACCCGCGCAGCAAGGCTTACCTGCTCGGCGTTAACCTTTCCTTCTAATTCCCACCGCCTTATCCGATGAAAAACGCAATTATCCGGCCGCTGACCGCCGCCTTGCTGCTCGCCAGCGGTGCCAGCCTGCTCTCGTGCAACAACTATCTCGAAGTTACCCCCACGGCCTACAACACGTCAGACGAGGTTTTTAGCACCGTGGACGGGGCCACCAGCGCCGTGCTGGGGGCCTATAGCATGCTGGCCGGCGATGCCGGCTACGGCAACCGCCTGAGCTGCTACTATCCCTACGACACCGACGAAATGGTGGGCGCCATTGGCGCGGCCGATGCCACCCGGCGCGGCGTGACCCGCTACGCGGCCATTCCCTCCAACCAGGAAGTGTACACCCCCTGGGTGAACCTGTACCAAGGCATTGAGCGGGCCAATATCTGCCTCAAATTCATTCCCCAAATGAAGCAGTACACCGGCGGCACCGCCGCCGAGCAGACCTCGCTGAAACGTCTTTATGGCGAAGCGCTGACGCTACGGGCGCAGTACTACTTCGAGCTGGTGCGCAACTGGGGCGATGTGCCCGAGCCCCGCACGGCCTCGGTCACCGGCCAAGACTTTAAGCTTTACCGCACCGACCGCGACTCGGTTTATACCCACATCATCAAGGATTTGGCCGTGGCCGAAAACCTGGTGCCCTGGCGTACCGAAGTGACGCCGAGCAACGAGCGCATCACCAAAGGAGCCGTGAAGGGGCTGCGGGCCAAGGCCGCGCTGTTCCGGGGCGGCTGGTCGGTGGGCATGAACGGCCAGGAGCGCCGCGCCGCCGACTACCTCGACTACTACCGTATTGCGCGTACCGAGTGCCTGGATTTGATGGGCAACCGCACCCAGCACAACCTCAACCCCAAGTTCGACGCCACCTTCCGCAGCCTCGCCAACGTGGACGGGGCCGCCGTGAACGCCGCCGATGCCAACCGGGAAATCATGTTTGCCGTGGGTGCCGGTGGTGCCAGCGCCGCCGACACCAAGCTGGGCTACTACAACGGCCCGCGCCTGACGGGCTCGCCCACCTACGGGCAGTCGAGCGGGGCCATCACCATTGTGCCCACCTACTTCTACGCCTTCGATTCGACGGATACCCGCCGCGACGTGACCATCACACCCTACGTCATCGACGCCACTGACACGCAAAGTGGGGCCAAGCTCTCGGCCACCACCGATGGCAAGTATCGCCGCGACTGGCGCTCGCCGGCCCTGTCCAGCGTCACGCTCCAGTCCCTGAGCTTCGACTGGGTGCTGATGCGCTTCGCCGACGTGCTGTTGATGTATGCCGAAACTGAAAACGAGCTGAACGGCCCCACCAGCACCGCCGTGAATGCCCTGATGGAAGTGCGCCGCCGCGGCTACAACAACGCGAACCTTCCGGCGGTGTCGGCGGCATCAAAGCAAGTGTTTTTTGATGCCATTGTGAATGAGCGGCTGTTGGAATTCGGCGGTGAAGGCATCCGTAAGTTCGACCTGGTGCGTTGGAATTTGCTGACCGCCAAAATCGTCCAGACCCGGCTGGACGTGCTATCCATGGCCGACCAGACGGCAGCCAGCCGCTTCCCCAACGTGCCCCTGAAGATGTATTTCACCACCGTGCCGGGCTCCACCACGGGCCTGCGCTGGGCCCGGTCGTTCTATCGGCCATCCACGAGCACTGTGCCCCCCGGCACTACTTCGATTGACTGGCGGGCCAGCATCACGACGGCTTTCGTGACCACCAACTGGGCCGCCGGCTACACGCCCACGAAGCAGCTGCTGCCCATTCCGCAGATTGCCCGCGACAACGACCCAAACCTGACGCAAAACCCCGGCTACAACTAGCCTGCGGCCCAATCCTTAAGGACAACTCAACGAAGGCCCTGCCTTCACATTCTAACGCATGATGACGCTGCAAATACTGCTCCTGCTGGCAGGGCTGGGCAAGGTGGGACTTGGAACTACGCCGACCCAACAGGAAGTAGTAGCCACGGGTGGTCCGGAGCATTTCCGGGCTGCCCAGGCAGCGCCGGTGCAGGACAGCACCGCCGAAAAGATGCTGGTGTTTCAGCGGGCCGTGGGCGGCTGGCCCAAAGCCGTGGGCACCCACAAGGTGGACTACCGCTACCCGCTCAGTGCCGCCGAGCGGGCTAGCACCCTGAAGGACAAAAACCGCAGCGACGCTACGATTGATAACAACGCCACAACACGCGAAATCAATTATCTGGCCGAGGCATATCACCAAACCAACAACCCGACTTACCGCGCCGGGGCCGAAAACGGCATTCGCTACCTGCTGAAAATGCAGTACGCCAACGGCGGCTTTCCCCAGTATTACCCCGACGTCAACATCTACCGCCACCAGATTACCTACAACGACAACGCCATGGTGCGGGTGCTGGAGGTGTTGCGCAAAGTGGCCCGTCAGCAGCCGCCCTTCACCGGTTTCGATGCCAAGCTGACGGCGCAGGCTGCGAAGGCGGAAGAGCGCGGTATCAACTGCATTCTGAAAACGCAGTATGTGCGCAAGGGCCAGCCCACGGCTTGGTGCGCCCAGTACGACGAGAAAACCCTGCAGCCCGCCAAAGCCCGCGCCTTCGAGTTGGCCTCGCTGAGCGGGGATGAGTCGGTGGACATCGTCCGGTTTCTGATGGGCATTGAAAAGCCCTCGGCCGACGTGCGCAAGGCCATTGACAGCGCCGTGGCGTGGTTTGAGAAAGTGAAAATGGACGGCTACGCCGTGCAGGAGGTGACGCTGCCACCGTCCAAAAAAGTGCTGGACCGTGTCATCGTGCCCACGCCTGGGGCCGACCTCTGGGCGCGTTTCTACGAGCTTGATACCGACCGCCCCATCTATGTGGGGCGCGACAGCCAGGTTCATTACCAGCTCACCGAGATTGAAAACGAGCGCCGCGCTGGCTACCTCTACGCCGGGGTTTGGCCCGAAAAACTATTAACCAAAGAATATCCGGCTTGGCAGAAGCGGGTGAGTACGGGAAGGCGCTAGCCGTCCCAAATTCTAGCTTCGCTCCGCCACCAATTCTATTTTCAGCCCCATTCACATGGACACGCTCACCCACCAACTGGCCCTGGCCACCCCTCACACTTCGGCCGCCGTGTCCTGGCCCACATCGGCGCTGTTTGCGCTGCCCGAAAAGGTGCTCCAGTTCGGGACCGGCGTGCTGCTGCGCGGCCTCCCCGATTTCATGATTGACGAGGCCAATCGGAAAGGCGTATTCAACGGCCGCATCGTAGTAGTGAAAAGCACCGACGGCGGCGACGCCTCGGCCTTCGAGCGCCAGAACAACCTCTACACCGTGTGCGTGCGCGGCGTCGACGACGGCCATCCCGTGGAAGAAAACGTGGTGTGCGCCAGCATCAGCCGCGTGCTCTCGGCCAAAAGCCAGTGGGCGGAGGTGCTGAAATTCGCGGCTAGTCCCGACCTGCAAGTGGTGATTTCGAATACCACCGAAGTCGGCATTCAACTAGTGAATGAGGACATTCACCTCACGCCGCCTTCTTCGTTTCCGGGTAAGCTGCTGGCCGTACTATATGCCCGTTTCGTGGCTTTTGAGGGCGATGTAAACCGGGGCCTGGTCATTGTGCCCACCGAGTTGATTCCCGACAATGGTCGCAAGCTCGAAGCCATTGTGCTGGAGCTGGCGCACCGCAACGACCTCGGCAGCGCCTTCATCGACTGGCTTGAAGCAGCCAACGATTTCTGCAATACGCTGGTCGACCGCATCGTACCCGGCCGCCCCGAGCCCACTGCCTACGAAGCGCTGGAGGCCGACCTGGGCTACCGCGACGACCTGCTGACGATGGCCGAAGCCTATTCGCTCTGGGCCATCGAGGGCGGCGAGCGGGTGCGCGAGGTACTGTCATTCCACTCGGCGGCCACGGGCGTGGTCATTCGGCCCGACATTACCCTGTTTCGTGAGTTGAAGCTGCGTTTGCTGAATGGCACGCACACGCTCAGCTACGGCCTGGCCCACCTGGCCGGCTGCGCCACCGTGCGCGAGTCGTTGGAAAACGAAGACCTGGCGCGCTTCATCCACAACCTGATGCTGGCCGATTTGCTGCCCGGCATTCCCTTCGCGGTAGATGAGAAAGTGGGCCAGCGCTTCGGCATGCAGGTCCTCGACCGTTTCCGCAACCCCTACCTGGAGCACCGCTGGCTGGCCATTGCCATGCAGGGCACCGCCAAAATGCAGATGCGCAACGTGCCCACGCTGCTGCACTACTATCAGACGCACAATGCCGTGCCGCACTACATGGCGCTGGGCTTCGCGGCCTACCTGCTGTTTATGCGCAATACTGCCACCGGGGCCAGCACCGGCCAGGGCGAAGCCAATGGCGCAGCCTATACCATTCAGGACGACCGCGCCGGCTACTTCGCTGAGCTTTGGGCCAAATCCTCGCCCGAGGAACTGACCACCGCTGCGTTGCGCAACACCGCCCTCTGGGGCCACGACCTCACCCGCCTGCCCGGCTTCGCCGATAAGGTGAGCTACTACCTGACGCAGCTAGTAGAAGAGGGCGCGCCGGCTGCGCTGGTCGCGTTTTTCGCCCGCAAAGCCGCAGCTGTTACTTCCTGATGGAGCCCAAAAAGAACATTATGCTGAGTGAGTGAGCCAAAGTATCTCTGCCCCGAGATTAACTCCTTCGCTGCAACGAAGCGGTAGAGATGCTGCGGCTGCTCTCGGCCCGACCAATTCCCGATAATTATCCGTTTATATGAAACACCAAGTTGCCCGCATCCACCCCGCCGATAACGTGCTCGTCGCCCTTGCCGACCTGCCCATCGGTACCGAAGTGCCGTGGGAAAATGGCTTTATTACCACTGCTGAAGCTATTCCGGCCAAGCACAAGCTCGCCACACTGGGCCTGACGCAGGGCCAGCCCGTGACCATGTACGGCGTACTCGTGGGCACCGCCCGTGAGGCCATCCGCCCCGGTGGCCGCCTCACCACGGCCAATATTCAGCACGCTACCAATAGCTACGACGAACACGCCCACCAGCGCGCCGCCTGGCAGGCCCCCGACGTAAGCGCTTGGCAGGACCGTACTTTCCAGGGCTACCACCGCGCCGATGGCCGCGTGGGCACTGCCAACTACTGGCTCGTTATTCCGCTGGTATTCTGCGAAAACCGCAACATCCAGGTGTTGCAGGATGCCCTGATTACCGACCTCGGCTATGCCCGTCGCAAAACCTACCAGCCCGAAACCCGCAAGTTGGTGGAGCTCATGCAAGCCGGCAAAACGGTGGAGGAAATCCTCAGCGCCGACCTCGAAGCCAGCGCCGATTTAGCGCAAAAAAACCGACCTTTCCCGAACGTGGACGGCATCCGCTTCCTCTCGCACGAGGGCGGCTGCGGCGGCATCCGCCAGGATGCTCAGACGCTGTGCGGCCTGCTGGCCGGCTACATCACGCACCCCAACGTGGCCGGTGCTACCGTTCTCAGCCTGGGCTGCCAGAACGCGCAGGCCAGCATGCTGCAGGAGGAAATCGCCAAGCGCGACCCCAACTTCAGCAAGCCCTTATATATCCTCGACCAGCAGAAGCTTGGCACCGAGGAAACCCTCATCAGTACCGCTCTGCGCCAAACTTTCGCCGGTCTGATGATTGCCAACCAGGCCCGCCGCGAACCTGCGCCACTCAAAGCCCTGAATATCGGCCTGGAATGCGGTGGCTCCGACGGCTTCTCCGGCATCTCGGCCAATCCTGCCTTGGGCCACGTTTCTGATATGCTGGTGGCCCTGGGCGGCTCGGTCATCCTGGCCGAATTCCCGGAACTGTGCGGCGTGGAGCAGGAACTGGTAGACCGCAGCGTGAACCAGGAAACTGCCGAACGTTTCAGCAGCCTGATGAAGGCATACGGGGACAGCGCCGTGGCCGTCGGCTCGGGGTTCGACATGAATCCCTCGCCCGGCAACATCCGCGACGGCTTGATTACCGATGCTATGAAATCGGCTGGCGCGGCCCGCAAGGGCGGTTCTTCGCCCGTGGTGGCCGTACTCGATTACCCCGAGTTGGTAACCAAGCCGGGTTTGAACCTGCTTTGTACGCCTGGTAATGACGTGGAATCCACGACGGCCGAAGTGGGCTCGGGCGCTAACATCGTCCTCTTTACCACCGGCCTGGGCACGCCGACTGGCAACCCCATCGCGCCGGTTATCAAAGTCTCCAGCAACACGGCCCTGGCCCGGCGCATGCCCGACATCATCGACGTGAATACGGGCACCGTGATTGACGGTGAGGAAACCATCGAGCAGGCCGGCGAACGCATTTTAGACTACGTTATCCGGGTGGCCAGCGGGGAGGAAGTGGCCGCCGTGCGCCACGACCAGACCGACTTCATTCCGTGGAAACGCGGCGTGTCGCTGTAGCCTGCCAAACTATTTACGCAACCGTTTTCGCTAATAAATACCGGAATCAGGACAGTCCATGAGGGCTACGCCACCCGCCCCGGCCTACCTTCGACTCCTGAGATTATAGAATTTATCAGAACCCTGATTCTGTCTTCCTGATTGATTATGAAGCCTTTTCTCAACGACGATTTCCTGCTCCAGACCGCCACGGCCCGCACGCTCTACCACGAGTATGCGAAGCAGATGCCCATCATCGACTACCACAACCACCTGCTGCCCGACCAGATTGCCGAGGACAAGCAGTTCGAGAACATCACCCAAATCTGGCTCTACGGCGACCATTACAAGTGGCGTGCCATGCGGGCCAACGGTGTGCCCGAACGCTACATTACCGGCGATGCTTCGGACTGGGAGAAGTTTGAGAAATGGGCCGAAACCGTGCCATACACGCTACGCAACCCGCTGTATCACTGGACGCACCTAGAGTTGCAGCGCTACTTCGGCATCACCGAGCTGCTTAACAAAGACAGCGCCCGCCGCATCTACGACGAGTGCAGCGCCAAGCTCCAAACCCCCGAATACTCGGTGCAAAGCCTGCTCAAAAAGATGCAGGTCGAAACCCTCTGCACCACCGACGACCCGGCCGATTCGCTGGAATACCACCAGGCCATTGCCGTTGCCGGCTTCGGCGTGAACGTGCTGCCCACCTTCCGCGCCGACAAGGCGATGGCGGTGGACGATGCCCGCAGCTACAATGCCTACCTCGACAAGCTGGCCACCGCCGCCGAAGTGGAAATCAACACCTTCGCCGACCTCGAAACGGCCCTGCGCCGCCGCCATGATTTCTTCGCCAGCGTGGGCTGCCGCCTGTCGGACCACGGCCTGGAGCACATCTACGCTGCCGAGTACACGGCTGAGGAAGCCGCTGCTATCTTCTTGAAAATCCGGAGCGGCAGCGAGTTGACTCACGCTGAAAACCACCAGTTCAAGGCCGCCATGCTGGTTTTGCTGGCCGAAATGGACTGGGAGAAGGGCTGGACGCAGCAGTACCACATCGGCGCGTTGCGCAACAACAACTCGAGGATGCTCCGCGCGCTCGGCCCCGATACGGGCTGGGATTCCATCGGCGACTTCCCACAGGGCCGCGCCCTTTCCACGTTCCTCGACCGGCTCGACGGCCAGGACAAGCTGGCGAAAACCATCATCTACAACCTCAACCCGGCCGACAATGACTTGATGGCGACGACGATTGGCAACTTCAATGATGGCTCAGTGGCCGGCAAGATGCAGTTCGGCTCCGGCTGGTGGTTCCTCGACCAGAAAGACGGCATGGAGAAGCAGCTCAACGCGCTGAGTAACATGGGCCTGCTGCCGCGTTTCGTGGGGATGCTCACGGATTCGCGCAGCTTCCTTTCGTACCCGCGCCACGAGTATTTCCGCCGTGTGCTCTGCAACCTGCTCGGCAACGACGTGGAAAATGGTGAGCTGCCGGCGGATATGGAATTGCTGGGCCGCACCGTGCAGAACATCTGCTACGGCAACGCCAGGGAGTATTTCGGCTTTGGCAAAGTGGCGGAAGCTGCTGCCGTAACTGCTTAATTAACGATATAAGGACGTCATGCTGAGCGCAGCCGAAGCATCTCTACCGCTTCGTTGAATCGAAATTGAATTAGTTAAACGGTAGAGATGCTTCGGCTGCGCTCAGCATGACCGTTTTTCTACACATAAGTCCCCAAAGAATGAAGCAAGTTGTCACGTTCGGCGAAATCATGATGCGGCTCTCGCCGCCGCTGAATTACCGGTTCGCGCAAACCCAGCACCTCGAAATCACCTACGGCGGCGGCGATGCCAACGTGGGCGCTTCGCTGGCCGGGCTGGGCGTGCCCGTCGCCCACGTCACCTGCTTCCCGGCCACTGATTTCGGCCACGCCGCTGCCCAGCAGTTCCGCGCCCTCGGCGTGAACATGGACGCCACCGTGTACGAAGGCGACCGCCTCGGCCTGTATTTCCTGGAAGTGGGCGCGGGAATGCGCCCCAGCAAAGTGGTGTACGACCGTGCCAACTCGGCCTTCGCCCACCTCGACCCGGCCAGATTCAATTGGGATGAAATCCTGAAAAACGCCGGCTGGCTGCACTGGACGGGCATCACGCCCGCCATTTCGGCCACCACGGCTGAAGCCACGCGCCAGGCCATTGCCGCCGCGCGCCGTCTGGGCATCACCGTATCGGCCGATGTGAACTACCGCCGCAACCTGTGGCAGTACGGCCAGACCGCCCAGAGCGTGATGGCGGAATTGGTGGCCGGCTGCGACGTGGTGGTCTGCTCCGAGAACGACGCAGAGGACCTGTTCGACATCGTGCCCGAGCCCGGAACCGATAACAAGTTTGTATCCGTCGCCCGGCAGGTGATGGCGCGGTTCCCGCAAATCAAGCAGGTCATCACCACCCGCCGCAAAACCCACAGCGCCTCGCACAACGGCCTGAAAGGCATTTTCTACGACGGCCAGCAGTTCCTCGAAACCGTCACCTACGACATCAACCCCATCGTGGACCGCATTGGCGGCGGCGATGCCTTCATGGCCGGCTTCATCTACGGTTCGCTGGCCTACAACAATCCGCAGCAGGCCCTCACCTTCGGCGTGGCGGCTTCGGCCCTCAAGCATACCATCCACGGCGACGTTAACTTAGTGACCGTGGCCGAGGTGGAAGAAATCATGAAGGGCAACACCAGCGGCCGCTTGCTGCGCTAAATTCAACCAACCATGCCCCGCCATACCCCCGCCGAAACCCTTGCCACGCTGCTCCGCTACCCGGTGGTGCCGGTGTTTTACCACGCCGATGCGGCCTACACGCAACGCATTTTGCAGGCCTGCTACACGGGCGGTATCCGCGTGTTCGAGTTTGTGAACCGGGGCGAAAAAGCGCTGTCGGTTTTCACCGAGCTCCAGGATTTCGTGCGCGACCAGTATCCGGATATGATTCTGGGCATCGGCACCATTTATAAGGTTGCGGAGGCCGAGCAGTTCATTGCCGCCGGAGCCGAGTTTGTGGTGCAGCCCCTGGCCACCGCCGAGGTAGCCGAGGTGTGCCGCGCCCACGACATTCCGTGGCTGCCCGGCGCGATGACGCCCACCGAGATTTACAACGCCAGCGAGCTGGGTGCGGCCGTGGTAAAAATCTTCCCCGGCAATCTCGTCGGCCCCGACTATGTGAAGGCCCTGCGCGGCCCCATGCCCCACACCAAGCTCATGGTGACCGGCGGCGTGGAGCCCACCGAGGCCAGCCTCAGCGCCTGGTTTGGCGCGGGCGTGAATGCCGTGGGCATGGGCTCACAGCTCTTCAAAAATGCCGATGATACCGACGCCCTGGCCGCCAGCATCGGCCAACTGATGCAGGTGGTCGAAACCCTGAAAAAGTAGTGCCCGATGGTGCGCCATGCGCGCCATTGAGTTGATTCCGAGTAGTGCCCTGGTTTCAAATTCCCGAACTCGATGATGACATCTTCCGCTCAGGCCCCGCCTGATTCTCCGCTGGCCACGGCCAATGCCGTGATGGGCAAATTCCGCTGGACCATTTGTGCCCTGGTGTTCTTTGCCACCACGATTAACTACCTCGACCGGGCGGTTATTTCGCTGCTGAAGCCCTACCTGGAAACAGAGTTCCACTGGAATTCGGGCGACTATGCCAACATTGAAATCGCCTTCAAGCTGGCCTATGCGGTGGGCATGGTGGGTGCCGGCCGCATCATCGACAAGCTGGGTACGAAGATGGGCTATGCCATTTCGACGGCCCTGTGGAGCGTGGCGGCCATGGGCCACGCACTGGTCAGCAGCACGTTTGGCTTCGGCATTGCGCGCGGCTTTCTGGGCCTCACGGAAGCCGGTAATTTCCCGGCCGCTATCAAAACCACGGCCGAGTGGTTTCCGCAGCGGGAGCGGGCACTGGCCACGGGCATCTTCAATTCGGGCTCCAACGTGGGTGCCATCGTGGCTCCGCTTACGGTGCCGCTCATTGCCGAAACCATTGGCTGGAAATGGGCCTTCATTATCACGGGCGCGCTAGGCTTTATCTGGCTGGTGCTCTGGATGGTGTATTACGAAACGCCCGCCCGGCACGCCCGCCTGAGCAAAGCCGAGTTTGACTTTATCAACGCTGACATTCCCGCGGGCCTGCCCGCCGAGGGCGTAACGGAAGAAAAGCCCAAAGCCTCCTGGGGCAAGCTGTTGACCTTTCGCCAAACCTGGGCTTTCGTGGTGGGCAAGTTTCTGACCGACCCCATCTGGTGGTTCTACCTGTTTTGGTTGCCCGACTTTCTGGGCAAGCAGTACCACCTCAAGGGCACGGCCATTGCCCTGCCGGTAGCGGCCGTGTACATCCTGTCGAGCATCGGTAGTGTGGGTGGCGGCTACCTGCCGCTGGGCTTTATGAAGCGTGGCATGCCCGCGTTTCAAGCCCGCAAAACGTCCATGCTGCTCATTGCCTGCTGCGTGTTTCCGATTGTGTTCGCGCAGTGGCTTGGCGGGCTGAATATGTGGCTGGCGGTGCTGGTCATCGGTATTGCGGCGGCGGCTCACCAGGCCTGGAGCGCCAATATTTTCACCACCGTGTCGGACATGTTTCCGAAGCGGGCGGTGGGCTCGGTCACGGGCATTGGCGGCATGGCGGGTGGTTTGGGTGGCATTGCCCTCACGGCCCTGGTGCAGAAGCGCATGTTTGTCCACTACGAAAGCATTGGCCAAATCGACAAAGCGTACTACATCATGTTCTTCATCTGTGGCGCGGCGTACCTGCTGGCCTGGGTGCTGATGTTTACGCTGGTGCCGAAGATGGAGCCCATCAAGCTCGACGACGAATAACCATTCCCCCGAAACGGCACGGTACTTTTTTCGGGCCAGTGGCCACGAGTGCCGCGCCGTTTTGGCTTCTCTCCAACGTTTGTTTAAGGATATGAAAACGCGGCCGTTACTGCTGGCGCTGTTGCTGGTATTGCCCTTATTTGTCTTCGCTCTGGCCTCTGGCTCCCGGAAAATGACTGCCGAAAAAGAAGTAGAAGCACTGGAGCGTCAGCGCTTCGAGGCCCAGGTGAAAAAGGACTACGCCGTGCTCGAAAAAGTGCTGGGTGATGACCTCGTGTACACCCACGGTGACGGCCATGAAAACACCAAAGCCGAATACATCCAGAGCATCCGCGACGGCAAAAGCCAGTACGGCAACATCGAAATAGACGCTCTGAACGTGCGCGCCTACAACGATGACAAAACGGCCGTCGTGAACGGCACTATCCGCATCACCTCGCCGCCCAAGCCCGATGGCAGCACCAGCGTGGTCCGCATCAAGTACGTGGTAGTGCAGATAAAGGACAAGAAGAAAGGCTGGCAGGTAGTGCTGTGGCAAGCCCAGAAACAAGCCTCGTAGAAATTGTAGCGTGGACTCTGCGAGTCCGTGCCTCGCCCAAGTGTTGCCCCATCCGAACCGCCCACACGCGGACTCACAGAGTCCGCGCTACATGACCCACCCAATGTCCCAAACTACCGAAAATGCCCTCGCTACGCCCGTGGGCACCACGCTGGAGCGCTACATTATGCGCAAGCAGGCCGAGTTCCCGTACGCCACCGGCGAGTTGTCGCAGTTGCTACGCGACATTGCCCTGGCCGGTAAAATTGTGAACCGCGAGGTAAACCGGGCCGGCCTTTCGCGCATCACCGGGGCCATGGGCGAGCAAAACGTGCAGGGCGAGGCCCAGCAAAAGCTCGATGTGGAAGCCAATATCCGCTTCATTCGCGCCCTCACCAATGGCGGCGAGGCCTGCGCGGTGCTCTCGGAGGAAAACGAGGAAATCATCCAGACCGGCAACGATAACGGCAAGTACGTGGTGGCCATCGACCCGCTCGACGGTTCGTCCAACATTGATGTGAACGTGAGTATCGGCACCATTTTCGGCATTTATCGCCGGGTGTCGCGCATTGGTGGGCCGGCGCGCAAGGAAGACTTTTTGCAGGGTGGGCGGGCGCAAATCGCGGCCGGCTACGTTCTGTACGGCTCCAGCACCATGCTGGTGTACACCACCGGCCACGGCGTGACGGGCTTCACCTACGAAAACTCGCTGGGCGAATTCTTCCTCTCGCACCCCGATATCCGGATTCCGCAGCACGGTCCGGTGTTCAGCTGCAACGAGGGCAACTGGTTCGACTACCCCGAGTTCGTGCGGACCTATCTCACCACTTGCAAAGAGCGTCGCCTCACGGCCCGCTACGTGGGTTCGCTGGTAGCCGATTACCACCGCAACCTCTTCACAGGTGGCATCTACCTCTACCCGCCCACCGTCGATAAGCCCGGTGGCAAGCTGCGCCTACTCTACGAATGCTACCCGCTGGCTTTCCTGATTGAGCAGGCCGGCGGCATGGCCGTGACCGGGGCCGATGTCGTCCTCGACGTGCCGCCCACCGCCGACCTGCACCAGCGCGCGCCACTCTTTGTGGGCTCCGCCGATTTGGTGAAGGAGCTGCAAGCCATTGCCGCGTCCTGATAGCATGGCTACGCGGGCAAAAACCGGGCTGCTGGTTTGGTTGATGGCACTGCTAATCGGGCGCTCGGCGCACGCCCAGCAGTCCGGCCCCAACGTGCTCGACTGGAAAGCCCCAACCACCCTCACTACCTACTTGCTGCAACAGCTGCATGCGCAGTACGCGCCCCGCGCCGCCGAACTGGACCTCGCCGGGCAGTCGGCCACCGTGGCGGCGGCCTACCGCGACAGCGTGCGGGCGCGGTTCCGGCGGGTGCTGGGGCCGCTGCCAGCCCGCACGCCGCTACGGGCGCAGGTGACGGGCAAGTTGCAACGGCCGGGCTTTCATATTGAAAAAATCATCTACGAAAGCACGCCGCGTCACCACGTCACGGCTAATCTGTACGTGCCGGGAGGCAAGGGGAAGAAGCCCGGCGTGCTGCTGTTCTGCGGGCACGAGCAGGAATCGAAAGCCACGGTTTCGTACCAGAAAACGGCGATTCTGCTCGCGCAGCACGGGTTTGTGGTGCTGGTGATTGACCCCATCTCGCAGGGCGAGCGGATGCAGCTGACCGATGCGGCCGGCAAGCCCCTGGCGCGGGGCGGCACTACCGAGCACACGCTTCTCAGCGCCGACGCGGCCCTGCTGGGCCAGACCACGCCCGGCGAAGAGTTCTGGGATAATGCCCGCAGCCTCGACTACCTGCTCACCCGCCCGGAGGTAGATACCGCCCGGCTGGGCTGCCTCGGCAACTCGGGTGGCGCTACCCAAACGGCCTACTTCATGACTCTGGAGCCGCGCATGAAGGTGGCTGCCCTGTGCAGCTACGTGGCCAGCGGCGAGAAAAACCTGGAGCTGACCGGCCCCGCCGATGGCTGCGTGCAGCTGCCCGGCGCCGGCCGCGCCCGCCTCGACCTCGCCGACTGGCCCATCATGTTTGCGCCCAAGCCGCTGCTCATACTGGCCGGGCGCTACGATTTCGTGGACTACACCCAAATTGAAGCCGCCACGGCCGAAACCGGCCGCATCTACCGCGCCCTAGGCAAGCCGGAGCAGTTGGATTTATTCACTTATGATGATGGCCACGGCATTTCGCAGCCCAAGCGGGAGGTGGCCGTGGCGTGGTTTCGGCGCTGGTTTTATGGCGATGCCGCGCCGGTGCGAGAGGAACACTTGCCTGTTTCAACTACCAAAGAGCTGCAATGCACGGCTACCGGCCAGGTCAATACTGCGTTTCGGAACGAGGCCACGCTGAGTAGTCAGCATCTGGCCGAAGCTCAACGGCTGGCCGCCCGCCGCCCGGCCACGCTCGCCGAAATCGTGGCATCGGTGCGCCAGCAGCAACGCAGCTTTGCCTCGGCAATAACCAACGACCACCAGCCCACGCGGGTAGAAATAAGGGCTTTGGATACCCTGCGCCGTGCGGGCTTTGCCCTGCAAAAATTCGTGCTGCGCCGGCCAGGCGAACCGCCGCTGCCCCTGTTACTGGCCCTGCCCGCCGGCCCGGCGCGGCCCGCCCGCGTACTCATCTGGCTGGCCGAAGGCGGCAAATCGGCCGTTCTCGATAGTAGCGCGGCAGAGATGCAGGCCTACCTCCGGCAGGGCACCGCCGTGGTGCTGGCCGACCTGCGCGGCTTGGGCGAAACCGCCGACCCCACCGCTGCCATCGACCCCAAATACTACAACCGCGAATACCGCAACGCCCTGTTGGCCCTGCACGAAGGCCGCCCGCTGCCCATCCAGCGCGTGGCCGATATCGACATGCTGCGGGTATTCGTGCGCAACACTGACCCGCTGGCCAGCGCGTCCGTGGAGTTGCGCGCCAGCGGCCGAGCCGTGGTGCCAGTACTGCACGCGGCCGTGCTCTGGTCCGAAATAACGCGCCTGATGGTGGATAAAATGCCGCCCTCTTACCGAGAACTCCTGGCGCAGCCGACTACCAAAAACGTGTATTCGGAAGTGCTGCCCGGCGTGCTGCGGCACTACGATTTGCCGGACTTGCAGCGGGCGCTGGGGGATAAGTTGGTGGTAGGGAAAAAACCGTAGAGACGCATGTTTGCGTCTCGTCGTTGAACAGTGATTGGTCCAACGGCACCTGACGACGAGACGCAAATAAGCTCTACAGCATGGCGGGCTGCTCCAGCAATTCATTTTGCCACAGCAGCTGCTCGTTGCTGATAGGGTAGGGGACATTGTGGCGAATGGCTTGGAACACGGCCTCAAACAAGTCCATGTAGTCGCCGGGGGTGGCGGGGTCGGGCGTGGCGGTGAGGGTGCCGTCGGGCGCGGCCAGGGTGAGACGGCCTTCCTGGCCGGGCTTTTCGTGGCCATACTCGGGGGCTTGGGGCGATATGCCGGCCAGCAATTGCGCTTCCTGGCCATCGGTGCGGCCTTTTTGGTAGCTGCCCTGGGTGCCGTGCAGCACGTAGGCCGGCACGGGGTCGGCGATGAGCAGGCCCGAGCTTACCCACACGTTGAGGCCGGCGGGGTAGCGCAGGTGCAGCGAGAAAAAATCGTCGACCTGGGTGCCAGGACGGTAGCTGCCCAAGGTTTTGTGCGCGCTCAGGGGCTGGCCGAATAGGCTCAGAGCCTGGTCGATGATGTGCGGGCCAAGGTCGTAGAGCAGGCCCGCGCCGGGGCCGGGCTCCTCCTTAAATTTCTTGAAATGCAGCGCCGGCTTATACCGGTCATAGCGGATATGCACTTCGAAGAGCTGGCCCAGCTGGCCGCTTTCCACCACGCGCCGCACGGCCTGGAAGTCGCTGTCCCAGCGGCGGTTCTGGTAGGCCAGCAGGTAGCGGCCCTGCTGCTTGGCCAGCGCCAGCAGTTCGTGCAGTTGCGCCACGGACGTGGCTACGGGCTTTTCGAGCAGGACGTGCTTGCCGGCGCGCAGGGCTTGGCTAGCCAGGTCGAAGTGGGTGTTGCTGGGCGTGTTCACCACCACCAGCTCGATGGTGGGGTCGGCCAGCACTTCAGCTACGCTAGGGTAGCTATGAATGGTGGGATAATCGAGGTGCATGCGCCGCTCGGTACGCTCGGCCACGCCGTAGAGCTCGAAGCCGGGGTGGGCAGCCAGAAAGGGGGCCTGAAAAAGTTTGCCCGACATGCCGTAGGCCAGTAGCGCGGTGCGAATAGGGGAGGGGGAAGTCATGCGTCAAATGTATAACCTGGCCGGGCCAGACCAAGGAAAATAAAAAGGATGCAATTGGGAAAAAACGGGATAATCAAAAGGCAAGACGCTTTAAGCCCGGCCGTTGGCGAATTGCTTTTTTGATTGTGCCTAACTTGTACCGGGTTTTTATGCGCCGCGCCGGGCACTATCCTTCGGGCCAGGCGTTTGCGTTGGAAAAACCACTCGTTGGGTTGAGCGTGCGGCTGGGCGGGCAGCAGGCGGGGCGACGCCGGGCGACACTGCCCGCTCGCCGCCGCTTAAAGCCGGACCAACGGGTCATTGTTACTGAACTATGCAGACTTTATGAAGCAAGTAATTGGTATTTTTATCGCGTGGCTGGGGCTGTGGCTGGGTTTTGCCACGCCCGCGCTGGCGCAAACCAAACCGGCTCCACCCACCGGCGCGGCCCCGGCGGCGACCACACCGCGCTACCAGGTAGGCAAGCTCTCCACTGACCCCGCGCAGTACATCAACGACGTGCAGGCCATGATGGCCAGCACCAACAACGCCGTGGCCCGTGTAACGGCCGCCCGGTTGAAGGAGCTGTGGGCCTCCAACAGCCTCACCAGCTCGCAGCAGGCGCGCATCGTGGCGATTTCGCAAACCATGCTGGCCAAGAAATTCAAGCCCCGGCCGCACTTCGAGATGCTGTTTGGCAGCATTGTGAACGGAAAAAACCTGGCCAAGCTCAAGGACCCGCAGATGGACCAGTACCTCGACGTGCTGAACCAGACCTTGGACAAGGAAGCCCCGCAGGAAACCGAGAAATTCCTCGTCAGCACCAACCGCTTCTTCACCGGCGGCTATCTCTACCGCTCCGGCTACAACACGCTGCGCGCCGTGGGCGGCACCGTTTCGTTCGTCTACTCGCCCATCGCAGCGCCTGAGTCGAACCTGGAATTTGGCGCGCCCACGCCCGCTCCCAAGGATGAGCCGCTACCCGCCGCCAAACCGGTAGCCAAAAAAACCACCGCCAAGCCGGTGGCAAAGGCAGTGGCCAAGCCCGCGCCCAAGAAAAAATCCAGCAGCGGCTGGGACACGGCCGATGTGTGGTCGTCGCCCACCGGCGGCGGCTGGGGCGATGACGACGGCTGGGGCGCGCCCGTAAAGAAAGCGCCCGTCAAAAAAGCCACCGCCGCCAAGCCGGCCACCAAAGCCACCCCGGCCACGGCCGCCAAATCCGCCGCAGCTACCCCGGCATCTTCTAATTTTGACGCGCCGGCTCCGTCGTTCACGCCCTCGGCGGTGTACGATGCCTACGCGCCGCCGCCCGCCCGGGGCGCGGTGATTGTGGTGAAGGATGCCGACCTGTTTATGGCCACTGGCGGCGACTCGGTGTTTGTGAAGAAGGTGAGCGGCATGGCCGTGCCCGGCACCAACCGCTTCATTGCCACGGGTGGGCAGCTGGTGTGGTCCATTAAAACCAACCTGGTGACGGCCGAGCTGGCAGGCTTCGACTTCGACATGACCAAGCCCGAGTTCACGGCCCAGCCCGTGACGCTGAGCTACCCGGCCGTGCTGGAAGCCCCCGTGAAAGGCGCCCTCAGCTACAAGAGCGTGCGGCGCAAGCCTGGCGCGCCCGACACCGGCTACCCGCGCTTCATCTCCCTCACCAACGATGCCCGCATTAAGAACCTGGGCGACAACATCAAGTACCAGGGCGGTATTTCGATGGCCGGCGGCAGGGTGCTCAGCGCGGCGCTCGATGGCTCGCTGTCCAACCTTATGGTGAGCCTCGACGGCAAGCCCAAGTTCAAGGCCGCCTCGCGGGCCTACGTCCTCGGCGACTCGGTAATTACGGCCAGTCGGGCTTCGGTTACCATTTACGAAGGGGCCAAGGACTCGCTGACGCACCCCGGCGCGCAGCTCAAATACTCGAAAGGCAAGCAGCAGCTGAAGCTCTCCCGCGAGGAAGGCCTGTATAAAAATACGCCCTACAGCGACTCCTACCACCAGATGGACATCCGCACGGAGGCCCTGACCTGGAACCTGCGCCAGCCCATTATCGACTTCGCGGTGCTGTCGTCGAAAAACCAGAGCTCGGCCGATTTCGAGAGCAAGGAGTACTTCACCAACAACCGCTACCAGCAGCTCAAAAGCATCAACCGGCTGCACCCGCTGCAAATGCTGGTGGGCTACAGCCAGTCTCACGGCGACGCCAAAACCATCAACGTAACCGAACTGGCCGAGAACCTGAAAACCTCGGTGCCCAACATGCGCTCCGACATGGCCGGCCTGGCCCGCGACGGCTACGTGGCCTGGAACCCCCAGACCGGCGACGTCACCATCCTGCCCAAGGGCGCGCACTACGTGGCCTCGGCCCGCGACAAAAAGGACTACGACCACATTGCCATCAAGTCCCTGTCGGGCTCGGGCCGCAACGCCACGCTCAACCTGAACACCAACGAGCTGCTGGTGCGCGGCGTGCAGCGCTTCAACTTTTCCGACGACTCGGCCACGGTGTACGTGAAGCCCGACAGCGCCATTATCCGCATCGGTAAAAACCGCACCATCAATTTCCGGGGCGCGGTGGTGGCCTCGGCCATGCGCTTCAAGGGGCGCGATTTTACGTTCGACTACGACGGCTTCTACATCGACATGGCCAAGATTGACTCCATCGTCATTCGCAGCGAAACCAAGAATGCCAAGGGCAAGGCCACCGGCAAGCACGCCGACTTTGCCCTCACCAACAAGGGCAGCGTCTCGACCGGCCGCCTCTTCCTCAACGACCCCATGAACAAATCGGGGCGCAAGAAAAAAGGCCAGTACCCGGCCTTCGACTCCAAGAGCGGGGCCAACGTGTATTTTGGCAAGCAGGACGTGCTCGGCGGGGTGTACGACTCCACGCTGGTGTTCGACATTCCGCCCTTCCGGCTCGATTCCCTCAACGGCATCGGCAAATCGAGCGCGGGCTTCGCGGGCACGTTCCGCAGCGGCGGCATTCTGCCCGACCTCAAAACCAAGCTCACGGTACAGGAAGATGGCTCGCTGGGCTTTGTGTACGACGTGCCGAAGGATGGATTTCCGCTTTATAAGGGCAAGGGCCGGGTGTTCAATAAAGTGAAGATGAACGGCCGGGGCTTGCAGGCCGATGGCAGCATCACGTACCAGTCGGGCACTTTTGCTTCTGATGCCTTCGTGTTCTATCGCGACTCGGTGGTGGCCGTGGGCCGCACGGGCGTTATCGCGGCCCGCACCGAGGGCGCCGTCGATATCCCGCGCATCAGCATGCCGCCCAACTACCTCATGCACTGGAATGTGAAGCAGGACTCCATGTTCCTGGCCACGCCACCCGGCGGCGGCCCGGCCCGCCTCTACGCCAATGCCGACCGCAAGGCGAAAACCGTGGTCAGCTACAACTTCACGGGCACGGCGCTGCTCACCCCCAAAGGCACCGGCGGCGACGGCCGCCTCGATGGCCCGCAGTCGCTCATCAAGTCGCACGATTTTGTCTTCAATTCCGACCACTACTCCGGCAAGCACGCCACGCTGAGCGTGAAATCGACCGAAGCCAACAAGCCCGCCCTCACCGCCAACGACGTGGCCTTCGAGTATAACATGAAGAAGGGCACGGCCGACTTTACCCGGGAGGAGGGCAGCAAGGCCAGCGTCGAGCTGCCGTACTCCACGTTCGGTACCACGCTCAGCAACGGGCACTGGGACTTCAAAAAGAAGCAGGTGCAGCTGCGCATGGCCCACGGGGCCGACTCTACTAAGTCGTTCTTTTACTCGACCAACCCCGTGCAGCTTGGCCTGAAGTTTAAGGCCACCAGCGGCCTCTACGACCTGGCCAAGTACCAGATGCAGATAAGCGGCGTGCCCCACATTGCCGCCGCCGATGCCTGGATTGTGCCCGATTCGGGCCGCGTGAACGTGGGAGTGAACGGCAAAATCCAGCGCCTCAAGAACTCCGTCGTGCTGCTCGACTCGCTGGCCCGGCTCCACCGCCTCACCAAGGGCAGCATCGAAGTGGTGTCGAAGGCGGCCTTCACCGGCAGCGCCGACTACGTCATCAAAACCGCCAACGACTCGGTGTCGCTGCGCTTCAATAACTTCGAGCCCGACCCGGCCTTCCTCATGGCCAGCACCGACGTGAGCGGCGGCGGAGGCATCAACCCCTTCCGCCGTACCAAAACGGCCAACGGCGCCTTCGAGGGCACCGCGCAGGGCCCCGCCACCGTGGCCACGGCCGCCGTGAACGTGAGCAACAAGGTGCAGCTGCTGCACCGCATCGGCTACCGGGGCAATGTGCAGCTGAACTCCCGGCGGCGTGGCTTCGCCTTCACCGGCGAAGCGCAGCTACAGTTCGGCAACGACCACACCAACTCTTCCTGGGTAGCGCTGAAGGACTCCATCGACCCGAAAAACGTCCGCATCAACCTCCGCGACCTCAAGGCCCCCGATAATACCCCGCTCGTTATCGGCCTGTTTCGGGCCGAGCAGAGCGGCAAGCTCTACCCGCTCTACGGGGCCCTTGCGCCTCCGCCCGAAGACCTGACCATGCTCAAGGTGGACGGTGACCTGCGCTACGACGATAAGAAGGCCACGTACACCATTTCGCGCAGCGACCCCAGCGACGTGAACGCCTACGAGGGCGCGGCCCTCACGTATAGCGACTCCACCAACCGCATCACCTTTCGCGGGCCGCTGTCCTTCATCGCCTCCAATAAGGACTACAAGATGATTGCCAGCGGCGTGGGCTCGGCCAACCCCGACAGCGCCCGCTACGCCGTGGATGCCCTGCTGGGCATCGATTTCACCATGCCCCCCAAGGCCATTGATGTGATGGGGAGCGAGATGGCCAAAATCACCAAGAATGGCCCCGAGGCCCAGACCGGCGCTACCAACGAGCTCTACAAGCTGGCCCAGTTCATCGGCGACAAGGCCACGCAGAGCTACGCCGCACGCAGCGGAGGTGCCGGCTCCATCGCGCAGCTCTCGCCCAAGCTCACGGGCCACACCCTGCTGCTGAGCCAGGTAAACCTGCGGTGGAACGAGAAGCGGCACGCCTGGTACTCGGTGGGGCCGATTGGCATAGCCGGCGTGGGCAAGCAGTCGCTCAACGCCCTGGTGACGGGCAGCGTCGAAATTCGCCGCGAGCAAGGGGCCGAAACGGTCGAGATTTACCTCGAAGCCGAGCCGCAAAGCTGGTACTACTTCAAGTATGCCAACAACCTGATGCTCACAACTTCGGCCAGCGACAATTTCAACTACGAAATCAGCAGCAAGGCCAAGTACGACTACGAAACCGCCACCAGTTACGGCGTGTTTCTGGGGGCGCTGACCGATGTGGACGCCTTCCGCACGCACTTCCAGAAGGACTACCTGGGCAAAACCGGCAAGCAGATTACCCGCACCGTGGCCCCCACCGGCCTCGCCGAGCCCGCCGAAGACACCGGCGGCAAAAAGAAGAAAAAGGGCAAGGCCGATGACGCCTTCGGCACCGACCCCAACGCCAACCCCGGCACCGCCGATGCCGACACCGCCCCCGAGCCCGCTTCCAAGAAGAAGAAAAAGGCCAAGGCCAACGACCCCTTCGGCGATGGCGTGATGGACGACCCCACGCCGGCTCCGGCCGTGGTGAAAGAGAAGGTGAAGGCGAGGGATAAAGCGGCCGATGCCCCGGCTCCGGCCACTACCGCTCCGGCCGCCGCTGCCGCCACTCCGGGCACTGCCACGCCGGCCGCCACTACCGCCCCGGCCGCCACCGCACCCGCCGATGCAGATGCCACACCCGACCCCGCCGCCGCTAAAAAGGAAGCCGACCGCCAAGCCAAGGAAGCCGACAAGCTGAAAAAGGACGAGGAGAAGGCGAAAAAAGAGGAGGAGAAAAAGAAGAAGGAGGACGAGAAGCAGAAGAAGAAAAAAGGGGATGACCCCTTCGGCGACAGCTAAAGCCGTCAGGCTATTCAGTCCGAAACCAGAACGCCCGGCTGCGCGCAGCCGGGCGTTCTGTTATTTTGCGTTCTTCTCACCTATCCCGCTCCCATGACCATCCTCTACATTGCCTTGGCCCTGCTGGCCGCCTATCTGCTGGGCTCTATTCCCACGGCCCTGTGGGTGGGCCGGCGCTTCTTCCACCTGGCCGATATCCGCGAACATGGCTCGGGCAACGCCGGGGCCACCAATACCTTCCGCGTCCTCGGCCCCAAGGCCGGCTCCTTCGTGCTGCTGGTTGATGCCTTGAAGGGTTTCGTAGCCGCCTATTTCCTGCCGCAGTGGCTGGTGGCGCAGGGTGCCATCGCGCCGGAACACGAATTGTACTACCGGCTGGCCTGCGGCGCGCTGGCCGTGGTGGGGCACATCTATCCGGTATTCGCGCAGTTCCGGGGCGGCAAGGGCGTGGCCACCATCCTGGGCATGATGCTGGGCGTGGCCCCGGCCACGGTGGGCGTGTGCATGCTGGTGTTTATCGTGATGCTGCTGCTGTTCCGCTACGTGAGCCTGGCCAGCATGACGGCGGGCGTCACCTTCGCGCTGCTCCAGCTGCTGCCCCAGTTCCGGCCGGCACAGCCGTTTCTGGTGTACGTGGGGTTTTTGCTGGCCGCGCTACTCATCTACACCCACCGGGCCAACATCGGGAGGTTGCGGAGCGGCACCGAGAGCCGCGTGCCGCTGCCATGGGCGAAGTAGATAGGTGAATAAATGGGGTTCAAAGTATTCGAAACGCAACGATTTGGCGACCTTCTACTGGTGATTTATGACTGGATGGAGTTCCCGGATTCTAAAGCAGTGCGCAATCTGTACGCTTACGACTTGGGAGGAGAAAGAATTTGGATAGCGCAAGCTCGGCGCGCTGGGGATTTCTTTACCGGCTTTGTGGACGACAGTAGGCTCTTGCGGGCAACTACCTGGGACTGTTTTTGCTGCACGCTCGACCCTGAAACTGGGGAAATCATTGATTCTGTATTTGCCAAGTAGCCCAGCCGCGCGGCTGCCTAATTTCGAGTCTCTGACTTGACCACTGAACTTCGAGCCTGCTTGTGAAGCAGCGCTACGACCAATCAAAAATCAGTGCTAGCACTGATACCCTGCCAAGTCCCCCAAAGTATTATTGCTAAGAGTATGGCGCAGTTGCATATGTAAATGAATAGGCTGGCGGTCATATGTAACGACATTAGTAGGCCGTGACCTTTGCTTGCCATGAACGTAGTTACACCCGACCCCGAAAAAGTGCTCAATGACGTAGAACTCCGAGTCATTAAATGGGACAAGATGGCCTCGCGCGACATGAGGTGGGTCGTGTCTCTCGGAATTTTATCAATCCTTTCTTCCTTGTTTGTTACCAGTTTCGCTGGGAGCTTGGCTGCTCCTTATGGCGATTTTATAATAAAAGGGGTGTCATTTTTGTCAGCGGCTTCCATTACGTCCCTGACTGCGTTCAGGCTGGTAGAAAGAGCAAACAATTTCCGGTTCGCTTGGCGCAAACTGCTTTACGCTAAGCACCTTTATTTAATCAATGAAATCAGCATTACAGAATTGGCCAGGGAGATGTACAATTGCGAAACTTCCTTGGGAGGCATCAGTTTCGGGGGCGGCAATCAGCAGGACCTCGTTGGCCGGGTTCCATTACAACCCCTTGCTAACCCAAAACCGCTGGAAATAAATATGCCATTTCCTGCAAACCCACCGCGAAACGGTTTAGATGGAAAGGAGAATGACGAGGACGAGACAAGGTATGATACGACCAAGCCAAAGAATATATAGCGCGTGGCTTTGCTAGCGCCTGCGCAGCTTCCCCGGCTGGCGTGCGGCTGCGACGCGCTGCCGAATGGCTTCGAGTCTCTGACTCGACCGCTGAACGAAAGCCCGCAACTGCTTAATGTCCGAGCCACAGGCTCGAACCCATTCGGCAGCGCGTCACAGACGCACGCCAGCCGGGGAGCAGACCCAAATTCAAGTTCTTGCTGATGTCAGCGTATCTCTAATCTTTCGTGCTACGCAAATGCAACAAAAATCCTGCAACAATTTAAATAGTTGCAAAAAAAATGTTGCAAATTCGTCGCATGGCCAACAGCACCCGCACCTACTTCCGCCTGACGCAGGAACAGTTGGCGGCTTGGCTGCGAATTCCGCGTGGCAGCATTGCCACCGCCGAGCGAGGGCACCGCAGTATGCCCTTGCAGCTGCACCTGCGCGGGTTGCGGCTGGATATGGCGGCCCTGAGCCGGGCGATAGATGCCAGCGGGCAGGTGCTGCCGTTGCCGCCGCCCCTGCCGTTGCCACCCTGCCCCTTGCCACTGGTGCAGCGGCAGCTGCGCCAGTGCCGCTACCATGTTGGCCGCTTGCGGCACGAGCTGGAGCCGCTGTGTGCGCGTACCCCACCTTTCGAGGCACGATTGGCGGCTGTGCCCATCCTGCGGAGTTGGACCGGCCCCGACCCGGATGCCGCCTAGGCCAGCGACTGGATTGACCGGTTCGAACAGGAAGCCTTGAGCGAGCTGTAATACAACTGCGGCCCCGGCCCCCAATTGCTGTTACGCGCCCGCATTGCCGGTCTGGAGCAAGAGGCCGCCCTACTGGAGCAGGCGCTGGCCGCCGCGCCGCCCCCTGAGTAGGCGTGGGCCGGATTGCCTTTAGACCATGTACCGTTTGTTCACTACTGGCTTGCTGTTGGGTTTGCTATTGCTGGCTTGGCCCGCCGCCGCCCAGCGCTACAACGTGCCGCTGGCCGCCCCGCCCGCTGGCTTTGCCTGGCAGGCCCTGCCCGATGGCAAGGCCGCCGCGCTGCTCCCCGCCGGCTGGTACTACCGTGCCGAGGGCCAGCAGGGCGCGCCCACCTACTACCTCACCCAGGACCAAATCGGGGAAAGCGGGGAGTTTCAGACGGGCCTCTCGCTGCAACTGGTGCGCAAGGCCACGGCCCACACCCGGCACCCCGCCGCCGAGTACGCCGAGCTGCTGATGCTGCGCACGGGCTTCGGCCGGGGCCAGCAGCAGTTGGAAAAGGTAGCCTCCGTGGACGGCAACTGGCACAAGTGGACCGTGCGCTACCGCGATGCCCCGCCCGATGCCGACCCGCGCATCGTGTACCAGCTGGCCCTGGCCAACGCCAAAACCGATACCCTTTACCTGCTCACCTTCGAAAGCCCCGAGAAAGACTGGCCCGCTGCCTGGGCGCTGGGGGCGGTGATGGTGCGGGAATTGGTGCTGGATGCGCGGCAGTGAGCCGGCCCGCGTGTGCAATAGTGCCGGCCGAAGCATCATTGGGGCCACTGCCCTACCAAATCTATATGCTGCTAAAAACCTGCCTGCCGCTGGCCGCTGGCCTAGCCTTACCCATCCTCCTGGCTACTTCCGTGCTGGCCCAGACCGCGCCCGTGGGGCCGTTTCGCACCGAAGCGGAAGCGGTGCGGCACCAGGCCAGTTTCCTGGCGGCGGCCCGAAAGCAGGGCTATACCTCGCGGCCCGCCTTCTTCTACCGCAACCGCCTCGACGTGACCAAAACCCGGGAATTGCGGCGCGTGGGGGTCGACATGCAGAAAATGGACCGCAGCCTCCTCATCGACGGCTCGTATGGCTACCGGGAAGAAACCCTGTTTGCCGACTGGGTGGTGCGGGGCATCGTGACCGAGGAAACCGGCGATTCCAGCCGGCGCGTGTGCTTTCACACTACTTACCAAGTGAAGGTAACCGAGGTGTGGCAGGGCCAGCTTAGCCCCGGGACCGTGACGGTGAAAACCATGAACGGCCCCACTGGCACCTACCGGCTGCACGTTTCCGAAAGCCCCGAGTTCCATCAGGGCCAGGAGGTGGTGCTCTACCTCAACCGCTTCGATTTGGCGGGTTTTGCCGAGGCCGAAAAGCAGGGCCTGACCAATTGCGCCAATAATGCCACCTCGGACGATTTCCAGGTGAGCAAAGCCTTGGTGGTGCTGCCCAACGGCACCATTGCCGGCCACGCCGGCCTGCCCGTGGCCGAGGTGCGCGCGGCCGTGCAAGCCATCAGCGCCATCCTGGACAAAGAGCATTTCTACCAGAAGGAGTTTTGAGGCGGCGGGCTGCTACTTTTGCCCCGCATTCCCAACCTATCCCAAATCCCGTTCCGCATGGCCAATTACCTCGCCGATAACCAAACCCGCTTTCTCGATGAGCTGATGGACTGGCTCCGCATCCCGTCCGTGTCGGCCGACCCCAAGTTCCACGCCGACATCCTGAAGGCGGCCGATTACCTGAAAATGCGCCTCGAAGAAGCCGGCGTGCAGAACCTCGAAATCTGCCCCACGGCCGGCAATCCCATCGTGTACGGCGACTACATGGTGAGCCCCGGGGCCAAAACCGTCCTCGTTTACGGCCACTACGACGTGCAGCCCGCCGACCCCTACGAGCTGTGGACCTCGCCTCCTTTTGAACCCGTCATCAAAGATGGCAACATCTACGCCCGTGGGGCCTGCGACGACAAAGGCCAGGTGTACATGCACGTCAAAGCCTTCGAGATGATGATGCGCGACGGCCAGGGCGGCGTGCCCTGCAACATAAAGTTCATGTTTGAGGGCGAGGAGGAAATCGGCTCCAATAACCTCGAAATCTTCGTGAAAGCGAATAAGGAGAAGCTGAAAGCCGACGTCATCCTCATCTCCGACACCGGCATTCTGGCCAACGATGCGCCCAGCATCGAAGTGGGCCTGCGCGGCCTGAGCTACCACGAAGTCACCGTGACCGGCCCCAACCGCGACCTGCACTCCGGCCTCTACGGCGGCGCGGTGCAAAACCCCATCAACGCCCTGTGCGAGATGATTGCCAGCCTGCACGACGCCAACGGCCACATCACCATCCCTGGCTTCTACGACAACGTGGACGAGCTGAGCGCCGACGAGCGCGCCGAAATGGCTAAAGCGCCATTTTCAGAGGACGAATTCAAAAAGAGCATCGGCCTGCCCGATAGTTATGGCGAAAAAGGCTACTCCAGCATGGAGCGCACCAGCATCCGGCCCACGCTCGACGTGAACGGCATCTGGGGCGGCTACACCGGCGAGGGGGCCAAAACCGTCATCGCCTCGCAGGCCCACGCCAAAATCTCGATGCGCCTAGTGCCCCACCAGACTTCGGCCGAAATTACGGCCCTGTTCCAGGCGCATTTCGCCCGCATCGCGCCGGCTGGCGTCACCGTCGAAGTACGCCCCCACCACGGCGGTGAGCCCGTGGTCACGCCCACCAATTCGGTGGCCTATAAAGCGGCGGCCGATGCCATGGAAACCACTTTCGGCAAGCGCCCGGTGCCCACGCGCGGCGGCGGCTCCATCCCCATCGTGGCCATGTTCAAGTCGGAACTGGGCCTCGATACCGTCCTGCTCGGCTTCGGGCTCGATTCGGACGCCATCCACTCGCCCAACGAGCATTTTGGGGTGTTCAACTTCCTCAAAGGCATCGAAACCATCCCGCACTTCTACCGCAACTACGCGATGGCCGAGTAGCGGCAACCCACCATTTCCCGCAGTAAAGCCCCGTTTTCGCCCGAAAGCGGGGCTTTACTGCGGGAAGTCAGCCGGGGGCCGGCCAAAGAAAATGAACCCGGCGTACAGTTGAAACGCCTGGTTGTAAATGTCGGGTTCGCCGCCGATGCCCCGGTAAGCTCCGGCTTTAAACACCGGCGTCAGCCCCCGAGTGTAGCGCACGCCCAGCAGGAGGGCCTTGGTCCCCTGGCCCTGATATCCGACGCCAGCCGCGTAGCCCACCTCCAGGTCTTTAAAATTAGCGCGGTTGTCGTAATTGTTCTGCCCGCTCAGTTCGGCGCTGGCGCTCAGCAGGTAGGATAGGGTGGGCCCCGCTTCGACGAAAAGGCCCGCATGGCTGCGCAGCTTGGCCAGCACCGGCACTTCCACGTAAGACAGCCGCTGGTTGCCCGTCACGGCCATGTTATTCGGCAACACAAAAGCCTGGCTGCTGGCCCCCTTCTGCGAATACAGAAACTCGGGCTGCACCGAAAAAACCCGGCTTATGGGCAAGTGTAGCACGCCCCCGCCGCAAAAGCCGCCCCGGTTGCTACCGCCCGCGTACGTGTCATCGCCCCGGTAGCGCGTCAGGCTGCCCCCCAGCTTGAGGCCCACCCTGCCCGTGCGCTGTGCCCAAGCGGGCACACCGGCCAGTAGTACGAACAAAGCAATCAGAAGCCGGGCGTTGGGCATAAGAAAAGGAGGATAAGGGAAGCGGCTACAAATCAAACGCAAAAGCCCGGCTTCCACAACGGAAGCCGGGCTTTTGCTGATTACCCCCGGGCAATTATCCGCCGAAGGAATACGTCAGATACAGCTGGAACGCGCTGTTGCGCACGTTGTCCTGCACCGTCACATTGCCTACCGTGTAGGATTTGGGCACGTTGATGAAGCCCCCGTTGTAGCGCAGGCCAATGCCCAGGCCGGTTTTGCGCTGGTAGCCCAAGCCGGCCAGGTAGCCGAAATCAATCGTATTGTACCGCGCCTTGATGTCGGTGGACGTGTTGCCCGTTTTTTGCTGCGCCGCTACCAGAAACCCAACCTGCGGCCCGGCTTCAAAAAACAAGCCGTCGGCGTTCACATGGAAGGCGAGGGGCACATCCACGTAGTGCAGGCGGTTTTTAAAATCGGTGATGTTGGGGTTGGAGCCTTTCTGGGAGTAGATGATTTCCGGCTGAAAGGCAAACAGGTCGGTAAGCCCAATATTGGCAAATACCCCCGCGTGAAAGCCAAAAATGCTTTCCTCGCTGAACGCCTGCTTGCCCACAAAGTTAGAATACGTAGCGCCCGCCTTCAGGCCCAGCGACACGTTGCTGCGTTGCGCCTGCGCCGCGCCCGTGAGCCCTGCCAGCAGCGCGAGGGTGAAAAGAGTCTTTTTCATAAGCGAAGTAGATAGGTGATGCCGCAAAGCTACGATTGGCCGGGCGTGAACCTGCCAGCCGTCCGGTTAGTGCGCTACACTTCCCGCAACGCAAAAGCCCGGTTTCCATTGCGGAAACCGGGCTTTTTGTGTTATCAAAGGGTGACTTACTTACTGCCCCCGAAGGCGTAGCCCAGGTTGAACCAAAACGTGCTGGAACGCAGGTTGCCGGTGCCCAGGCCATTGCCCGCCGTGTCCTTGTAGGTGTGGCTGATGCCGCCGTCGTAGCGCACGCCCAGCGAGAGGCCCACCGGGAGCTGGTAGCCCAGGCCCACCACGTAGTCGATGGCCACCGGCGTCACGTCGCGGCTTTTGATGTCCGCGCCGCCCTCGTCTTTGCCCGCCAAGGCAAAATTGACCTCCGGGCCGGCTTCAAAAAACAGGCCATCGGCGTGGTAGCGGGCCAGCAGCGGCACGTTGATATAGTCCACGTCGCGGCTCAGGTTCACCAAGTCGGTGGCGTCAAAATATTGCTTGGTGTACAGCGCTTCGGGGTGGAAGGAGATGGCTTCGCCAAAATACACATCGCCCATGAGGCCAGCCTGGTAGGCCGAGTGATTCACCGACGAGTAGCCGGCGCTGCTGCCCGACAGGCTGGTGATGCCGTAGCCGGCCTTGATGCCGATGCTGTTGGCGGGCTGCTGCGCCTGCGCCACGCCAATGGTGCTGGCCAGCAACGCGATGGGAAGAATGAGCTTTTTCATGATGAAGAAACGATGAAAATATTGATATTCAGCGTTAAGGCGCTGCATAAATAGGGATGGGGCGTATACCGCCTGCGCCGGAAATAGGTTGCTGATTCAGCCATCGCCCGAATATAAAAAAGCCCGCCTCTTGGCAGAGCCGGGCTTTTTTACAGGATGCTCTCCGGCTATTTGCCGCCGAACATATAATGTGCCTGAAACTGAAACACCGAGTTGCGAACACTGGGGTTGTTGCCATTGAAACCGCTGGCCGCCGAGGAGAAGAGGTTTTTAGAAGCCCCGTCCTTGTAAACCTGCGAGATGCCGCCGGTGTAACGGATACCGATGCCCAGGCCGCTGGTGAGCTGATAGCCGATGCCACCCACGTAGCCAATCACCACCTTGTTGAGGTCGTCGGTGCTGGTGTTGGAGGAGCTGATTTGCTTGCCGCCGCCATCTTCGATGAAGTCACGGTTGCTGATGGCAAAGCTGCCCTGCGGGCCAAGCTCGAAGAACAAACCCTTGCCATCTTCCCCAATGGTCGTTTTCAGCAAAATCGGCACATCGATGTAGCCAATGGTTGATTTGAACGTGCCGTCGGTGGTGCTGGCCGAATTGGCAGCGTAATTGATGCCGTCGATGGAAGCGCCTTTCTGCGAATACAGCAGTTCGCCCTGCACCGAAATCAGGTCCGAAAAGCCGTAGTTGATAAGGCCACCAGCCGCGAAGCCCGCCTTATATTGGTTGCCTTTCGAGTTGTTGCCAGAGAAGGTGGCGCCGTTAAAACCGCCTTTGAGGCCCAGTTTGAGACCGGTCTGAGCCTGGGCAGTACTGGTAAGGCCCGCAAGCAGGGCCAGAGATAAAATGACTTTTTTCATTACAATAAGTGGGGGAATAATAAATTGAATTCTAAAGACAATCTGTGTTTTTGTCTCAAAACCAAGGCGTATATCGGCGGGAGTGGATGGGTGGTTGTGAAAAAGGACCGTTATTTTTTCGGGCCGAATCTATCAATCAGCATGACAGGGGCTTATTTTTGACGTCGGTCCAGGATATGATTATGAAGGGTGATACTATTTTGAAGGTAAGGAAGACCATAATGCCGGTGCTGCTATGGGGCTTGACGGCCGCTCGGGTGCTGGCTCAGGCCCCGGATACCGTTGCGCAGGTGGCACCCCGCGCCCCGCTCATAGTGGGCGTGTATGCGCAGGGTAGCATCATCATGGCGCACACCTACGCCATCCGGCACCTGGTGGCCTCCCATCCCACGGGCTTCGAGGTGAACCTGCAGCGCCAGACCACCGGCGCGGCCCCGTGGCACGCCTGGTACAAGTACCCGAAAGTGGGGCTGGCGCTCACGTACTACGACTTTCATAACCCGGTGCTGGGCTATGTTTTCGCGGCCAGCCCCTACATCAGCAAGACGTTTTCGCGCGGGCCGAAGCACGATTTTAGCTTCCGGCTGGGCGCGGGCCTGGCCTACCTCACCAACCCTTACAACCAGGAAACCAACCACAAAAACACCATCGCCAGCTCGGCCCTCAATGCCACGCTGCAGTTCCGGTTCGAGTACGACTATGCACTCACGCCGCACTTGGGCCTGCTGGTGGGCGCGGGCCTGAACCACTATTCCAACGGGGCCACCACCAAGCCCAACTTCGGCGTAAACCTGCCCTCGGTGGTGCTAGGCCTGAACTACCACGAGCTGCGCCCGGCCCCCACGTTCAATGCGGGCGGGCCGCTGCCGGCCGAAATCGGGACCAATTTCATCAACGTGAGTACCAGCCTGGGCTTCAAGCAGCGCACCGAGGGCGACAAGCAGAAGTACCTCGTGAACTCGCTGACGCTGGCCGTGGGCCGCCGCATCAACCGCAAATCCAACCTGCTGCTGGGCGTGGAAGGCTTCAACGACCGCAGCCTAAAAGCTACCCTGGAAGACACCACCCGCGCTGGCGGCCCGCAGCCCGACGTGAAGAAAGTGGGCGTATTCGTGGGCCACGAGTTGCTGTTTGGTCGGCTGGCGTTTGTGTCGCACCTGGGCTTCTACGTGTACGCGCCCTACAAATCGAGCACGGCCTACTACGAGCGTCTAGGCCTGAAATACCACTTCACCGACGTGGTGTTCGGGGCCATCGACCTGAAAATCCACCGCGGCGCGGCCGATGTCATCGAGTTCAAGGTCGGAGCCCGGCTACCCGGCCATCGGCCCGAGCCGGCCGCCGATTTACGCTAACGCGGTAACGCCTTCGGAAAGGTATTTCGTCGCTTCGACAGCTGTTGGCGATGCTTCGGGTAATTCCTGCGTGGCGAAGCTGCTGAATTACGCCATCTTTCGGCCGTATTCATCACCTGCCGACTGCGCCATGGAAACCTTCTTCGAAATCAACCGCTGGGTACACATTGCCGCCGGTTTCACGGGCTTTTTTATGGCCCCGGTGGCGCTGGCGGTGCGCAAGGGCGGAGAGGCGCACCGGCGCTGGGGATTAGTATTTTTCTGGGCGATGGTGGTGGCCGGAACTACGGCCATTGTGGGCTCACAGCACATTAAAAGCACTTTTCTGCTTCTCACGGCGGTGTTTAGCCTGTACATGGCAGGCTTCGGCTACCGCTCCATGTTTCTGAAAAAGCTGGCCTGGAATGCGCGCGTAGCACCGTTCGACTGGACCGTAGCCGGGGCGGGACTGGCCGTGTTCCTTGGCACGGTGGGGTTCGCGTTTTTCGCCCGCAATATTCCGGTCGGCGTGTTCGGCGCACTGGGCGCGATGACGGCCTTCCGCCAGCTGCGCGGCTATGCCAACGCTGGGCACTGGACCAAAAACCAATGGCTGCTGAACCACATTTCCGGTTTCCTAGCCTCGTACATCGCGGCTGTGTCGGCGTTTTCGGTCACCAGCCTGCACTTCATTCCTTTCCCCTACAACTTTCTGTGGCCCACGGTGCTGGGGGTGCCACTTATCCGCTATTGGCATGCGCGGGTGCGGGCGCAGCGGGCTAACCTCGCACCAGGCTCCGGTTTATCCGGCTCACCAGCGCCGGCCCTTCATAAATAAAGCCGGTGTAGAGCTGGATAAGCGCCGCGCCCGCGTCCAGCTTCTCCCGCGCATCGGCCGCCGAGTGAATGCCGCCGGAGCCAATGATGGGTAGCCCGCCATCAGAATTGCGGTGCAGGTAGCGGATGACTTCCGTGGCCCGCGCCCGCAGGGGCCGGCCGCTCAGGCCGCCCGCGCCCAGGCTGGCCACATAACCGGGTTCGGTGCTTAGGTTATCGCGGCTGATGGTGGTATTGGTCGCCACCAAACCGCTCAACTTGGTTTCGCGTGCTATTTCCAGGATGTCGTCGAGCTGCGAATCCGTCAGGTCGGGCGCAATCTTTAGGAGTAGCGGGCGTGGTATGGCGCGGGCCAGGTTGCGCTGCTGCACCTGTTGGAGCAACTCAATCAGCGGCTTTTTCTCCTGAAGCTGACGCAGGTTGGGCGTGTTGGGCGACGATACATTAACCACGAAATAGTCGACTACCTCGGCCAGGGCCTCGAAGCCGGCCACGTAATCCTCTGCGGCGCGCTCGTTGGGCGTATCCTTGTTCTTCCCAATGTTGCCGCCGATGATGAGCTGGCGGTTCGCCCGCCGGGCCAGCCGGGCCGCTACCACGGCTGCCCCGTCGTTGTTGAAGCCCATGCGGTTTATCAGCGCCTCGTCCTGCGGCAGCCGGAACAGGCGCGGCGCGGGGTTGCCGGGTTGGGGCCGGGGCGTGACGGTCCCGATTTCCACGAAGCCGAAGCCCAGCGTGGCCAGCTCATCAGTCAGCGCCGCGTTCTTGTCGAACCCCGCCGCCAGCCCCACGGGGTTCGGGAATTTCAGCCCGAAAACCTCACGCTCCAGGCTGGGATGCTGGAAATTGTAGAGGCTGCGTAACAGGGCTTTGGTGCCCGGTACCAGGGCCGCCCGGCGCAGATTGTCGAAAACGAGGTGGTGGGCGCGCTCGGCGTCGAGGTTGAATAGGAGGGGTTTGACGAGAGCTTTATACATGACAATTTATCCCGCCCAGCCCTCCCGGTCCAGGCTGCGGTATTGAATGGCTTCGGCCAGATGGTTAATCTCAATATCGTCGGTGCCAGCTAGGTCGGCAATGGTGCGGGCAACTTTCAGGATGCGGTCGTAGGCGCGGGCACTCAGGCCGAGGCGTTCCATGGCCGTTTTCAGCAGCTGGCGGCCGTCTTCGCTGATTTGGCAAATGTCCTTCACCATCTGCGGCGGCATCATGGCGTTGGAATGGATATCGGTGTAGTCGGTAAACCGCTTTTCCTGCACCTGCCGGGCATCATCCACCCGCACCTGGATTTCGGCGCTGGTCTCGGACCTGCGCGATTCCGTCATCTGGTCAAACGTCACGGGCGTGACTTCGACGTGCAAATCAATCCGGTCGAGCAGCGGGCCGGAAACCTTGTTCAAGTACTTCTGCACCACGCCAGGGCCGCACACGCATTCCTTCTCCGGATGATTGTAATAGCCACAGGGACAGGGGTTCATGCTGGCTATGAGCATGAAATTGGCTGGAAACTCAATACTGAGCTTGGCCCGCGCAATGGTCACGCGGCGCTCCTCCAGCGGCTGGCGCATCACCTCCAGCACGGTGCGCTTGAACTCGGGCAGCTCGTCCAGAAACAGCACGCCGTTGTGCGAGAGCGAGATTTCGCCCGGCTGCGGGTTGCTGCCCCCGCCTACCAGCGCCACGTCCGAAATGGTGTGGTGCGGGGCGCGGAAGGGCCGTGTGCTCAGCAGACCGCCGCCGGCTAGCTTGCCGGCTACGGAATGGATTTTGGTGGTTTCCAGCGCCTCCTGCATGCTCAGGGGCGGTAGGATGCTGGGCAGGCGCTTGGCCAGCATGGTTTTGCCCGCGCCGGGTGGGCCAATCATGATGACGTTGTGGCCGCCGGCCGCCGCGATTTCCAGCGCCCGCTTGATGTTTTCCTGGCCCTGCACGTCGGCAAAGTCAGCCGTATACTTGTTCACCGCGTGCTGAAACAGGTCGCGGGTATCAACCGTGGTGGGCGTAATTTCCAGCCGGCCCTCGAAGAAGTCGATGGCCTCCTGCATGCTGGCCACGGCAATCACGTCAAGGTTGTTGACGATGGCGGCTTCCTCGGCATTCTCCTTCGGCAGGATGATGCCTTTGAAGCCTTCCTTGCGGGCCTGAATGGCAATGGGCAGCACGCCTCGAATGGGTCGGAGCTCGCCATCGAGTGCCATTTCGCCCATAATTACGTACTCCGGCAGGCGCTCCGTCATCAGTTGCTGCGAGGCGTGTAGGATGCCCAGCGCAATGGGCAGGTCGTAGGCTGCGCCTTCTTTGCGGATGTCGGCCGGGGCCATGTTCACCACCGTTTTGGTGCGCGGCATGCGGTATCCCCGAAACTTCAGCGCCGCCTCAATGCGCTGCTGGCTCTCCTTAATGGCGTTATCCGGCAAGCCCACTACATTGAACCCTGTCCCCGCCGAAACCACCACTTCGATGATGATGGTGTAGGCATTGACGCCCTGCACGGCCGAGCCGAAGGTTTTGGTAAGCATGGTAGAATTGAAGGAGATGGGACCGTAAAGCTAAAAAGATTTCACGCAGTGTCCCGCAGGGTTTTCGTTGAACGACCCTGCGGGGCACTGCGTGAAACAACGCCTAGCCAATCACCAGCTTTTCAATCATCAGAATCATGATGTGAATCGCCTTGATGTGGATTTCCTGAATTCTATCGGCGTAGCCGGAGTGTGGCGCGCGAATCTCCACGTCGCTCAATCCCGCCAATAGCCCGCCGTCCTTGCCGGTGAGGGAAACCACGGTCATGCCCAGCTCGTGGGCGGCCTCAGCGGCGCGGAGGATGTTGGGCGAGTTGCCGCTGGTGCTGATGGCCAGCAGCACGTCGCCGGGCCGGCCCAGGGCCTCCACGAAGCGGCTGAACACGAACTCGAAGCCGAAATCGTTGGCCACGCAGGTCATGTGCGAGGCTTCGGTGATGGCGATGGCGGCCAGGGCGCGGCGGTTCTGGCGGTATCTCCCGCTGAGCTCTTCGGCGAAGTGCTGGGCGTCGCAGAGGCTGCCGCCGTTGCCGCAGGTGAGAACTTTGCCGCCAGCTTTGAGGCTGGCCGCAATGAGCTCGGCAGCGGCGGCGATGCTGGCAATGTGGGCCGGGTCGGCCAGGAAACGGTCGAGCACGGCGCGGGCTTCAGTCAGCTCGGCGCGGATGAGGTCGGGGAGGGTGGCGTCAGGCACTTTTGTGGTATTCGGTAGTCAGAAGCATTAAGCCAGCGGCGGCCGGTCGGCGGGCGGGGTGTTGCTCAGGCTGGGGTCGTTCTGCGGGAAAGTGGGCTGGGGCAGGTGGTCGGCCGTGCGGTTTTCGGTGTTGCTGGGAGCCACGGGGCGCGGGGCCACAGGGGCTTCGGTCAGTCGGCCGTCGATGGTGCGGCTGCCGGGCACGCCCACGGGAGTCGTGCTACGCTGCTGCGAATCGTACAGCTTGGCTTTCAACTCGTTAATTTTGCCTTCGTGCTGGTTGACTGCCCGGCGCAGCAACACGCTGTCAAGGTTTTCGGTAAGGAGCTGCAAAGCCATTACCACGGCCCCAATCACGAACATGACGTAGAAAAACTGCCGTTCCTGCTCAATGGCCGACAGGCCCGAACCCATGCCCATCACCGATGAGCGCACGGCGGGAACGAGGATGAACAGCAGCGCCAGCAGCAGGTAAATCATGACGGCGACGGTGACAATGCGTTTGAGGGCGAGCATGGCGGAAAAAGTTGGTTTGGGGCGAAAGATAGAGGTTTCTTAGACCAGTGCGGCGTTGGTCTGCATCGAGCTGAGGCGCTGGTATACGCCGCCCTCGCGGCGCAGCAGCTCGTCGTGCGTGCCGCGCTCCACGATGCGGCCGTGCTGGAGCACCACAATTTCATCGGCGTGCTGCACGGTGCTTAGGCGGTGGGCGATGACGAGTGAGGTACGGTTCTGCATCAGGCGCTGCAAGGCTTCTTGTACGAGTTTTTCGCTCTCGGTGTCGAGCGCCGAGGTGGCTTCATCGAGAATCAGGATGGGCGGGTTGCGCAGGATGGCGCGGGCAATGCTCAGGCGCTGCCGCTGCCCACCAGACAGGCGGCTACCCCGGTCGCCGATGACGCTCTGGTAGCCGTCGGGGCTGGCGATGATGAATTCGTGGGCGTTGGCAATGCGGGCGGCTTCCATCACCTCGGCCTCGGTGGCGGCGGTATTGAAGCGGATGTTGTTGAAAATGGTGTCGTTGAACAGGATGCTTTCCTGGGTCACGATGCCCATCTGGTCGCGCACCGAGTGCAGGGAGCAGGCGCGCAGGTCGTGGCCGTCGATGAGAATCTGGCCGGCGCTGGGGTCGTAGAAGCGGGGGAGGAGGTCGGCCAGGGTGCTTTTGCCGCCGCCGCTGCCGCCCACCAAGGCCACGGTCTGGCCTTTCTTGATGGTCAGGTTGATGTCGTAGAGCACGGGCGTTTCGCCGTAGCTGAAATTCAGGTTGTGGAACTCGATTTCGCGCTCGAAGGGCGGCAGCACCGTGGCATCGGGCCGGTCGCGAATGGCGGGCTTGGTATCGATGATGCTCAGCACCCGCTCGCCGGCCACCAGCCCACGCTGGATGTTGCCGAAGGAGCTGGACAGGGCTTTGGCCGGCGTGAGCACCTGCGAAAACAGGACGATATAGGTGATAAACGAGGCCCCTTCCAGCGTCGACTGCCCGCTCAAAATGAGTGAGCCGCCGAAATACAGCAGCCCGGCCACCACCGAAACCCCGGCAAATTCCGAAAACGGCGAGGCCAAGTCCCGCGTGTTGTCGATGCGGCGGGCGGTGCGGGCGTACTGGTCGTTCTGCTCCTCAAACTTGCCCTTGATGTAGTCCTGCGCATTAAACGCCTTGATGACGCGGATGCCGCCCAGCGTTTCCTCAATCACCGAAAGCATGGAGCCCAGCGTGCCCTGGCTCAGCTTGGCCTGCCGCCGCAGCCGCTTGGCCAGCGTGGCAATGATGCCGCCCGACAGCGGCAGCAGCACCAGCGTAAATAGCGTGAGCGGCACCGACATGTAAAACAGCACCGCGAAATACCCCACAATGGTGAGCGGCTCTCGCACCACGGCCTGGAGCGTGTTCACTACCGACGCCTCCACCTCCTGCACATCGTTGGTGAAGCGCGACATGAGGTCGCCCTTGCGCTCGTTGGCAAAGTAGCCCAGCTGCAGGCCGATGATGCGGTGGTACAGGTCGCGCCGCATGTTGCGGATAACGCGGGCCCGCACCCGCGCCACCAGCCGCAGGCTCAGGTACCGGAATACGTTGCTGAAAAATACCGAGGCCACCAGCACGATGCACGCAAAAAGCAACGCACCCAGCTTGCCCTGGTCGGTAATCATCTGGGAGAAGTAGTAGTTGAAAGCCTGCGTCACATAATCCAGCGACACCGCGAAGTGCGGCAGCGCGGTGGGGGCCTTTGCCTGCATTTGTCCGGTTTTATCAAACAGTACATTGAGCAAAGGAATGATGAGCGCAAAGTTGCCAATGCTGAAAAAGATGCCCAGCACGGTGTACAACAGGTACAGCGGCACGAAATCGGCGTAAGGCCGGGCGTAGCTGAGGATTCTTAAATACGTTTTCATAAGCAAGGGTGGCGGGCGCAGTTAAGAACGCCGGAACTCGGCAATTACTTCAATCGGCCCATCAATATGCTGGTTGAACTCAACCAGCTGTTCGGCTGGTACCCAAAGCTCGTTGTGTAGCGGGTCGCCCACGTTCTGCACGGCAAACTGCGCCAAGTATTCGGTATCAACCGCGAACCGCACCACATAGCCCACGCCGTAGTACGGCACGTTCCAGTCGCGGCTGATTTGCACGGCGTATTCCTGGTTTAGCACTGGGTAGAAAATGGGCTGTTCCGGCAGGCGCGGCGGGAAGCTGCGCCAGTTGCTGGCCGCAATCAGGTCCAACTCCTGCTGATTAACGGGGCGGTATAGGAGGGTGGTGGCAGGCATGGCCTAAAACTCGTGCAGGCGCTGGGCAATGTTCCAGCGCACGGCCAGCGAGGCGTACACCTCGTTGCCGTTGAGCGCGGGCGTAAGGGAGTAGGTCTGGTGCCGGGCAATGAGCTTGGCGTCCAGAAACAGGTTTAGGCGGGGTTGGTAGGTGGCCGTGAAATCGGTGTGTAGCAGGCGGCTTTTGTTGCCCTGGCCGGTGCGGTTGCCGAAGTCCATCGGGTGGGAGTTGTAGGGCACCAGCGGGTTGCCGCCGTAGTTGGCCAGGCTGCCGGGCGTGACTCCGGCTCCGGGAACATCATTACTCAGCGGGCCGGTTGTGATAACCTTGCCGGCGGCATCCAAGCCAAAATCCAGCCCTTGCTCGGTATAGATGGCCTTGGCCACCAGGTTCAGGCGGGGCAGCGGCTGGTAGCTGAGCACGCCCAGCACCTCGGTCAGGTTGGCCCCCATGGGGTGGGCCAGGGGCTGCTGGTAGTTGGTGTAAGCCGTGTAGTACGAAACGTGCTGGTAGGTATAAGGCCGAATGTAGTTGACTTCCGCCTGCAAATCAAGGTTGCGGATGCCGGCTACGTCGATGTACTTGGCCCCTATCTGCACGGCCTGCTTGTTGCTCCACCAGCCGTTGCCGGCGCGGATTTCACTCAGCTTGAACTCATCCAGCACTACCTGCCCGTAGAGCTGCGCGGTGTGCAGAATGTTCCACTTGAAATCGAGGCCCAGCATGGCGTTGTCAGGCGAGCCCACGTTCTGCTCGATGGCCCGGTAGAAGATGACTGGGTTCAGGTATTGCAGCTCAAAACGGTTGCTGGCCGAGCCGGCTATCACCGACTCAAACACGCCGATGTTGAAGTTATCAGTCACATCCAGGCTTAGGTGGTGCAGCGCCAGGTATTTCTTGGGGTACACCTGGTCGGCGTTGCGCTTCTCGGCCGCCAGCTCCGCAAACAGGTTCTGGTAGTTGAATTTCCAGATGCGCGTATTCAGCTTCAGAAAGAAATACGGCGCGCTGTAATCTGACAGAATCAGCGAGCGGTAGCCGTTGCCGATGAAGTTTCGGTCGTGCCCCAGCTGCACGTTGATATGCTTGGTGGCCGCATACGTAACGTATCCCCGCGCCGAAAAGAAGTCATACTGGTTGTTCTGGCCCAGCACGGCCACTTTGTAGGGCTTGAAGTAGCCCTCGTGGGGCACAATGGTATCGCGCTCCACGCGGTTGCGCACGTACTGCGGCACGCCTTCCTGGTTATCGGCCAGGAACGCATAAAAGCCCAGGCGCTGGTCGATGGTGCCCTCAATCTGCACGCCACGAGTATTCACGTAGGTGGCCCCGTCGGTGTTCTTACTGTCTTTGCCGACGGCCAGCAGCGCCACCGGGTTCACGCGCAGCGTGAAATCGGGGTTATCGACGTGGTAAAAATCGGTCTGGTCGCGGTAGAAGTAGTTGAGGAACGGCCGGGCGCTCTGGTTCAGGTCGGTGCCCTGAGCCGAGTTGGCCCAGTTGTCTTTCAGCAGGTACTGGGCGTTGAAACGGTCGGCGCGGGAGAGGCTGCCGGCGCGGTAGGCCTGGGCGCTGTCCGGGCTCAGCACGCGCTCGCCGAGGTGGGCCACGCCGGCGCGGGTGTAGGGCCGCACGCTGGTGTGCGGGTCGCGCAGCGAATCGGAACCGAATTTGATGGCGTAGCGGTCAATCAGCCGGTAAATGTCCTGGTCAAGCGGGACGTAAGTTGTGCCCTGCGTGGCCTCAAAGCCGTTGCGCGAAACTTGGGCTGGGCGTGGTGCGGTAGTGCGCGGGGCGCGGGGCGTTGCGGCGCGGCGCATGGCTTTTTCCCGGGGCTGGCGCTTGGCGCGCGGGGCGGCTACCGTATCCAGCGGCTGGTCGAAAATTAACCAGGGCGACTTTTCGGTAGCGGCGGGCGTGGGCGTACCAGCTGGGGGAGCAGCCGGTGTTTGGGCCGCAGCCGCGCCGGTCAGCAGTGCCATAATAGCCGTTAGTAGCAGAGATTTATGCATAGAATCAGATAATCCGAATAAAACCAACGCTTTGCTTCCGTGACAAAAGCCAGGCATCACCATTTTTTAACAAACCTACGCAGCAAGCCGTTGGCGGGTGAGAGAGGGCCGCCTTTGCTCCGCATCGAACTGCACCCGAATCCGCCACAGAACCGCAGGCACGAAGACGAATTCCACTCCGTTTCCTTGCCTGCTGCCCGTTTTTGTGCCAACTTCGGGGTGCCGGCCGAGCACTTTGCTTGGCCGCCTTCATCAAAATCCTGTTCGTATGGCCACGCCGCTTTCTTCCTCCGCCGCTCCGGCCTCCGCCACTCCCGATGCTGCCGAAGCTGTGGCCAACATCCACGTCGTCTGCGCCGAGCCCAGTATTGCCAACCATTTCCTGGCCGAGCTGCGCGACAAAGACGTGCAGAAGGACAGCCTGCGCTTCCGCCGCAACCTCCAGCGCCTGGGCGAAATTATTGCCTACCGCATCAGCGCCCACCTCAGCTACACCGACAAAACCATCCAGACGCCCCTGGCCGAAACCACCGGCAAGCTGCTCCACGACTTCCCCATCCTGGCCACCGTGCTGCGCGCCGGGTTGCCGTTTCATCAAGGTTTCCTGAATTATTTCGACCAGTCGCCCAGCGCCTTCGTGGCCGCCTACCGCATCGAGGGCACGGCCCAGGTGCAGGTGCAGGTCGATTACCTCTCAGCCCCCAGCCTCGATGAGCGGGTTCTCATTTTGGCCGACCCTATGCTGGCCACCGGCAAAAGCTTGGTGCAAACCTACCGCGCCATGCTGCGCTTCGGGATGCCGCGTCAGGTTCACATCGCGGCCGTCATCGCCTCGCCCGAGGGCTTGGCCTACGTGGCCCGCGAAATCCCCGAAGCCACGCTCTGGGTGGCGGCCATCGACGAAAAACTGAACGAGCACGCCTACATCATTCCCGGCCTGGGCGATGCCGGCGACCTGTCTTACGGCAGCAAGCTGTAGTACCCTATTTGCGGGTACCGAAAATGGAACCCTGCCCCACCAAACGGGGTATCTTTGCCATGCGCCCACCCCGCGTTGTAGTCTCCCTCTCACCTGCTGCCTGCCTTTTCGTTTCGTCGTGCTCCATCCCGCCCTTAAATGCGCGTCCGTGTTCCTGTTGAGCACGGTCAAGTTTTTGGGCGGTCCGCTGGCCGGCACCTCCATGGGCCTGCGCTTCTGGCCCACGCTGGGCCTCACCGTGGCGGGCATGATGACGAGCGTATTCATCTTCTCGGGCGTGGGCCGCGTCTGGATGCAGCACCGCCAGAAGCAGCGCCGCCTGCGCCGCGAACCCATATTTTCCAGGAAATCGCGCAACATCATCAAGGTGTTCCGCAAGTTTGGGATGGGCGGCATCGCCTTTCTCACGCCTATTCTGCTCTCGCCCATCGGTGGCACGGTCATCGCTACGCTGCTGGGCGTGCCCCGGCAGCGCATCATGCTGCACATGTTTTTGAGCGCGGTATTCTGGGGCGCGGCCCTCACCTTCGCCAGCATCCACTTCGGGCACCTCATCCACCACGGGAAATAGTGGTTAGTAATTAACGGTTAGTGTTGTTCTATCTGAACGGCACTAATCACTAACCGTTAATTACTAACCACTAAAGACTACCGCCCGCGCCGCTTTAGCGCCTTCACACCGGGGTTCGAGCCACCCTTTTTGCCCACAAATGCCTTCGAGCCCTTGGTGCTCTTTTTCTGGCCTTCGGCAAAGGGTTTGCCGGTGCGCTTGTCAATCGTCACGCCGGGCTTAATCCACTCCTTTTTCTCGTGGAATGCGCCTTTGAAAGTGGGGTCCAGCTTCTTGCGGCGCTCGTCTAGCTCGCGGCCCATTTTCTGCTGCTCCTCAAAGGGAGTTTCCTCCACTACCACTTCTTCGGGCAGCGGCAGCAGTTCAATTTTCTGGTTGATAAGCAACTCGATTTCGGCTACATGTACCATCTCGGCCTCGTTGGCGAAGGTGATGGCCGCACCAGTGTGCAGCGCCCGACCTGTGCGACCTATCCGATGCACGTAGTCGTCATGCACAATGGGCACATCGAAATTGATAACGTGCGTCACCTGCGGCACATCGATGCCGCGAGCGGCCACGTCGGTGGCCACCATGTAGCGCACTTCGCCGGCCTTGAACGAGTCCATGCTGTTCATGCGCGCGTTCTGGCCCTTGTTGCCGTGAATCACGCGCACCTCGCCGGCTGGGGCCTTGCGCTCCAGGAAGTGGGCCACTTGGTCGGCGTGCTGCTTGGTGCGGCAGAAGAGCAGCACCCGCGTCATCGTATCAATGTCGCGGTGCAGCAGGAAGTGCAGCAGGTTGATTTTGGTGAGCAGGTTGGGGGCCTCATACATTACCTGCGATACCGTGGAGGCCGTTTTGGCCGGCGGACTCACCTCCACCCGCACTGGGAATTCCAGGAATTCCTCACTCAGTGTGGTCACGCGTTCAGGCATGGTGGCCGAAAACAGCGCATTCTGCCGCTTGCGCGGGATAATTTCCAGGATGCGCCGAATCTGGGGCATGAAGCCCATGTCCATCATCTTGTCGGCTTCGTCCATCACCAGCGTTTTCAGGTCGGTGAGCCGCACCGCGCCCTTCAGGTAGATTTCCAGCAGCCGGCCCGGCGTAGCAATCAGCACGTCGAGGCCGGCGGAGATGGTTTCAATCTGGGTTTTTGGTCCCAGGCCGCCGTAAATGGCGAAAATGCGCAGGTCCGTATTCACCGCCAGCGCCTTCAGGTGCTTCTCAATCTGAATGGCTAGCTCCCGCGTGGGAGCCAGTACCAGCGCCCGTGGATTGTTGCCTTGGGCATATTTCACCTTCATGAGCAGCGGCAGGCCGAAGGCGGCGGTTTTGCCGGTACCGGTCTGGGCGATGCCCAGCACGTCGTGCCCGGCCATCAATAACGGGATAGTCTGAATCTGTACCGGCGTGGGCACGGTGAAGCCCGCATCGGCCACGGCCGTTAGGAATTGTTTGTTGAGCTTGAAATCGTTAAACGATGGGGTGGTATTGGGTTCCATTCGGCAAAGGTCGGGATTTTGCGTCGCGTTTCCTTTCTCTGCAATGAAAGAACGCCAGATGAGCAGGACGTTCCTCGTGTATGCGACAACCCCTGCCCAGAACTTTTTTTGCGCATTCCGGCTTCTTTTTCTATCTTTGCACCACCAAAACACACCTGGTAGATATAGCTCAGCTGGTTAGAGCGTCGGATTGTGATTCCGAAGGTCGTGGGTTCGAGCCCCATTATTTACCCTCTCAGAAAAGTCCCCGGAATTATCCGGGGACTTTTTTGTTGCTAGTTTTAATTCCGTTTTAATACGGGTCCAATCGAACCGCTTTATTCACCACACTTTACCTGCATGAGCCTGCTCGTCATCGGTAGCGTCGCATTCGACGCCCTGGAAACGCCTTTTGGCAAAACCGATAAAATCATCGGTGGCGCCGCCACCTACATTAGCCTCTCGGCGTCCTATTCGCTGAAGCCCGTGAAACTGGTGGCCGTAGTGGGCGATGATTTCCCGCAGTCCGATATTCTGCTGCTCGAAGAGCACGGCGTAGACGTGGAAGGCCTGCAAATCAAGCAGGGCGAGAAGTCGTTTTTCTGGTCGGGCATCTATTCCAAGGACCTGAACTCGCGCGAAACCCTCGTTACCGAGCTCAACGTGCTGGCCGATTTCGACCCCATTATCCCGGACGCCTACCAGGACTGCAAGTACCTGATGCTGGGCAACCTGGCCCCGCAGGTACAGCGCCTCGTCATCCAGCGCCTCGTGAACCGCCCCAAGCTGATTGTGATGGACACGATGAACTTCTGGATGGACATTGCCCTCGAAGAACTCATCGCCACCATCGAAATGGTGGACGTGCTGAGCATCAACGACGAAGAAGCCCGCCAGCTTTCCGGCGAATACTCGCTGGTGAAAGCCGCCAAGAAAATTATGGCCATGGGGCCAAAATTCCTCATCATCAAGAAAGGTGAGCACGGTGCCCTGCTCTTCCACAAAAACAAGATTTTCTTCGCTCCGGCCTTGCCGTTGGAAGAAGTATTCGACCCCACCGGTGCCGGCGACACGTTCGCGGGCGGCTTCATCGGCCACCTCGCTGCCACGGACGACATCAGCTTTGAAAATATGAAGCGCGCCGTGATTCACGGCTCGGCCATGGCCTCGTTCTGCGTCGAGAAGTTCGGCACCGAGCGTTTGCTCAACCTCTCAGCTGAGGAAGTGGAAGCCCGCGAAGCCCAGTTTGCCGAGTTGGTAAAAGTGATGCCGGTTTCGGCCATTGCCAATGTGCCGGCTTAACATTTTTCCAAGCAACCTTTTGGCGGCGGATGGGTACAACTTCTTATCCACCACCTAACCAAATACCGCCATGGGACACGCTAAGAAAGACACTGACCTTCAGAACGAAAAAACGTCCGTTAACCCTGCGGCCAACACCAAAAAGAAAAGCACCCAGGTGCAAAGCCCAAACACGATGGACGTTTCCGCTCACGGCAACACTACCGATGGCAACAGCGCCGGCCATGGCGTCGACAACATCCGCAGCAACCCGAACGGTAACCGGCCCATGTCGGTAAGCGGCGGCAAAGGCCCCGGCAAGAAAGGGAATTAGCTGCGGCGAAATTGATAGAAAAGGCCCCGTCGGATTCGTCCGGCGGGGTCTTTTCTATGAGTTATATATGCCCGGCTTTAGTCAAACATCACATGTTTATGCGATACCGCCGAATTATTTGGGCTAATAATTTTGGCGTTGGTTGCAACGTGAAAATAGAGATTGAAACCATTACATCGGCCGTATATTTACCGTTGAAAAAATAGAATAAAAAATGAATAAATTTTGCTAAGGGATTATTGACACCCTTTTGAGTTGCAATAAAAATATATTATTTATATATAATACTTTTTATTTTTTCATCACCTCGTGCTTTTATATATGCTTCACGTTTCTACTACCATCACCATTCCCGTTACGCAGCCTGCACTGCCAGCGCTAGCAGAATACACGCATTACCTGACCGGAATATGGGAGCGGCACCAATTGACCAACAATGGACCGCTGGTGCAGCAATTAGAAAGGGAATTGTGTGATTTTCTGGACGTAGCGCATTTGCAGCTGACTACCAACGGCACAATTGCCTTGCAACTGGCAATTCGGGCGTTGAATTTGACTGGTGAAGTCATCACTACTCCTTTTTCGTTTGTGGCCACCACGGCAGCCATTCTATGGGAACGCTGCCAGCCGGTATTTGTGGATGTAGAAACCGATACTTTTTGCCTGGATGCTAGCAAGATTGAGGCCGCCATTACGCCACGTACGCAGGCTATTCTGGCCACACATGTGTATGGCCATCCGTGCGACGTTGTGCAGATTGAAGCCATTGCCCGGCGACACAATCTCAAGGTTATTTACGATGGTGCCCATGCTTTTGGCACGCGGGTGAATGGCCGTTCGGTACTGGCGTATGGCGACGTGACGGCTTGTAGCTTCCACGCCACCAAGCTATTTCATACGGGCGAGGGCGGCGCCTTGATTACCCATGACCCAGCGCTGCATCAGGCAATAGGGCTGTTGAAGGCTGCCGGCCTGGTCGATGGCCAGCCACAGGTGCTGGGTACCAACGCGAAGCTCTCGGAGTTGCATGCGGCGATGGGGCTCTGCCTGCTGCCACAGGTGCCGGAGTTTATCCGGCTGCGGGCCGCGCTAGGGGAGGCCTACCGCGAGGCATTGGAAGGCTTGCCGCTTTACTGTCCGGCTTCAGCCCCCGGAACGGATTACAACCACGCCTATTTCCCGGTTATATTCTCCACCGAAGCTCAGATGGTGGGGGTGCAGGCGCAGCTGGAAGCGGCGGGCATTGGCAGCCGTCGGTATTTCTTTCCTTCCCTGAATCGTCTTCCTTACCACACGGGAGCCCACTGCCCCATTTCAGAGAAGCTGGTTACGCAGGTGCTATGCCTACCCTTTTATGTCGATTTGCCGGTAGAGGAAGTTTGGCAAATAGCCGCTGTTATTCGGACCGCACTGGCACCCCAGGCCCGCCCCGACTCTGTTCCAACCTTCATGCATGCCAACTAATGCCGGTGCCGCGCCCCAAAGTCAGCATTGTGTTGCTAACGTACAACCACGAAGCCTTCGTCGAGCAGGCCCTGGAAGGCATTCTGCGGCAAGAGGTTGCGTTTTCGTACGAGGTTATTGTGGGCGAAGACTGCTCGACTGACCAAACGCGCACTTTGGTAGAAGCTTACCGCCTTCGGTTTCCGGCCTGCATCAAACCCATTTACCAAGCGCGCAACGTGGGGCCCGGAGCCAATCTCCAGGCCTGCCTCGCGGAATGCCACGGTGAATACATTGCGCTGGTGGAGGGCGATGACTACTGGACCGACGCCCGGAAGCTAGCCAAACAGGTGCAATGGCTGGATGCTCACCCGGACTTCAGCATCTGCTTTCACCCCGTCAAAATTATTCATACCGACCCATCGGTAGCGGATGCGGTGACCAGCCACGCCAAGGAAGTCTATGATTTTGAGGATTTTCTGGGTCGTACCATTCTTCAAACAAGCTCGGTAATGCTGCGTAACGTGCTTCGGCCGGTTCCGGGTTGGTTATTTGGGACTTACCCATTGGATTTCCCCTTTTTTTCTCTCTATGCCGAGAAGGGCAAGGCCAAGCTGCTGCCCGACACCATGAGTTGCTACCGGGTGCATCCGGGAGGCAGCTGGAGCAGTGCCGCGCACGTATGGAAACAAAAGCGCTTTCTGGCCATGTACCGGCGGCTGGTGGTGCATTATGCCCCCACCCGCCACGCGGCCACGCTGCGAAGGAAATTCTATAAGCAATACCTGGACGCTGCCGATGGCTACGTGAAGCACGGCCTCCCGCAGGAAGCCACTACCACGCTCAAAAGAGTCGCTCTGATGTGGCGCTCCTACACTCCCCGGAATTTCAAAAGCTTCGTTGGCGTCGTAGCCCGCTGGGTCCGGAGTCCTCGCCAGAGACCCATTTAATCCCGGTTTATACAGCCCTGCCCTATGAAAATTGTTATTTACGGAGCCGGCAGACACGCCGAGTTGACGCATTATTTTTTTACGCACGACAGTCCCCACGAGGTCGTCGCTTTTTGTGTAGATGCGGCCTATCTGCCGTCTGCCAACGCCACTTTCATGGGATTGCCACTGGTAGCTTTTGAAGAGATGAGCAACTGCTACCCGCCATCGGACTACCACTTGCATGTTGCGCTTGGGCAAGTTCAGGCCCGGCAGCAAATCTTTGAATCGACCAAAGCCCGGGGCTACCGGTTTGCCAGCTACATTTCAACCAGAGCCGATATCTGGCCGGATTTGGTGGTTGGGGAAAATGCATTTATTGACCCCAGCGCCATGGTGCATCCATACGTAACCCTTGGGGACAATGTGATGGTTATTGGCTGTATCGTGGGCCATCACAGCGTTGTTGGCAGTCATGTTCTCATTAGCGGGGCTATTCTGGGGGGCAGTGTGACGGTTGGCAACAGCACATTCATCGGTATGGGGGCCATTATCCATGAAAAAACCACCATTGGCCAGCATAATATCATCGGGTCGTGCGCGCTCATCACCCAAGATACCGAAGACAATGCCGTGTATACGGGCCAAGCCGCCAAGAAACGGCTGGTGACCACCGATAGGGTATCGCTGTTTCAGCGATAGGCCGGTTCAGGCCGGTGGCAATTGATGGTGCCGGCCTGAACCGCTAGAATTCCCACCCCAGCCACTGCTGAAACCCGCGCTGCTGCGCCGCATCGGCCGTTTCCAATCTGTCAATCGCATAACGCTGCCCGAAGCTGATGTCCGGCGTGGCGGCCAGCGTTACCGTCAGCAGCCGGTTCTGGCGGAACACGCTCACCTCGTAGGCCGGCGCGCCGCTGCTTAGCAGGCTTTGCAGATTCATATCCACTCGGCGGCCGTTCACGGCTACTATTTCATCGTCCACGGTCAGGGCCGCAGCGGCGGGCGAGTTGGGCCAGATGGCCGTTACCTCCGTGCGCTCATTCTTCACCACCGTGCGGAAACCGAAGTGCCCTTCCGACGCCGAAGCATTTTCGCCCACCAGCAGTTGGCAGCCCACGGTGTGCAGTACCCGGTTGAGCGGCTCCAGCAGCGGCGCGGTGCCGTAGATGAACTTGTCGAAATAGGCATGCATGTCGCGCCCGGCCACTTCGTTCACGAGACGCACGTAGTCGGCCTCGGTGTAGCCGATGCCAGTCTTGCCGAATTCCTCGTACAGCCGCCGCATCACGTCATCCAGGCTGCGGGCGTGGCCGGAAAGCTGCCGAATAGTCAAATCCAGCAGCATGGCCACCAAGGCGCCTTTGTGATACACCGACACCTTGCGGTCGGGCACGCCGGGCTTGTAGCCATCGAGCCAGAGGTCCATGCTGGCATCGGCCAGCGAGAGGTTGTCGCCGCCCGCATCGTCGTAATGCTTGCGCAGCACGATGTTCAATTCCTCGAAATACTGCGCGGGCGTACGGACGTGGCTGCGGGCCAGCAGGTACTCGCCGTAATAGGTCGTGATTCCCTCGGCGATGAAGCAGGTGCGGAAGTAGTTCTCGCGGCTGTAGTCGTAGGGCTGCATCTCGGCCGGCCGGATGCTCTTGATATTCCAGGTATGGAACAGCTCGTGGCAACTCACGCCCAGCAGCTCCTTATAGAGTCCTTCGCTCATAATCAGCTCGGCCGGCCCCAGCGTAATCACCGTGGAATTGTTGTGCTCCACGCCGTGGTAGTGCTTGTAGGGCAGAAACTGGTTCAGGAAGTGGTAATCCGCCACCGGAAAACCGCCAAACATTGTCAGCTGCTCCTCCGAAAATGCCTTAAAATCGGCCAGCAGCTTCGGCCAGTTCACCAGCGCCTCGCCCTGCACCCAGACGTGGAAAGGTAGCCCGCCCGCCTCATATTGCTGGTGCGTGAGTGTGGGACTGGCAATCAGCGGCGAGTCGGCCAGTTGGTCAAAATTCTGCGCGGAAAGCACATTCGGTGCGGTTTGCGGCAACCCACAAGCCACCTGCCAACCCTCCGGCAATGCCAACGTCAGTTCGCATTCCTCAAGCTGCCGGCCTTCGGCATACATCAGCGCCTGCACGGGGTTCAGGTACAGCTGCGACTCATCGAGCCAGGAGCCGCCGGCATCCATCTGGTGGGCGTAGAAATTGTAGCGCACCCGGATGGTGCGGCCGGTGGCGTTGGGCACTGCCCACCGGTCCTTCGTGAGCTTGCGATAGGGGAGGGGCTGGTTGGTAGCGGCATCTTCAACCACCACGCGTTGAATCTTTTGGGCGAAGTTTTGCAGCTCGTAGCGGCCGGGGCGCCAGGCGGGTAGCTGGAGTTCCAGCGGGGCAGTCGCATCGGTGGCTACATCCAGCGTGAACTGGATTTGGAGGTAAAACGTGAGCGGGTTTTCGTAGGAAACGTGGTAGTGAATCATTGCCAAAACGGGGTTAAACGGGACTAAAGCTACTGCCCGCTAACGTCCCCCGCGTAAAAGTGGCTGAGGGCCTTGCCTTTTCCAGACCGATTCCGTACCTTTGCCGGCCCAACTTGAAACTACACATAAGATGAAACGCACCTATCAACCTTCGAAGCGCAAGCGCGTGAACAAGCACGGCTTCCGTCTCCGCATGGAATCCGCCAATGGCCGCAACGTGCTGGCCCGTCGTCGTGCCAAAGGCCGCAAGCGCCTCACCGTATCCGACGAAGGCAAGCACAAGCGCTAGTATTCACTAGCCGTTAGCTGAGAGCTTCTGGCTATTAGCTGGCCGAGTGCCGCATTGCTGAGACAGGTTTATTTCTGTCGCTGCAATGCGGCTTCGCTATTTTTGGCCTTCCCAAAGATGCTGTTGCTGCTGAAGCGGCAGCCGACAAGTACGCATTGTGAACGAGCTAACTGCTAATGACTCTCTGCCCACGGCAAAGAGAAAATATACCTTCCCGAAAGAGGAGCACCTGTGCCGCAAGAAGCTCATCGAAGAGCTGTTCAGCAAACAGAGTTCCTCTTTTGGCGTTTACCCGCTGCGCATCGTTTGCATAAAAGCGGCCGCGCCCACCACGGCTCCACCGCAGGTGCTCATCAGCGTGAGCAAGCGCACTTTCAAGCGGGCCGTCGACCGCAACCGGCTCAAACGCCTCATCCGCGAGGCGTATCGGCTCAATAAATATCGGCTCACGGAGCAACCTAACGGGCACGAAATCGCTCTGCTGGGTATTATCTTCACGGGGAAGGAAAAAAGTCCCTTGGCTTTGGTGGAAAGAAAATTAATTTCCGCTTTCCATCGTTTGCTGGGCACGACGCCTGAGGCAGCATCTGCTTCGCCGCCGGCCCCGTAGATTCGTGATGACCCGCTACCCGTATTCCGTATGACTATCCGCAAAAAGCTACTCGCCGCGCTGGCCCTGAGCACGCTGGGTTTGGTATCGTTCCGCGCCGCTTCCGACAATGAGCGGTACTTCGAGATTGCCAAGAACTTGGACATTTTCGCTACACTCTTCAAGGAGGTCAACACGTATTACGTCGACGAGATAACGCCCGCCAAGCTGGTGAAAACGGGCATCGACGCTATGCTGCGCTCGCTCGACCCATATACCAACTACATTCCGGAGGACGATATCGAGGACTTCCGCACCATGACCACCGGGCAGTACGGCGGCATCGGAGCCTCGGTGGTGAAGCGCAATGGCAAAACCGTAGTTCAAAGCGCCTACGAAGGCTACCCGGCCCAGAAAGCCGGCCTGCTCCCCGGCGATGAAATCCTCGACATCAACGGCGTGGTGGTCGATAAAAAGTCGAACGGCGACATTAGCAAGCTCCTCAAGGGCCAGGCCAATTCGGTAGTGAAGCTCTTGGTGACGCGCTACGGCCAGGACAAGCCGGTGCAAATCGACATCACCCGCGATAAAATTCAGGTCGACAATGTGCCTTATACCGGCATGATTTCCGGTGATGTAGGGTACTTCCAGCTCGGCAGCTTCACGGTGGATGCGGGCAAGGAAGTGCGCGCCGCCGTGAGCAAGCTCAAGGAGCAGGGCGCGAAGAAAATCGTGTTCGATATCCGCGACAACCCCGGCGGCCTGCTGAATGAAGCTGTGAATATCTCCAACCTCTTCATCGACAAGGGTCTTGACGTGGTGAGCACCAAGGGCAAGGTGACGGAGTGGAACAAAACCTATAAAGCCCTCGACGTACCGCTCGATACCCAGATTCCGGTGGCCATTATCACGAGCAGCCGCTCGGCGTCGGCCTCGGAAATCGTGTCGGGCGTGTTGCAGGACTACGACCGCGCTGTGGTGGTGGGCGAGCGCACCTTCGGCAAGGGCCTCGTGCAGGCCACCCGGCCGCTGAGCTACAACTCGCAGCTGAAGGTGACCACCGCCAAGTATTACATCCCGAGCGGCCGCTGCATCCAGGAAATCGACTACGCCCACCGCAGCGAAGACGGCACGCTGGGCAAATTCCCCGATTCGCTGCGCACGGCCTTCAAAACCACTGCCGGCCGCACCGTGTACGACGGTGGCGGCGTGGCCCCCGACGTGGAGGTGAATGACCGCGAAATCGCCGACATCACCCGCATCCTGCTCCAGAAAAGCTACCTCTTCGACTACGCTACCCGCTACCGCGCCGAGCACGCCACCATCGTGCCCGCCCGCCAGTTCAAGCTCTCGGATGTGGACTACCAGAAGTTCGTGGCCTACCTGCAGGGCAAGAATATCAGTTACAGCACCGACGCCGAAAAGGCCCTCACCGACCTCAGCAAGAAGGTGAAAGAGGAAAAGCACTACGACGACGTGAAGCTGGAACTCGAAGCCATCCGCAAGAAAGTGACCGTGAACAAGGCCAACGACCTGCAACGCTTCAAGCCCGAAATCAAGGAGCTACTGGAGCAGGAAATCGTGTCACGTTACTATTTCGAGAAGGGCCGCACCGAAGCCGGCTTTGACGACGACCCCAATATCATTGCTGCCGTCGCTGTTTTGAACGACCCAAACCGCTACGCCGCCCTGCTGAAGCCCACGGGTCAGGCCGCCAGCGCCCGCAAGTCGGCCGGGACGAAGTAGCTTGCATTAAGCTAGCTTTGCCTAGCATAAGCTCAGAACAAACTTTAGTAAAACTAAAGGCGTTCTGAGCTTATGCTAGGCTATTTCTTTTATACCGATTCTACCGCAGATTTCATGGAAAACTCGTACGAAAACGATTTTAAAATCAAGTACGATGGGCAACAGCATCAAATCGATGCTATAACGCTTCTCAATAGCTTAATGCAGATGACTCCTGTCATCCAAGAAATTAATAAAGAGCTTAATCCTCAGCATAAAATAGATATTAAAATCAATGCGTTGGAGAAAGGCAGCTTCCTGATTCATCTTGAATTGGATTTCTCGTTACTTGAAAAGATAAGTCAAATTTTCACTAAGGATAATGTTGATTTAGCTAAAGAAGTTGTCGCTACTCTTGCAGGTGTGATAGGGCTAGTTAAGCTTGTAAAAACCAAAAAGAAGGAGGGCGATAAAATTGATACTGTACCTGTTAAAGAAATTTCTCAAGGAGATGGTAGTGTCAAACTGGAAATAAGCGGTGGGACGGTAACCATTAGCCAAACTGTGTACAGGGTTTATCAAAACCCTATTGTCACGAGTGCATTGGAGAAGCAGTTTGACGCACTAGCATCTGATGATTCAATCGAAGCCTTCGAGATTACGGATTCTAAAGGCAAAGCACTTGTTGAAGTTAAGAAGGAGGACTTTGCTGAATTAGCCGAACCAGTTACATTACCTGCAAACGGCTCGAATCAGAATTTTGATTTGACAAAAGCCCGGCTCAATATCAACAAGCTTTCTTTTGAGGACAAGACAGGTTGGTCTTTTTACTACAAAGGGATTAAGATTTCTGCTAAAGTCAATGATTCAGATTTTCTAGCCAAAGTCAAGAATGGGGAGCGGTTTGCAAATGGTGACGTTCTTATTGTGGAACTGCAAACGCTCAAAATTTTCGATGAGGCTGCCAACACATGGATTAATAAATCTTACACAGTGGTCAAAGTGCATGAGCACATTCCACGAGGAACGCAGGGGCAACTCGGTTTCTAGTCTGTTAAAAAAAGGTGCCTAAGCTTCTCCTCTCCCTCGAAACCTCGTCCCCCGTCTGCTCGGTGGCCCTGCACCGCCTCGAAGACGGCTCCTTAGTCGGCCAATCCGAGTTGCGGCTCGATAAGTCGCACTCCACCCACCTCACCATCCTCATCGAGCAGCTGCTGGCCAACACCGGCCATGCGCTCGCCTACCTCGCCGCTGTGGCCGTGAGCGACGGTCCCGGTTCCTACACTGGCCTGCGCATCGGGGCCGCTGCGGCTAAGGGTCTGTGCTTCGCATTGGATATTCCGCTGGTGGCCGTAAGCACGCTGCGGGCGCTGGCCGCGCAGGTGGCGGCCGGTACTGCCCGGCCGGAGAATTTCCTGTTTTGCCCCATGCTGGATGCCCGGCGGCAGGAGGTGTACGCCGCGCTGTATACCCACGATGGGCAGGAGTTGCTCGTGCCCACGCCCCTCCTCCTCGACGCCGATACGCTGGCCGAACAATTGGCCCACCACTTCGTGTTATTCTTCGGCAATGGCGCGGCGAAGTTTCAGGTGCTGTTGGGGGATTCGGCGCAGGCCGGTTTCCTAGCGGGCATCGAGCCATCGGCGGTAGCAGTGGGGGCGCTGGCCGTCGCCGCTTATCATCGGCAGGAATTTCAGGACGTGGCGTATTACGAGCCATTTTATCTGAAAGAAGTGTACACGACCACGCCGAAAGCAAAGTAGTAAAACGTCATGCAGAGCGCAGCAAAGCATCTTTACTGCAATAGTAAATGATTACTTCAGCGGTAAAGATGCTTTGCTGCGCTCTGCATGACGTTCTGGTAACTAAAAATAGAATCCTATGGAACCCCTGTTCGTCAACCGTGTCGCCAACTCTGGCCTCGTTACCCTCAACCTGGAAGAACTGCAGCACCCCGGCGAGCGCGTGGTGTATGACATTAAGGATAACCTTTTCCACGGCCTCATGCTGCGCGAAAAGGACTTCCGCGAGTTCGTAAAGACCCACGACTGGACGCAATACGACCAGAAAAATGTCGCTATCACCTGCTCGGCCGATGCCATTGTGCCCACCTGGGCCTACATGTTACTCGCCACTAAGCTCCAGAACCACGCCCACCGCTACGTCTTCGGCAACCTCGATGCCCTGGAGCAGTCGCTGTTCGAAGAAGCCATCGCCGCGATTGATATCGAAGAATACCGCGATGGCAAAGTGGTGGTGAAAGGCTGCGGCGACAAGCCTGTGCCCACCTTCGCTTACGTGGCCATCATGCAAAAGCTGCTCCCCGTCACTAGCAGCATCATGTACGGTGAGCCGTGCAGCACCGTGCCGCTCTACAAAAAACCGAAAGCCGCGAGCACCGTGGAGTAGCAAGGATTCCACCTGTCATGCTGAACGCAGTGAAGCACCTTATCACGTTTGAACAAGTCGTTCGGACGCGGCAAGGTGCTTCACTGCGTTCAGCATGACAGATGGCCGCAATAATGCTTCGCATCTTTGCACCATGCCAGAGAATACCCATACCCCATATAAAATAACCTTCCTCACCGGCGCGGCCATCGTCATCGCCAACATGGTGGGCACGGGCGTCTTCACCAGCCTCGGCTTCCAGGTGATGGATATAGAAAGTGGTTTCGCGCTGCTGATGCTGTGGCTGGTGGGCGGCCTTATTGCCCTCTGCGGGGCCGTAAGCTACGCCGAGCTGGCTTCGGCCATGCCCCGTTCCGGTGGCGAATACCATTACCTGAGCCAGATTTACCACCCCGCGCTGGGCTTCCTTTCGGGTTGGGTTTCGGCCACGGTGGGCTTTGCGGCTCCCACGGCGCTGGCCGCGCTGGCGCTGGGCCAATATGCCAAAAGCGTGTGGCCGGGTCTGGAGCCGCAATGGCTGTCGGTGGCCGTGGTGCTGGCCCTCACGGTAGTACACGGCAGCAGCACCCGCGTCGGCAGCCGTCTCCAAATCATCATTACTGCTCTTAAAGTAGCCGTGCTGGTCATTTTTATCGGCGCGGGCATGGTAGTAGGGGAGGAGCAGCCTATCAGCTTCCTGCCCGATGCCGCCGGCTGGCGCGCCCTGCTCAGTCCCGCTTTCGCCGTGAGCCTCGTGTATGTGAGCTACGCCTACTCCGGCTGGAACGCCGCCGTGTACGTCACCGGCGAAATCGAAAACCCCAAGCGCAACCTCTCACGCATCCTGCTGGCCGGCACCGCCATTGTACTCCTATTATATGTAGGGTTGAACTTCGTATTCCTTCGCTCCACCTCCATAGCCGGCTTGAAAGGCCAAGTCGAAGTCGGCTTCGTAGCTGCCACTTCCCTTTTCGGCTCCCTCGGCGGCCGGCTGGTGGGCGGTGTCATCGCTGCCCTACTGGTTTCCACCATCAGCTCGATGATTTTCGCCGGCCCCCGCATCGTCCAGACGATGGGGGAGGACCTGCCCGCCCTGCGCTTCCTCGCCCCCAAAAGCCGCGCTGGTATCCCCGTGCGGGCACTTTTGCTGCAAACGGCTATTACGCTAGTATTTATTAGTAAGCCGAAGTTCAAGGAAGTCTTGGTCTACGCCGGCTTTGTGCTGAACCTGTTCACCTTTCTTACAGTGCTCGGCTTGTTCGTCTTGCGCTTCCGCCGGCCCGATTTGCCGCGTCCTTATAAAGCGTGGGGATATCCTTTCACTCCGCTCCTTTTTCTGGGGTTGAGTGGCTGGACCCTGGCCTTCATCCTGCGCGATAAGCCTTGGGAGTCTCTATATGGACTGGCTACGTTGGCCGTAGGCGCATTGGTCTACTTCATTACCACGCGCATCGGCCGTCCAGTTTCTGCAGAAGCTTCGAGCCGCAGCAGCAGCTTATAGCACATGCTTCAGTTTGTGCCCGTTGGCACAAAACCGCCGGACGACGCACAAGCTGAAGCATGTGCTACAGGCGAACGAGCCCCTCCGTAACTTGCACCTTCAATCACTCCTATATATAATGTCCCTCCGCACCGCTGCGCTCCGGCTGCTGCCCGCTGCTCTGCTCTTGCTCTCCGCTTGCTCCGAGTCGAACACTAAAACCGAAACCCCTACTTCCGCTAAGGAAGAAACCATGGCCACCACGGCCGATGCCCTCGATTCCACCAAATCAGCACCGCCAGTCGCCGCCGGTAATAAAGCCACTCCGCGCCCCAACCGCCTTACCGCCCCCGATACCGCCTACGCCCAGGACGTGGCCCTGTTCCTTGGCGGTCAGCAGCCCAGCCAGCACAGCGACCTTGCCACCCTGGCCGCCACGCCCGCCTGGCAAGCCTTCGCCAAAGACCAAGACAAAAGCTGGGAGAAATACCGCGCCACCCACACCACCCGCATGACCCAGTGGGCCAACACCGAGCTCGATTCAGTCCACGCCAACAGCCCTACCATCTTCTACCCCTTCAGCGGCCCCGATTTCCTGAACGTCGTCACGATGTTCCCCACCAGCCAAACCTACGTCCTGATGGGCCTCGAACCCGTCGGCAGCATCCCCGCCCGCACCACCCTCGAAAACCCCAAACTGCTGCCCGCCGTCAAAACCTCGCTCTGGTCGGTGCTCAATTTTAGCTTCTTCCGCACCAACGACATGGCCGTGGACCTGAAATCCGTGGAACTCGATGGTGCCCTGCCACTCATGATGCTCTTCGCCGCCCGCACCGGCAACCAAATCACCGCCATCCGCCCCGTGCAGCTCGATGCTACTGGCACACTCCAGGATGCTCCCAAAGACACCACCCAAACCCCCGACCCGAAATCTATCCCCGGCGTCGAAATGAAACTGCGCAGCCCCGACGGCCAGCCCAAAACCGTCTACTACTTCTCCGCCGACCTCAGCGACTGGAAGCTGAATGCCAAAAAAGCTCCCCTCGAATTTGTGCGCCACCTCGGCCCCCTCACTACCTACGTGAAGTCGGCCACCTACCTCATGCACAAATCCTACTTCAACCAGGTCCGTCGCACCGTCCTCCGCCGCAGCCGCTACATCCTGCAAGACGATTCCGGTATCGCCATGAAGTACTTCCAGAAAGGTGCTTGGCAGTTCAACTACTACGGTACCTACCGCCGCCCCATCAACCTCTTCGCCAAGCAATACCAGCCCGAGCTCACCGCCGCCTACCGCGACACCCTCCACAAACCCAAAGCCCTCCCGTTCGGCACCGGCTACAACTGGCGTCAAACCGACTCCAACCTCCTCCTAGCCAAGCGCCAGGTCCCCTTGGCCGACTAACCCCGTATAAAACCAGCCCCACAGGGCCGTGGTGGCAACATCACGGCCCTTTTTATTTCGATATCCTATGAAAACGCCTCCCAAACCCCGCCCCTCCTTATACTATATAATAGGAGTAGCATTTTTATTGACAATAACCATAGCCGCTGAAGCAGTTCGTCTGGCTCCCCCTCTTTTTTGGAAATGCGACCAAGCATTTTTCGGGGGCCGTGGGGTGAGGTCAACGCCCGCAGACTCCCCACTACTAGATTCCCTCCTAAACGCCAACCCCCTACTAAAGCGCGTCGCCAATAACCCCCAATACGAGCTCCAAATTATCTACACCCAAATCAACCGCGACGCCCATAACCACCCCACCTTCACCCCCCACACCTACCACCTCAACCCCCGCCAGTACTTCAACCCAGCCAGCCTGGTCAAACTCCCAGTCGTCGCTCTCTCCCTCGAAAAGCTCAACGACCTCCACAACCCCGCCCTCACCCGCCGTATCATCATGGCCACCGGCACCGCCTGGCGCTGCCAAACCCCCGTTCCCTTCGCCGCCCCCGCCGATTCCGACCGCACCGCCACCGTCGGCAACTACGTCAAGCGCATGCTCCTCGTCAGCGACAACCTCGCCTACAACCGCCTCTACGAATTCCTCGGTCAGCGCCCCCTCAACCAGCGCCTCCATGAATTAGGCTACCCCAACGCCCGCATCACCCGCCGCTTCGCCCCCTGCGACACCGCCGCCAACCGCCACACCAACCCCATCAGCTTCCACACTCCCCAGGGCGACACCCTATATAAAGAGCCCGCCAAGTTTAACCCCACGCCTTATACCAGCCCCCTCGGCCGCGTCCTCAAAGGCCGCGCCCACCAGGCCGGCAGCCGCGTCATCCCCGAACCCTACGATTTCACCACCGCCAACCACCTCCCGCTCCCCGACATCACCGCCCTTCTCCAAAGCATCATCTTCCCCGAATCCGTCCCCGCCAACCAACGCTTCCGCCTCACCCCCCCAGATTACGCCTTCCTCCGGCGCTACCTCCACGCCACCCCCCACGAGTCTGGCTTCCATGCCTACGCACCTGCCCGCTACTTCGATGCCTACAAAAAATACCTCTACTACGGCCGCAACCTTGAAATCCCCCAGCAATCCACCCTCCGTATCTACAACATCGTCGGAATGTCCCACGGCTTTCTCGCCGATATCGCCTACTTTGCCGACTCCCTCCATCAGTCCGAATTCCTCCTCAGTGCCGTCCTCTACGTCAACCAGGACGGCATCATCAACGATGGTGCCTACGAATACGACACCATCGGCCAGCCCTTCCTCGCCCAATTAGGCCGCCAAATCCAGCAATACGAAGCCCAACGCCCCCGCCAATACCGCCCCAACCTCACCGAATTCTTCGCCCCTGAGCCCATCCGCTGAATTTTATTAAAATTACTCCTCCCGCTAAGTCCCTGATTCCTAAAAGTCCATTCCCCCAAACGCCCTTCACCTAACTGCGCCCAAGCTCTAATCTTCCCGCCACCCCTTGTAAGCCCAGAAAATCCTCCTACTTTTGCAGTCCCAAAACGTCAACCGGACGCCGGGTTCTGCCAAAGCAACTGCTCTAGCAGCAAATTGAAAACGAGGAACTGCCCGGCCGCCCTCCCAAGATGGCACCCCGAGCCCGCTTCACAAAGCCCTCGAAAATTAACTTTCGGAAGCCCTTGTGAAAGTCGAAAAAAGTACCTTACCTTTGCACCCCGCTTCGATAGGAGGCCGGAAAGACTTGAAAAGTGAAACGAACGAAAAATAAAAACTTTCCTTGTTTGCTTGTCAGTTCAAAACTTTTGCTTACCTTTGCACTCCCAATCGCAGGAACGGGAAATAAAGGAAAGAAAC